>JBBQMD010000051.1:0-19695 GCA_038328575.1 Phycisphaerales bacterium | reverse complement strand
AGGTTGGATCACACGCCGCGAGGCGTTCAAGGTTTGGAGAGCTCCACATGGCATTGATGCCCAAACGAGTCAAGTACCGGAAAGAGTTCCGGCGTGTCCGCAATCGCAAGGCGACCAAGGGCAACTACGTCGCCTTCGGCGACTACGGCCTGCAAGCTCTGGAAGGCTGCTGGCTTCCCGGCAAGACGATCGACTCCGGTCGTATCGCCTGCATGCACCTGCTCAAGCGCGAGGGCAAGCTCTTCATCCGCATCTTCCCGGACAAGCCGATCTCCAAGAAGCCGCTGGAAACTCGAATGGGCACCGGCAAGGCCGAGGTCGAGTACTGGGCGGCTCGCATCAAGCCCGGCACCATGCTCTTCGAGCTCGCCGGCGTGTCCGAAGCCGTCGCCAAGTCCGCGTTCCTCCGCGTCGCGATGAAGATGCCCGTCCGCTGCCGTCTCGTGCGCCGGCGCGTCGCGGTCTGAGCCCGCGTGATTTCTCTCTGCTGACTCCTGACCACTGACCCTTGACCACTGATTCCCGACCACTGACTCGCAAGGACCTGACCATGAACGGCACCGAAGCCCGCAAGTTGAGCAAGGAAGAGATCACGTCGGAGGCGACTCGCCTGCGCATGAAGCTCTTCGAGCTCCGCCAGCACCTGACGACCGACAAGGTCGAGGACAACTCGCAGTTTAAGAAGATCCGGCGCGATGTCGCCCGCCTTCTCACCGAGCGCTCGGCACGTCACCTCGCCAGGAACGCCGCCGCCGCTCAGGCCCCCGCCCCCGTTGAGATGGCCGCACCTGCCAAGAGGCCCGCGACGAAGAAGGCTGCCGTCAAGAGCTGATTTCTTGTTTCCCTAGTCCCTCGATCCCCTGATCCCTCGGTCCCCGCCCCCAGTCCCCCAGCGAGAACGCGACCAATGGCCACAAGCTCCCCCGCCAAGAAGGCTCCCGCCACCAAGATCGGCCTCGTCGAGAGCGACAAGCGCACCAAGACCCGCAAGGTCGTTGTGCCCAACTCGATGATGCACCCGAAGTACGGCAAGATCCTTCGCACGCGGACCGTGCTGCACGTGCACGACGAGACCAACGAGAGCCAGCTTGGCGACCTCGTGGAAGTTGCGCCCTGCCGCCCCATGAGCAAGACCAAGTTCTGGAAGCTCGTCCGCATCGTCCGCAAGGGTGCCAGCATGAAGTTCCAGAGCGTCGAACCGGCCGCGAAGTCCTAAGTCTGTTTCTCTTCACCGTCCACGTCGGTTGCAAGTGATCGAGTCCACCCGCCCGCGAGACCATCGCGGGCACAAAGAGTCCAACCATGCTGCAGCAGGAAACACGATGCGAAGTCGCGGATAACAGCGGGGCGAAGATCGCCTACGTCATCCGCGTGTACGGCGGTTCCACCGCCTCGGGCAAGTTCACTCGCCGCATGGCCGGCATCGGTGATCGCGTATTCGTCTCCATCAAGAAGGCGCTCCCCGGCGCCGACGTGAAGCCCGGCGATATGTCCAAGGCCGTCGTTGTCCGGACCGCCACGCCGATCCGTCGTGCCGACGGCTCGTACGTGCGGTTTGACGCCAACGCCGTGGTGCTCATCCAAGACGACGGCAACCCCAAGGGCACCCGCATCTTCGGTGCCGTCGCTCGCGAACTCCGCGACAAGAACTACATGAAGATCGTGTCTCTGGCCCCGGAGGTTGTGTAATCATGCCAAGTCATGTGAAATCAGGCGACACCGTCGTCGTGACCAGCGGCGACTTCAGAGGTGCCGTCGGTAAAATCAAGAAGGTCATGCCCGACAAGCTCGACGCGAACAAGACGCGCGTCGTGGTCGAGGGCGTCAATCTCGTCACGCGCCACCTCAAGCCCAGCCGAGCCAACCCCCAGGGTGGCGTCGTCACCCGTGAGGCCCCCCTCCACATGTCCAAGGTCTCCCCCGTCGTCGACGGCAAGGCCACCCGCGTCCGCTTCACCACCAAGTCCGACGGCTCAAAGGTCCGTGTTGCCGCTCGCGGCGGCAGCGAACTCTCCGTCGTCCGCGGCACGCGCACCACCAAGAAGTAAGCCGGCGCGGGCCAGGCTCCCGCCAGCCCGCCTCCCGGTCCTGACTCAACGCACTCGGTCCCTGTCCGACGTTTCAAGCGAGAAGACCTATGGCCAGCGACAACGACAGCAAGAAGCCCCAGGGTGACGCGGCCTCCAAAGAGGCCAAGAAGGTCGCCGGCAAAGCGAAAGCCGCCGCGAAGGCCCCCAGGGGCGGCGCGATCCAGATCGATGATGGCACCATCACCGGCCCGCGCGTCGAGCCCCGCCTGCAGACGCGCATCAAGACGCACGTCGCGCAGGCCCTGGGCGAGAAGTTCGGCGTCAACAACCCCATGCAGCAGCCGCGACTTTCCAAGATCGTCGTGAACGTGAACATGGGCCGCCACCTTGAAGGCAACAAGCTCCCGGCCCACGTCAAGTCCACGGTCCTGGATACTATCCAGCGCGTCACCGGCCAGAAGCCCGTCGTCGTCATCGCTCGCAAGAGCGTGTCGAACTTCAAGCTCCGCGAAGGCGCCGAGAGCAGCGCCATGGTCACGCTCCGCCGCGACCGCATGTGGCACTTCCTCGATCGCGTCATCAACCTCGCCTGCCCTCGTATCAAGGACTTCCGCGGCCTCAAGGCCACCGGCTTTGACAAGCAGGGCAACTATTCCTTCGGCCTCAACGAGCAGGGCGTGTTCCCCGAGATCAACATGGCCGAGGCCACCTTCACCCACGGCATGAACATCAACCTCTGCTTTGATCGCTCCAACCCCGAGCTCAGCCGCCAAGTGCTGAGCGAGCTTGGCATGCCGTTCGTCAAGCCCGAGGAGAAGAAGAAGTCTTCCATTCCCGCGCCCACCCCCGCCCCCGCCCCCGCCTGATCTCTCCCCTGTCCCAGCCCCTTCGGCCCCCCCGCGTTCCCAGATCCGCATCGACCCGTCCCCCGAGGATCGAACCATGACGACCAAAGCGCTCTTTGCCAAGGCCAACCGCCCCCCCAAGTTCAGCACCCGCACCGTGCGCCGCTGTCAGCTTACCGGGCGCGCCCACGGTGTCTACCGCAAGTTCCGCATCAGCCGCATCATGCTCCGCAAGCTCGCGCTTGAGGGCAAGATCCCCGGCATGCGCAAGGCCTCCTGGTAAGTTCTCCTCGCTCCCCGTCCACCCGTCCTCGCCCCGCTTGATCCTCCGATTCACGAAGACCCCAGAGACGCACACCATGTCTTTCAACGACCCGATCTCCGACATGCTGACCCGCATCCGCAACGCGCTGCGCAACCGCGCCAAGACCGTTGTGTGCAAGAACTCCTTCGTCTGCCGCGGCATCGCCGACGTGCTCCGCGAAGAGGGCTATGTCGAAGGCTTCGAAATCCTCCCCGATGGGCACGAAGGGAAGATCAACCTCCGCCTCCGCTACGGCCCGCGCGGCGAGATGGTCCTCAACACCGTCAAGCGCGCCAGCAAGCCCGGCTGCCGCCAGTATTGCAAGGTCGAAGAGATCCCCCGCCCCATGCAGGGCCTGGGCATCGCAGTCGTCAGCACCTCCAAGGGCGTCATGAGCGATCGTAAAGCACGCCGCGAAAAAGTCGGCGGCGAGCTCCTCTGCGTAATCGACTAACTTTCCCGCCTCCCGCGCCGCTGCCTCTCCCTAGATCCCTCGCTCCCTCGATCCCTGCCCCCGCCCCCTCCCCTGGAACCTCACCATGTCCCGCATCGGCCGCAAGCCCATCCCGGTTCCCGCGAACGTCAAGATCGCGATCAAGGACCGCGTCGTCACTGTCACCGGCCCATTGGGCACGCTCGCGCTCACCTGCCGCCCCGAGGTGAAGGTGCAGTTTGACGAGGCCAAGAAGGAGCTCGTCTGCAGCGTGGACGAGGTCCGGCTCGAGAACGATTCGAACCTCAGCGCGTTCTGGGGTACGACTCGCGCACTGATCAACTCCAACATTCTGGGCGTGACCAAGGGCTACATGAAGGAAATGGACGTGGTCGGTGTGGGTTGGACTGCCGCCGTCACCGGCGACAAGCTCAAGCTCGTCGTGGGTATGGCCAACTCCATCTTCATGACGATCCCCAAGGGCCTGAAGGTCACCGTCGATAAGTCGCTGGTCAAGGTCGAGGGCTCCGACAAGCAGATGGTCGGCCAGTTCGCTAGCACGATGCGGGCCCACCGCAAGCCCGAGCCGTACAACGGCAAGGGCATCAAGTATCGCGAAGAAGTCATCAAGCGCAAGAGCGGCAAGGCCTTCGGCGCGGCGTAAGTCGTGCGTCGTTCATCACCCCGCCTCCTCGTTCTCCCGTTCTCTCGATCGTTCGTCAGCATCATTCCGTCCCGCAGCGATTCTCAGCCCGAGGCTGAACCCATGGACAAGAGCAAGCACAAAGCCGTTCGTCGTTCCCGCCGCCATATCGGTATCCGCAAGCGCGTTGAGGGCCACCCGGCGCGCCCGCGCCTGGCGGTGTACAAGTCGCTGAACCACATCTACGCCCAGGTGATTGACGATCTGGCGGGCCGCACGGTCGCGTCCGCGTCGTCGCTCGAGACCGAGTTGAAGCTCGAGAAAACCGGCAACACCGAGGCCGCCGCGATGGTGGGGGCTCTGGTCGCCAAACGAGCCAAGGAAAAGGGCGTCACCACCGTCGTCTTCGATCGCGCCGGGTTCAAGTTCCACGGGCGCGTGAAGGCCCTGGCCGATGCCGCCCGCAAGGAAGGCCTCGCGTTCTGATCCTCGCGTTTCACTGATCTCAGACTCTCACGCACGCCGACTCGCTGATCCCCCAAGACCGACCACACGAGACCGACCCATGCCCGAGTTGCTTGACGAAAAATCCAGTATCGAGTCCACGACCATCGGCGTCTACCGCACCTCCGCAACCGTGAAGGGTGGACGTCGATTCAGCTTCGGCTCGCTCGTCGTGGTCGGCAACCGCAATGGCGATGTCGGCTTCGGCTACGCCAAGAGTGGCGAAGTCCCCAACGCCATCGAGAAGAGCCAGAAGGCCGCGCAGCGCAACATGTTCAAGGTGACGCGCATCGGCACCACCATCAACCACGAGGTGGATGGCAAGTTCGGCGCCGCCTCCGTCCGCCTGATCCCTGCGTCCCCCGGCACCGGCGTCGTCGCTGGCACCGTCGTTCGCGCCGTGCTCGATCTGGCTGGCATCAAAGACTGCCTCACCAAGTGCTACGGCAACACCAACCCGCAGAACATCCTGCAGGCCGTCTTCGTCGCCCTCTCTAAGCTCCGCACGCCCGAGTCCGTCGCCGCCCTCCGCGGCCAGCAGCTCGAGCCCACCGAGATCTCCATGAAGATCGAAAAGGGCAAGCAGTTTATGTCCGCCGCGGCCAAGTCTGAAAAGGCTCGTGGCCCCGTCAACACTATCGGCCAGGAACGCAAGGGTCGTGGCGGTGGTGGCGGTCGTGGCGGCGGCGGCGGTGGTGGTGGCGGTCGTGGCGGGCCCCGCGGCGGCGGCGGCGGCCAACAGTCCCAGTCGATCACCGCGACCCCCGGCGGCGGCGCACCGGCCTGATCCCCTCACCTCGCTTGACCTCCTGTCACGCTTCTCCCCGTCCCGTATCCGTTCCTGTCTCGCTCTCTGATCACCCGCGGCGAATCGACGTCTGTCGCCTCTTGCCGTTCCCAGGACTCCTCCCATGGCCATGATTCACGAGATCACCAAAGACGCCGGCAAGTACAAGGCACGCAAGCGTGTCGGTCGCGGCGAGGGCGGCGGGCGCGGGAAGACCTCTGGGCGCGGCAACAAGGGCGCAGGCTCCCGCTCTGGCACTGCTCGCAAGGGCGCGTTCGAAGGCGGCCAGATGCCCCTCTTCCGTCGCATCCGCAAGTTCGGCTTCTCCAACGCCCGCTTCGAGACCAACTTCTGGATCGTCAACCTCCGCGAGATCGCCGCTCACCCGGCCTTCGCCAAGGGTGGCGATGTCAACTCCGCCAGCCTCATCGCCGCCGGCCTGATCCGCGATGACTCCCGCGACCTCAAAGTCCTGGGCGACGTCGCCAACGAAGGCCTGAAACTCAAGCTCAAAGTCGAGGCCAGCCGCGTCTCTGCCGCCGCCCGTAAAATGATCATCGACGCCGGCGGCTCGGTCAACGAGACCGGCACCCGTCGCGACTTCGTCCGCGGCGTAGATCGCAACAGCGAGGATCGCACCCCCAAGAACCTCACCAAGAAGGCCAAGCGCCTCACCGCCGCCGCCGCCAAGCGCGCCTCGTTTAAGATCAAGCCAAAGGACAAGGACGCCGAGTCAACCGCCAAGACCGACGAAGCCAAGCCCGCGAAGGCACCCAAGGTGCCGAAGGCCGACAAGGCCGACAAAGGCGGCAGGGCCGATAAGGGCGATAAGGGCGACAAGGGCGCCCGCAAGGCCTGATCCACCATCGCACGCAGCCCATCGATTCCGGGGGCGAGTCTCTCGGGCCACCCGGCCCCGGTGGCTTGCCCCTGCCTCTTTTTCACCCGCCCCTTGGTCTCGCCGTCACGCCGAACCCGGAACGAAGCGATCGATTGACCTAGACTCTCTCCCCGCACCCCCGCCCGTCGCGATCTCACGTTTTACTCCGCGAGATTCCCCGTTCTGACCGACGATCCACCGCCCGAACAACCGCGGTCTTTGCAGGAAATTGCATGCTCCAGGCGCTGCTGAACATCTTCAAGATCGTCGAACTCCGCAACAAGATCTTCTTCACCATCGGCATGCTCGCCGTCTTCCGCATCGGCCACTGGATCCCGCTCCCGGGCGTGAACCAGGAGCAGTTGCGCGAAGCGATGGAGAAGCAGCAGTCCGAGGGCTCCGCCGCCGCCGGCGCGCTCAACGTCATCGCCATGCTCTCCGGCGGCGCGTTCAGTCACTCCACCATCTTCGGCCTCGGCGTCGCGCCTTACATCTCCGCGAGCATCATCTTCCAGCTCTTGCAGACCGTTCTGCCCAAGCTGAAGAAGCTCCAGGAAGAAGGCCCCACCGGTCGTCAAAAGATCCAGGAGTGGACACGCTACGCGACCATTGTCCTCGCGATCTTCCAGGCCATCGGCTATCTCAAGTTCACTGAGAGCCAGAACATGATCTACTCGCAGTGGGCCTCAAGCCCCGCTTGGTGGTTCATGGCCGTCACCGCCCTCACCGCTGGCACCGTCTTCCTCATGTGGCTCGCCGAGCAGATCGAGAAGTACGGCATCGGCAACGGCATCTCCATGCTCATCATGGCTGGCATCGTTGCCAGCATGCCCGCGGCCGTCCAGCAAGTCAGCGCTGGATACACCGCCGGCACGATCCCGCCCCTGGCGATCATCATCCTCTTCGCCCTGTTCACCTCAGTCGTCGCCGGCAGCGTCGTGCTCACCGTCGCCCAGCGTCGCATCGCCGTCCAGCAAGCCAAGCACACCCGAGGGCGCAAGGTCTATGGCGGCCAACGCAGCTATCTCCCGCTCCGCGTAAACCACGCAGGCGTCATGCCCGTGATCTTCGCCAGCTCGCTCTTGATCTTCCCGTCCATGATCCTCGCCAGCGTCGTCTCCGCTGTCGCTCCCACCGGCAGCGACGCGACCGGTGTCTTCGCGCAATCGCTGATCTGGCTCAACGAGCAGATGACCTTTGGCAACTTCCTCTACATCGTCGGCGAGGTCATCCTTATCTACTTCTTCAGCTACTTCTGGATCACCGTCCAGTTCAACCCTGAAGAAATGAGCAAGCAGCTCCGCGAGCACGGCTCCTTCGTCCCCGGCCTTCGCCCCGGCCCGCGCACCGCAGAGTATCTCGAAGCCGTGATGGAGAGGATCACGTTCGTCGGTGCCGGCTTCCTGGCCCTCATCGCGGTCCTGCCGATGGTCATCTCCGCCGGCTTCCAGATCAACCAGCAGATCACGCAGTTCCTTGGTGGCACCGGCCTGCTCATTACGGTGTCGGTGATGCTTGACGTCATGCAACGCATCGAGGCCAACCTGCTGATGCGCAACTACGCTGGCTTCCTCTCCAACGCCGACGGCAAGGGCGCCCGCCTCCCCGGCCCCCGCGCTCTCTGAGTTTCCGTCCGCTCCCAGAATCGCGCCCGTTCCCCCGTTCCCCGGCACCCCCGCTCCCTGCCCCGCCTCGCCCACCTGAGACCACATGCCCAAGCAAGACGACAAACTGACGATGGAAGCCACCGTGACCGAGTCCCTTCCCAACGCGATGTTCCGCGTCAAACTTCCCAACCAGCACGTCGTTCTGGGGTACGTCTCCGGCAAGATGCGCATGAACTACATCAAGATCCTCCCGGGCGATCGCGTCACTGTTGAGATGTCGCCTTACGACCTCACCAAGGCCCGCATCACCTTCCGGCACTAGGTCCAACCGCCGGCTTCACTCGCGTTGAACGCCCCCGCGCCGACCGCGTCCCCCGTCTTTGTCGGCTATACTCCCCCCCGTTTCATTTCGCCTGGGCCTTCGCCGGCCCGCGCCGTTCACGTCTTCAGAGAGGTTTCACCGTGAAGGTTCGAGCAAGCGTTCGTCGTATCTGCAAGGATTGCCAGATCGTCCGCCGCAAGGGCAAGGTCCGCGTGATCTGCAAGGCCGACCCCAAGCACAAGCAAGTGCAGGGCTAATCCGACCCGTCCACTTTCCCCGCGTTTCCCCAACTGCCGGCGGGTAGGGCCCCGATGGGCCTGACGATCCGCCGAGCCATGGAGTCTCCACAGTGCCCCGTATTGCCGGTATCGATATCCCCGAGAAGAAGAAGATCTTTTACGCCCTCCAGTATGTCCACGGCATCGGCCCCAAGTTCGCCGCCGACATTCTCGCTGAGGCCGGGATCAACCCCGACACTCGCGCCAACGACCTGACCGAGCAGGACTCGGCCAAGATCGGCGCCATCATCGACGCGACCTACCTCGTCGAGGGTGCCCTCCGCCGCCAGGTCTCCCAGCAGATCCAGCGCCTCAAGGACATCCGGTCCTATCGCGGCGATCGCCACCGCAAGGGCCTCCCCACGCGTGGCCAGCGCACCCGGTCCAACTCGCGCACCCGCAAGGGCCGTCGCAAGACCGTCGCAGGCAAGAAGGGCGTCAAGGGCTAAGCACTCGCGCCGTGTGTACCAGGCATGCCCCCGCGTTCATCGCGATGGGCACCGCCTCAAACCCACACGGATCACACTCGCATACACCCCGGCGTCGCGGCATCTCCGCCCCGCCGGCTTCGATAGAGGATTCCAGTCATGGGCAAGAAGGTCAAGAAAGTGCGCAAAAACGTGGTGCGAGGAATCGCCCACATCCGCGCTAGTCAGAACAACACCATCGTCACCATCACCGACATGAACGGCGAGACCCTCACTTGGGCCTCCGCCGGCACCATGGGTTTCAAGGGCACTCGCAAGAGCACCCCCTTCGCCGCCACCCGCGCCGGCGAAGAGTCCGGCGCCCGCGCCCGCAAGGTCGGCGTCACCGAGATCGAAGTCCGCATCAAGGGCGCCGGCGCCGGACGCGAGTCCGCCGTCAACGGCCTCGTCGCCAGCGGCATGCGCATCAGCGCCATCGAAGACCACACCCCAGTCCCCCACAACGGCTGCCGCCCCACCAAGCGCCGCCGCGTCTAATCGAAGCCTCGGCTTCGAGCACTCGAAGACACAACCCAAGTCCAACCCCAACCGGCCCGCACAGGGCCGGTTTTCATTTCCGCTCCGAGTTGAAGCGCCTTCAATGCACGACCGTTCTGCTCATTGCACCTTCCGCTCTCTCCGCAGCCGCCCCCCGCCAACCCGCGTCGTTAGCGTCAGCAAGCCCGCAGGCCTAGCCACCATGCAGATCTCCAAGCTCTTCACGCCCAACTTCTACGCGCTGCGAATCCGGCGGGCTCAACGCACGCTGAGGCGGTTGTCAAGAGTGCACTTGAGTCTGTCCTTTCCGCTAGCGCTCGTCTTTGGGCCTCCCGCAGTTCTCGCCGCTTGGATTGCAATAGAGCAACTAGTTGGCCTGAGCAGTACGTTCAGTACGTTGGTCTGGCCGGACTACGCCAACCCGCCTGTGTACTTAGTGACAGGGCTGGTAATAGTGTGGATGGTGCTGGTCATAAGTTTCGTCGTGTGGATCACGATCATGATGTCCCGCCTCAGAGCGATACACGCCAAGGCCATTGAACATCGCGCCCTGCTCTGCCCCCGTTGCCTCCACGACCTCCGCGGCTCAGCCGAATCCGCACGCTGCCCCGAGTGCGGCCAACGTTTCAAAGCTCTTTGGCTTCGAAAACAATGGAGTCAGATTGTCTACTGGAGCAACCCACGAGAACGCAAGCAGATGGCCGCGGCGATTGCCCCTGCCAAGATCGTCCAAATGCCAACCCCTCGATAACCTTCGCCATGAAACCCCCGCCCAAGTCGTCGCCTTACCCCCGCGCCGCCATTCTCCCTTGCCAATCCCACCATGCGAAAGCTCATCCACCGCTGGAAGCTCCACCGCCTGAGCAAGCTCTCCGGGCGCCTGCGCACGCAGTTGTGGATCTGCTGTTCGGCCATGCTGTTGCAGACTCTGCCCTTCGCCGTCTTGCTGGTCGATTGGTTGATTCTGCGGACACCCGCCTCAGCCCTGACGCGCCATTTCACGCTGGCGATCGGCGGGCAGTTGGTGCTGATGTTCGTGCTCTTGGGTTTCACATGGCACATGCGTCGGCAGATCAAGGCCGCGGTCCGTCGCAGCGATCGCCGCTGCTGCATCTACTGCCTCTACGACCTCTCCGCCAGCGGCCCAAAGGGTCGCTGCCCCGAGTGCGGCAGCGCCTTCTCGCTTGCCCTGCTCCAACGCCTTTGGAGCCGCAGCGTGCCCTCATCAGGCCCTTCATCAGACCCTTCACAACCGCCTTGTCCAGCCCCCTCGACACGCCAATAATCTCACCACTCCCTCCCGGAGAGAAAGCCTCCCTCGACGCGGCACGTCGGGGGCTGATGACCGGGTTTGGGAACGGCCTCCCTGGTTGCCGCATATTTTCAAGGATCGCACAATGCGCATCAAGTGGCGTGGGCTCGAACTGCCCTCTCGTATTTCCGTTGATCCCCGCTCCAAAGGCCCGACCTACGCGAAGTTCTCGATCGAGCCCTTCGAGCGCGGCTTCGGCACCACCGTCGGCAACTCCCTCCGCCGCATCCTCCTCTCCGCCCTCGAAGGCGCCTCGCTCACCACCCTGAAGATCAAGGGCGTCCAGCACGAGTTCAGCACTCTCCCGGGCGTCCTCGAAGACGTCACCGACATCGTCCTCAACGTCAAAAGCCTCATCGTCAAGCTCGACAGCGACGAGCCCAAGATCATCAAAGTCGCCGCCCGCGGCCCCGGCGAGGTCACCGCCGAGCTCATCGAGTCCGACGCCTCCGTCACCATCATCAACAAAGACCTCGTCCTCGCAACGCTCACCGACAAGATCGACTTCGAGATGGAAATGCGCGTCGAAAAGGGCCGCGGCTATGTCCCCGCCAGCGAGCGATACAACTCCGGCGAAGAGCAGGAGATCGGCGTCATGCCGCTGGACGCCATGTTCAGCCCCGTCCAGCGCGTCCGCTATCTCGTCGAAGAGACCCGCGTCGGCCAGAAGACCAACTACGACAAGCTCGTGATGGAGATCTGGACCAACGGCACCATCTCCCCCGAGATGGCCCTCGTCGAAGCCGCCAAGATCAACCGCAAGCACCTCAACGCTTTCGTCCAATACTTCGAGATCGGCGAGCAGCGCGTGAGCGAAGAGGCCGCCGCCGCCGCGTCGGTGGACGAAGAGCTCATCCGCAAGCTCAACATGCCCGTGGGCGAGCTGGACCTCTCCGTCCGCGCCAGCAACTGCCTCGAGTCGGCGCAGATCAACATCGTCAGCGACCTGGTTTCGCGCACCGAGCAAGACCTGCTCAAGGTCCGCTCCTTCGGCCGCACGTCCCTCCGCGAGGTCAAGAAGAAGCTCAACGACATGGGCCTGGACCTCGGCATGACCCTCCCCGAAGGCATGGTCCTCAAGAAGTGATCAAGCAGAGGTGGCCCGCCTCTCCTGGTGGCCCGCCTCTCCGAGGCGGGTTTCCGCAGACTCCTTCCTCTTGAGCCCACACCCAATCCCCGCGGCCGGCTTTCACGCCGGCCGCGTTTGTTTTTGTCTCGCCCCGTCCGTCTACGATCGCGATCAATGTACCCCTGGCTGAAACGCCAATACGCCAAACGAGTCGTCAACATCAACGTGAACATCACGGTCGCGTCGCTGGCCGCGATCGCCGGCACCGTGGTCGTCGTGCACTTCTCGCGATATCTGGGCATTGAAGACACCGACAAGACGTGGATCATGGTGATCACGTTCGTCTCCGACTGGCTGATCGACCTCTTCGTCGCCATCACGCTGCATTGGCTCGCTAACCACTGGCCCCGCTCCTGGCGCCGCTCGCAAAACCTGATTGAAAAATACGAAGAGGTCATCGACGCCGCCCCGCCGCCCAGTTTCTCCATGATCAAAGACGCCGCGGCCAACGTCCTCACCCCGCAGATCCCCAACCTCTCCGCCCTGCCTCACTTCCTCCACCACGGGCCCCAGCGCAGTGACCAGGCAGCCTCCGCCGAAACAACCCCGCTTGCCGCCTCCGCCCCAAACGCCAAGCCGAATCTCGAAGCGGGGCCAGACAAACCAAAGATCTCATTCCTGCGCGACGCCACCACGATCCAGTTGCAACGCCTGTGTCTGTCCCCGTTGTTCTACCTCATCGTCGCAACTGGCCAGTGGTTCTTGCTCCACGCCGGGATGGCCCGCGAGCTCACGGTCGTGCTGCCGTTCTTCGCCGCCATCGTGATCACCCGCGTGATCCACACCTATTGGATGATCCACGCCGACCCCATCGTCGTCGAAGAGTGGGAGCGCAGCAAACGCCGGCGCGAGCGCCGCAACCTCGCGCGCCAAGCCACGCGCATCCCCTCGACAACCGTGCCACACGCCCACGCCCCCTCGCTCAACGGCCTCGCCCGCCCATCCGACACTCCCCCCGTCTCATCTGCCCCAGCGACCCCCGCCGCCCAAGCCGCCTCGCGCCCGCTCTCGCGATCCGAGTGACCCATGTGCGGCATCGCTGGCATCCTGCTGCTCACCCCGCGCTCACTGCTGGACGCCGAGGCCCGCACCCGCGCGCTCCTCCGCCCACACTCCGAATCACTCCCCGAGCACTGGCTCGACAGTCTCGAAACCGCCATCGCCCACCGCGGCCCCGACGGTCGCGGCCGCTTCCGCGATCGTTCCATCGCCCCCGATGGCTCCATCGTCGATATCGCCCTCGTCCACCGCCGCCTCAGCATCATCGACCACGCCTGCGGCGCGCAACCAATGGTCACGCTTCACACCCGACGCGAGCACCCCGCGCCGCGCCCCGCCTCCGATCTGCTGCCACCAGGCATCGAGCTCCCGCCCGCCGCCGCGTTCCTCGCCCAGAGTTCACCCACCGCCGAGCCGCGCTACCGCCCCTGCCCCGCCAGCGATCGCGCGCTGCGAGCCACCGTCTTCAACGGCTGCATCTACAACCACGCCGCGATCCGCGCCGAGCTGCAATCTCTCGGCGCTGAGTTCACAACCGACCACAGCGATACCGAAGTCATCCCGCACGCGCTGCAAGAGTGGGGGGATGGCGCGCCAAATCGCCTTGACGCCATGTTTGCCCTCGCCGCGTGGGATCACGACGCCGCGAGCCTCTTGATCTCCCGCGACCGCTTCGGCGAAAAGCCCCTCTACATCACCGAAGGGCCCACGCCCGACGGCCGCACCCGCATCGTCTTCGCCAGCACCGCCGCAGCGGTCGCGCCCTTTGTTACCGCGCAACGAAAATCCTACACCGCCCACGCGCAAGAGGTCGTCAAAGACACACGCCATGCGCGCAGCATGCGTTCCTGGGTTCAGTTCGGCTTCGGCGCCGCCTCGCCAGACGAAGGACTCGACGCCCAGCTCCCCGGAACCTCGGTCATCCGCCAGGGCCTCGCCCACACCCGCGTCGATCATCGAGGACTCTCCCAAGCCACGCTCCACAGCTTCGGCGACGATGAAGTCCTCACCGACGAGATCCACTCCCCAGCGCGCACCGCGCGCCTCGACCCCGCCCGCACCCTCGAGCTCCTCGAAACCGCCGTGCGCTCCCGCCTCGTCGCCGATGTCCCCATCGCCTGCTTCCTCTCCGGCGGCGTAGATTCCTCGCTCATCGCCGCCCTCGCCTCGCGCCACGTCGGCACGCTGCAAACCGTCACCGTCAAGATGCCCGACGCCTCTATCGACGAATCCGCCCACGCCCGCGCCGTCGCCATCTACCTCGGCACGCAACACACCGAGATCGATGCCGGCTCTGACCTCATCGGCGACCCCGCCACCGACCTCTCTGTGCTCATCGCCCAGTCCGGCTTGCCGCTGGCTGATAGCTCGATCCTGGCCAGCCTCTGGGTCAGCCGCGCCGCCTCGCGCGTCGCCAAAGTCGCGCTCGGCGGCGACGCCGGCGACGAACTCTTCGCCGGTTACGATCGCTACCGCGCCGCGTCGATGTTCGCCGCCGCTGGCCCCTTTCGATACGCCGGCCTCGTCGCCGGCTCATGGCCCCCCGCAAACTCTGGCCCCCGCGCCCGGCGCTGGCGCGCCCTCAACGCCGCGGCTCACGACGGCTACGCCGACCTCCTCTCCATCTTCCCGCGCACCATGCTCGATCAACTCTGGCCAGTGAGCCGCGCATTTCGACGCGACGAAAGCAGCATCTTCGATTTCGCGCCCGTTCAGCCCGATCGCCCCGCTCTCTTGCCATCACCGTTCAATGACGCAACCGAGCGTGCGATCTCCACCGACGTTCGCTCCTATCTCCCCGATGACCTCCTCCGCAAGGTCGATACCGCGAGCATGAGCGTGCCGCTGGAAGTTCGCAGCCCCATGCTCGCTCGCGCCCTCAGCGACGCCGCGCTTCGCGCGCCCATCAGGAGCCTCTCGCTCAATCGCGAGCGCAAGGGCCTCCTCCGCGCCGTGGCGCGCACACTCCTGCCCGCCAGCGTCATCGACCGTCCCAAGCAAGGCTTTGCCTCTCCGATCGCGTCCTGGCTGCGCACCGATGTCCGTCGTTTCCGCACCCTGGCCCGCGACCGCCTCCTGAGCCCGGACGCCTTCTCCGGCACCCCCGCCCACGCCAGCATCCGAGAACCCGTCGTGCGACGCCTCCTTGACGAACACACCGCCAGCACCCACGACCACGCCCAGCGCATCTACTGCCTGCTGGTCATGTCGCTCTGGGCGTCGTGGCGTCAGACCGTTCGGCCGATCGGTGACTGATCGGTGTTGCCCAAGGGTGATACGATTGCAAAGCGAGGCAGAACGAGGCACCGGCGACACGCGTACGCCCTGTGCAACGACACGCCTTCCACTCCGCTCGTTTCTCTCGCAGATACATGCAGCAAACCCGCCGACCCGACCGATGGAATGACGAGTATGCAGCCCCTGACACGCCGGGAGATTATTATCACAGGAACCGTCGCCGCCATCGGCGCCGCCGTTCTTCCCTCCTGCGCACGTTCAGGGCACTCCGCCATGGACATGCCAGGGCCGATGTGGCCATCCTCCACCGCCCGCCCTGTGTCGAAGATGTTCCCAGTTGCCTCGACGCCCGCGGCGCGCACCTCGCCTTTCCCCGCGCCGCCCGCCCTCCCGCCCGACTCGGTCTTCCCCAGCGTGATCTCGCGCAGCGCCTGGACCCGCACCGGCATCTCTCGCCCGCGTGACGTCTTCGCCCTTGGCCGCGTCACTCGGATGACCATTCATCACGACGGGATGAACCCCTTTACCACAACGTCCCAGTCCGAGTCCGCCCGCCGCCTCGAACTCATCCGCCAGTCCCACGTTCAAAAGCGCGGCTGGGCCGACATCGGTTACCACTACATCCTCGACCCCGCCGGCCGCGTCTGGCAAGGCCGCAGCGTCCAATACCAAGGCGCGCACGTGCAGGATAAGAACGAGGGCAACCTCGGCATCATGTGCATGGGCAACTATGACCGCCAGGCGCCCACCTCCGCCATGCTCACATCGCTTATGCGATTCGTCGCCTCGCAGATGAAGCTTTACGGCGTCCCCTCGCAGCGCGTCCACACGCATCAGGAAATCAACCCGACCGAGTGCCCCGGCCGCTCGATCCAAGCCGCCATGCGCGGCGCCCGCTCCCGCAGCGGTGCCCTCGCCGCCGCCCTCAAAGAACTCGGCGCCGCCAACCTCGCATAACCGAACTCGTTCGCTCACGCACCCCCACCGGTGCCCAGCCCCTGATGCAAGCTCCGCAGTGCCGACCGCCTACTGCTTCAGGTCCGCGCTCACATCAAACTCCGCCTCAGTCTTTTCGCGAACTTCCGCCAGCGACACGCCCGGGGCCAGCTCCGTGAGCACGTACACGCCGCGCCGATCGTCCATCGTAAACACTGCCAGATCACTGATGAGCATGCTCACGCACGCCTTGCCGGTCAGTGGCAGCGAGCACTGACGCACAAACTTCGGGGTGCCGTCGCGTGCGTTGTGCTCCATCACCACCACAATCTTTCGCACCCCCGCCACCAGATCCATCGCGCCGCCCATCCCCTTGACCATCTTCCCGGGGATCATCCAGTTCGCAATATCGCCGCTCTGGCTGATCTGCATCGCGCCCAAAATCGAGATGTCCACGTGCCCGCCACGAATCATCGCGAACGAGTCGCTCGACGAAAAATACGCCGCGCCCCTGCGCGCCGTGATCGTCTGCTTGCCCGCGTTGATCAAGTCCGGATCCAGCTCCGCCTCCGTCGGAAACGGCCCGATCCCCAGCAGCCCGTTCTCCGATTGCAGCCAAACATCAATCCCCGTCGGGATGAAGTTCGCCACCAGCGTCGGGATGCCGATGCCCAGATTCACAATAAAGCCGTCGCGAAGTTCCTGCGCGGCACGCTGAGCCAGTTGATCACGCGAAAGCGCCATGCCCGAGCATACGCCCTTCGCCCATAACCGTGTGTGTGTGTGGGGGTGTGTGGGGAGGTGAGTGGTGGAGGGTGAGCGGTGGGTTGCAAGAGGGCGAAGCCGCATATGGACACGCCGCCCACTACGCACCGAACGCACACTCAAACGCCGCCTCTGGTACACTGCCCCTCGCCGGTTCGCGCCATCAACGCGCCGGTTCGGAGCCACACCATGTCCAGCACCAGCACGTCTTCCAGCGTCAAGTTCATCCGAGTCATCGCGCTCCTGGCCGTCGGCGGCGGGCTGATCTACGCGACCTGGGCCCTCTCCTCCAGCGTCAACCAGACCCCCATAATCCCTGGCGGCACCTCGATCAACGCCCTGCTCGACGCCGCCGCGACCGGCAACGTCCTAGTGCTTGATCGTGAACTGAAGAACGGCGCCGACAAAGAAACTCGCCAGCTCTTCGTCGCCAGTGAATCGGGCATGACCGCCCTCATGTACGCCGCCCGCTTCGGCAATATTGACGCCGTCAAACTCCTGCTCGATCGCGCCGCCAACGTCAACGCCTCCGCCGCCGACGGCCGCACCGCCCTCATGTACGCCTCCATGGGCGAAGAGGCCGGCGTCGTCAAGCGCCTCATCGAAGCCAAGGCCAACGTCAACGCCCGCGCCGAAGACGGCTGGACCGCGCTCATGCTCGCCTCCGCCCGCGGCAACGCCGAGACCGTCCGCGCACTCCTGGCCTCTGGCGCCGATGTCAACCAGCGCAACCGCTGGCGCCTCACGCCCCTCATGGTCGCCGCCCGTGGCGGCGACTTGGAAAAGGTCAAAGCCTTGCTCGCCGCCGGCGCCAGCGTTGACGATGCCGACGCCGACGGCAACACCGCCCTCAACAGCGCCGTCCAAGGCTCCGACAACAGCGCCATCATCACCCTCCTGCTCTCCAGCGGCAGCAAGCCCAACGTCGCCGATATCGAGGGCATGACCCCCCTCATGCGCGCCGCCGAACGCGGCAACGCCGACCTCGCCCGCGCCCTCCTCGAACGCGGCGCCGACCCCAGCCTCAAAGACCGCCGTGGCTGGCGCGCCCTCGAATGGGCCAACAACCGAGGCGACGACTACGGCCGCTCAATCGCCGACCTCCTCACCCGGGGAGTCAGTGCCTTGCCACCCACCCCGCCCCCCGCACCCGCGCCAGCCGAGCCCACGCCCGACTGACGCCGCGCAAAGTCGAACTGAGCCCGCGTCACCGGCGAACCCTGCCAAGGCTCAATCCTGGCCGCGATAAATCCGCAATTTTGAAAGCATTTCATAGTTATAGAAGATTGCCCTGCGCGTTTCTATTGAGGGTCTTTACCTCTTCGGGGTTACCCTCGGGTCCGTGTATCTTCTCCCGACAGTCCCTCGCGCGTTCGCGCCGGACCTCGTGGAGGAGCACTCATGGACCGATGCGAACTGCGACCTGAACCCCTTGATTCGCAGGCAGACGATTACGCAGGCGGTGGCGCGATAGCACAGTCGGCACCCCCATGGGATCGCCAGTCCGCCGCTGATTTCCTCGTCAATCGCTTCGCCGTCCTCCGCCGCCGCGTGCAGCGCCGCCTGCAATCCCACGGCGCCGACATCGCCGATACCGACGACGTGCTCGCCATCTGCGCCCGCAAGCTCGACACACTCGTGAGCGAGGGGCGCGTCCTGCAAACCGGCGAAGGACGCATGTGGGCCTTGATATGCCGCCTGCTTGATCGCTCGACCATCGACCTGATCCGCTCGCGATCGTCCCACCGGCGCGCCCAGCGACGCCTCTTTGATCTCGGCATCGAGCGCGCGTCGCTCGTCGGCAGCGGCCCAAGTCGCCTGATTGACACCAACGTCATCGAGGCCGCCCGAACTCTGCTGGAATCGCTCGACCTTGAGCCGATTGACAAGGAACTGGTGAGCCTGCGTTGTCGAGGTGTGCCCTGGCCGATCGCCGCCGAGCTCATCGGCCAGACCCCCGAAGCCACGCGCAAGCGCTGGAGCCTCGTCTGCGAGCGCCTCCGCGAAGCCGCCACCGAGCAGGGCGAGGGCTGATCAAAAGTCCCCGCGGGCTCGGCAGAGCCGGCGGGGCGTGTGCTTGCAGGGCGAGGGACTCTTACCCATCTGTCGCCAGCCTTGGCAACATCTGGCTCCGACGCCGGTCGTCCGCGGCGGCCATGCCGCGGCTTTGAGGATCGGCGTCCCCTGCGAGTCGTTCGGTGGGCCGTCCATGGCCCGTCATGTCATCCCTGACCGAGTTTGCGCCCTTGCTCGATGCGTTGCATCAGCGAGGGAAGTCGTGCGTGCCGGTCGTCCTCAGCCGCCCGCCATCGGGCCAGATCCCAAATCTCCAGGCGAAACCGAGCCCCAATCAACACCACCTGCGTGCCGCCCGCCGGCTCGATCCCGGCCCTGCTCAGGTGCGCCTTGGGCAACACCAACCGCTGAGCACTATCCATCTCCAGACGCTCGGCCGAGCCGAAAAACGTCGTCTCGTACTCCGCCACTGATTCATCCGGCGTCAGCGAGTCGCCGCCCTGCTCCGCGAGTTTGTTGAAGGTCGTTTCCGTGTACAGCCGAAGCGGTCCATTCGTTAGCGGGATGCAGTACCAAGCCGGCGGCGGGCTATCGCCCCAATAGCGGTGCTTGGCCGGGATGGCCAGGCGCTGCTTGGCGTCCAGATTGTGCTCGCTGGTGCCGGTGAAGATCATGCAGGTACGCCCACTTCCGTGTTCAGAC
>JBBQMD010000050.1:0-20268 GCA_038328575.1 Phycisphaerales bacterium | reverse complement strand
AGCGAGCACGGCGGGGCACCCGCCGCGGGCGTCGTCACCGGCATCGGGCGCGTCAGCGAGATCAACTGCATGATTATCGCCAACGACGCGACGGTGAAGGCCGGCGCGTTCTTCCCGATGACGTGCAAGAAGATCATCCGCGCGCAGACGGTCGCGATGATGTCGCGCCTCCCGCTGATCTATCTGGTGGACTCTGCGGGCGTGTTCCTGCCGCTGCAAGAGGACGTGTTTCCCGACACCGACGACTTCGGGCGGATCTTCCGCAACAACGCGGTGATCTCCGCTGAGGGCATCCCGCAGATCGCGGCGATCATGGGATTCTGCGTCGCCGGCGGCGGGTACCTGCCGGTGCTGTGCGACACGCTGCTGATGACCGAGGGCTCGGGGCTGTATCTGGCGGGGCAGGCGTTGGTGAAGGCCGCGATCGGGCAGGACGTGAGCGACGAGGACCTTGGCGGCGCGAAGATGCACGCTCAGATCAGCGGAACGATCGACTTCCGCGAGAAGGACGACGTGACGTGCCTCCAGCGTTTGCGGAGCTTGATGAGCAAGCATCGCCAAGCCTCGCGCGAGCGTAACGAACTGCCGAGTGGCGCGTTCTATAAACCCGGAGAGGAGGTCTACAAGGTCTTCACCGACAAGCAGGGTGGGCAATACGACGTCCGCGATCTCATCGCGTGCTTCGTTGACGCGAAGGACTCAAACGCCAAGGCTCCGAACTTTGACGAGTACAAGTCCGAGTACGGCCAGTCCATTGTCTGCGGTTATGCGCAGATCGCCGGCTTCGCCTGCGGCATCGTCGCCAACCAGAAGAAGGCTTCCAAGTCCGGCAAGGGCCAGGTCCAGATGGGCGGCGTCATCTACGACGATTCCGCCGACAAGGCCGCGCGGTTCATGATGGACTGCAACCAGCGCAAGATCCCCATCATCTTCATCCACGACACCAGCGGCTTCATGGTCGGGCGCGAGAGCGAGCAGGGCGGCATCATCCGCGCTGGCGCCAAGATGGTCAACGTCATGAGCAACTGCGTTGTTCCGAAGATCGTGCTCATCACCGGCTCCAGCTACGGCGCGGGCAACTACGCCATGTGCGGGCGCGCCTTTGACCCGTACCTCACCTTGGCCTGGCCCGGCAGCAAGTGCGCCGTCATGGGCGCCAATCAGGCCAGCGGCGTGCTGGCGATGATCGAGGAGCGCTCGCGCGAGCGCAAGGGCGAGAAGATCGACGAGGCAACGCAAGCCGCGATCTTGAACGCCGTCAAGGCCGGGTACAACGAGCAGCAGGACATCCGTCACGGCGCCGCGCGCGGCTGGGTCGATCGCATCATCGAGCCACACCGCACCCGCGACGAACTCATCAGCGCACTCCGCTCCACCGAAGGCTGGAACTACTCGCGACAGTTCATGATCGGGGTTTTGCAGGTGTGACGACAACTGACAACTGCGGTTGCCCGCGCAGGCAAGCTCCGCGCCCCTGGCGCGCCGCGGCTCACGCCCCTCGCCGGGCCGCTCTACCCTCGCCCATGACGACGATTTCACCCGTCCCGGCGTCTGGTTCCTCCGCGCAGCCGCGCACCGGTAACGACCCCATCACCGGCTCCGGCCCGCGTGAGCTTCGCGCCCCGCGCGGCGAGCGCGCGCTGAGCCGGGTTTGCAAGACCTGGCAGGCCGAGGCCGCGATGCGGATGCTGCTGAACAACCTTGATCCGAGCGTTGCGGAGAGACCCGAAGACCTCGTGGTCTACGGCGGGCGTGGCAAGGCGGCCCGCAACTGGGCGTCGCTCGACGCGATCATCAAGTCGCTTCTCGCGCTCGAGCCCGACGAAACGCTACTTGTGCAGTCAGGCAAGCCCGTGGGCGTCGTTCGCACGCACGCCGACGCACCGCGCGTCCTCATCGCCAACTCAAACCTCGTCCCCGCCTGGGCCACGCAGAAGAACTTTGACGACCTCGAAAAACGCGGGCTGATGATGTACGGCCAGATGACCGCCGGGTCTTGGATCTACATAGGCACGCAGGGCATTCTCCAGGGCACCTTCGAGACCTTCGCTGAGTGTGGGCGCATGCACTTCGGGGGCGATCTGTCCGGGCGTCTGTGCGTCACCGCCGGCTGCGGCGGCATGGGCGGGGCCCAGCCGCTGGCCATCACGCTTGCCAAGGGCATGTGTCTCTTGGCCGATGTCGACCTGTCGCGCCTCGAACGGCGCGCGGCGGACAAGTACCTCGATGAAGTCATCTCCGACCTCTCGCCCGCGGCGCCCTCGGGCTTCGGGCAGGCGTCGCGCCTGACTTCATTGGACACAATTGACGCCGCGATCGACCGCGCGCTGCGATATGCCAAGGAGCGCAAGGCCCTCTCTATTGGCGTGCATTGCAACGCCATCGAGTTGCTTGAGCGCCTGATCGAGAGGAAGATCAAGGTCGATGTGCTCACTGACCAGACCAGCGCCCACGATCCGCTCGTTGGCTATGTGCCGCTGGGCATGACCGAGGACGAGGCGAAAGTCGAGCGCGCCCGTGATGCTGAGGGGTATCAGCGCCAATCAATGGCGAGCATGGCGCGGCACGTTCGCGCCATGCTGGCGCTGCAGCGCGCCGGCACCGTGACCTTTGACTACGGCAACAACATCCGCCAGCGCGCTCTGGACACCGGCGTCGCCGACGCCTTCAACTTCCCCGGCTTCGTCCCGGCCTTCATCCGCCCGCAGTTCTGCCTCGGACGCGGCCCCTTCCGCTGGGTTGCGCTCTCCGGCGAGCCCACGGACATCTACACCACCGACCACGAGATCCTCAAGCTCTTCCCCAAGGGCCAGAGCGAATACGCAGAGCGGCTGCACGCCTGGATCCTCGGTTGTCACAAGCACCCCGAAGCGCTGCTCGCCGGCGACTACGCCAAGTGCGCCCCGCGCTTTGAGTTCCAGGGCCTTCCCGCGCGCATCTGCTGGCTCGGCTATGGCGAGCGCGACAAGGCCGGTCTCATGTTCAATGAACTTGTCGCCAATGGCAAAGTCAAAGCTCCCATCGTCATCGGGCGCGATCATCTGGACTGCGGCTCCGTCGCCAGCCCAAACCGCGAGACCGAGGCCATGCTCGACGGCTCCGACGCCATCAGCGATTGGGCCATCCTCAACGCCATGGTCAATATTGCCAGCGGCGCAAGCTGGGTTTCCTTCCACCATGGCGGGGGCGTCGGCATCGGCTACAGCCAGCACGCTGGCCAGGTCATCGTCGCCGACGGCACGCCGGACGCGGCGCGCCGGCTGAAGAACGTCCTGACCAACGACCCGGCCATGGGCGTGTTTCGTCACGCTGACGCGGGGTATGAGCTGGCGCAACGCTGCGCGGCCGAAACCGGCGTCAAGATCCCGATGGCCAGCTAAGCCGCAAGAGTTCTCGCTGCGGTCCCACACGCCGCGCACCGCGATTCACGTCCGATCACTCCTGGCACATCGCTTGCTCCCTGCTTCTGCGGATCACCCCCTTCGCACGGAGTGCGGCAGTATGAGCAGGAAGCACCTTGTCCTTTGCGCAACTTCGGCCCGTTTCGCGCCCGCTCGCGCAAGCCACGCGCTCGCCTCGTGGTCACTGCTCGCCCGCATCCCCATTGCGTACTTCGTCCTGTTCCTAATCCTTGCGATCACCGCGCTGGCCAACGCGCAATCGCCTACGCCCACTAACCCCGCCGCCGTCCCCGCCGCTCCCGGCGAGGCCGAAGCTCGTCCCACCATCGACGCCATCAGCATTCAAGAGATCGCCCGCCTCGAAGGTCAGGGCGAAGTCATTCTTCGCGGCGTCGGCATCGTCACCGGCCTCAAGGGCACCGGCGATTCCGGCCAGGACCTCGCCCTCGCACGCCCGCTGGCCAAGATCTACGAGAGCAACGGCAACCCGCTGGGCGATCTGAAAGAACTCTCCAAGGCCAAATCCGCCGCGCTGGTGTTTGTCACGCTCACGATCCCGGCGCAGGGCGCTCGCGTGCAAGACAAGCACGATGTTCACGTCACAATCTCGCACAGCGCCACGAGTCTCGTCGGCGGGCGGCTCTACCTCGCGCCGCTCTCTGGCCCGCTGCCCGGCCAAGGTGTCTTCGCGATCGCCGAGGGTGCGCTGCTCGTCGAGGACACCAGCAACCCCACCGTCGCGGTCATCCGTGGCGGCGCGCAGATCACGCACGACATCATGATGCCGATCGGCTCCGACCGTTTCCGGCTCGTCGTACACCCACACCTGCGGTCGTTCACAGTGACCGAGCGGTTGGCCGCGACGATCAACGCCCGTTTCCAAGACCCGGCAATTTTCGGTGAGGGCGCCGATGCCAGCGCGACGCCACCGGCGATTGCTCGCGCGATTGATGACATCGTCGTTGAAGTGACTATCCCACCCGAGAGCCGCAGAGAACCCGCGGGCTTCGTCGCCGACTGCCTGACTGCGAGCATGGACCCCGCGGAGCTTCGCCTGCCGGCCAAGGTCGTCGTCAACCAGCGCACCGGCACGATCATCGTCACCGGCAACGTCGAGATTTCACCTGTTGCAGTCGCGCACAAGGACCTGGTCGTGACCACCACACAGCCCGTGCCGGGCCAGCCCGCCGTCACGCCGGCGCTGAGGAACACGCGCTGGACTTCGACTGCGACGACGAGCCGCGCTAGCGAGCGAGCCCGCATCCAGGACCTTTTGCAGGCGTTCCGCCAGCTTGACGTGCCGGTCCAGGACCAGATCAACATCCTCACGCAGATGCACCGCTCGGGTCGTCTGCACGCCCAGCTCGTGATCGAGTAATCGCTTCAAACCTTTGGATCACCTGAGTTCACCCATGAACATTGACGCGCAGAACATCTTGCCCATCGCCACCGCCACCAGCGCGTTCATGCGCGTCGGCGATGAAACGCTTCGCGAGCGTCAGGACAGCTTCGCTGGCGTGCTTAGCCGGCGCCAGGACGCCAACGCCAGCGCCAAGGAGCGCGCGACGCAAGCAGCTCGTGACTTCGTCGCTGTCGCGTTCATCCAGCCGATCATGCAGCAGCTTCGCGAAACCAATAACTCGCCCCCGCCCTACGCCCCCGGTCCCGCAGAGAAGAAGTTTCGCGCGCTGATGGACGCCTCGCAGGCGCAGCACCTGGTCAAGGCCGCGAACTTCCCGCTGGTTGATCGCATCGCGTCGGACATGATGCGGTCGGGCGGGCGCTCCAGCCCAGGTATGAATGACACGACGGGCAGTCTCGCGCTCTCAGCGCTGGCCTCGCCCGCGAGGGGATTGACCCGATGAGCACCAAGACCGCAAATCCAAGCATCACCGCCAGCCTCGCGCCCGCGCTGCCAGCCCTAAACGCGGCTCACGCGTCGGCCATCCGCCAGCTTCTTACTGACTACATCGCCCAGCAGCAGGCGCAGCTCCGGGCCACGCTCGCCCACCGGCGCGCACTGTCTACCGCCGAAACGAACGAGATCGCTCGCTGCACCGCCCTCCAGCGCCACAGCGCCCAATGCCTTCTGGACCTTGACGCCAAGCGCGCCGCGCTCATCCGCACCATCGTTCACGGCAACATCCCGCTCCGCGCCGCCCTGGCCATCACCGATCGCACCGCGCCCCCCATCACGATCCGCCAGTTGATCGCTCGTTGCCCCGCCAACACCCAGCCCGACCTCTCGGCCCTCGCGACCGAACTCCGCACGCTCGCCATCGAATCCGCCCGCGAGCAATCCACCCTTCGCGCCGCGGCTCAATCGCTCGTCGGCCACATGCACGGGCTCATGGAACGCGTCGGGCGCGCCCTCTCGCATACCGGAAACTACCGGCGCCCGGGCGCCGGCCAAGCCTCCGCCGTCGTCGTGTCGTCGGTTGACGTCCTGAGCTGAATCAACTCCCCGCTCCCGCCCCCCGCCCAAGCCCGGAGACCCGCCCATGAGCCTTTCCACTGCATTGCAAATCGGACGTTCGGCACTCTCCGCAAGCCAACTGGCGATCCAGGTCACCGGCAACAACGTCGCCAACGCCGCGACACCCGGCTACTCGCGCCAGGTCCTGACGCTGGGCCCGACTCAGGAAGGTCGCTACGGCGGCTCCCTGGTCGGGCGTGGGGTTGACGTGCTGGGAGTGCGCCGTCAAGTGGACAACGCCTTGCAGCAGCGCCTCTGGTCGAGCATCTCCCGCGAGTCGCGCGACTCCTCGGACCTCTCGCTGCTGGCGACCGTCGAGACCTCGCTTCGCGCCCTTGACGCCAACAACTCGCTCCCCGCCCGACTCAACAACTTCTTCTCGACGTGGTCGAACCTCGCCGATCAGCCCTCGGTCGCCGGGAACCGCTCGCTCGTCGTCCAGTCCGGGCGCCAGGCCGCGGCGTACATGCGCGACCTGCGCACCTCGCTCACCTCGCAGCGCGACCAGATCGATCAGACCCTCACGTCCAACGTCAACCGCGCCAACGACCTGCTGGGTCAGGTCGCGGCCCTCAACACCCAGATCGTCGTGGCCGAGGGCGGTCAGGGCAACGCCGGCTCGCTCCGCGACCAGCGCGACAGCATCGTCACCGAACTCGCTCAGTACATGGACATCACGCCGATTGAGCAATCCAACGGCAACCTCGATCTACTCGTCGGCTCCACCCCCGTCGTCCTTGCCGGCTCCAGCCGCGGCGTCGAACTTCGCATCCGCACTGTCAATGGCGTCACCGAATCCGCCGTGGTCTCCAAGGACAACAAGGAAGTCATCCCGATCACCTCCGGCCAGGTCGGCTCGCTCCTGGCGCAGCGAACCGAGCTTGTCGGCGACACCATCGCGCGCCTCGACGAAGTCGCGACCGCCCTGATCGCCCGCGTGAACCGGCTGCATTCGCAGAGCTCGCCCAGCGCGCCGCAGAGCGCGTTCACCGGCACGCGATCCATCCGCACGTCGGACCAGGCCCTGGCGATGAACGACCCGCTGAACCAGTCTTTCGCCAATCTGCCGGCCGCGCTGCGCCCCACCAGCGGGTCGTTCGTGGTCACTCTGCGCAACGCCGCGACCGGCTCCTCGCAAAGTACAACGATCAACGTCGACCTCGACGGCATCACCAGCGCGTTCACTCCGGGCACCACCAACGACACCACGCTCACCTCGCTGACGGGCTCGATCGACGCCATCGGCAACCTCACCGCGAGCGTCAACGCCTCGGGCCAGCTCCAACTGACCGCTGATACCGGCTACGACATCACGCTCTCGGATGACACCTCGGGCGCGCTGGCGAACCTGGGCGTCAACACCTTCTTCACCGGCTCGACCGCGGAGGACATCGCCGTCCGCGCCGAGCTCTCGCAGGACCCAAATCTTCTGGCAACCGGTCGCACCGTCAACGGCGAGCCCAGCGCCAACGGCGGCGCTCTGGCCATCTCCCAGCTCAAGTCGCAGACCATCCCCGAGCTCGGCAATATCACGTTTAACGACTCCTGGGACCAGGCGGTCCAGTCCATCGCAGTCCGCACCAGCGCCGCCCGCACCAACGCCGGTGCCGGCAAGATCGTCCGCGAGAACCTTGACGCCCAGCGTTCCAGCCTTGTGGGGGTGAGCCTTGACGAGGAAGCCATCAACCTCCTGAACTCGCAGCGCCACTACCAGGCGTCAGCCCGCTTCATCACTGTGGTTGACGAGCTCACGCAGACGCTGCTCGCGCTGGTCCGTTGATCGATCCGTCAACGTCCGTACGTCAGTCTCAAGCATCAAGCCCGCAGTCACAAGCCCCACGCCTCCCCCCAGCGAGCACGCCATGAACCTCCCGCCAGTCACCGTCACGCGTGTGCCCTTGCTGCTGAACAGCAACTCCAGCCTGAGCAACCTCACGCGCACCAACCTCGAGCTCTTCGACATCAGCAACCAGCTCTCCTCCGGCCGCCGCATCACCAGCCCGAGCCAAGACTCCGTGCGAGCCGCGGCCATCGGCGTGCTCGACTCGCGCCTCTTCAACAGCGTGCAGCGCGAGCGCTCGCTCCAGCACGCAGACAGCGTGCTCTCGCGCCTCGACTCATCGCTCACCGAAGCCGCAGACCTCGTCCGCGAGGCTCAGTCGCTCGCGTCGTCGCAGATCGGAGTCACCTCTGACCCCGCCACCCGCGCCAACCAGGCGCAGACCGTCAGCGCCATGATCCGCCAGCTCTTCACGCTCGTGAATCGCTCGCACGACGGCTCGCCCCAGGGCGTCTATCTCTTCGGCGGCGATACCGCCAACCGCGCCCCGGTCGTCGAAGTCGCCGGCGGCTTCCGCTACACCGCCCGCGGCACCGGCACCAACACCGACCTCGGCCTCGCCGACCAGATCCCCATCACGCTCGGAGGAAACAACGCCCTAGGAGAGACCTCCACGCGCGTCCGCTCGAATCGAAACCTCAACCCCCAGCTCTGGCCCGGGGCCCGACTTGAAGACCTGCGCGGCGCACGCTCGCTGGGCATCGCTCCCGGCTCCGTCAACTTCACTTTCAGCGGCTCCGCGGCCGTGGGCACCGTCGATCTCTCGAGCGCCCAGACGGCGCAAGACGTCGCTACCGCCCTGACCGCCGCCATCCGCCAATACGAAACCGCCAACGGCGTCTCGGTCATCGGCCCAGCAGGCGTCACCGTCAACGCGACGGGCCTGAACATCCCGGTGATCGCCGCCGGCGCGCCGACGCTGGCGTTCAGCGACTCCGCTGGCGGAACCACTGGCGCCGACCTGGGCCTGAACCCCGGCACGTTCAGTAACGCAGCCCAGACCGGCGCCCCGCTCAATCCCACGCTCGATTGGAGCACGCCGCTGAGCACGCTCGCGGGCCTGTCGCTCCCCCTGGGTTCAATTCGTGCCCGCTTTGCGCAAAGCTCTTCGTCAACCACCGTTGACATCAACCTCGCCGGCGCTCAGACACTGGGCGACCTGCGCTCGATCATCGAGACCACCGCCCCCGGCCTGCGCCTAGAGATCAACTCCCTCGGCACCGGCATCAACCTCGTCACCGAGATCGCCGGGCCCACGCTCTCGATCGAAGAAATCCCCGGCGGCGTCAACACCGCCAGCCAGCTCGGCTTCCGAACCCTCGACACCGACACCCTCATCACCGACTTCAACAACGGCCGCGGCGTGCGCATCGTCGACAACGTCATCAACCCCGTCACCGGAACCGTCGATCCCGCGCTCAACTCCGACTTCCGCGTCACGCTCAACAACGGACAATACTTTGACGTCGACCTCCGCCCCCAGGATCTCACCACCACCCAGACCCTCCTGGACCGCCTGAACAGCGAGTTCGCAAGCGCCGTCGGCTCACAAAACAACTCATCCGCCCCGGCCTTGGGCGCTGGCGACTTCACCGCCCAGCTCACCACAGGCGTCAACGGGCTGGCTTTCAGCTCAGGGATCACTGGGCCACTTCGCTTCACGACCCTGAACAACTCCGCCGCGGCGGAGGATCTCGGGCTCCAGAGCATCACTTTGGATAGCGCAACATCGCTCTACGTCGCGCAAGATCGCGCCGGAGTGCGCGTCCAGAACCTCTTCACTGACCTGATCGACCTGCGCGACGCCCTCCTGCGCAACGATAACGCCGGCATCACCCAGGCCGGCGCCAACCTCAATCTCAACGCCGACCGCCTCACGGGCGCCCAGGCGCTGGTCGGCACCTACGCCCAGCGCATAGACCAGGCCGGCGAGCTGCTGGTGGACCAGCGCGTCACCGACAGCAAGACGAAATCTGAGCTTCAAGACGTCGATTACGCCGAGGCGGCCACGCGACTTTCGCAACTTCAGACCCAGCTCGAAGCCAGCCTGCGCACCGCGGGCATCATCGGCGGTACATCACTCTTCGATTTTCTCGGGTAATTAGGCTCCGTTTTCCGCATTCGGCTTCCTTCCTCTTTCCTCACTTCAGCCGCTTCACCTCTGGCACGCGACTTGCGACACGAATCAATAACGACAGGATGTCGCCCGGCGTGGACGCCGGGACGGCTCTGGAACCCATCCAGGAGCGCACACACATGGAAGTGCAAACGACTCGATTCGGTTTGGTGACGATCGCGGAGGACCGCATCATCACCTTCAACAAAGGCCTTCTGGGCTTTGGCAACTTCACCCGCTTCTGCCTGCTGGAGCCCGCCGACGACGCGTGCTTCTTCTGGCTCCAGTCCGTTGAGGAGCCGTCGCTGGCCTTCGTCGTGACGGATCCGGCCTTCTTCGTGCCGGACTTCAACGTCCCGATCCGCCCGGAGCAGATGGGCGACCTGACGCTTGCAAGCCTGGCCGACGCCCAGGTCTTTGTGATCGTGAACAAGATCGACCAGGCCCTCACCGGCAACCTTCAAGGCCCGCTGGTGATCAACACGCTGACCCGCAATGGCGAGCAGTTCGTGCTGGCCGAGAAGCGCTGGACGACGCGCCACCCGCTGATGCGTGTGGGTGCGCCGCAACAGGCCGCCGTCAGCGCCTGACCTGACCGCGACGCTCGGCCTCGGTTTCCTCTTCGGGCACCTACCCACGCGACGTTCGCTCCCGCGCCCGCGCCTGCCCGTCAACCGGCCCTCTCACCCGCCCCCACTTCACGGGGCTCCACTCTCCAGACTTCGCTCGCGATCAGGGACGATCGCTCGTGCCCGCTCACTCCACGCTGACACCATCGCAAGGAAGGACCCTCGCATGCTGGTGCTCTCCCGTCAGCGCGACGAAACCATCATGATTGGCGACGACATCGAGATCACGATCGTCGACATTCGTGGTGACAAAGTACGCCTTGGCATCTCCGCTCCGACACGCATCGCCGTTCACCGCAAAGAGGTCTACGACGCCATCAAGGCGGAGAACCAGCGCGCCGCGCAGTTCTCCTCCGGCGACCTGGCCATTGCCCGCACGGACCACCCGCTGATCCGCCCGCGGATCGCCTCTCATCGCCTATCCGCGCCGGCCTGCGGCGCCGGCCCCGCCTCGATCCCGCTCCGGGCGACCACCGTCCGCCCGAGCAATCTCCCCCCGCCCGCCGCTCGGGCCTGACCGCTTGGATTCTCGCACTCGACCCGCCTCATCTGTTTCTCGTTCACGTTTCAAATACGCCTCTGTCCTCTTCCGCCTTCCTTGGCTAAATCGTGCCGCCCGGTCGGAGTACCCGCGGCTCTCCTCGTTCCGTCCCCCAGCAATCACGGAGGATTGCCATGTCCCGCATCAACAGCAACATCCCCAGCCTCATCGCCCGCAGCAACCTGAACACGTCCAGCAAGGACCTCAACCTGAGGCTCGAGCGGCTGTCCACAGGCCTGCGCATCAACCGAGGCAAGGACGACCCGGCCGGGCTCATCGTCAGCAACCGGCTCGGCTCAGAGATCAGCGGCCTCAACCAGGCCGTGAAGAACTCCGAGCGTGCCTCGTCGGTCATCTCGACCGCTGAAGGCTCGCTCTCAGAAGTCGCCGATCTGCTCAACTCCATCCGGGGTCTGGTGGTTGAGGCCGCGAACACCGGCGCCATCTCCGGCCAGGAACGCGCCGCAAACCAGCTCCAGATCGACTCCGCGATCGAGTCCATCACCCGCATCAGCAACTCCGCCTCCTTCGGCGGCCTCAAGCTCCTGAACGGCTCGCTGGACTACGTCCTCTCCGGCCTCTCCTCGACCGCCATCGCCAAGGCCAACATCTACGGTGCCGACCTGAGCAACCGCACCAGCGTCCAGGTCAACGTCCAGACCATCGCCTCGGCACAGACCGGGCGGCTCTACGTCCGGGGTGATTACGCCGCCGGCTTCGGCGACGGGCGCCTGCAATCTTCGATCACCCTCGAAGTCGCCGGGCCCAAGGGCGTTCAGGTCATCCAGTTCCTCTCGGGCACGACGCTAACGGAAGTCCGCAACGCGGTGAACCAGTTCAAGGCCGCGACCGGAGTTTCGGCGATCCTGAACAACGCCAACCAGAACTCCGGCCTCGTGTTCAGCTCGCAGGAGTTCGGCTCCAACGAGTTTGTCAGCGTCCGCCAGATCGACCGTGTGGGCGGCGCCGGCTTCTTCCAGACCTATGCGCTTGACAACAACGCCGCGGTCCCCACCGGCGCGAACATCCCCGCGCTCCTAGGTGCTGGCACGCTGGTGGCGGCCCAGCGCGACTCGGGGCGAGATGTCTTCGCGATCGTCAATGGCTCGCTCGGCACGGGCAAGGGCCTCTCGATCAGCCTGCCCAACGCCAGCAGTCTCGCCCTCGATCTCCAGCTCACCCAGAGCTTCGCCACCGCCAATGGCTCCACTTCAACCTTCTACATCACCGGCGGCGGCGCGCTCTATCAGCTTGGTGGCGACATCAACTCCAGCCAGCAGATCAACGTCGGCATCCCCTCCATCGCCGCCTCCCGCCTCGGCGGGGTTCTCAACGCCGGAGCTCTCCAGTTCCTGGACTCGGTACGCTCCGGCGGCAAGAACGACCTCAACAGCGGCAACTTCGAGACCGCGACCAAGGTCCTCCTGCAAGCGATCGACGAGATCTCCCTGCAGCGCGGGCGGCTTGGTGCGCTCGAACGCAACACGCTGGACACAAACGTCCGCTCGTTGCAGGCCGCGATCGAGAACCTGACCGCCTCGCGCTCGGTGATCCGAGACGCCGACTTCGCCGCCGAGACCAGCGAGCTCTCCCGAGCCCAGGTGCTCTCCAGCGCTGGCACCAGCGTGCTGCAGCTCAGCAACTCGCAGTCGCAGAACGTCTTGCAGTTGCTGCGAACGTAAGACGACGCTCCTTCGCGAACGTCTCGCGACAACGTCGCCCTCGTCTCGCTTCAAATACAGTCCGCGAATACCACACAGGCCGCCCAATGGGCGGCTTTTTTAATGGGCGTGTGCAGACGGCACAACCGCCCACGCCATCGCCACCAGACGCGCTCGACTCAACCCGCCCCACCGCCCCCACCCCGCCGGACGCCCCAATCCGCCCTGCCATCCACCGACCCGCTGGGCCTCATTACCCCCCTTACCCCCCTCGCCCCCCGAACCGTGACAGTTGAGGTCGGTTTATGACGTCTAGGTATGCCATTTTCCATCTTTTGAGGTCCGAATGCTCAAGAGGGGTCCGAGAGCCCCCGATGACCGAGAAGCGTGGCCGACTTACAGGACGCCCCGCCCCGCACCGGTATGGACGCCGGATCGGGTCGTCCGGCCCGAGAAGCAACGGCCCGACCGAACACGCACGGAGGTTTGTATGGCTCGTATCAACACCAATCCCGCGTCGCTCATCGCTCAGCGCAACCTGACGCAGAACAACAAGACGTTGAACACGACGCTTGAGCGCCTGTCCACCGGCCTCCGCATCAACCGCGGCAAGGACGACCCCGCCGGCCTCATCGCCTCCGAGTCGCTCCGCTCCGAGAAGGCGGCACTCACCGCCGCCATCGGCAACGCCGAGCGCACCGACCAGCTCGTCAACATCGCTGAGGGTGGGCTCCAGGAGCTCAGCAACCTCCTCACCGACGTTCGCGGCCTGGTCACCGCCACCGCCAACAGCGCCGGCCTCTCCGCTGAGGAGAAGAAGGCCAATCAGCTCCAGATCGACTCGATCCTGCAGACGATCGATCGCCTCGCGGAGTCCACCAACTTCCAGGGGAACAAGCTCCTGAACGGCAGCTTCGATTTCCAGACAACCGCTGTTGCCTCCGGCGTCAGCGACTTCAAGGTGAACGGTGCCAAGCTCACCAAGGGCGGGACGCTGACCGTCCAAACGATCATCACCAAGTCGGCCCAGACCGGCACGCTCTTCCTTTCTACCAACGCCGCGCTTAACCTCGCCGGCAACGCCAACCTCTTCACGATCGAAGTGGGCGGCGCGACCGGCAGCCGCGAGCTTTCGTTCGCCTCCGGCACGACTCGGGCCGACATCGTCGCCGCGATCAACACCTATAAGGACGTCACCGGCGTTTCCGCCCTCGTCTATACCTCCGGTGGCTACAGCTCCATCAAGCTCAACACCACGACCTATGGCAGCGACCAGTTCGTCTCTGTCAAGGTTGTCAACCCCTCAGGCACTTCCGGCACCGTCGGCCTTTACAATTCACTGGCACCCAACAACTCCGGGGTCCCCGGCCCCCTTACGCAGGTCGCCTTCAACGCATCCAACGCCACCAACGGCTATCGCCGCAGCGGCCAAGACCTCGTCGCCACCATCAATGGCGTCCAGGCCACCACCCGGGGTCGCACCGCTCGCGTCTCCACCGACTTCCTCGACGTTGAGATTACCTACGACAGCGCTCGCGCTGGCCTGCTGGGCTCGGTCAACGCCTTCCAGATCACCGGCGGCGGCGCCGACTTCCAGCTCGCCTCCCGCGTTGACATCGCCGGCAAGGTCGCGCTCGGCATCCAGAACGTCGCCTCCCGCAAGCTCGGCAACTCCGAGATCGGCTTCCTCTCAGACCTCGCCAGCGGCAAACGCTACAACGTCGTCGATGGCGACCTGACCAGTGCCCAGAAAGTCGTTGACGAATCCGTTCGCCTCATCTCCGGCCTCCGCGGACGGCTCGGTGCCTTCCAGCGAAACACCGTCGGGGCCACCATCCGCAACCTCAACATCAGCCTTGAGAACTCCGCAGCCGCCGAATCGGTCATCCGTGACGCCGACTTCGCCGCCGAGACCGCGGCCCTCACCCGGTCGCAGATCCTCTCCCAGGCCGCACAGAACTCGCTTCAGCTTGCCAACAACGCACCGCAGTCCGCTCTGAGCCTGCTGCGTCAGTAAGCCTCCGACATCCTGACAGCTTCGTAGCAAAGCCCCGGGCCCCGAGCCCGGGGCCTTTGTTTTTGATGCCGGGTACCCATGAGGCTCGTGGCTGAAGGCTCGTGGCTGAAGGCTGACCTCTGGAGGTCGAGAGTCGACGCCGTACGATCGCGCCTCGCGATGGCATCTCAATCACTCAACCCCCTGCTCGCCGGCGCCCGTCGGATCCTGATCATCCGGCCCAGTGCGCTGGGTGATGTCTGCCGCAGTGTGCCGGTGCTCGCCAGCCTTCGAGCCGCTCTGCCCGCCGCCCGCATCGACTGGCTGGTGCAGGACTCGTTCGTCGACGGGGTGCTCGCCCACCCGATGCTTGACGGCGTGTTGCCGCTGCCGCGCAGTCGCCTGCGCCGCTGGGCCACACCCGCCGGGGCCCTCGATTCGCTCCGCTGGCTGAGCACGCTGGCCCGCGGGCGCTACGACATCGTCGTCGACGCGCAGGGCCTGCTTCGAAGCGCCTGTTTCGGCCTGGCGACGCGCGCACCGGTTCGCGTCGGCTACTCCAATGCGCCAGAAGGTGCATGGCTCCTCTACACCCACGCGTCGCGCGTCGCGCTCGAGCGTCACAGCGTTGATCGCATGTGCGCCCTGCTGGCGCCATTGGGCGTGCCGCCGGTGCTTGATACGCGCCTGTACGCCCCACGGGGCGCGTGGGAACGCGTGCGGCAGACGCTCGGGCTTGAGCACGCGGAGCGGTACGTCGTGCTTGCACCCACCAGCCGCTGGCCCGGCAAGCGCTGGCGCATCGAGCGCTTCGGCGAGGTCGCATCGGCGCTCCTGAACTCCGGAAGTGTGGCCCGCGTCGTCGTGGTCGGGGCGGGGGGCGGGGGCGAGCGCTCGCAATGCGCACCGATCTTTGACGCAAGCTCGCGCGACGCGCGCGTGATCGACGGCGTGGGCCGGACATCCGTCGGCGAGCTGATGGCGCTCATCGAGCACAGCGCCCTGGTCATCGCCAACGACTCCGCCGCGCTGCACATGGGCGTCGGCTTTGATCGCCCGATCGTCGCGCTCTACGGCCCCACCGACACCGCCCGCGTCGGCCCTTGGCAACGCGAATCCAGCGTAATTCAACACGTCACGCCCTCCGATCGCCTGGATCACAAGGACGAGCCGCTGGGGCGCGCGCTGATGGATCGCATCAGCGTTCAAGAAGTCATCGATCGCGCCTTGACCTCGCTTCAGCCAGCCAACTCGGCCAACGCAGCGGCTGGCCTGCCGGTGATGGCACCCTGACCACCACTCAACGGATCGCGTGTACGACCCAGATGTACAACGGAATCCCCACCGAGATGTTGAACGGGAACGTGATCCCCAGCGCCATCGGGATGTACAGCCCCGGGTTTGCCTGCGGGATAATCAGCCGCATCGCGGCGGGCACCGCGATGTAACTCGCCGATGACCCCAGCACCGCCAGTAGCACCGCGTCCCCCTCGCTCAAGCCCCCAAGGTGCGCCAGCGCAATCGCCAGCATCGCATTCACCGGCGGCGAGATCAGCGCAAACGCAATCAGGAACGCGCTGTGCCCCTTCATCGCGCGCAGCTTGCGGGCCGCGACCAGCCCGAGATCCAGCAGGAAGAACACCAGCACGCCGTTAAACAAGTCCGTACACAGCGGGCGAAACGCCTGATACCCGCGATCGCCCGTCAACAGCCCGATCGCCAGCGAGCCCAGCAGCAAGATCACTGGCCCATTCAGAAACGCCTCGTGGAACAGCGTCCCCCAGTTGATCGGCGCGTTCGGATCCTGCGCCGCAGCCTTGCTCCCACCCGCCGCGTTATCTGCCGCGGGCTCACCCGCGCCCGCCCCCAACTCCGCGCCTGGCTCGCCCGCGCTCGCGCGACGTCGCGCCTCGCCTCGCTCCGCATGGCGCAGCAGCAGCAACCCGATCACAATCGCTGGCGACTCCATCAACGCCATCGCCGCCACCATGTGCCCGCCGTAGGGAATCTGGCGCTGCTCCAGCACCGTCGCCGCGGTCATAAACGTCACCGCCGAGACCGACCCATACGTCGCGCACACCGCCGCAGCGTTCGCCGGGTCCAGCCTCATCCTCAGAATGTAAAATGAGTAGACGGGCACGACCAGCGCCAGCCCCATCGCAAGCCCCAGCGCGATCAGTGCCTGCTGCGTCAATCCACCCTCAAGCAAATGCACACCCCCGCGAAACCCGATCGCCCACAGCAAGTACAGCGAAAGCAGCTTCGTGACCGACGGGGGCACGCGCAGGTTGCTCCGCACCGCCGCGGCCAGCGCGCCCAAAAAGAAGAACAAAATCGGCGGCGACAGCGTCGCCAGCCAGCTCGGCGCCAGGCCGTCGATCGCCAGCGTCAACATGCCACCAGGGTGGGCAAGGCTTACCACACGCCCAGACTAACGACCGGAGCGAACGCTGCCAACTCGCAGGCGCGCCGTCACATATCCTCAAGGCCATGACCACCGACACGACCACGCCCGATTTCCTTGAAGACATGCTCCAGCGCGGGCTCGTTCAAGACTGCACCGACCGCGAAGAGTTGCGCCAGCACCTGGCCACCGGAACGCGCAAGGCCTATGTCGGATTTGACCCAACCGCCGACTCGCTCACCATCGGCAACCTCGTCGGCGTCATGGCCCTGGCCCGCTTTCAGATCGCTGGCCATCACCCCGTCGCCCTCATGGGCGGCGGCACCGGGCTCATCGGCGACCCCAGCGGCAAATCCGCCGAGCGCATCCTGCTGGACGAGGACAGCGTGCGCGCCAACGTCTACTCGATCGAAGAGTCCCTGGCCAACGTCTGGGACTCTTCGGCTCGCGAGGCCGAGCACGCCAAGGTCAAAGCCTACCCGCTGACAACGGTCAACAACATCGACTGGCTCGGCAAGCTCGGCTATCTCGAAGCCCTGCGCGACATCGGCAAGTACTTCAGCGTCAACCAGATGATCGCGCGCGACAGCGTCAAAGACCGCCTCCACAACCGCGAGCAGGGCATCAGCTACACCGAGTTCAGCTACATGATCCTTCAGGCGTACGACTACGCCCACCTGCACAAATCCGAGGGCGTTACGCTCCAGATGGGCGGCAGCGATCAGTGGGGCAACATCGTCAGCGGTGCGGATCTGATCCGACGTTTCAGAATGCAATCAGTCGCTGAAGCAGTTGAGCGTGTCAACCTCGCAGAAGGTCTTCCCCCAAACACGCCGAACGCGGCGTTGATCCCGTTTGAAGATGCCGCCTTCGGCCTCACCTGGCCCCTCATCACCAAAGCCGACGGCGGGAAGTTCGGCAAGTCCGAGTCCGGCGCCGTCTGGCTCGCGGCGCACCGCACCTCGCCCTACGCCTACTCGCAGTTCTGGCTGAACGCCGCGGACGCGGACGTCGAGCGGTTCCTCAAGGTTTTCACCTTCATCCCCGTGCCCGAGATCACTGCCATCATGGCGCGGCACGGCGCGAACCCCGGCGCACGCGAAGCCCAGCGCGCCCTCGCCCAGCACGCCACCGACATTCTCCACGGCACCGCCGCCCGCCAACACGCCGAGGCCGCCGCCGGCGCGCTCTTCTCCGGCGATGTCGGCCAGCTCCCGCTGGCGACACTGCTCGAAGTCCTCTCCAGCGCGCCTTCTACGAATCACGACAAGTCGCAGCTCACTGGCGAAGGGCTCTCGCTCATCGACCTGCTCGCGCAGAGCTCGCTCGCCAAATCCAAGACCGAAGCCCGCCAGTTCCTCACCGACGGATCCGTCAGCATCAACGGCGTAAAGGCCGCGTTCGCCGATCGACTCACGCTCGATCACCTGCTCCACAACGAGATCATCACGCTGCGGCGCGGCAAGAAGAACTGGCACGTCACCCGCTGGGAATAAAGCCCGCGACGTTCATCGCGACGCCTCGTCTCAAAGCGAGAGCATCATCTTTCGATCTCACTCACCCCGAAACCGCGGGCGCGCCGCCCAGTGCATCTTCTGGATCAGCGTCTCCCAATAGTTCTCGCCTGGGTTGCGCACGAAGAGCACCGGCTCCGGATGTGCCGCGATGATGACCTCATCGCCCGTGCCCAGCCGACACGCGACCTGACCATCAAGCACGAGCGATGTCCCGGCGCTGCCGTCGGTCGTGACGTTCACCCGGGTCATGGTGAGTTTGACAGTCGAGCTGGCGCGAACGACCACGGGCCGGAAGCTCAGCGATTGGGCGGCGATCGGCGTGATGACCAGCGCGTCAACATCGGGCGCGAGGATCGGCCCGCCGGCGCTGGCGTTGTACGCCGTCGATCCGCTCGGCGTGCTGACCACGACGCCGTCGCCCATGGCGGTCGGGCCGCTCTGCCCGTCGATCGACAGAATCGTCTCGATCATCCGAAACGGCTCGCCCGCGGTGATCACTGCGTCATTCAACGCCGCGCCCGCCGACTCCGGCTCAGTGCCCGCTGGCCGCCCGGCGCGCCGAACGCGCACGTCGATCATGCGGCGCGTCAGCAGCGCCGGCTCGCCGAAGCCAAAGATTGCTGGCGCGTGGGCTTCAAGCGTGTTGATATCAAACTGCGCGAGCATCCCCAGCTTGCCGAAGTTCAGCCCCAGCAGCGGCAGCCGCAGATGGGCGAAGCGGCGCGCTTGCGCAAGGATCGTGCCATCTCCTCCCAGGATCATCACGACCTGCGCGCCGTTGGTTTCAGCGAGCGAAACCGGCCCATCTGGGAACGCGTCTCGCTCGCCAACCACCTCGCCGCCGGCGCTGGTGACAATTGAGCGCACGCGCCCGAGCTGAGCGCAGATTTCCGTCTTGGACCGATTCACAAGCATGAGTACGCGACGCGCCATAACCCAAGCGTATCGCCCCAACACCCTGCCCCCCGCGTCCCCACTCCCGCACGCCGCACACTCGCGCCCCACCACCAACGAAAAGGCCCCGGCTCACATGAGCCGGGGCCTTGGATTTCTGCATTCACGATTGCCGATTGCCGAATCTCGATTGCCGGGCTTCTCAGCACTCCGCGCTCATCGCTCTGTCTTAGAGCGAGCAACCGTTGAAGAAGACGCCGAAGAAGTAGTTGTAGTCGCCTTCGGTGACGCCGTTGTTGACGACGAGGCCCGGGGCGGGGGTGGGGACGCGGCTGGTGCCGTCGTCGTTGGCGATGTCAGCGACCGAGTTGGCGTCGAAGAAGTTGGCGAAGAAGACGTTGTAGTCGGCTTCGGTCACGCCGTTGTTGGTGCCGCCGAAGGCACCCGGGATGGCCGGCGTGCCATTGGTGCCGTCAACGATCTCGGCGCGAGGGAGGAAGTCGCCGTTGTCGTAGGCGATGTCGGCGCCGTTGCAACGGGCGGGGAAGACCACGCCGCCAGCGAGGCCGGCCGCGACGTCCATACCGACGAAGGCGCTGCCGCTGAAGCCACGGTAGTTCACGCCGTTGTTGGCGACGAACATGGTGGCGAGGTCGGCGTTGAAGGCGACGCGATCGACGGTGCCGTTAATCTGCTGGAGGTAGAGGTCACCGTTGGAGCCAAACGCGATCTCGCGGATGCTCGGGGTGCTGGTGCTGTAGGAGATGCCAGCGGGCGCGGCGCCGAAGGTGAA
>JBBQMD010000049.1:0-22231 GCA_038328575.1 Phycisphaerales bacterium | reverse complement strand
GCGGGGTCGCTTGCGAAAACCCACGGCGAGGGTGCCAGGCCTGCAAGCATCGTCAGCGGCAGGAGGAGGCGCATTCGGTAAACACGCGATCGCGGCGTCTTCATGACATCAGCGTACCGCCGGGCGCGGAGATCGATGCAGCAGCCACTCTTTGGGATGTAGATTAAACTCGCCGATGGCCCGGCGCGGGCTGGCGGCCGATGTGGCACCCGGCCTGAAGCGGGCGCGGGCATGCGGACGCTAGACTCGCCACTCTCGCGGCAATGCGTGGCGCGAGAAGGTTTTGACTTTGCTTCGCTCGCCCTCGCTTTGCTGCGATGAGCGAGCGACCTGCTCGGCACGCTTGACCGACCTCTTAGGAAGGAACCTTGAATGTTCGAATCTGTCGCCATCGCTGAGTTTGACCGCCCGCACGTCCTGGTCCTTGGGCGGTTTCAGGATGGCGATCTGGAGCCGCAGCTCAAGGCGATGAAGAAGGCGGACCCGGCGTTGCTCGAGGCGATCAGAAGCGCGGCGAAGCGGGCCGAGGGCTCGGGCGAGAGCGGCAAGATCGCCGAGGCGTTTCCGCCCTCGGGCAACGGCAACCCGGGGCGCGTGATCATCGTCGGCCTGGGCAAGCGCGAGAAGTTCAAGGTGTCAGATTTCCGCTCGGTCGGGGCGACGCTGGCGCGTCGGCTGAGCACAACGAAGGACACACGGATTCAACTCAACCTGGCTGGCGTCGCGGCGGAGGCGGAGCTTGACATCGCGCACGCGGGCCGCTGCATGGGCGAGGCGTTCGGCCTGCTGGCGTGGGACAACCAGCAGTTCAAGGGCAAGGGTACGGAGGTGAAGGCGCGACCGGCGCTGGAGCTGAGCGCCGATCGCAAGCCGTTTCTCAAGGGCCTGCAGCACGGCCTGGATCTCGCGGCAGGGGTGAACCTGGCGCGGACGCTGAGCGAGACGCCGCCGAACATTGCGACGCCGCGCTTCATGGCGGACAAGGCCAAGAAACTTGCGAAGGACGTGGGCCTGGAGTATTCGATATTCGAGGGCAAGGACCTGGAGAAGGAGAAGCTGACGGGGCACATCAATGTTGGCAAGGCCAGCGAGAACAAGCCGTGTTTGATCCGGCTGGCGTACACGCCGGAGAATGTGAAGAAGAACAAGAGCAAGCCGATCGTGCTGATCGGCAAGACCGTGACGTACGACACCGGCGGGCTCTCGCTGAAGATCAACAACGGCATGGTGGGGATGAAGCGCGACAAGGACGGCGGGTGCGCCGTGATCGGCGCGATGCACGCGATCGCGACGATCATCAAGCCCAGCCGCCCGGTGGTGGCGTATCTGTGCGCCGCAGAGAACAGCATCAGCGACGAGGCGTATCGCCCGGACGACATTTTGACGTATCGCAACGGCGTGACGGTGGAGATCACCAATACGGACGCCGAGGGGCGGCTGGTGCTAGCCGACGCGTTCTGTTACGCGTGTGACAAGGACGACCCGCACTTCATCATCGAGCTCTCGACCTTGACCGGCGGCGTCGTGACCGCCTTGGGCTCGACGTTTTGCGGGATGTTCTGCGATGATGATGCGCTGCGGGCCAAGGTGGAAGCCGCGGCAGAGACCAGCGGCGAGCGCGTGTGGCGTCTGCCCCTGCATAGTGAGTATCGGGAGATGATGAAGAGCCCGGTGGCGGACATTTTGAACTCGAACCCCAACCGCAAGGCGCATGCGGGGCAGGGGGCCGCGTTTTTGAGTTACTTCGTCAAGGACGGCGTCTCATGGTGCCACCTGGATATCGCGGGCGTACACGCGGTCGAGAACGACAGCGGCATGTTCGTCAAGGGCCCGACGGGCTGGGGGACGCGGATCTTGGCGGACTTGCTGAGCCGGGAGTGAGGGGGCGGGGGTCGGGGAAGTGCTGAGGGATGAGGGATGAGGAATGAGCGATGAACGTTGAGTGCTGAGCGATAAGGTTTTCGTGCCGGTGATCTGGTTTTGCGGATCTGTGTGCCTTTGAGTTCAGTTGGCTAGGAGCACTGAACGCAGGGCCGTTCAGTGGCACGGGCCCACTCTGCCACTCCGCCACTCCGCCACTTCCCCCTCACTCCACGGTAAACCACTGCACCTCCACGCGGCGTTTCTCGTCGGACGTGGTGCCGACGGGTTCTTCCCAGCCGCGGCCGACCATTTCGATGCGTTTGGGGTCGGCCTTGAGTTTCTCGATGAGCAGGCGGCGGATCTCGGCGGCGCGGTTCCTGCTAAGTTCCACGGCCTTCAGGGCCATTTGGCGCACGAAGGCGTCGCCGCCCTTGGTCTGGAACTCGGGCAGCAGCGTGTCATCGACGTGCCCGCGCAGGAGGATGGTGGAGCCGGGCGAGACGCGCATGAGTTTGATGATGGCTTCGAGGTTTTGGACGTTCTCGGTGCGGTCGGCTTCGAGGTTTGCCGAGTTGGGCTGGAACAGGAAGCGGATGTCCTTGCTCAGCACCGGGTCGGTCTCGACGATCGAGCCTGCGGCGGCGCGGATGGGTGCGATGGTGATCGCCTGGCCGGCGAACGCGCCGGATTTGTCCAGCGACTCAAGGTGAGAGAGGGCCAGGAAGCGCTCGACGGGCGCAGGGCTGGGGATGTATTGGCGCCCATAGGCGAAGACGGCGCTCTGGTAGATGCTGCCGAAGCTGCCGGCCATGTCGATCGCGCCGGAGAAGAAGGCGACATTCTCCGGCCCGTTGCTGAGGTGGACCTTGGTCAGCTCGCTGGTGAGCTGGGCGCGGTCCCACTTGAAGGCCTTGGCAGCCGCGGCGAGCGCGGCGGAGTCACCGGAGTTGATGAGGCGGTTGCCTTCGAGTGTGCCCTCGGTGAGGGCGGCGACGAGCTTGGGGTTTTGGATTGCGAAGCCGCGGTTGAGGATGAGGACGTCGGCGATGATGAGGATGTTCTTGTTGGAGATGAGGAGGTTGGCCTTGCCTGCCGAGGCCGCGAGGACTTCGCTGGTCTTGGGCTCCCACGTGACGCAGCCGGCCAGGCGCGGCGCGGGGCGCTGCAACTCGGTGGCGAAGACATCGCCGGCGGTGAAGGCGTCCTTGGCGAAGACCAGCGAGATGGCGGCGGGGTCAAGCGGGGCGTCCAGGTCGTCAATTACTTTGACAGGTATGCCGGCCTCTTGGGCGAGCCAGCGGAGGAAGAACTCGGCCTCGGTGAACTGGGCCGCGACGAGGGCCCGACCCTTGAGGCCGTTGATGCGTTTGATCTCGCGCGCGACCACGACCCCGTCGGCGCCGCGGCTGAAGCCGATCTGCACGGGCACGACGACGCTGAACGCCGAGCCGTAGACCGCCAGCACGTCGGCGGTGGTGGCGCTGGCGGCCATCTTGCCCTCGTTCAACGCGGCCCAGGATTCCTCCTCGCTGATCTTGATGCGGAGCTTGATGGCGTGCTTGCGGAAGAAGTATGAGTTTTCGGTGGGTTCGAGGCCGTTGTTCGCGGCGATGATCCCGGCGTAGCCTGCGTATTCCGAGAGCTCGATGTCCAGGGTGTTGTCGCGGACGACGTAGGGAACTGCGGGGGGCAGGGCGGGGGCGCTGGATTGGGCGGGAACGAGGTCTAGCGGGGGCCCGGCGTCTTTGGGCGCGCCGAGCGCGGGCGCGGCGCCGGGCGATGATCTGTTCGCGGTCGCGGGGCCAGCGGGGCCGGTCTGCGGCGCGGGCGTGGATGGCGATTGCATGAGTGACGGGAAGATGATCCAGGCGCCAAGCCCGATCAGGCCGACGATGAGGACAAAGGAGATGAGTTTGCCAAGGGCCGTGAGGCCGGCGGATGCGGGCTGCGAGTTTGACATGTTGAGATTCCCCCGGTTGACGTGCGTGTGGAACGGTCGGTGTGGTTGTTCGCGGGCTCTGGGCTTAGGGCTTAGGGTTGGCGCACGAACACGATACCATCGTTGGTGTCGGCCAGGACATCGCCCAGTTCGGCGTAGACGCGTTGCTGCTCGCGGAGCCAGCCGGTGGTCTGCGAGAGGTGCTGGGTGACTGAGTCGATGCTACCGGCCAGGCCGTCGGGCTGGGCGGTGAGCAGGGCCTGCTCGCGCACCAGCGCGACCTGCTGCTCGACGCGAGAGAGCTCGGCGTCAATGTAGCCGATCTTTTGTGTGGCCTCGGCGTGCATCGCGAACCGTTGCGCGAGGATCTCGTCCTGTGCCAGCAGACTGCGGCGCAGATCATTGCTGATGCCCGGCTGGTTCAGGCGGCGCTGAATGTCATCGCGCTGGACGGCGAGCATGCTCTGGGCTGGCTGAATCGGATTCATGACCGGGCGAGCGTGCGATTCGCCGGTTTCCTGAAGATTCACCACGCGGCGAATCGCGGCGCGGGCGGTCAGCAGTTGAACGTAGAGCCACGCGAGGCGCCCGAACGCCTGGGCCTGAGCCGCGATGATTTCCTGTTGCTCGACGGGTGTGTCGGCCAATGCCGCCTGGCAGCGACGCTGGAGGGCGAAGAAACTCTGAGCGTCTGCCGAGGGGAGTCGCTTGAGCGCTTGCTCAAGTCGCTCGCTGGCGGACTGCGTGCTGGCGGCGTTTGCGTTGGCATCAACCAGGCGTTGGAAGCGCGAGTTGGTGCCAAGCAGGAGGAGGTAGGCAAGCTCGACGCCTGCGCCGATGAGCCAGAACGCGGGGTTGATGATGCCTAGGAGGCCGATGGCGGCGACGCCGATCCAGTTGGGCGGAACGGGCATGCCCGGGGGGCGGGCGTTAAAGGCGGCCCGGATGTAGCCAAAGAGGCCGTGGCGCATTGGCAAGAGGGTAGGAGAGTCGTCGCATGAGCCCGGGCAGAGATGGCTGGGCTTGGGTGGTGCTGGGCGCTCTATAGTTGTGCTTGAGACGCGCGTGGGCGATCTTGCTGATGATGCTGACGGCGCTGGGGGCGCCGGGGGGTCTTCTGGGCGTGGGCGGCGTGTGGACGGTGCCGACGGCTTCGGCGCGCCACCTTGACCGGGCCGAGTCCTCGTGCTGCTGCGGCAATGGTGAAGGGACCGCGTGCGGCGAGCTGTGCGATTGCTGCGACGAGGAGGCCGAAGTCTCGGGCGGGTCGGAAGTTGACTGGACCACGACGGGGCTGCTGCGCGGCGTGGGTGAGCGAGCGACATCGAGCCGTGGGTGCCCGTGTACGGGGTGCCCAACAACCGGCGGCGGCGTGGGTTCGCCGATGTGGCCGGCGTCGCTGAACCGCGCGGCGGGGAAACTGGTCTGGGTATCAAAGAATGATGACCGCGATCGCGATCTGTACCGGCCCGGGCTGGCCCGGACGCTGGCGGCGGCGCGGTTGCACGCGATCGCCTGCGGCGTGACGAGCGCGAGAATCAAGCCAGATGATGACGCGATCAGCCGACACACCCGCGACGGGCGGGCGCGCCTGTGCGTTTGGGTGGTGTAGCACATCGGCGCAAGTTACCGGGGAATCGGCGCTTGGCCCTGAGCACAGGGCTGCTGGCGCGGTTGCCGGTGCTGCTGGCCTGAGCGTGCGGGTTGCGTGCTCGTGGCTTCCGCTGATTCGTTGATTGAGTTCCAATCTGTTTTCACACGATCGCGTGGCAGACTCCCCGGCGGGTTTCCACGTGTGATCCGAATCATCCTGCCGCCGGGGGAGATCTGCACATGCGTACTCAGAGTTTCAAAGCTGCCTTCGCAACGTTCGGTCGTTCGCTCGCGTTCACTGCCATCGGCTCGTGCGTCTTGCTTGCTTCGTGTGCGGCGCAAGGCGAGCGCGCCACCAAGCAGCCCATGAAAGAGGGCATCGAGCATCGCGTGAGCGGCGCAGACGTCGCCAGCACCAAGGGCGCGACACCGCTGGAGACGCCGAAGGTCGTGCTGTGGATCAACGGCATGGGCTGCCCGCAGTGCGTCACCAACGTGGACCTGCAGCTTGAGCGCATCAAGGGCGCGCAGGACATTCGCGTGGACCTGTCCAGTGGCAAGGTGTCGGCGACGTTTACCGAGTCACCCCGCCCGACGCCGGATCGCCTGGCCAAGGCGATCGACGACGCTGGCCTGACGCTTGTGAAGATCGAGTCGGTCAAGTAAGCCCGTCATCGCGACTCACCTTCAACACCTTTGACATCGATGGGAGATGCCATGAATCATGACAATGCTGGTGCTGCGCGCGCGACGCGCTCGCGGCCTTCAACACGATGCTTTCGCTCGATCAGGGCGCTCACGGCGCGCGTACGCGCGGGGGCGCTCTTTGGCCTGGGCGGGCTGGCGCTTTGCCCCGCTGCGCTTGCTCAGGAGGCGATGTACACCGCCGCGGCGACCATGCCCTCGCCCGGCGTCTCCGTCGTGCGGCAGCAGTTTCATTACTTCCGGCTCGGCGCGTCTGAGAGCGAGGGTTTCGAGCGCGCCGAGAAGTTTGAGATCAAGAACACGATCCAGTATGGGCTCATCAAGGACCTGTCGCTCACGCTTGATGCGCCGTTCGAGGTCACGAAGGTCAAGCCCGTCAACGTCGACGCAAGCGAGACCTCCGCGCAGCTGGACGTGCTGGACCTGACGTTCAAGTATCGCATTTATCAGGACGATTCCGGCGGCATCGACACCACGCGCATCGCGCTCCTGGCGGGCAACCGCTTCCGTCTCGCTGGGCGATTCAGCAGCGACCCGCACGCGGGCATCGTGTTCACGCAGGTGCTCGGGCGGCATGGCTTCAACGCCGAGGCGCACTACACGTTCAACACCGGCAGCGACTCGGGCGCACCGAACTTTGGCGGCAAGGGCGAGGCCGATGCGCTGAACCTCAACCTTGCGTATGTGCTGCGCATTTCGCCGGTGGAGTTCACGCCCGAGTCGCAATCGGCGTGGTACATCACGGCGGAGATCAACCAGATCTACGAGCTCAACGGCGACTTCGAGGCGCGCTTCAGCCCGGGGCTCATGTATGAGGGGCGGCGCTGGGGCTTTGAGGTCATGGCGCAGATCCCGGTGTACTCGCACCTGAACAGCCGCGGGCGGCAGCAGTTGGCACTGGGACTTGGTTGGCGGTTCATTTTCTAGATTGCGTGACACGCTCGCGAGCGCACACTAGCGTGTGCGCTCGCGCTTCTTGGGTCTGCTGAGTTGCAGCGGATGACAGGGCCCTGGTCGCGGAGGGTGAGAAGGGAAAGCGGAGAGATTTCCGGCGCGCCGATGACCCGGGCCAACATGAGGTGCGTTGGAACTGGATCGAACTTGAACACACGCTGCACAAACGGAAGCGATCTCGCTTCGGTGCTCAGCTGCTCATCTGCTCAGCACTCATCGCTCTTCGCTCATCGCTCCGCACCGCCGCGAGCAATCCGCCTCGCGGCACTCTGCTTCAGCACACCACTTTGCCCTTGCGTGCCTGCGCGATCATGATCGCTGCCCGGAGCGCCTCGGCGATGCTCCATGCCTGCGCCGGGCAGCCGCCCGGGGTCTGGACCATCGGCGGTTCATCGTCGCCATCGAAGACCTCCGCGATCTGGCCCAGGCATTGCGCGTCGAGGCTGTCCAGCAGCGGGCGCAGAGCGCGCTCGGCGTCTTCGCAAGCGCCGGGCGAGAACTCGCCGGCACGCAGGATCGCCTCGACCATCGGGCCGATGAGCCAGGGCCAGGCGGTGCCGTTGTGATACGCGGCGTCGCGATCAAACATGCGTCCGCGGAAGCGTCCGCGATAGCGCCCGTCGGTGCGCCAGAGCGTGCGGACGCCGTGACGGGTGAGCAGCTCACGCTGGCAGAGGTTCACGACGCTGACCTGCTGCGTGCGCGTTAGCGCGCTGTGCCGCAGACTGACCGCGAAGAGCTGGTTCGGGCGGATCTCGGGGTGCGGACGCCAACCGTCGTGCGTGGGCGAGAGGACGTCGTACAAACACTCGGCGTCTTCATTCCAGAACTGTGTGCGAATCGCTTCGCCGGCGCGATCGGCCATGCTCGCGAGCGTCGCGACGAACACCGAGTCTTCTGCGGAGGGTGTTGCGGGCGCGCTGGCAACCATTGACGCGCTGGGGCGGACGACGCCGATGATCGCGCCGGTGACGCTGCGGGCCAGGCTGGCGACGGTGCTGACGCCCGGGATCGGCATCGAGCTGGATGCGGGCGCGACGGGGCCGGCGCACGCGTGTACGAGCGAGCGCAGGGCGTGGTACCAGAGGGCGTTGATCTCGATTGCCTTGCCATGGCGGGGCGTGAACACAACGCCGTCGCGTTTGGCGTCCATCCAGGTGAGCTGGGTCTGCTCGCTGCCGGCGCAGAGCAGGCCGTCGAGTGGATCGACGCGGATGCCGTAGTCTGTGCCGCGCAGGGCGTGCTCGACGATGTCGCGGGCAGCGGGGAGCAGCTCGCCGAAGAACGTTGCGCGATCGCCGGAGCAGCGCAGATACTCGCACGCGGCGTGGATGAACCACAGCGAAGCGTCGGCGGTGTTGTAGTGCGCATCGCCGGAATAGTCGTCAAAGAGATTTGGCACCAGCCCGTTGCGCCGCGCGCCGGCGAAGGTTCGGAGCACCTCGCGGGCCTCTTCGAATCGCCCGGTGAGCAGGAGCAGACCCGGGACGGAGATCATCGAGTCGCGTCCCCAATCGGCGAACCACGGGTAGCCGGCGATGATCGTGGCGCGCGTGACGGGCGCGGCCCCGGGCGGGCCGCGCGTCACGACGCGCCGCACCACGAAGTCATCGCCCGCCACTGCGAGGGCGTCGACCGCCTTGGTGAGGAACGGAGCGGTGCCTGCGGGAATGCTCTCGCGCGTGCGGGCGACGATCGAATCAAGGCGTGCTAGCGCCTCGCGGCGCATGGCTTCGGGGTCGGGCGGGCTGGCGAGCTGGGCAGCGTCGGTCGAGGCCCAGAACGTCAAGCCGTCGCCGCTGCCCAGGTCACCCTGAAAGACGCAAGGGCAGAGCGCGTCTTCAAGGAAGTCGTAGCCGCGATCGCGCTCGTGGTTGAGCTGGAAGTTGAACCACCACTGCTCCTCGCGCCGGACGGTGCAGCCTTTGGCGCGCATGAAGAGCGTCGCCAGCGCGCCCTGCACGCTGACAACGCCCTGGCGATCATCGATGCGGAGCTGCTCGAGCGCCGTTTCCTTGAGCGAGAGGGAATGGAAATCACGCATGGTGACCAGGGGTCGCAGCTCGATGCTGGCGCAGACACCCGCCGGCGCTTCGAGCCGGTAGTTGACGACGACCATGTTGGCGTCGTGGGCCAGGGCGACGTGCTTGCGCACGCGCACGCCGTTGCCCAAGTCAAAGACCCAGCGACAGGTGGCGTCTTTTTCAAAGAGCTCGATGGTCGCCGCGTCGCGCGGGTGGACATCGCCGGGGCGAAATCGGGCGCGCCAGAGCTCGACCTTTCGAGTTCGGTTCTGCTCGTTGACGACGATGGTTTCCGCGAGCGTGTTGAGCGTCATCACGCGGTTGACCGGCGGGCGCGTGGAGGCGATGAGCAAGCCGTGATAGCGGCGCGCGACGACGCCGGAGATGGTGCCCATCGCAAAGGAACCGTTGCCCGCCGTCAGGAGCCACTCGGTGGCGTCGAACTGATCCGACTGGTTGGCGAGGCGGGAATACGTCGCGATGGCCATTGCGTGAACCTCCGCCTCATCGTACCGCGTGCGGGGCGGGGGGCACGCCGATAGACTTGCCCCCATGTCGCCTGACCCGCTGGCCATCCTGACGGACCGAGTTCGGCGCGCGATTGACGCGGCTTTTCCGGCTCACGCCGGGGCCGACGCGATGGTGACCGTCGCGCGAAATCTGAAGCTCGGCGACTTTCAATGCAACGCCGCGATGCCGCTGGCCAAGGCGGCGGGAGTTCAGCCGCGCGAGATCGCGGGGGTGCTGGTGGCGCACCTCAACGCCGATGAGGAGTTTTTGCGACTGGCGGCGCCGCTGGCGCCCGGCGCGATCGCGGGCCCGGGGTTCATCAACATCACGCTTCGCTCTGACGCGCTGCCTGCGATGCTCGAATCACTGGTCGCCGCCGGCCTCGGGCTCCCGGGCGCGGGCACTGGGCCGACGGTCGTCGTCGATCTCTGCGGCGTGAATCTCGCCAAACAGATGCACGTCGGGCACTTGCGTTCGACGGTCATCGGCGACACGCTGGCGCGCCTGCTTGAGCGCACGGGCTGCCGCGTGATTCGGCAGAATCACGTCGGCGATTGGGGCCTGCCCATCGCGATGGTGACCGCGCGTCTGATCGAGATGCAGATCGCCGGCAAGATCAACCTTGCGACGCTAACGCTCGAAGAGCTCGACAAGGCGTACAAGGCGGCGCAGCGCGAGTGCGACGCGGACGAGAAGGGCCTGGCGGTTGCGACGCGCTGGCGGATGGGCCCGAAGATCGCCGCGGAGCTCGATGAGCAGGTTTGCGGCGCCACGACAAAGTACGAGGAAGCCAAGGGCGTGTTGCGAAAGCTGCAGGCGCGCGAGCCGAGCGTCATGGCGGTGTGGCAGCGGATCAGCGATGTCACGATGAGCGCGTGCCTGGCGATCGCGGCCCGCCTGAACTCGAATGTCACCGGCGAGCACTCTGCGGGCGAGAGCAGTTATGCCGATGAGCTTGGCCCGCTGGTCGATGATCTGATCGCCAGAGGTGTGACGGAGGTGAGCGAGGGGGCTCTGGTCATTCGCGTTGAGAACGCGGGGATCAATGAGCCGCTGATTGTGCGCAAGAGCGACGGCGCGTTTCTGTACGCGACGACAGATCTGGCCGCGATCCGGCGTCGCGTCGGGCGGTTCGGCGCATCGCGCGTGGTCTACTGCGTGGACGCGCGCCAGGGGCTGCACTTCAAGCAGGTCTTCGCGGGCGCCCGGCTCGCGGGATATGCGACGCTTTCAGATGGCACCGAGTCATCGTTCGAGCACGCGGCGTTCGGCACGATATTGGGCGAGGACGGGCGGCCGTTCAAAACGCGCACCGGCGAGAGTGTGAAGCTGAGCGATCTCATCCATCAGGCCGAGGCGAGCGCGATGGAGGTGCTCAACGCCGAGAGCCCGGACATTGCGCCGAGCGAGCGCCCAGCGATTGCGCGGGTTGTCAGCATCGCGGCGCTTCGCTACGCCGACCTTTCGACCGAGCGCATCAAGGACTATGTCTTCAGCTCGCAGCGCATGATGAGCTTCAAGGGCAACACCGGGCCCTATCTCCTGTACGCGTACGTCCGCATGTGCTCGATCATCCGCAAGGCTGGCGAGCGCGGTCTTCTAGACCCCGCGACACTTGAACGCGGCACGCGTGGCTTCGCGCTCCGCGTCGTCGAGCCCGCTGAGAAATCACTGGCGCTGGCAATCCTGCGATACCCGAGCGTCGTGAATGAGGCGGCGCGGACGCTGGAGCCGAGCCGCGTGTGCGCGTACGCCTATGAGCTGGCCAGCGCGTTCAGCCAGTTCTTCGACGCGTGCCCGGTTATCGCGGCGGACGACGAGGCAACCCGCCGCTCGCGCCTGCGGCTCTGCGAACTCACGCGCCAGGTGCTCAAGGACGCGCTCGGAGTGCTCGGCATCCAGACGCTTGAGCGGATGTAGACCGCTGGCGGGTCCTTTGATTCGCCACTTTGCCACTTTATCACTTTGCCACTCTCTGGCGACTTGGTTACGCTGCGCCCATGTGGTGGCTGGGCGTTCTTATCGTGTGCGTGGCAAGCTGGGCCCTGAGCCGCGCGGCGGTGCCGGACACGTTCGGGGCCGTGTTCTTCGTGTTCATGCTGTGCGTCGTCACGATGGGCGTGTGCTGGCGCGTGATTGAGAAGCTCCTGCACGTGCGCTTCCCGACCAAGGTCGAGCACACCGTGGCGGCGCGAAACACCGCCATGACGGTGCTGATCATGCTGGGGATTCAGGCGGTGCTGGTGGTGGCGGGGTGGTGAACGGATTGGTGATCGGACATCGCTCCAGCCAAGATCGTGGTCAAAACTCCGCCTGCTTCGGCGCACGTGGGAACGGGATCACGTCGCGGATATTCTGCATGCCGGTGACAAACTGGATCAGGCGCTCAAAGCCGAGCCCGAAGCCGGCGTGCGGCGTGGTGCCGTAGCGGCGGAGGTCGCGGTACCACCAATAGTCCGCCTTGTTCAGCTTCATCTCGTCGAGGCGCATGTCGAGCTTGTCAAGGCGTTCCTCGCGTTGGCTGCCGCCGATGATCTCGCCGATGCCCGGCACGAGGATGTCCATCGCGCTGACGGTCTGGCGGTCGGGCTCGCAGCTATCGTCAAGGCGCATGTAGAACGCCTTGATCTGCTTGGGGTAGTTGGTGAGGATGACCGGCTGCTTGAAGTGCTCTTCGGTCAGGAATCGCTCGTGCTCGCTCTGAAGATCGACCCCCCACTTCACCGGGAACTCGAATTTTTTCTGGCCCTTGGCGATGACCTCTTCGAGGATCTTCACGCCCTCGGTATAGGTCAGCCGCAAGAACGGCTTCTCGATAATGTGCTTCAGTCGCTCGCTGGCGGTCTTCTCGATGCGCTCGCTGAAGAACTTCATGTCGTCCGCCCGCTCGCTCAGCACCGTCGTAAACAAATACTTCAGCATCTCTTCCGCGAGCGTCGCGTCATCGGCCAGATCCGCAAACGCGATCTCCGGCTCGATCATCCAGAACTCCGCCAGATGGCGACTCGTGTTGCTGTTCTCGGCACGAAATGTCGGCCCGAACGTGTACACGCGGCTCAGCGCCATGCAGTACGTCTCGACATTCAACTGCCCGCTCACGGTGAGGTGACTCTGCTTGCCAAAGAAGTCTTGCGAGTAGTCAATCTCAGACGGCGCAGCGTGATCGCTCGCGCTTGCGTCGCTCGCGGCCCCGCCCCCCACCTTGCCAATCTGCCCCTCTGCCACTTTGCCACTTCGCTGCCCCCCGCCGATCTTCGGGAGATTTAGCGCATCCAGCGTGCTCACCTTGAACATTTGCCCCGCGCCCTCGCAGTCGTTGGCAGTGATGATCGGCGTGTGTACGTAATAGAACCCGCGTTCATGGAAGAAGCGGTGGATCGCCATCGCCAAACAATGCCGCACCCGCGCCACGGCCCCAAACGTGTTCGTTCGCACGCGAAGGTGCGCCTGCTCACGCAGATACTCGAACGAGTGAGGCTTAGGCTGAATCGGATACGTGTCCGGGTTCTCAACCCAACCAATGACGCGCACCTCGCCAGCGCTCGCGGCCTCAACTGCGACCTCATTCCCACCCTTGGGATTCTGAACGATGACCCCGCGGGCCTCGATGGCGCAGCCGCTGGAGAGCTTGCCGACCTCGGTTACGAAGTTGGAGAGATCGCCCTTGACCACTAGCTGGACCGAGTCAAAGCACGAGCCGTCATTCACAGCGACAAAGCTGAGCCCGCCCTCGGCCTTGCTGTCGCGGCGCGTCCGCACCCAGCCCTTGATCGTCACCGGCGTGCCCACCGGCGTCTTCTGGGCGTCGATCGCGTCCACCACTCGTACCCATCGCGCGCTGCTTTGTGCCATAAGGGCGGATGGTAGGGAAGAAGTGGCGAAGTGGCGAAGTGGCAGAGTGGCAGAGTGGCAGAGTGGCAGAGTGGCAGAGTGGACCAGATGATCACGTCGCGGCAGAGTGCCCGCAGACCACGCATTCATCCGCCTCCCAATTTCTGCTTTGCTGCGTTGCTGCTTTGCTGCTTTTCCTCGTTGCTGTTTCGCTGCTTTTCTTCGTGACCGCTCTCAATCACTCGCGCCAACAACTCCCCACTCGCGGCCGAGATCACGCCGCGCGATCCATCCCCCGGCGCATCGCCATTCCAGTCGGCGATCACTCCGCCGGCTGAGCGGATCAGTGGCTCGATCGCCGCGACGTCCCAGATTTTCATCGGCGAATCGATCATGACGTCGGCGCGCCCGCTGACGACCATCGCGTGCCCGTAGCAATCGCCCCATGAACGCAGCACGCCCGTCGGCCCCAGCGCGAGGCTCAGGTGTTCGAGCCAGCCGCGATTGTTCACCAGCATGGCTCGCGGGTCCGTCACGCACACCGTCGCGCCCGCCAGAACAACCCTTTTGCTCACGCGGCAGCGCTCCGCTCGCTGCATCAGTTTGCTGAACGAAGCCGAGTCCAGATTCGGCGGCAGCTCGCCGCGCAGCAGCAAGCAGCCGTCGGTGACGCTGGCCCCGCCGATGTATGTCTGGCCCATCGATCCGCCGGAGCCGATCGCGGGAAAGCTCGCGACGCCCAGCGCGTTGACGCCATCGACCTGCAAGCCGATGAGGCTGCCAAACAGTGGGACGCCTCGCACCAGCGACTTTGTGCCGTCGATCGGGTCGACGACCCAGCGCCGAAGATGCGGTGCCGGCGCTGACCCTTCGCCCGCGCTCTCGCCTCGCTCCTCGCCCAGGAACGCATCGGCCGGTCGCTCTCGCCGCACCATGGCCCGCAGTTCGTCCTCGATGCGCAAGTCCGTCTCGCTGACCGGCGTGCCGTCGCTCTTCGCCTCCGCGGCACACCCGCTCGTCGAAAAGCACTCGCGCACGACTCTCGACGCCAGCGCCGCCGCACGCAGCGCGAACAACACATCGGCTTGGATCACGGTCGGTTCCACGCTGGTTGATCAGCATACCCGCGCCGGCGCAGCATCCGACGCCTTTCGCTACCCTTTCGGCATGGACCATTTCACTTACATCGACGGCGAGCTGTGCTGTCAGGGCGTGCGCCTGGGCGATATCGCCAGCGAGTTTGGCACGCCCACGTACGTGTACTCGCGCGCCACGCTCGAGGAGCACTACCGCCGCCTGTCCACCGCTTTCGCTGAGTTGAAGCCACTGATCTGCTTCAGCGTGAAATCCTGCCCGAACATTCACGTCTTGCGCGTGCTGGTTGATGCCGGCGCGGGGCTGGACGTGGTCTCACTGGGCGAACTCCGGCGCGCCCGCATGACCAACGTTCCCGCTGAGCGGATCGTCTTCGCGGGCGTGGGCAAGAGCGAGGCCGAGGTCCGCGCCGCCCTGACCGGCGAGGGCGACGCGTCCGGGCAGTCTGACGCGATCGGCATGTTCAACATCGAGAGCGAGCCGGAGTTTGAGGCGGTGGGCCTGGTCGCGCGTGCGTTGGGCAAGCCCGCGCGTGCCGCGCTGCGCGTGAACCCGAATGTGAAGGCCGGGGGGCACGACTACATCTCGACCGGCTACGACCAGACCAAGTTTGGCGTTGATCTTTTGCACGCCCGGACGCTCTTGCGCAAGTTCAACAAGGAGAAGTTCCTGCCGCTGACGGGCGTTCACATCCACATCGGCTCGTCGATCTTGTCGCCCGCGCCGTACGTCGAGGCGATCACCAGCGTCCTGGCGATGATCGACGAGCTGGCCGCCGAGGGCGTCGTCATCGATACGCTCGACATCGGCGGCGGGTTCGGCGCCGACTATCACACCGGCGATGCGCCGACGCCGGATGAGTACGCCCGCCACATTGTCCCGCTGCTGCGCGATCGCGTCGCCAAGGGCCTGCGCATCGTGATCGAGCCCGGGCGCATGATCGCCGCGAGCGCCGGCGTGCTGCTGCTGCGCATCGTCTACGTGAAGCACAACGCGCAGAAGAAGTTTGTCATCTGCGATGCTGGCATGAATGCCCTGATCCGCCCGGCTCTTTACGACGCGTTTCACTTCATCTGGCCCATCAGCGTCAGCCCCATGCACGAGCCCGTCCGCCGCACCGATTCGCCCGACATGCCGGGCCTCGAAGCGTGCGACATCGTCGGCCCGCTCTGCGAAACCGGCGACTTCCTCGCCCACGACCGCACCATCCCCATCGTCGCACGCGGCGAGCTTCTCGCGGTCTTCACCGCCGGCGCCTACGGCATGAGCATGGCCAGCCGCTACAACAGCCACCCGCTTCCCGCCGAGGTCCTCGTTGACGGCAACAAACCACGACTGATCCGGCGACGCGAAACGCTCGACGACCTCCTGAGCCATGAGCTCGGGGTGTAAATCGCGACGCTCGCCCGATGAAAGCCATGCGAGTTGCGTCCGCGAGACTGGTCACACGTTGGTCTTTGATCGACCAAGCCAGGCATCGATCGCCCGCCGCAGGATGGATGGTTTGAGCTCGACCCCGGGCGACGCACGCGTGCCCCCCACTGCCCGCTCGCTGTCACGCTGAGTAACGACCGACTCGGCCTTCTGCGCCCCGAGCGATTTTCGCGTGATGCCGACGCCGCGCCTCTCCGACGCTGCCAAGTTGGTCATCTCCATCGAGCCCGGTGACGAAGCATCATCGACATCATCCAGCGATTGGTGAATCGCCGAGCACACCGACTGCGCCGGCATCCCCAAGGCCGGCTCACCCGGGATCGCCTCAACCATCGCCGCGGCTCGATGCAATCGCGTGCGATCAAAGCACCCGCGGCAGACCGCCCGTCCATCCGCCAGATGCGAGATCGACCGCCCCGCCAGCGGCTGCGAACATAGCACGCACAGCCCCCGACCCGTGGGATCAACAACGCCGTGTGACATGACGCAGCCCTCCACAAACTCACCCATCCGGCCAACACCAGAACGGCGCTGACCACCCGACAATCCTCAACCCGCCGCCGCAGCCGAACCCGGCCACGTGGCGACTTCAAGATACCAATCTTCGGCAATCCCGTCGCAGCTTCAATAGGGAAATAGCCTGACCGCCCCGGGCGGCGATTGGAGTGAACCAGAGCAGCGGCACCGAATGGCGGACTCACATCTTCGCATCAAACTCCGCCGGGGCTGAAGAGCGCGGCCGCGCCGACGGCAGCGTTCTTGCCGGGGGACTTGCCGTCGTCGGCGATGCAGGGGTCGCCGTCGTTGCTGTTGATGACGCCGTCGCGGTCGAGGTCGGCCTCATCGCGGTTCGACGCGCGGTGGCCGACAAGGGCCTGTGGGCGTCGCGGATGGCGAGATGGTCCAGTCACTCGGGGAATGCTGGCAGACCGGCGACGAGTGGCGTGGGTGTTCGAGCAGATCTGTGCAGGTGCGTGACGGCGAGCGGGGGCGAGCGGGGGCGAGCGGGGGCGAGCGTGTACACTGAGCGAGGGGCCGGGCGCAGTGATTGGAGCTTTGCACTTATGTCATCAATCTACGAAATCCGTCCCGAAGTGCCCCGCCGGCCGCGGGGGCTCCTTGAGCGCATCCGAATGGAGATCATGAGCAAGGACAACTGGCGACGCTTACGCCCGGGGGGCGAGCTGCGCAGTCTGCCCGACGCCTTGCGGCAGACGCGGCAGCGGCTCTTCGCGATGGAGGCCCGGCAGAAGCTGGCCGACGCGAATCGCACGCCCCGCGGGTCGCTCGAGTTTCGCTCGCAGTGCGGGGAAGACTCGCTCATTTGGGAGTTGCTCGATGGCCAGCTCGACGGGATCTATGTCGAGGTGGGTGCCTTTGACGGCGTGCACTACTCGGTGAGCAGCGTGCTCGATGCGATGGGGTGGGAGGGGCTTCTGGTCGAGGCGATCCCCGATCGGGCCGCAGAGTGCGCCCGCAACCGGCCACACGCCAAGGTGGAGCACGCGGCGCTCTGCGGCGACGCAACGCCCGGCACAGTGGAGTTCACGATCACTGCGGACTGCTATGGCGGAATGCTGTCCTACTCCGGTGCCTTGGGCGGGCAGGATCAGGCCCCTGTGTCAGCTGAGCGGCGTCGTGTGAGCGTGCCGACGACGAGCATGAACGCACTGCTGGAGCGGCACTTTCCGGGGCGGCGGTTGGATGTAGCGGTGATCGACGTCGAGGGGGCGGAGATAGGGCTGCTCAAGGGCTTTGACCTGGAGCGGTGGGCCCCGCGCGTGATGATCATCGAGGACAACTCGCTTGGGCGGTCGGAGGCGCTTCCTAGCGCGATGGCCGCGGCGCCTTACGTGCTGGCTGGGTGGTTGACGGTCAACCGAATCTATGTGCACAAGGACCAGTCGGCCCTTCGCGTCAAGCTGGGCGTGTAGCGGCGGGTCAACCACTCGCGTGGCACCGCTCATCGAGACTGCACCGTCACCTCGCGAATGATGTTGTACAGGACGTCGATCAAGCTGCCACCCAGGCCGTCGGAGTGCATAATCTTCGCAATGGTTGTCGGTTTCTTGTTCTCATGGGAAGACTGGGCCGACGCTCTGTGGAATCAGTGCGACGGGCCGGCTGGAGTGCATCAGCACTTGGTTTTTCGAAGGCTTCCGACGATCAGTTCCGAGATGTCGCTGAAGCGCCAGACTGCGTTAACGGAGCCGATCTGCGACCGGGCTGTCTGCTGGAACATTCCTGTGCCGACGGATCCGCGCCAGCGGCTGAGGGGTTGGGGTCGGCGCTGGGCCAAGCTTCGTGGTCGGCTACTCGAAACTCGTTTCGAGCACGCGTGGACCCAGGTGGGCCTCCCTCGAGATCGGGTGGATGTGCTCATGTACGAGCCGCCCGAGGCGGTGAGCGATGTCGCCTACCGATTTGCCAAAGCGCACGCCTCTCGCGTGTGGGGGCCCGATGACCGCGCCACCGAGCCGGTGACGCTGCCGGTGGTCTACTCGTTCGGCGGAACTGTGCATCAATGGCGAGCGCTTCCGCCGCCACCGTCATCGGCCAAGGTGCTGACCTTGGTGGCGGTGTCTTCAGGAGCCGCTTCGATTCCCGGGCACATGGCTCGAATGAACTTCTACGAGCGACTCCAGAGTGAAGGTTTGCCGTTGGAGCTCTTCGGTCGGGGGTTGCCAACTCGGCTTGATTCTCGCGGGCCGGTGGTCTGCAAGAGCAACGCTCTGATTCCCGCGAGGTTCTGCCTGGTGATCGAGAACTCCGATACTGACGACCGGTACGTTTCTGAGAAACTCTGGGACGCGCTGGTGGCCTGGTGCGTGCCGATCTACTTTGGTTCGCGAGCTCTCGACCGGCTCATTCCCCCCGAGAGCTTCATCCGATTGCCGACCCTTGACAACGAGGGGCTCAAGGTCGTCCGCGCAGCGCTGGCGGACCCGGAGCAGTACTCGCGCAGACTCGACGCGATCGCGGAGGCTCGCCAAAGGGCGCTCGGTCCGCTTCGAATGGTGGAGTTCCTGGCCCAGCGGATCCCGGTCCATGGTCAAGCGGAGATGGGCGGGCAGCGCGTGTGCTGAGCCCAATGTTCTCCATCGTGGTCCCGACATACTCTCGCCGTCAACTGCTCGAGCAGGCTCTCGAGAGCGTGCTGCTCGATACCGGCGAAGACTACGAAGTGTGTGTCTGCGACGATGGATCGATCGACGACACGAAGGAATACCTCTCGGCGCTCGCAGAGCGGCTCACGCAACGGTCCCACGCATCGTCAGCCTTCGAGCGGTTCAGGTTCGTGAGCATCGCCAATGCGGGCGAGGCTCAGGCCCGCAACGCCGCCGCGGCATTGGCCCGCGGCGAGTGGCTGCTCTTCCTTGACGACGACGACACGCTCGCTCCGGGTGCGATTGAGGTGCTTCGCGGGGTCGTTGCCGACAATCCCGAAGCCTGCGTCATCAAGACAACCTTCCGATCGCTTCGAGATGGTGAAGGTGAGCGCTCTGGCCGGGGCGAGTCTCGCGCGGATTCGGCCCGCAGCGAAGCCGCCAGAGTTGAGCGATTCACCGATCTGCTTGAGTCGCTTTCAACACCAGGTGGATTCACGGGCATCGGCGGTACGCTCATCCGCCGCCACTGCGTGCTCCCGCACCCCTTCGGCGAGTCGCGTCTGAACTGCGCCGACGTGCTCATGCAGCTTCGCCATAGCTCCGTCGGCCCGGCGCTCCGCATCAGCAGTCCTCCACTGTGGTGCGTTCGTGAGCACGCCGGTCGAGTATCTATTGATCCGCAGCGTGTTCTCGAAGGTGCCGCGTCGCTTCTTGACGCCGAGCGGAACGGGCAGTTCCCGGGCGGCCCCGCGAGATCTCGCGACCGCGCCCGAGTGCTCGCCAATCAAGTTCGCCACGCCGTTCGCGTACAACTCCGCCACAAGCGCGTCGTCAGCGCAATCTCGCTCGCGATCAAGCTGGCACCCGTCGCGTGGCGTGCTCGACAGTTCGGCTTTGCGCTTGAGTTTCCGCTCAAGTTGCTCCGGAGCCCCTTTCGACGCGTTAGTCGATGAGGCGTGATCCGTACACGCTCGAACTTTGACCGTCAGGCAGAAACGTTTCGAAGCAGTGGGCGAGGTGAGATTCAAAGCACCACAGTTTCCTGCCGGACAGTCGCGGGGAGCGGGATCCGGTGGCCACAAATCCGGTGACACGGAACCCCGAAGAAAGTCGTGCGCGTTTGGCGCATGGTCGGGTGGCGCGAATGCGGATTGTGGCGCTTGATGTGTGTGGCAAGGAGGCCGCGCATGCTGATCAGGGAACGAGCGGTGGGTGATGTGACGGAACTGCGTCGGCGTGCGGGCGGTGAACGCCGGTCGGAGCAGAAGGACGCCTTGATGGCGATGGCGCTGGCGGTCGAGGGGATGCAGACAGCCGAACTCCAGCGGGCGCTGGGGCGCAGCCGGGGGCTCGTGCAGCGATGGGCCTATGCCTGCCGCGACGGGGAGGTTGACGCCGTCATCGACAAGCCGCGTGCAGGCAGGCTCGCCAAGCTGAGGGGCGAGAACCTGGTCCGGCTCAAGGCCCGCATCGACGCAGACCCGACAGCGCGCGACAAGGTCTTCACGCTGCGTGGAAAGGACATCCAGCGGATCGCCAGGGACGAGCTGAACACCGGCGTGTCGCTGTCGAGCGTCTACCGCACGCTGGAGCAGATGAGGTACTCCTCGCTGGCGCCGCGCCCACGCCACGAGAAGCAGGAACCCCGCGGCTCAGGAGAAGTTCAAACGTGAGAGCGCCCCCTTTTTGTGAAAATCGTGGCAGAGTCGTTGTCCCCGCACGAGGTGACGGTGCGGGTCTTCTTCATGGACGCCCCCCACAAGCACGCTTTGGTCAACAGGGGACGCTGGCGCGCGTGTGAGCGCCGCGTGGGTCGCGTCCGACGGCCGTGAAGCAGACACGGTACGAGTGGGTCTATCTCTACGCGGCCGTCGAACCCGCGACGGGCGTGAGCGTGGCGCTTCAAGCCCCGGAGGTGAACACGGCGACGATGAACGTCTACCTGCGGATGGTCAGCGCGGAGCTTGGCCCCAAGGAGCACGCGGTGCTGATCATGGACGGTGCGGGTTGGCACAAGAGCAGGAAGCTGATGGTGCCGGAGTACATCACGATCTTGATCCGGCCGCCGTACTCGCCAGAGCTGAACCCCATCAAGCGATTATGGGCTTACCTGCGAAGCCACTACCTGGCCAACCGGGTCTACGACGACTACCAGCACCTGCTCGACGCGGGGACCCTAGCCTGGCAGCAGTTGACCCCAGAGATACTCAGCTCGGTCTGCGCCTGCGACTACGCAACGCACGAGGTTGCATAGCCATCGGCATCAGAGGTGCTCGCACCAGGCGTGCTAATGGTCTAACGAAGATCAATGAACGGATGCGGTCGTGGAAGGACGGCACGCGGCATCACGCGAGCAATCCTCGAAAAGCGACCTTCGAGGAACAGCAGCCGCCGCCAGCCGCGCCACCTCAGCTCAACCCAAAAGCGAAAAAGGCCCGCTCAGGTTTACCTGAGACGGGCCCATACGCCGGCGACAACCTACTTTCCCGCTAAGCAGTATCATTGGCGACCCTGGCTTAACTGCTGTGTTCGGGATGGGAACAGGTGTTTCCCAGGGTCTATCGTCACCGACAAAGCGGGTGAACGTCTTCCGACGATCACGCGCAGTCCGGATTCGGACGAATGCATAAGCCGCGGCGAAGCGATGCGATCGCGCCGCCAACGGTGTTGAATGCTGAGTGAGATCAGAGAGAGACGAGCAAAGAAAGCTCAGGAGAAATCAAACATCAGACATGGCGACCGTCATAGACGCATTGAAGCGTCGAGTTGACGGCCGAGCCTTCGACCGTTAGTAACGCTCCGCTGAGGGCCTCTCAGCCCTTGCACGCGCGTCCTATCAACCTGGTGGTCTTCCAGGGGTCTCACGTCTTTCGACTAGCAAACCTGGTTTTGAGGGGGGCTTCCCGCTTAGATGCTTTCAGCGGTTATCCCTGCCATACGTAGCTACCCAGCGGTGCACCTAGCGGCGCAACTGGATCACCAGAGGTACGTCCAACCCAATCCTCTCGTACTAAAGTTGACTCCTCTCAAGTTTGCAACACCCACAACAGATAGGGACCGACCTGGCTCACGCCGGTCTGAACCCAGCTCGCGTACCACTTTAATCGGCGAACAGCCGAACCCTTGGGACCGCCTTCAGCCCCAGGATGTGATGGGCCGACATCGAGGTGCCA
>JBBQMD010000048.1:0-22530 GCA_038328575.1 Phycisphaerales bacterium | reverse complement strand
GGCCCGATTCATGGCCGAGGGCGAGGTCGTGTTCGACATGCTGCTGACCAGCCGAGTCCGCGTGCTCTCGGTCTTGCTCTCGTCCCACCGGCTGGACGCCATGAGGCCGAAGCTCGAAGGTTTGCCGGAGCAGACTCGGGTGTTCGTGCTTCCGAACGCCGCGCTCGAGGAGCTCGTGGGCTTTCATCTACACCGCGGCTTGCTCTCGCTCGGCGCCCGTCCGCCGGAGCGCACCATCGACGAACTCTTCGCGCTCTGTCACCCCGACCGACCGCTGGTGATTCTGGAAGACCTGACGAATCACGACAATGTCGGAAGCGTCTTTCGCTCCGCCGCGGCTCTCGGCGCGGCGGGCGTGATCCTGTCGCCGCGCTGCGCGGATCCGCTGTATCGAAAGTCACTGCGGGTATCGGTGGGGTGTGTTCTACACGTGCCGTGGGCGCGGGCGGCGGAGTGGCCGGGGGTGATTTTGCGGGCTCGGGAGGCTGGGATACGGGTACTGGCGATGGCGATTTGTTCGGGCGCGACCACGCTCGACGCCGTCGCGGGCGAGGCGCGGGCGCGAGGCGAGCGTGTCGCGATTGTCTTGGGCTCGGAGGGTCCAGGGCTTACCAGGGGTCTTCTAGAAGTATGCGATCAACTGGTGATTATCCCGATGGCACCCGGCGTGGACTCGCTGAATGTCAACGTGAGCGCGGCAATCGCGCTCTCGCGGCTGGCAACTCCACCCCCGCAGCCCGATTTGTAAAGCGTTCGCAATCACAGGCGTTGGTCTAAGTCTTCTAGAAGATCCAATCAGAACACGAACGCCTCATGGCGATCTTCGCCTGCTGCGCGAGTGCGGCCTGGTGAGGCGTTCTTGGTAAACATTTGTCACTGCGAGGCCCGAGCGGACATCTGATCTGGGTAGACTCACGTATAGAAGTCGTGGCGGGATGGGGTGATACACGTCGTTGCGATGGAATGAGGAGTTGTTATGAAGCGATCGATGATGGTGTCGGCTTTGGCCGCGCTTGCGTTTGCGGGAACCACCCTGGCTGTCGGCACAACGACGCGCGATGTGGATCAGCCGGAGATCCGGCGCGACGGCGTCGGCGAGAAGCGCGTCACGCTCAACAAGATGGAGCTCACTCCGTTTGATGTCACCACGCTGAACAAGCTCAGCAAGTGGCAGAACGGCGAGGCCCCCAGCGCCGAGGCGCTGAGGGACAAGGTGGTCGCGGTGGTGATGTGGGCCAACTGGCGTCCCACGTCCTTGCAGGCGGCGCAGCAACTGGCGGCGCTCAGCGAGTCCAGCAAGGGCCAGCTCGTGGTCATCGCGGCTCACGACGCGAAGATGTGGGATGAGGGCATGAAGCTCGCCAGCGAGCGTGGCGTCAAGACGCTGATCGCTCACGACGAGAAGGGCGAGTTCCGCAGATCGCTCAAGAGCGACCAGAACCCCGAGGTGTACTTCATCGATCGCGCCGGCCAGCTTCGCTTCGCGGATGTCGAGATCGGCTCGGTCAACGCGGCGGCTGAGGCACTGCTCAAGGAGACGACCGAGGAGGCCAAGGGCCGCCTGGGTGTGATCGCCAGCAACGAGAAGACGGCCCGCGATAAGTCCGCGATGACGCGCGAGGCCAAGAACGTAGTCAGGCCGGGCGAGAAGCTGACGGTCACGTTCAAGATTCCAGAGGACGCGGCGTTCGAGGCGCTGCTCTGGCCGAAGAAGAACAATAAGGAACTGGTGCAGAGCATGGCCAACGACATTCAGGGCCAGAAGTGGCCGGTGAAGTTCGGGGCCGAAGAAGTCTGGCTGAAGGGCGAGGTGCCCGACACGCGCGGGCGCGTCATGCTGGTGGATTTCTGGGGGACGTGGTGCCCGCCGTGCATTCGTGCCAAGCCGACGATCGAGTATCTCCAGGCGAAGTATCGCGAAGACGTGGTGGCCATCGGCATCAGCGGCTACAACGAGATGAAGATCGATGTCGAGCGTTTCCTGCGCAAGAAGGACACCGAGATGGTGCATGCCTGGGACACGGAAAAGAAGATTTCCGACCAGCTCCAGGTTCAGGCGCTGCCGACGGTGTACCTCATCAGCTCCGATGGTGTGGTGCGCTGGATGGGCAGCCCGCTGCAGCCGGAGTTCCAGGTGGTGCTCGAGTCGATCCTTGAGCGCGACCCGGGCGTGAAGGCTCGTCGCGAGGCGGAAGCCGCGGCGTTGAAGAAGCGTGGCTGAGGAGTGGTCGAGCCCGCGTTGAGCAGTCACTGAACGAGATCGAAATCTGAAGACATGAACAACGCACGCGGCCCGTCGAGTTTTCGGCGGGCCGCGTGTTTTCTTGGCGGTGTGTGAAGTTGAAGATGCTGGCGCGATGGCTCGGCGTGTGAATGGCGCGTGGGCGGGTACACTCGCATGCACATGGGCAAGATCGAACTTCGGGGCAAGGTGATTGTGATCAGCGGCGCAAGCTCTGGAATTGGAGCCGCGACGGCGGTCGCGTGCGCCCGCGCGGGGATGAGCGTGGCAATGGGTGCGCGGCGAGTGGAGAAGCTGAACGCGCTGGTGAAGACGATCAGCAGCGAGGGCGGGCGGGCGATCGCGGTGAAGACAGATGTGAGCGATTCGGCGCAGTGCGTGGAGCTGGTGGAGCGGGCGTTTGGCGAGTTCGGCCCGGTGTATTGCGTCTACGCCAACGCGGGGTATGGGATCGAGAAGTCGTTTTTGCAGATGACCGAGGCGGAGCTGCGGGCGATCTTCGAGACAAATCTGTTTGGGACGACAAGCCTGGTGCGGGCGGGGGTGGCGCGGATGGCGGCGGAGTCGGCGGACCGCGCGGCGCTTCGCGGGCACGTGTTGATCTGCTCGTCATGTTTGTCGCTCCAGCCGATCCCGTACTACGGCGCATATAGCGCGACCAAGTCGGCGCAGCACCACCTTGGGCAGGCGATGCGGCTTGAGCTGCGCCCTCGGGGCATCGCGGTGAGCACGGTACACCCGATCACGACATCGACGGAGTTGTTTGACAAGGTGAAGGAGCTGAGCGGGAGCGAGAAGCTGTCGCACAGCACGCCCGGGTGGATGACGCAGACGCCGGGGTTTGTCGCGGAGCGGACGGTGGCGTGTTTGAGGAGGCCGCGGGCGGAGGTTTGGCCGGGGTGGCGGGGCGGGATGATCCGGGTGGCGATGAGCGTGAGCTCGATGTGGCCGGGGATGGGGGACTTTGCGTTGCGGAAGATGGTGAGGTCGCGGGAAGGGGTGTGAGGGCGGAAAAGGGCGGAGGGATCGAGGGATCTAGGGATCGATGGATTTATGGGGGAGGGGCAGGGGACGGGATCGGGGGGTCGAGGGATCGGGCGGTGCGAGGTTTGGGGTGAGCGGTTCTGAATCCGGGTGGGTGGGTGGTGCGAACTCGCGCAGGGCGGGGAACGCTGCGGGCGTTGTGTCGCGTGGCTGGTGTGGTGGTCGCCGCGTTGCGGCAGGAGTTTTCGTATGAACAAGAACGTGATTGCGCTGTTGGGTGTGGCTTGTCTTTCGACCATGGTCCTCGCGGCTGAGCCCGCGGCCCCCGCGATGCCCAGCGCACCGAAGGCTCCTGAGGTCAAGAGGACGCTCGACATCGTGGACACTGCGGCCTCTGACCCGCAGTTCTCGACGCTCGTGGGCCTGATCAAGGACGCGGGCCTCGTTGACGCGTTGAAGAAGGGCGAGTTCACCGTCTTCGCGCCGACCAACGACGCGTTCAAGAAGGTCTCCGCCGAGACCATGGCGGCCCTGGGCAAAGACAAAGAGCTCCTTAAGAGCGTGCTGACCTACCACGTCGTGCCGACCAAGGTCATGGCCAAGGACGTCAAGGCGGGCGAGAGCCCCAAGACCGTCCAAGGTACTGCGTTCATGATCGAGGTCAAGGACGGCAAGGTCTCCGTTGGTAACAAGCAGGGCATGGCCAACGTCACCAAGACCGACATCGTCGCGTCCAACGGCGTGATCCATGTGATCGACAGCGTGATCATCCCGCCGGCGGCCGACAAGAAGGGCGAGTCGAAGCCCGAGAAGAAGAGCAACTGATTCCGAGCGCTCGCACACGCGAGCGAGTTGCATGATTGAAAATGCGCGGCCCCGCCGAAGTTCGGCGGGGCCGCGTGTCGTTTGGGGGACGGCAATCGGGAATCGGCAATCGGCAATCGGCAATCGGCAATCGGCAATCGGCAATCGTGGAGGCGGGCGCCAGCGGGGTGGGGGTGGTCTTGGTCGCACTCGGGCTTGTCCGCTTGATGCTGCTTCCGCCGCGATTCACCTATAGTCCCGGCTCGGTTCCTCTTGCGAGTTTTCAACGCTTTGAATGGCAGTCTTCTTCAGCGTGTAGCAGATGGCGACCCCGTGGCGATGGGCGAGTTGCTGGACCGTTACGGCGGGCTGGTGTACTCGCTGGCGCGGCGATTCTGCTTTGAGCAGAGCGAGGTTGAAGACGCGGTGCAGGAAGTGTTCACGGCGATCTGGCAGGCGGGCGCGCGGTTTGATCCGACGCTGGGCAGCGAGGAGACGTTTGTCGCGATGGTGACGCGACGGCGTTTGATCGATCGGCGGCGCAGGGCGATGAGAAGGCATATGCCGCGGGTGGATGGCGAAGTGTTGCATGGGGTGGCGGCGGCGGGGTCAGATGACGGGGATCCGTCGGAAGTTGGCGGGGTGGGGAGCCTTGGGGAAGATTCACGGCGCGCGATCGAGCTTTTGCGGACGTTGAGACCCGAACAGCAGACTGTCATTCGGCTTTCTATTTGTCAGGGGATGTCGCACGAGCAGATCAGCAGTTTGCTGGGTATGCCTTTGGGCACGGTGAAAACGCATGTTCGGCGTGGATTAATTGCGTTGCGTGAAGCCATGACGCCAAATCTGGCGAAGACACCAGAGGGTGACGATGACGCGTGAGTGAACGCGACGTGAGAAAGACCCTGGCGTTCAGGGCTTGAGGCAGAGTGGCGAGTGGTTTCAAGCGACTTTTTGCGACGCGGATTGGCTGAACGAATGACGACGCGCGGACCCAACTCGAACTCAGGCCAGCGCCCAGCGGGCGGGGGCGGTGCGAATGAGGCGGCGCTGCGGACGCGGATGCAGGAGCTGTTGATCGATCGCGCGACGGTGGGCCTGCCGGCGCACGAAGAGGCGGAGCTTGAGCTGATCGCGGATCAGTTGCGGATCTCGCTGGATGAGAGCTTTGAGAGGGCGGCGGCGGCGGCGGACCTGGCGCTGAGCGCTGGGGAGATTCGCGCGACGCTGGCGATGCCCGAGGCGCTGCGGCAGCGCGTGCTGGCGTCTGGGCAGATGTGGTCGCGTCAGCAGCGGACACCGGGCGATGAGGTGATGCAGCCGCGCGGCTCGCAGAAGCTGACGCTGGTGGGGCTGGATGATGGCGTGCGGGCGCGTCGTGGCGAGCGTGGCGATGTGCTGGCGGGCGTGCGGACGTGGGGCGGCTGGGTGGCGGCCGCGGCGTGCCTGACGTTTGCGATCAGCACGAAGTTGAGCAATCAGAACGATGTTGCGCCGGGCGCGGGCGGAATCGCGATGATGCCAGCGGGCGGGTTTGAGGCCGGCCCTCGGCAGAGCGCCGATGCGACGCGATCACTGATTGAGTTGATCCGAACGAAGTCAGCGCGCGAGGCGCGAGCCGAGATCGTGCGCGCGGCGTTCAAGGGCAGCGCGGACGTGGTGACGGTGCCGATCCTGGCGTCGGCGAGTTTTTCGCCGGACCGTGTGAGCGTGCCGCAGGCGCTGGGTGATGTGATCTGGTCTGGCGACAGCCAGAAGGGGATGCTTCATTTGACGTCGCTGGCAGCGATCACCACGCCGGGCGATGTCTATCAGTTGTGGGTGGTCGATGCGCTGCGAGACGAGAAGTTCCCGGTGTCAGGCGGCACGTTTCGCGTGAGCGAGAGCGAGTCGGTGACGCTGGTGCCGTTCACGCCTGCGGTGAAGGTGAGCTACGCGTCGCGGTTCCTGATCACGATCGAGCGCAACGGCGGCGTGGTGGTGACCAGTGGCGAAGATGTCACGGCGGTGGCGCCGACGACGGCGACTGAGACCATCGAGCAAGCTTCGAAGATGACGCCGACGGAGACGGGCACGCCGGGGGTGTTGGAGTCAACCGCGAGCGAGCACGCGATTCCGAAGTGAGCGGCGGCGGCTGCAGCGCACAGCGGACATTTTCACATTGCACATTCGAGGCGCGCGACTGCCGCGCGCCTCGAAGTGTGGGCTGGTCTTGCTGATCGCTGTCGGCTGGAGGCTCACCGCCGCCTTTCAGTTGCCGACGTTGCCGCTCATGTTGAGGATGGGCACGAGGATGGCCATGAGTAGCGAGCCGATGATCGCGAACATGATGATGATCAGCATGGGCTGAAGGATGGCCAAGAGGCGGGCGCTGCGGCGTTCGACTTCTTCGGTCATGTCGCCGGCGAGGGAGTTGAACGCGGACTCAAGGTCGCCGGCGCGCTCCGCGGCGATCAGGAGCTTGCGCGTGCCCAGGGGCAAAGCGTCAACCTGCTCGATGAGCGTGCGCAGCAGCCCGCCCTCGACCAGGCGCGTGCGCAGGCGCTCCATCTGTGACTTGAGCGTCGGGTGGCTCACGGCTTGGTTCGCGACCGCCAGGCCGTCGGCCAGCGGGACGCCCGAGCGCGTCATCGCGGCCATGACCGCGAAGAAACGCGCTGACTCCTGGGCCATGATCAGGGGCGACATCAGCGGCAGCTTGCGCGATGTCGTCGTGACGATGTGCAGGATCTTTGTGCGTGCGAAGAACGCGATGATGCCCAGGATCGTCACGATGATCAGGAAGACCGCGAGGTTTTCGCTGAGCAGGTTGCCGGTGAAGACGAGGATCTGCGTGTACCAGGGGATCCTGGCGTTGTTGCTGGTGAGCTGCTCGCCGAGCTTGGGGACGATGAAGATGAGCATGATCAGCGCGACGACGACCGAGACGCTGAGGACGATGGCGGGGTAGATCAGCAGGGTCGTGGCGCGACCGGCGACCTGGAGCGTGCGGCGGGCGGTGATGGAGAGCTGGCGAGATGCGCCGGCGAGGTCGCCGGTGCGCTCGGCGGCGCGATAGATGGCGCAGGTGACGGCGTCGAGGCCGGCGGCGGAGCCGGCGGCGTCGGAGAAACTGGTGCCGGAGGCGACCATGTCGCGGAGCTTGTCGATGCGTGGGCGGGCGGCGGCGTTGACGGTTTGGGCAACGACTTCGAGCGCTTCGATCAGCGGGACGCCTCGAGAGAGAAGTTGGGCGAGCTGTTCGTTGAGTACGGCCTGGTCTTTGAGGGTGAGGCCGCGGTCTTTGCCGGAGGCCATGGGCACGGCGTAGGAGGTGCGGAGGATGAGCTTGTCCTTGCGGAGTTGCTCAGCAAGTTGGGGGCGGTTGCGGGCGTTGCGAAAGCCCAGGGACGTGCCGCCGCCGGGCCGGTTGGCGGTGTAGAAGTAGGTGGAGATTTCGGCGGGCTTGGCCACAGGAGAGAGTGTATTGGCGCTGGGAGCGGGCGTTGCTGTCGAGGTCAGGTTTGCGTTCGCGGGTGGACTACAGGGGAATGTTTGGTGGAAACTCATTCGGTATGTCGATCGATGATGCACGCCCAGGGCATGCACGGGTGCCGGTGTGAGATGGATGGCGGGAAGCGTCCGTACGGATCTCTTTGTGGGTGGGGCTGTGATGCGGATGTCGGGTGGGTGCTCCGTTCAGTGGAGCGAAGCGCGGAGCGACGAGCTCCAATGCGACTCGGCATTGCGACGATGCGTAGTTCAACTTCGGGTGGGGTGATGGAGCGCGTCACTCGGCCCCGGGGGCGCGATCGCATCGGGCATGACAAGCGCACTATTATCGGGCGTGACCGCGGGCATGGCGCGGGCGAACATTGGGGGCGAGGGGTGGGTCTTGCCGCGGCGCGAGTTGCGAGCAGTTGTGTGCAATATGGTGATCGGACGTTGCGACGAAATCATGAGTATTTGTACCGATGTTTGTGTAGGTGTTGCCGCAAGATTTATACGCACGAAGGCTTGCTTTTCATCTCTCACGCGCAATGCTGTGGGCGTTATCGTGGTGAGTGTCAGCGACCCATAATCGCGCACCACGTGCCTGCGTTCACTTTGAAAGAGGAGAGAGAGATGAGCTTTAAGAGCGTTGTGATTGTTGGTGCCTTGGCGATGAGCCTTGGCTTGACGACGTCGGTGATGGCTGACCTGTCGCTGACGTACAACATCTTTGAGGATTCGCCGCCGCCGGTGAACCAGTCTGGTCTGGCATTGAGCGTGTTTGTGAGCAGCCCGGTCAGCGGCCAGATTGAGTTCCGGTTCCGCAACGACTCGACGGGGATCAACGCCGGCGCGGTCGTAACGTCGCTGCACTTTGAGAACGTGCCGTTCGCGGCAAACCTGAGCTTCAACAGCATTGTCGGCAACAGCAGCTCGCCTCTGGTCAACTTTGGCAGCGGCTCGCTGGGCAGCAATCTGCCTGGCGGGAACAACATCAACTGGATGGGCAACTTCTTCTTCGCCGAGCGGACCAATGGCTCGGGCGGCGTGTCGCGCGGGCTGAATACGGGCGAGCAGATCATGATTCGTTTCAACTTGCTGAACGGCGCGACGCTAGCGCAGGTGGAGCAGAACCTCGTGGGTTCGACGGGCCGCATGCGGCTTGCCAGCCACGTGCAGTCGCTTGAGGCGGGTCAGTCCGTCAGCGTGACGTATGTCGTGCCGAGCCCCGGCGCGGCGTCGCTTGTGGGCTTGGGCCTGCTGTTGGCTGGGCGTCGACGCCGGGCTTAAGTGTCGGTTTGAAGTCGAGTATGTGTTTCTCAGCCGGGTTGCGAAGGCAACCCGGTTGTGTTTTTGACGGCGTGGCGCGGCGGCGGCAACTGGGCCACCGGGTGGCATGGTCGCGATAGCATGGGTATGAGCACATCAGCAAGTGGAAGCACGGGCTTGAGCAAGGCGTTAACTTCGGCGGGAGGCGGCGGGTCGGGTGGTCTGGGTGGCACGGCGGTGCCGGCGACGATGCGGGCGTTGTACAAGCATCATGCCGGGACGGAGTTGAAGTTGGATGTGGCGCGGGCGGTGCCGGTGGTTGGGCCGCGAGACGTGTTGATCAAGGTGAAGAAGGCGGGGATCTGCGGGACGGACCGGCACATCTGGGAGTGGGACGCGTGGGCGGCGAGCCGGATCCCGGTGGGGATCACGACGGGGCACGAGTTTGTGGGTGAGATTGTGCGCGTGGGCAGCGCGGTGACGAGATACCAGCCGGGGCTGCGCGTGAGCGCTGAGGGGCACATCTCGCCGGGCGTGGGCTATAACGCGCGCACGGGCAACGGGCACATCGCGGAGAACATGGTGATCCTGGGGGTGGATCGCGACGGATGCTTTGCGGAGTATGTGTGCATCCCGGAGGAGAACGTGTGGCCGGTGCATCCGAGCATCCCGGACAAGGTCGCGGCGGTGCTGGACCCGCTTGGCAACGCGGTACACACGGTGATGGCGGCGAACGTGAGCGCCAAGACGGTGTTGATCACGGGGGTGGGGATCATCGGGCTGATGGCGGTGACGGTGGCGAAGGCGGCGGGCGCGAGCCGGATCTTTGTGACTGATGTGGACCAGAAGCGGTTGGCGTTGGCCAAGCGGCTGGGGGCGACGGAGGCGTTCAACGTGTATGTGCCGCCGCCGCCACGCGAGCCGACGGGTCGCGCCGCGAGCCAGGGTGGATCGACACCGGAGTGGATCAAGGAGATCCGCAAGCAGACGCGTGGGGAGGGGCCGGATGTGTTGCTGGAGATGTCGGGGCACCCGACCGCGATCAACGACGGGTTCAGCGCGCTGCGGATGGGCGGGACGGCGGCGCTGCTGGGCATCCCGAGCATGCCGTTCACTTTTGACCTGACGAATCACGTTGTGTTCAAAGCGGCGACGGTGCTGGGGATCAACGGGCGGAAGATGTTCGAGACGTGGTACCAGATGGAGGAACTGCTGCTGGGCGGGCGGCTGGAGCTGGACGAGATCATCACGCACGAGGTGGCTCTGGAGAAGTTTGCGGAGGGGTTCAGGCTGATGCAGAGCGGGGAGGGGATCAAGGTGGTGATTGATGTGGGGGGGTGAACGCGTTTCACGAAGAATAGTTTTTGAGTATTGACTTTCGATACCAGTTCCGCTTATTGTCATTGTCTCAATAATGACAGGAGCTGACAGATGAAGGCTGAGCGCCCACCCGTTCAGTTCGCGGACCTTGCCAAACGAAGCTCGGCGAGCCAACTTTTGTTCCCCGGGACGACTGAGCACAAGCTGCTGCTGGGTGAGTACCGGCCGTGGCGCAAGGTGCGGGCGATTGCGCACGATCTGGGCATTCCGGCTGAGGACGCGTGGGCTTCGGTCAAGATGGCGCGTTCGTATGGGTGGCGGGCACTTAGCCTTGTGCCGAGTGGTGCCGACTCCCCATTCGGCTTATGCGTCGGCCCGCACATCTCGCGACAGCTCCATCGCATTGATCGGGCGACCGGCGGGGGCGGCGCGTTCGCGCTCGGGTCAGAGCGGGGCGCGTTCAGTGACCCGGGCAGCCGTGACAGGCTGCGGATCAAGACGCTGATGGATGAGGCGGCGGAGTCTTCGCTGATTGAGGGCGCAGCGACCACGCGCAAGGACGCGGTGGAGTTGCTGAGGTCCGGGCGTGAGCCGACGTCGATCGGCGAGAAGATGGTCGTGAACAACTATGTCGCGATGCAAACGATCAAGCGCGTTGTTGATCGCCCGCTCTCGGTCAAGATGCTGTTAGGGTTGCAAACAATCCTGACGAAGGACACGCTCGCTGAACCTGACGAGATCGGAAGACTGCGTGCGGCGAGTGAGGCCGTGCGCGTGGTTGACGAACGAACGGGCGAGGCCATTTTTACGCCGCCGCCCGCGGCGGACTTGCCCGAGCGTCTCGCTCGGCTTTGCGATTTCGCAAACGCGGAGCATGAAGATGGAGATGACTTCCTGCACCCCATCGTGAAGGCGTGCATCTTGCACTTCATGATCGGATACGAGCACCCGTTCTGCGACGGAAACGGGCGGACAGCGCGGGCGGTGTTCTACTGGTTCGCGATCAAGAGCGGCTACACGATCTTTGAGTACACCGCGATTTCCGAGTTGATCAGAAAGTCCTACGCGGGCTACCCGCAGGCATATCTGGACTCAGAATCCGACGACAATGACCTGACGTACTTCGTCCTCTACAAGCTGAACGTGATCATCCAAGCGTTGGCGCGGCTGGCCGAGCACATCGCGGAGCAAGAGAAGAAGATCCAAGACAGTGAGAGGCTGTTGAAGTTTGCCAGAGACCTCAACCTTCGTCAGCGGCTGTTGCTGGAGCATGCGCTGCGGAAGCCGCTGACGGTCTACACCGTCAAGAGTCACATGAACTCCAATGGGATCACACCCGTCACGGCGCGGGCGGACCTTGATGATCTGGTGCGACGGAAGTTTATGGTCACCTCCAAGCGCGGCAAGGAGGTGCTGTACATGCTGGCGCCCGGGTTTGCCCAGAAGCTGGCGAGCAAGCTGGCCAAGGGGTGATGGAAGGAGCGCGAAGGTGAACGGTCAATCACGCGCTCAGCCGATCGCCCGCTTCATCTCGCGCACGGCTTCGCGCAGGCCGATGTAGACGGCGCGGCTGATGATCGAGTGGCCGATGTGCAGCTCGCTGATGCCCGGGAGGGTCGCGATGAGGCCGACGTTGAGGTAGTTCAGGGCGTGCCCGGCGTTGAAGCGCATGCCCAGCGCGCGGGTGCGGTGGCCGGCGTCGCGGACGCGCTGGAGTTCGCTGACCAGTTCGGGTGAGAGCAGGTCGCCGCCGACGTTGGCGAAGGCGTGGGCGAAGGGGCCGGTGTGGATCTCGCAGGCGTCGAAGCCCGCGGCTTTGGCGGCTTCGACCTGGTGCGGGTCGGCGTCGATGAACGCGCTGACGACGATGCCCGGCGCGGGGCGATCGGCCTTGAGGCGACGGACGACGTCGCGCATGCGATCGACGCTGCTGGCGACATCGAGGCCGCCCTCGGTGGTGACTTCCATGCGGCCTTCGGGGACGAGGGTGACCATTTCGAAGGCGTGGGCGCGGGCGAGATTGATCATCTCGTCGGTGGCACCCATTTCGAGGTTGCCCTTGGCGTGGAGAAATGGGCTGAGGCGTTGGAGGTCCAAGTCGCAGATATGACGGCGGTCTTCGCGGAGGTGGATGGTGATGATGTCGGCGCCGCCAAGTTCGGCTTCGTGGGCGGCGCGGAGCGGATCGGGCTCGGCGTAGGCGCGGATGGAGGCGAGATCCTGGTTGCGGTAGCGGGCCTGGCGGAGAGAGGCGACGTGGTCGATGTTGACGCCGAGTTGGGGCATGCGGAAGGGTAGATCGGGGTGGGGGCGGTGAGGCGGGTGAGGGGTGAGGTCCGAGAACTGGCCGGTGCCGGGCGTTTGTGGGCGGCGCGCGGGCAGGATTTCAGGCCCGGGGTTAGACTTGAGGCCATGAGCACGGCCCCGAAAGGCGGAAAGCAACGCGGCAAACGAGGTCTCGCGCCGGGCGACCGGGCGCGTGAGCGTGCGGAGCACGTCGCGATTTTTCCAGGTTCGTTTGACCCGCTGACGTATGGGCACCTTGATGTGATCCGACGCGGGCGGCGGCTGTTTGATGTTGTGATCGTCGCGGTCGGGCGGAACCCGGGCAAGGACCCGCTGTTCACGACCAGCGAGCGCGTCAAGATGGTCAAGGCGCTGTGCGATGAGATCGTGCGCGAGGAGCCGGACGCGGCGCCGGTGCGCGTCGAGAGCTTTGCGGGATTGACGGTGGACTTTGCCAAGCGCAGCGGCGCGACGGTGTTGCTGCGCGGCATCCGCAACCTCTCAGACCTGCAGAACGAGGTGCAGCAGGCGGTGACCAATCGCGAGATCGCCGGGCTCGAAACCGCGTTCGTCGTCGCGGGCCAGAGCTTCGCGTACACCAGCAGCAGCCTGATACGGCAGCTCGCGGCGATGGGCAAGGATTTACGCCCGCTGGCGAACATGGTGCCGCCGGTGGTGCTTGAGATGTTGCGCCAGAAGAAGGCGTCGCGCCATCCGGCGCTGGCGCGGTTGATTGCGAAGAAGGAGGCGGTGGAGTAGTGTGCGGTGAAGGGGCGCGGCGTGGTGATGCGTTTCGGGGGAAGATATATGCAGGGCGCGGGGAGCACCCCTTCAGGGTGCGGGAGTTGAGGCGAGGTAGGGACCTTGGGGTTCAGAATTTGGAGCGCGTTTGCGACCGAGGGTGCGTCGCCCCCCGGCTATTGGTGGTCAGGCCTTCGGCCTGAGGGGGAAGGCATCGCACGCTATCCTCCGTTGCATTCTGTCTGCGCATCGCTGACTCCTGATGCTGACTACTGGCGACTGACGACGAACCATTGACAACTGCCAACGCACCATTGAAAACGGGGTTGCTCTCGCATGCTTGACGTTCGTGTAATTTCGATTGGGGCGATGGCGGCTCATCCGTTGTGGGGAGAGCGGTCGCCGATGCGCAGCGGGCATGCGACGACGACGTTGATTCGGGGCGAGGGGATGACGGTGCTGGTTGATCCGGGGCTGCCGGGGCCGCTGCTTGGGCCGCGGCTGAAGGAGCGATCGGGGATCGATCCGGAGGACGTGACGCACGTTTTTCTGACGAGCTATCACCCTGAGACGCATCGGGGGATCGGGTTGTTTGAGGAGGCGACGTGGTGGATCGCGCGTGAGGAGCGGGAGGGGGCGGGCGTGCCGCTGATCTCGATTTTGAAGCGGGCGCAGGAGAGCTCGGATCCGGACTTGCAGATGGTGGCGCAGCTGCGGCGCGAGGTGGACGTGTTGCAGCGATTCCAGGAAGCGCCGCAGCGATTGCTCAAGGGCGTTGACCTGTTTCCGATGCGCGGCGTCACGCCCGGCTGCACCGGCCTCATCATCGGCAACGACGACCTGACCACCGTCATCTGCGGCGATGGGATCCCCACCATCGAGCACTATCGGCGCGGCATGGTCGCCAGCACCTGCGCCGACGTCACGGCGGCTCGCGCGAGCTTTGGCGAGGCGTGCGAGGTTGCGGACTTGCTGGTGCTGGGGCGCGACAATGTCATCGTCAACGATCGCCAGGCCCGGAGCGAGATGATCGACGCGACCACCGACGCGGATGCGGATGTGGAAGATGACGGCGCGAGCGGTGGGGGGCGGGGGGGAGCGGGGCGAGCTGGTAGAGGCGGCAGCGGGAGGACGCTCAGGCGTGGGCCAGTGTCTGACGAGGACGATGTTGATGGCGAGTGATGTCTCGATGAAGGACCACACCGGGCAGGACGCGATGCTGGTTGATCGCGGGGCGTGCCCGCTGTGCGGGGGGACGGCACGCACGCTGGTTCACGACTTTGATCAGATCCCGGTGGTGCGGTGTGGTGGGGGCGGGAGCGGGGGAGTGAGAGTGGGCGGCGGGGAGGGTGGCGGGTGTGGGTTTGTGTTTTCGAGCCGCGTGTTTACGCCGGAGGCGACGGCGCGGTATTACGCCCAGGACTGGGGGAGCGTGTGGCATCGGGCGGGTCAGGAGATCAACGCGCGGGTGAACGCGGGGCTACTGCCGCGGTTGGTGACGCTGGCGCGTGGCGCGCGCGTGCTGGATGTCGGGTGCGGCTACGGGTTTCTGGGCGAGCGGTTGCGGGCGCGCGGGGTTGAGTCCATCGGCGTCGAAGTCTCGCGAGGCGAGTCGGCGTTTGCGCGCGAGCAACTCAAACTCGACGTGCGGACGGGGATGCTCAGTGAGGTCGGGCTCGCGCCGGCCTCGTTTGATCTGGTGTGCTCGTTCGAGGTGATCGAGCATCTGCTGGACCCAGGCGCGTTTCTGCGCGAGATGGTTGCGATGTGCAAGGTCGGCGGCACGGTGCTGGTGTGTACGGACAACTTTGATGCGCCGATCGTGCGGCGCATGGGCGCGGAGTTTCCGAAGTGGATTCCGCACACTCACGTCTCACACTTTGACGCGCCGTCGCTGCGCCGGCTGATGGAGTCCTGCGGCCTGCGCGCCGAGCGCGAGTGCTCGTATACGAACTGGGAGACCGCGGCCCGGGATTTGAAGCGGCGCGTGAGCGGACGGAAGCCGCGGACGGCGCGCGAGGCGTGGAGTTTGGATATGGAGCTGCGTCAGGAGATGGGGCGCGCGCCGAAGTTGCTGGGATTGCGCAAGGCGTTCAACCCGCTGTGGGCGAAGATGGCCTCGAGCCGGCGGGCGGAGGATGGGGGGTTGATGTTTGTGGCGGGGCGGCGGGGGGCGGGGTCCGGCGCATAGCCACATTGCAGATGGCCACATTGCACAGGGCTTCAAACACATTCAGGCAGGGGACGACGCGGGTGCCCGGTTCTCTGTGCTGTGTGGCCATGTGCCATCTGCCATGTAGCCGTGTGCCATGAAGCCGTGTGCTTCGTGGCGACGTCGCCTCCGTCAGCGCCCCTCGAAGAGGCGGTCGGCGAGCCAGTCGCTGAGTTGCGGGATAGCTTTGATTTTCTTGGCGCAGGCTTCGATGTTGTACGGCACGCGGACGAACTGCACGCCGCCCATGCTGCCGAGTTTGGGCTTGTCGCCGCTGGGTGAGGCGAGGGCTTCTTCGCCCGGATAGTAGGCGATGACGTAGCTGGCGCGAGGGTCCAGGTCGCGCGGCTGGCCGACGGAGCCGACGTTGATGATCGCCTTCTCGGTGTCCATGAAGTTGTAGGTCTGGTCGGTCAGCTCGCCCGGCGGGTAGAAATCGGGCTCGTCGGTGAAGACGCCGGGGACGTGGGTGTGGCCGACGAAGCAGGAGCGAGTGACGCGTTCGAAGACGGTGGCGAGCTTGTCGGGCGCGGCTTGCACGTCGTCGGGGAAGATGTATTCGTTGATCGGGCGGCGGGGCGAGCCGTGGACGCAGAGGACGTGAAGGCGGTCGGCGGCGCCGGGGGTGCGGTCGACGACGCGGACGCGAAGCTTGCCCAGGAACTCGTAGCGTTTGCGGCGGGCCTCGTCATCGGGCTCGGCGTCGAGGGCTTCGCGCGTCCAGAACGCGGCGGATTCGGCGCCGGGGTTGAAGTTGGTGGGCTCGTAGAGGACGCCGAAGTCATGGTTTCCCATGAGCGACCACTCGCAGTTTTCACGAACGAGGTCGACGCAGAGGAGCGGATCGGGGCCGTAGCCGATGATGTCGCCCAGGGAGATGATGCGTTGCACGCCGCGCTGGCGGATATCGGCGAGCACGGCCTGGAGTGCTTCGGCGTTGCCGTGAACGTCGCTGATGATGGCGGTTGGCAAGGATGACTCTCGGGCGGGAGGGAAGACTCGAAGAGCGGGAATGTGGACAACGGCGGAGGGCCGAAGGGACAAGTCTATCGGATTGTCGGGGTGGAGTCGCCTGCCTTGGTCGGCAGCGCAACGGCTTGATCAGGAGGGCGGGAGGGGCGGCGGGATGTCCGAGGTCGGGCTGGCCTGGGTGGAAGGGGACGACGGGGACGGTGCTTCGGCGAGTGCGAACTGGGGCTTGGAGGTTTGGACGTACTTGATGAGGCCGCTGACGCGGCTTGCGACCATCAGGAGCAGGATGACGAGCATCATCTGTGCGATGAACGGCCCGATGCAGAGACAGAGCACAACATGGATCGTGGGAAGCAGCCAGGTGTAGACGCGGGCGTTGTTGGCCAGGGCCAAGTTCGGCAGGCGCAGGGCGATCCAGCGGATGTAGATCATCGCGGTGACGAGCCACAGGACAGTCGCGGCGAACTGCGCTAGATTCACCACGCCGTTGGCGATCATGGCTTGGGCAGGTCCGCCAACCAGACCGGCGCCCGCCGCGGCAGCGGGGTTGCCGAGCAGAAAGGCCTGCATCATTACGCGACCGGCGGTGAAAGTGATCGTTGCGACGACGCCGATTCGGAGCCACAATCTGACCTGCGGCACGTCGCGTTGCGGGGGGCAGGCGTTGTCCGGCTGGGTGACCATCCACCACGAGGCGCCGCCAAGAATGCTGTGGAACGCGAGCCAGATGCCGGTGCCGACGATCGTGGTGCTGGACAGGAAGCCAAACGTAAACATGAGGATGACTGGCAGGAACGTGTCAACGATGGCCATCACCGCCGAGAGCGCGGCGAGCCCGAGCCCGTTGCGAAGCGTCTTGAGGTAGTCCAGGGAGCTGTGTCGAAGCTCGTCCGCGCGGATGGACTCGCGAACGGGCGTGCCGCATTCGGGGCAGTTGGCGGTCAGGGGCAGGCCCAGGAGTTCGTAGCTGCACTGACGGCACTTGCGCTCGAAGGTGACCTGGGCGCTGGCGTCGAGGTCTTCAGGATTGAGCGAATCCATGACGGGGGTGCCGCATTCGGGGCAGAGGCTGTCGCGGGGCAGGCCTTGCAGCGAGTATTGGCAGTGACGACACTGACGCGCGGCTTGCAGGAGCGACTTTGTCGCGAGGGCGTTGGGATCAACCCGGGGCGGGATTCTGGCGAGGCCGCCAAGGCCAGATGAAGCAGCAGCGGCGACGGCGCTTCCGGCGGCCAAGAGCGCGGGCAGCGTGGCGCTGGACGGCGCGGAGTCGGGAGAGGGGTTGAATGTGGATGGTGACTTGGATGATGCGGGTAGCGGCGGGGGAAGGGCGTCGGGCGTCGCGGTTTTATCGCGCGGGGCTTGGCCCGGGTCGTTCGAGGGCGGTTCGGTTGGTGATGGCGAGGATGATCCGACGTTCTCGGAGTTGTCGGGCGGCGATGCGGCGTCGTTGAATGGGGACGTGCCCGAGTCGCCGGCGGGGTCGGGGCTCTGGTCGGCATCGGAACTGGAGGATGAGTGGTCGCTCATGGCGTTCAGAGCGAGGAGTGAGGGAGAGGCGTGGGTCCAAGGGGAGAGGAAGGCGGGGCCTGGGGGATGATGGAGTCTTCGACACGATACCAGCCGGGGGGTTGGGCGGCGAGCCAGACTGCGAGGCGAAGGGCGCCGTGGGCGAAGAGGTCGCGGGTGGTGGCGCGATGGGTGAGCTCGATGGTCTCGCCATCGCCGGTGAGGCTGATGGTGTGCTCGCCGACGATGTCGCCGGCGCGAATTGAAAAAATTTCTTCGTCGCGCAGATTGCTGCCGGCGGCGCGCAGCGCGCTTGCGAGTCGCAGCGCGGTGCCGCTGGGCGCGTCTTTCTTCATCGCGTGGTGTGTCTCGACGATGCTGGCGCGATAACTCGGGCCGAGCGCGCGGGCCAGCGCGCCGGCGGCGTGCGCGACGGCGGCGACACCCAGCGACGTGTTGCTGCACACCAAGACGGGCACGCGCGACGAGAGCGCGCGAAGCGATTGGACGATGGTGTCATCGAGGCCCGTGGTGCCAACCAGCAGCGCGCAAGAGAGAGCATCGGCGAGGCGGATAGCCTCAAATACGCCGTTTTTAGCCGAGAAATCAATGATTGCGTCTAGCGGGCGATGTGCGAGGTCGCTCGACGCGGCGCGATCGCGCTCCAGCGATGCGAGCGCGTCGGTGGCGGTGGTGAACTCGCGATCAAGCGATGGCGCGTGGGGCGCGGAGACGATGCGAAGTGTGACGCGAGCGCGCGGGTGATCGCGCGCGAGCGCGTCGATGCGCGTGCCCATGCGTCCGCGCGCGCCGACGAGCGCGATGCGCACGTGATCGCGCGCGAGATGGTGTGATCGGGGCGTCGAGGCATCGCGTTGTGGATTGTTTTGATTTGACATGCGCGTTCAAACTCTCTCTATTGGCGGAGGTCATCGTGTCGATTTGCCTCGGCGAACAAAAAAACCTTCAAGGGTTCGCTCGAACGCGACCGATACATCAGGTGACTTGATACCGCTCGCGACACTCGGCACGTTGCCAAGGACCACCGCGAGTCATTCTTAGTCCGGATTAATCCGGGGAGAAAATACCATGGCAAAGAAGGCCAAGAAGAAAGCGGCTGGCAAGAAGAAGGCCGCCAAGAAGAAGAAGTGAGTCTGGGTTGCAACCGGCGCGCGTGAACGTCGCGCGAACAGCCCCGGGCTCATGCCGCGGCGTGAGCGACTCCGGTGCGTGTGCGCGGTGAACGACGCAGCAGCGCCCCAACGCAATCGAGCTCACCGCCCCGTCATTCGTGACGGACGGCGTCTCGAAACACTCGACGCAGGGCCGGCCAAAGTGCCGGCCTTTCGTCGTTTTGGGCGGTTTTGCGCTGTCAACCGGGCATGATCCATTCGGGCACCGGGCGGGGGGCCTTTGGCGTCGGTCGAGATGTACGTGGATGATCCACGACGATTGCCGATTGCCGATTGCCGATTGCCGATTGCCGATTGCCGATTGGCAATGGTCCGAGCCGCGCGAAGCGCCCCTCGCGCCCCTTTTCGCGCATCTGTTTCACGTTCGCGCTCAGGTTCACGTTTCGCCTTGGCCCTAGACTCTGGGCATGGCCGCCTCCAACGTGTCGAATGAGGATCTCGTGCAACTGGCGCGGCGCGCGGTGCGGGTTTCGTATCGCGGGACGCTGGTTGCCGACGCGGCGCCGAGCGCAGGGCATGTGCCGACGCTGGACACCGGCTTCGCGTTGGACCCCGAGAGCGGGTTGATCGGCATCCCCGCGTCCACCGAGATCGCGCAGGCGGGCACCGGGGTTTTGTGTACGCCCGAGGAGCACTGCGACGCGTTGCAACTGACGCTCCACTGGAAGAGCGTGAGCGAACGCGACATCGGCATGCTGGCCGACTACTGGACTGCGTATCACGGCAAGACCACGCGGACCGTCTGGCTGCGCTGCTCGGTTCAGAGTGCGAAGCTGCCGGGGGGCGTCGTTGATGGCGAGGAACTTTCGCTGAACAACCCGCTCGGGTCCGTCAGCGCCGATGTTCGCAAGCTGCTGAACGCGGATCGGGCGCAGGTGGCGGAGATGGTGCGGGTGCGTGCGGGGGTGAGTGTGGAGTCGCCGCTGGTGATCGGGGTGGATGACTGGGGGGTGGACGTGCGCGCCGAGTTCGGCGTCATCCGCGTTGAGTTCCCGCAGCGGGCGACGCCCGAGAGCTGCGCAGCGCTGGTTCAGAGCCTGCTCCCGCCAAAGTGACAATCGCGGCGCGAGAATCTCGCTGGGCGATCGACGCTGAGCGTGGTATCGTGTGTTCACGTTGAGTTCACTGCGCGACACGATGTCTGGGCTCAAGATTCTCGCGGGCACGCGCCCGGCGGGAATGGCGCTTCGCGAAGCGCACGCGCACCTGCCGATTCTGGGGGAGTCGCTCACGCTGGAGCGGCTGGATGAGTGCCGCTCGCTGGCGGAGTGTCTGGAGCGAGTGCGAGCGACGTGCGGCAAAGCCCTGGCGATGGGGGATTCGACGGTCCGGATGATGGGTGCGCGGGTGCAGGCGTGGCCCGAGGCGCGATGGCCGAGCTTAAGCGAACTGGATGACGCGTCGTGGGGATCGCGGGGGTCGGGGGCGAGCGTCGGGGTGGTCATCATGTCGTTTGACCATCATCACGCGATGGCCAGCAGCGTCGCGATGCACGGCGCAGGGCTGCGCGCTGGTGAGCGGGTGAACGAGCGCGGCGTCGTCGAAGTCGATGAGCATGGGCATGTGACGGGGATGCTGCTGGAGGACGCGGCGTTCCTGGCGTGGCGCTGGGCGGGAGAGTTGGGCGAAGCGCAGCGCCTGCCGCTGATCAGGGCGGCGGTGAGCAAGCTCGCGGAGCTTGGCTTCAGCGAGGTACACGACATGCTTGCGCCGGCGTGGCTGGGTCCGGTGCTGCGTGAGCTTGATGAACGGGGCGAGCTGGCGCTACAGGTCGGGCTCTACGCGCCGTTTGAGCAGATCGAGCAGGCGGTGGCGACGCGCGCGTCGTACGAGTCGGCGCGGGTGGTGTTGCTGGGGGCAAAGCTGTTCGCTGATGGCACGTTGACGGGGCGCACGGCCCACATGCTGCATCGCTATAGCGAGCCACGGGTGGGGATGTCGCGCGGGCAGTGCCTGATCGCGCCGCTGGTGCTGGACGACAACATTCTGCAGGTTGAGGCCTTGGGACTGCAACTGGCGGTGCATGCGATCGGCGATGGGGCGGTGCGGACAGTGCTGGATTGCGTGAAGCGCGTGCGCGTGAGCCGAAATCGGGTGCGGATCGAGCACGCGGAGGTGGTGGATCGGCTGGACGTGGCGCGGTTCGTCGAGCTGGGGGTGACGTGCAGCGTGCAGCCGTGTCACTTGCTGGCGGATATCGAGGCGCTGCGGCGGTATCTGCCGCACAGGCTGGATCGGGTGATGCCGCTGCGCGAGCTCCTCGAGAGTGGGCTGAAGCCGGGGTGCGTGGGGCGGCCGGGGGAACCGGACGCGGGGCTGGTCTTCGGCAGCGATGTGCCGATCGTGCGGGCGGATCCGCTGGACTCGGTCATCGCCAGCGTGCTGCGTCGGCGACCGGAGATGCCGGAGGAGGAGTCGATCGCGCCCGAGCAGGCGATCAGCGCCGCGGCGGCGTGGTCGTGTTTTCGGTGCGGGTGAGATCGTCGCGGCGGCTGGCGGATGTCCAAGTGCCGGCGTCGCGCCGGGTTGTGCGCCATCTACTATTGGTCCCGGCGGCGGATTGTCACCGGCAAAGGATCCATTCGCATGCACGCACGCTTGTTGTCGCCCATGGGCTTGATGTTGACGCTGACGCTGGCTGGCGGGGCCGCGGCGCAGGGAATGCCTGCGCCCGCGCCTTCACCCGCGACACCAGCCACCCCGGTTCCCATAGAACCTTCGGTGCCAGCGCCAGCCCCGGCGGCGGTGCCGGTGCTGGAGACTGGGCTGAATCGCAGCGAGCTGCCCGGCGGCGTGGTCGTCGAAGACCTGAAGCTGGGCGAGGGGCGCGAGTTTGACGCGACGGCGGTGGCGTACTTCGCGCGGTATCGCACGCTGTTGAAGTCCGGCGGCGGCGAGGTGGACTCGACCGCCCGGCGCACCGGCGAGCCGACGATGTTCTTTGTGAGCCAGACCGTTGACGGGCTGACGCAGGGGCTGATGGGCATGAAGATGGGCGGCAAACGCCGCGTGACGGTGCCCAGTGCGCTTGCGTTTGGTGATAAGGGCGTGAAGGACAAGGCGGGCAAGGCGATCATCCCGGCGAGTGCGGACGTGATCTTCGAGATCGAGCTAGAGAACCTGCTCAGCGTGCGCGAGGACATTCAGGGCAGCGGAGAAGAGATCAAGGGCGACACGCGATTCCAAGTGTTCTATCGCGGCACGCTCGTTAGCGACGGGACAGAGTTTGACGGGAACATCGGCAAGCCGACGCCGGCAACGTTCTCGATCGACCGGCTCATCGGCGGCTGGCGCGCCGGGCTCATCGGAGCAAAGGTCGGCACGAAGCGTCGGATGGTGATCCCCTGGCAGCTTGGCTATGGCGAGGCGGGCAACCCGCCGAAGATCCCGGCCAAGGCAGATCTGATCTTTGATATCGAGATCATCGGGCTTGAGCCGGCGCCGCAGATGATGCCCTCGTTGCCGGGCTCGCCGGGCTCGCCGATCAAGGTGACGCCGGTGCCGGCGCCGTCGTTTGCGCCGAAGGG
>JBBQMD010000047.1:0-22666 GCA_038328575.1 Phycisphaerales bacterium | reverse complement strand
AAGTTTTTAGAGCGGCTGCGGTTTGTTCGCAAGAGCACTGGCGGGATTCAGACGCCGTTCAATGCGTGGCTGACGGCGAAGGGGCTGCGGACGCTGCCCTTGCGGCTGAGGCACCAGAGCAACAACGCGCTGACGGTGGCTCGCTGGCTGAAGGGGCATGAGGGCGTCGCGACGGTGAACTATCCGGGGCTGGAGAGCTTCCCGCAGCGCGAGCTGGCGCGCAAGCAGCACCTGGGCAACTTTCACGGCGGGGTGATCTCGTTTGAACTCAAGGGCGGCGTCCGGGCGACGAAGGTGTTTCTGCGGAGCGTGCAGCTCTGCGCGCTGGTGGAGCACATCGGTGGGCTTGAGACACTGATCACGCACCCGGCGACGATGACGCACGGCGACGTGCCCAAGGCGCAGCGCGAGGCGTTTGGGATCTCTGACGGGCTGGTGCGGATCAGCGTGGGGATCGAGGACAGCGCGGAGATCATTGGGGATCTGGAGCGGGCGATTGACGCCGCGAGTGTGGAGACGGGTGGGGTGGATGGGGTGGAGGATCGCGAGGCGGTCGCTGTCTGAGGAAGTGGCAGAGTGGCGGAGCGGCGGCGTTTGCTTGCCTCCCCACTTTACGACTTCGTGCTTCGCACTCAACACCGTCGCAATCTGCACTTTTCCGCCGTTGCGTTTCTTCGCTGCCATTTCAACCGCGTGCTCGTGATCGCTCGTTCCCCCACCGCTCTCACTCGCGCACTCGAATCGCTCTGCACCTTTGTCACCCTGCCACTTCGCCACTCTGCCACTCTGCCACTTCAAGGAATTTCAAAATGACCGCCAGCATCATTACCGAGTCAAAGATCGCCGCGTCGTGTTGTCCGACTGTTGACCGGGTTGTCGTGCTCAAGTTTGGGGGCTCGGTGCTGCATGACGAGATCGAGGTGGCGCAGTGTGCGCGCGAGGTTTCGCGATGGAACCGGGCGGGGTGGAAGGTGGTGGCGGTGGTCAGCGCGCTGGACGGCACGACCGACCGGCTGATTCAGCAAGCGGCGCGACTGAGCCCGTCGCCGGATGCCTCGGCGACGGCGCTGCTGCTCTCGACCGGTGAACTGGCAGCGGCGGCGTTGCTCGCGCTGGCGCTGACGCAGCAGGGCAGCAGGGCGTGCGTGCTCACGCCCGGGCAGATCCAGTTGCTGACGGCGGGCGAGCCGCAGGACAGCCTGGCGATCAGCGTGGACGCGGGGCTGATCCGCTCGCGCCTGGAGGCGCTGGACTGCGTGGTGGTGCCGGGGTTTGTGGGTGTTGATGAGTTCGGCGCGACGACGCTTCTGGGGCGGGGCGGGAGCGACCTGACGGCGCTGTTCCTGGCGCGGAACCTGAAGGCAAGCTGCCGATTGGTGAAGGATGTTGACGGCCTGTACGAGCGCGACCCGGCGAAGGACCTGAGCGCGCGGCGGTTTGACAAGGCCAGCTACGAGACCGCGCTGCGGCTGAGCGGGACGGTCGGCGCGATCGTGCAGAGCAAGGCGGTGCAGTATGCCATTTCGCACGGGCTGGAGTTTGAGGTGGGCGCGGTCGGGCGCGCCGATGGCACGCTGGTGAGCGCGGCGGCGGATGGGCTGGTGCAGACGCGCGAGCTGGCGGGGGCTGTGGGGCGCTAGTCGTGAGTGTTGCGGAAGACCGGCGGGTGCGACGCCGTGAGCATCGCAGTGATCCCCACGCCAAGCGCCGCGGCGGTGCTGGGGCTCGCGGGTGCTGGCATGCGTCGTCGTCGTTGAGGTGAGTTCAGTTTCGCGAATCACGCGCTCGGAACGCGCTTGATGGACTTGACGCCCTTGCCGGGCTCGAGGGCTTTGGCGCGTTGAGCGGCGCTGGCGAGGGAGGCGGGGGTCGCGGGTTTGGCTTTCTTGCCGATCTTCTTGGTCTTGGCGGTGGCGGCGGCTTCGCCGAGGCGCGAGGGCTTGGTTGATCGCTCGAGCCACGCGGCGTGGAGCAGCGGGCGGATCTCGGTGGTTGTCACGTCGGCGAGGCGAACGTACGTGTATCCCGAGGCCCCCCACTGGCCCTTGGCAGCGGCAAAGGTGTCGGGGCGCGAGGTGATCACGCGGTCTTGGATGTCCAGCGGCAGGCGGAGCATCGCGGAGCCTTCGCGCGGCGAATCAAGCGACGCGAAGACGGCGGGCTTGGCGCGGGTCTTGAGCTTGCCGGTGTTCAGCACGCCGACGCGAAAATCAGCGTGGCCCGTGTGCGAGCCTTCGACGGCACCGGCGAGCAAGAGCGCCATCTTTCGAAACTCGTTGTCTGTCATGGTGGGCTCGGGGGCTTAGCGAGAGCCGATGGCGACGTATGGCACGTTGTGCGGGCCGGTGTACTCGGCGGCGGGGCGGAAGAGGCGGTTGCCGTCAAGCTGCTCCAGGCAGTGGGCGGCCCAGCCGCTGACGCGCGACATGGCGAACATCGGCGTGAAGAGGTCGAGCTTCAGGCCGATGGAGTGGTATGTTGTGGCGGAGTAGAAATCGACATTGGGGAAGATGCCCTTGGCGCCGACTTCGCGGGCCATGATCTCTTCGATCTTGCTGGACATCTCGAAGAGCTTGAGGTTGCCGGTGTCGGTGGCGATCTGCTTGGTGAAGGTCTTGAGGAACGTGGCGCGCGGGTCGATGGTTTTGTAGACGCGATGGCCGAAGCCCATGATGCGGGCGCCCTCGTTTCGGCGGGCGAGCTTGTCCATGACGTAGGGCTCGATGACGCTCTGGACGTCTTTGTTTTCCTTCTTGGCGATCTCTTCGATCTCTGTGAGCATGTCCATGACTTCTTCGTTGGCGCCGCCGTGGAGGGGGCCGCGGAGGGAGCCGATGGCGCCGGTGATGGCGGAGTACATGTCGCTGAGGGTGGAGATGATGACGCGTGCGGTGAAGGTGGAGTTGTTGAGGCCGTGGTCGGCGTGGAGGATCATGCAGATGTCAAAGGCGCGAACCATGGCGGGGGTGGGCTCTTTGCCGTTGAGCATGTAGAGGAAGTTGGCGGCGAAGGAGAGGTCTTTGCGCGGGTGGACCAGGGGCAGCCCCCGGCGGTAGCGATCAAAGTATGCGATGAGGGTGGGGACGTGGCCCAGGATGTTCAGGGCTTTGCGGCGGGCCGAAGGGATATCGATCTTGTTGGGATCCGGGTCGTGCATCGAGAGCGCGCTGACCATGGTGCGAAGCACGTGCATGGGCTGGGCGCTGGTGGGCACCGACAGGAGGCGCTGCTCCATGCCCGGGGGGAGCTCGTAGCGATCGCGGAGCATGCCGGAGAACTCGTCGAGCTCGGCCTTGGTGGGGAGGCGCTTGTTCCAGAGGAGATAGACGGTCTCTTCGAACGTGCTGTGGCGCGCCAGGTCATCGATGGCGATGCCGACGTATTCGAGAATGCCTTTCTCGCCGTCGATAAACGAGGACTTGGTCTCCGAGGCGACGATCCCTTCAAGGCCTTTGACGACGAGGGGCATAGACGGATTCTTCCCAAAGTGCCGCGCCCGGCGACGTGCGGCTTGGTGAATGAGAGGGATGCAAGCAGAGCCGAGCGCGAGTTTAGGCGCATCCGGCGCGCGGCGGGTTTGCTACGCTCGCGACGTGATTCCGCTTGGGACCGATGTCGTGCTGAGGAAGCGCCCGTGGATCACGTGGTCGCTGGTGATCATCAACGTGACAGTGTTCCTGGCGTTGAACGCTCTGTCGTACTCGCGGCCTGACGAGGTCCTGAAGTTGACGTACGCGCTGACGTTTCAGCCGCTGAGCCCGCGGCTGGTCACGCTGCTCACGCACATGTTCATGCACGCGGGCTGGTTGCACCTGGTGGGGAACATGATCGTGCTGTGGGTGATGGGCGCGGGGGTTGAGAACCGGCTGGGGCGGATCGGGTTCCTGGCGTTCTATCTGTGCGGCGGGTTGCTCGCGGCCGGCGCACACACGCTCTCGTCGAACAATCCGATCCTCGGCGCGTCGGGGGCGATCTCGGCGGTGATCGGGTCGTACCTGGTCTTCTTCCCGCTGACGCGCGTGCGGATCCTGTTTCTGCTGGGCCTGATCGCGACCTTTGAGGTGCCGGCGTGGTGGTTCGTGCTCATCGGCGTGATCCGAGACGTGTACTACGCGACCAGCGGCGGGGGCGGGAACATCGCGTTCGTAGCGCACCTTGGCGGGTATGGCGCGGGGTTCGCCCTGAGCATCCTGCTGCTGGGCGCGCGGGTCATCGAGCGGCATGACTACGACGCGTTTGCGATTGTGCAGCGATACAGCCGGCGACGCCGGTTTCGCGTGGGGATGTCGCAGGTGGGTGATGAGCGCGCCCGCGCCAGCCTGACAGGGGAGCGCTTCAAGGCGGGGCCGTTGCTGGGAGAGAAGGAGTCGGCGGCACTGGCGGAGATTCGCGCGGAGATTTCCACGGCCGTCAATGAACAGCGGTTGAGCGACGCCGCGACGGCGTATGTGCGGATGGTGCGGGAGTTTGCTCAGGCGGGGAAGGCGGCGACGCTGAGCACGCGGGTGCAACTGGCGGTGGCGAACCATTTGATGCGGGCGGGGCTTTATGCGGACGCCGCGACGGCGTATCAGGCGTATGCGGAGGCGTATCCGGAAGATCGCGAAGCGCCGGGTGTGCGGGTGTTGCTCGGATTGATTGCGCTCCGACATCTGAGGGATCGCGCGAGGGCTCGGGCGGCGCTGGAGGGTGTGGAGTCGCGGCTTTTCGACGAGCAGCAGCGACGGTTGGTGAGCGAGCTTCGGGCGGAGCTGGCGGCGCAAGGGGGCGGGTGAGCGTGCTTGGAGCGGCATGAGTCAACGGATTTGGTGCGGCGCAAGCCGTTTGAGCGGCGCGTCGATATGATTTCGGATGATGTCACGCAGGCTCGTGCTCGCGACCGGCAACCCACACAAGGTGGACGAGCTGCGCGCGATATTCTGCGAGGTTGATCTGGATATCGAGTTGCTGTCGCTGACGGACGTGGCTGGGTTTGCGGGGAGCGCGAGCGGCGTGAAGTTCAGCGAGCCGCGCGAGACGGGGGCGACGTTTGCAGAGAACTCGCGGATCAAGGCGGTGTCGTACGCGATGCAGACGGGGATGCTGTGCCTTGCGGATGACAGCGGTTTGGAGATCGACGCGCTGGACGGGCGGCCCGGCGTGATCAGCTCGCACTACTTCTGCGATGGCGACGAGGCTCGCGCTGGGGGAATGAGCCGCGCTGAGCGCGACGAGCGGAACAACGAGCGGGTGCTGCGCGAGCTTTCGGGCGTGCCGGAGATTCAGCGAGCGGCGCGGTTTGCGTGCTTGATGACGCTGGCGAACCCGGGGCCGGATGGTGCGGGGGTGAGTGCACAGGCGCGTGGCGTGATGGAGGGGCGGATTGGGATGCCGCCGCGGGTGCCGGCGGGAGAGAACGGGTTTGGGTATGACCCGCTGTTTCTGGTGGCGCCGGCGTTTGAGCGGTCGAGCGCCGAGCTTTCGCCTGGTGAGAAACACGCGCTGAGCCATCGCGGGTACGCGGCACGCACGATGGGTGGGCGGATCAAGGCGTTGCTCGGATGGTGAGCCGCTGCGTGTGCCATCGCGTGGAGTTCAGCGAGATCAAGCGGCTGGCGCAGGAGGGCCTGTCGATCGCGGAGATCTCGGAGCGGACGAAGTGCTGTACGGGGTGCGGGCTGTGCCGCGCGTATGTGTACGTGGTGCTGACGACGGGGGCGACTTCGATCCCGGTGCTTTCGCGCGGGGCGAGCGCGGAGTATGACGCGCGGCTCGGGGCGATGCTGGCTGGAGGCGGCGCGCCGGGTGGGCCGGGTGCGGCGGGCGGGAGTTCTGGGGGCGGGGACGGATCGAAGGCGTGAGTGCTGAGCGATGAGTGCGGGGGGAGAAGTGCTGAGCGATGAGTGTGGGGGCTGAGGTGGGCAAGAGCGGCGGTTTGTATTGGGTACTCGGTACTCGGTTACTCGAGGCTCGGCACTCGGCACTCGGCACTCGCGACTCGATCCTCGGTACTCGGTGTTTGCAGATGAGGCCCGGCGGGCACGACGTGTGATGGAGAGCTGGGTCAAAGAAAAAGGCCCGCCGTTGGCGGCGGGCCTTTGGTGAAACATGAGTTGGAAGATCTCGATCTGTAGTGCGGGATCAGTTGCCTGACGAGACGCTTTCGCCGGAGCCGGGGATCTGGACCTGGGGCATGCCCAAGATCTCGTCGGTCGAGGCGCCGAGGCGCTCGGCGACCAGGGTTGCGTCTTCGAGCATGGCCTCTTCGTCGTCGGTGCTGCTGGCCGGGAGGCCCAGCGGCGTGGCCTTCATCGTCTGGTAGGGGCGGAAGCCGGTGCCAGCGGGGATGAGGTGACCCAGCAGCACGTTCTCCTTGAGGCCGAAGAGCTCGTCGGTGGCGCCCTTGAGCGACGCCTCGGTGAGGACCTTCGTGCTCTCCTGGAACGACGCACCGGAGAGGAACGACTCGCTGGAGAGGGCCGCCTTGGTGATGCCCAGGAGCAGGGTGCGGCCGGTCGCCGGGCGGGCTCGCTTGGTCTTGCATCCCTCGCGACCGGCGGCCTCGGCGCGAGCGTTGGCCTCGCGGACGGTGTCGCGATGAACCTTCTCGCCCACTGCCAGCTCGGTGCCGCCGGCATCTGTGACGATCATCATCTCCAAGACGGTCGCGTTCTTGCGCTTGAACTCCCACTTATCGACGACATCGAACGGCAGCAGATCGGTATCGGCCGGGTTCTCGACGCGCACCTTGCGGAGCATCTGCGAGAGGATGACCTCGATGTGCTTGTCGTTGATGGTCACGCCCTGGGCGCGATAGACGTTCTGCACCTCGTCGAGCATGTAGGCCCAGAGCGCTTCCTCGCCCTTGATCGCCAGGATTTCTTTCGGGTCCATCGGGCCTTCGGTCAGCGGCTGGCCCGCTTCAACGAAGTCGCCGGTGTGGACAAGCAGGGTCTTGTCGGTCGAGACGTGATGAGCCTTCTGCATCTCGGGGGCGTGCTCGGGGATCACGATGATGGTGATCTTGCCCTTGCGCTTGTCCGAGTGGATCTCGACACGACCTTCGAGGGCGGCCATCACGGCCGGGTCCTTCGGGCGACGGGCCTCGAAGATCTCGGTGACGCGAGGCAGACCACCGACGATGTCCTGCGAGCCCGACGCGGCGCGGGGCTGGCGAGCGAGCATCTGGCCGGCACGGATCTTCTGGCCGTCTTCGACTTCGAGTCGAGCGCGGGCGGGGAGATAGTGGAAGTCCATGATGTTGGCCTGGGCATCGACGATGTTGATCGCCGGGTGCAGGTCGCCCTTGTGCTCGATGATGACCTTGGCCTTCTTGCCCTCGCCGGCGTCCTCGATGCGGAAGGTTTCCTTCTCGCGGATATCGACGTACTGCACGATGCCGTCCTTCTCAGCGAGGATGGGCGTGCGGTGCGGGTCCCAGCGGACGAGGCGGTCGCCCTTCTTGACCTCGGTTCCCTCGGGCATCATGAGGTACGCGCCGTACGGCACCTTGAGCTTCTCTAGCTCGCGTCCCTTGGCGTCGAGCACTGCCAGCTCGCTGTTGCGTTTCAGGACGATCCACACGTCGTGGCCCTCGTCGTCCTTGCCGGGCACGGCGTTGCAATCACGCAGCTCGAGCTTGCCGGGGTTGTTGGCGCGATAGTCGCTCTCGCTGGTGGTGCGCTGACCGATGCCGCCAGTGTGGAAGGTTCGCATCGTGAGCTGGGTGCCCGGCTCGCCGATGGACTGTGCGGCGATGATGCCGACCGCCATGCCCGGCTCGACCATGCGCCCGGTGGACAGGTCCATGCCGTAGTCGAGCACGGAGCAGCCGGTGCGGGCCTCGCTGGTAAGCGGGGAGCGGACGAAGACTTCTTGAATGTTCAGGTCTTCGACGCGCTTGGCCATCTCCTGGCTGATGACCTGGTTTTCCTTGACCACGACCTCTTCGGTCATGGGGTTGCGGATCGTGACCAGCGCGACGCGCCCGATGATCTGATCGCGGAGCGGCACGTCAACCTGCTCGCCCTTATAGAGGGCGCGCTTGCGGATGCCGCGACGCGAGCCGCAGTCGTTGACCTGGATGATGACCGACTGGGCCACGTCGCAGAGCTTGCGGGTGAGGTAGCCGGCGTCGGCGGTTTTGAGGGCGGTGTCGGCGAGGCCCTTGCGCGCACCGTGGGTGCTGGAGAAGTATTCCAGAACGTTGAGGCCTTCGCGGAAGTTGGCGCGGATGGGCGTCTCGATGATCTCGCCGCTGGGCTTGGCCATGAGGCCTCGCATGCCGGCGAGCTGCATGAGCTGGCTGACGTTACCGCGAGCGCCGGAGTCGCTCATGAGGTAGACGGGGTTGAGGTAGAACTTGGCCTTCTTGTCGTCGCTGGCGGCCTCGGTGCCGTCGGGCATGCGCCGGTCGACCTTGAGCGTGGCCTGGAGGGACTTGGTGACCTGCTCGCGACAGTGAGACCAGATATCGATGAGCTGGTTGTAGCGTTCGCGGGCTGTGATGATGCCGCGCTCGTAGTTCTTTTCGACGCGATCGACCTTCTTTTGGCCGTCGTCGAGCAGGGCCTGCTTGTCCTTGGGGATGCGCAGGTCGGTGATGCCGAAGGAGAGGCCGGCGAGCGTGGACTGCTTGAAGCCGATTTCCTTGAGCTTGTCAAGCAGGTTGATGGTGGCGGCGCGACCGGCGAAGGCGTAGGCATCGTCGATGACGCGGCTGGCGCCTTTTTTGCCCAGGGCGCAGTTGTAGAAGGGCATGCCGCGCTCGATGATCTCCGAGAAGAGAATGCGCCCGACGGTGGTGGCGATGCGGTTGTTCTCCGCCATCGGCTTGGGTGGCGAGCTCTGCTCGTCAACGGACTGGGTGAACGTGTCCAGGCGAACGACGATCTTCTCGTGAATGAAGATCTTGCGATGCTCGTAGGCGAGGATCGCTTCGCGCGGGCTGCTGAACGCCTTGACGGAGTTGTCCGGTCGCTCCTTTTCGTCAGGGGGCATGTACGTGATGTAGTACACGCCCATGACGATGTCCTGGCTGGGCGAGATGATCGGCTTGCCGCTGGCGGGCGAGAAGATGTTGTGCGTGCTCATCATGAGCACGTGGGCCTCGGCCTGCGCCTCGACGCTCAGGGGCAGATGGACGGCCATCTGATCGCCGTCGAAGTCGGCGTTGAAACCGCCGCAGACCAGCGGGTGCAGGCGGATGGCGTTGCCTTCCACGAGCGTGGGCTCGAAGGCCTGGATGCCCATTCGATGCAGCGTCGGGGCACGGTTGAGCAGGACGGGGTGCTGGTAGATGACCTCTTCCAGGATGTCCCAGACCTCGGGATCGCGGCGCTCAAGCATGCGCTTGGCGGACTTGATGGTGTCGGCGAAGCCGTGTTCCTTCAACTTGCGGATGATGAACGGCTGGTAGAGCTCCAGCGCGATCTTCTTGGGCAGGCCGCACTGGTGGAGCTTGAGCTCCGGGCCGACGACGATGACCGAGCGGGCGGAGTAGTCGACGCGCTTGCCGAGCAAGTTCTCGCGGAAGCGACCTTGCTTGCCCTTGATCATGTCGGTGATGGACTTCAGCGGACGGTTGGACGAGCCCAGGACCGGGCGACGGCAGCGACCGTTGTCATACAGCGCATCGACCGCCTGCTGCAGCATGCGCTTCTCGTTGCGGATGATGACCTCGGGGGCGTTGAGATCCATCAGCTTCTTCAAGCGGTTGTTGCGGTTGATGATGCGCCGGTAGAGATCGTTCAAATCGCTGGTGGCGAAGTTGCCGCTCTCGAGCAGAACCAGCGGGCGCAGGTCCGGCGGGATGACGGGGATCACGTCCTGGACGAGCCAGACGGGGTCGTTCTCGCTGCCGCGGATCTGCTCGACGATCTTGAGGCGCTTGGAGAGATCCTTGATCTTCTGCTTGCTCTTGGTTTCCTTGAGGTCGCGGCGCAGGTCTTCTGCGAGCTTGTCAAGGTCGGTGCGTTCCAGCAGCTCGCGCACGGCGTCGGCGCCCATCAGGGCGCGGAACGCGTTGCCGAACTTATCAACCGCGGCGCGGTACTCGTCTTCGGTGAGCATCTGCTTGAACTTCAGCTCGGTATCGCCCTGATCGACGACGACATAGTCCTGGAAGTAGATGACCTTCTCCAGGTCGCTGGTCTTCATCGCCAGCAGGTTGCCCAGGCGGCTGGGCACGGCCTTGAAGAACCAGATGTGCACCGTCGGGGCGGCGAGGTTGATATGGCCGAAGCGCTTGCGACGCACGCGGCTGTGGGTCACCTTGACGCCGCAGCGCTCGCAGATGATGCCCTTGTACTTGGTGCCGCGATACTTGCCGCAGGCGCACTCGTAGTCACGTTCCGGGCCGAAGATGCGCTCGCAGAACAGGCCGTCCTTCTCGGGGCGGTAGGTGCGATAGTTGATGGTCTCGGGCTTCTTGACCTCGCCATAGGACCACGAGCGGATGTCGTTGGGCGACGCCAGCGTGACCTTGACGGCGGAATAGTCGTTAACACGGTCGTACACGGTCTCAACAGCCATGGACGATGCTCCATTGAAGTCCGGCCCCGAGCGAGCAGGCCGGAACGTTTCAGATCAAAACGAACGGAACGAAACGGAGAAAGGACGATCAACCACGATGCGTTGCGGGGGGCAAGAGCGCGTGAGGGTTACAGAACCGCCGCGCCTTCGGTCCGCTTCTTCTCCAGGTTGATGTTCATGCCCAGGCCCTTGAGTTCGGAGCAGAGCACGTCGAAGGCGACCGGCATGCCGGCCTCGAGCGTGTTGGTGCCCTTGACCATGGCCTCGTAAATCTTCGTGCGTCCTTCGACGTCGTCGCTCTTGACCGTGAGCAACTCCTGCAGGATGTACGCGGCGCCGTAGGCCTCAAGCGCCCAAACTTCCATTTCACCGAACCGCTGGCCGCCGGTGCGGGCCTTGCCTCCGAGCGGCTGCTGGGTGATGAGGGAGTACGGGCCGGTGGCGCGGGCGTGGATTTTGTCGTCAACGAGATGGTGGAGCTTGAGGATGTACATCACGCCCACGGTGGTGCGCTGGTGGAACGGCTCGCCGGTGCGACCGTCGAAGAGCTGGATCTTGCCGCCGCGCGGCATCTCGACCATCAGCTCACGGGCGCCGGGGTGCAGCCCCTCCTTTTCGTAACGCTCGCGCTTGGCCTTGACGAACCCGTTGGCCTCTTCGATCGCGCTGTGGACTTCCTCCTCGTTCGCGCCGTCGAACACGGGCGTGACGGCCTGCATCCCGAGGATGTTCATGGCCCAGCCCAGGTGGGTCTCGAGGATTTGCCCGACGTTCATGCGGCTGGGCACCCCCAGCGGGTTTAGTAGAACGTCAACCGGGCTGCCGTCTTCCATGAACGGCATGTCGGCTTCGGGCACGATGCGAGCGATGACACCCTTGTTGCCGTGACGGCCGGCCATCTTGTCACCAACGCTGAGCGTGCGTTTGGTGGCAAGGTAGACCTTGACCATTTCGAGGACGCCGCTGGGCAGCTCGTCGCCGCGCTTCATGTGATCGAGCTTGCGCTTCTTCTCGTTCTTGACTGCGGCGATGCGTGGCCAGAACTGGCGGTACACAACCTCCGCCTTTTCCTTGGACTCCTTGGAGCCCTTCATCCACTTATCGCTGAAGCCCTCGATCTGCTCGAGGACGACCTCGGGGATATCGCTGGCGCCGACCTTCTGGCGGGTCATGGGGTCGACCATGGGCGTGCCAAGGGCCTCGTTGACCGCCGTGACCATCTCCTTGAAGATGCGGATGGCTTTCTCGTCCATCTCCTTGGTGTAGGTCTCCATCATGGCCTTGAGCTGCTTCTTCTGGTCTTCATTCATATGAAGACGCCGGCTGAAGCGCTTGGCGCCGATGACGATGCCCTCGACACCCGCGGGAACTTCCAGCGAGTCGTTCTTCACGTCCTCGCCGGCGCGTCCAAAGATGGCGTGCAGGAGCTTCTCTTCCGGGGTGAGCTCGCTCTTGCTTTTGGGGCTGACCTTGCCGACGAGAATATCGCCGGGCCCGACGCGGGCGCCGAGGCTGATCACGCCGTGCTCGTCGAGATTGCGGAGGGCCTTCTCGCTGACGTTGGGGATGTCGCGCGTGAACTCCTCGCGACCGAGCTTGGTCTCGCGGACTTCGACCTCAAAGGCGTCGATGTGGATGCTGGTGAAGACGTCATCGCGAACGAGGCGCTCGTTGATGACGATGGCGTCCTCGAAGTTGTAGCCGTCGAAGGTGTTGAAGGCGACCAGCGCGTTCTTGCCGATGGCCAGCTCGCCGAACTTGGTGCTCGCGCCGTCGGCGACGATCTCGCCCTTCTTGACCTTCTGGCCGGGCTTGACGATCGGGCGATGGTTCTGGCAGGTGCGTTCGTTCAGGCCCGCGAACTTGCGCAGCTCGTACTCATCGCTGTTGTCGATGATGATGCGCTGCGAGTCCACGAACGTGACGGTGCCGCCGTTCTTGGCGCGGATCACGAAGCCCGAGTTCTTGCCGATGTCCTTCTCAAGGCCGGTCGCCACGATCGGCGGCGTGACCTTGATCAGCGGCACAGCCTGGCGCTGCATGTTCGAACCCATGAGCGCGCGATTGGCGTCGTCGTGCTCAAGGAACGGGATGAGAGCCGCGGAGATGCCGACGGTCTGCTTGGGTGCGATGTCTAGATAATCGCACTGGGCGCTATCGACCTGGGCGAGTTCGCCGTTGACGCGGGCGAGGATCATGCCCTTGCGGAGGCGGCCTTCCTTGTCCATGGCATCAGTCGGCGCGAGGATCGCCTTCATCTCTTCGTCGGCGCGGAGATGGATGATCTTCTCGGAGACCTTGCCCTCCTTGACCACGCGATAGGGCGTGCGGAGGAAGCCGTATTCGTCGATGTTCGAGTAGATACCGAGGCTGGCGATGAGGCCGATGTTGGTGCCTTCGGGCGTCTCGATCGGGCAGATGCGCCCGTAATGGCTGATGTGAACGTCGCGGACTTCGAAACCCGCGCGCTTGCGGTTGAGGCCGCCCGGCCCAAGGGCCGAGAGACGGCGCTCGTGTACCAGCGACGAGAGCGGGTTGGTCTGGTCAACCACCTGGCTCAGCTCGCTGCGCCCGAAGAAGAAATCGATCGCGCTGCTGATGCTCTTGGAGTTGACCAGATCGCTGATCTTCATCAGCTCGCTGGGCTCCTTGACGCTCATGCGCTCCTGCACCGTGCGCTTCAGCTTGAGGAAGCCCTTGCGAAGCTCCTCGACCGCCAGCTCGTCCAGCGTGCGCAGGCGACGGTTACCCAGATGGTCGATGTCGTCAGGCTGCGCAACCGGGAAGCTGGTCTTGGGGTCGACGCGCTTGCTGCGCAGGTCCAGCACGTACTGGATCACGCGCAGGAAGTCCTCGGCGCGGATGAACATCATGTCTTCCGGCACGTTCAGATCGAACTTGCGGTTGATCCGGAAGCGACCGACTTTGCCCAGGCGATAACGATTGTCGTCGAAGAACTTCTCGACGAAGAGCTGCTTGGCCTTCTCGATCTGCGGCGGGTTGCCCGGGCGCAGCTTCGTGTAAATCTTCAGCAGCGCCTGCTCGTACTCGCTCTCGGCCTCAAACTGCTCCAGCTTCTCCTGCGCAACCGTGTTCAAGATCAGCGGGTCGCTGGGGTTCTGGATGACCTTCACGGTCTTGAGCTTGCTGCCGGTGATCTTGGACGCGGCCTCTTCGCCGATCTTGCGACCGACGTGTACCAGCTCCTCGCCGGTCTCGGTATCGATGATGCTCGCGGCGGCGTAATGATCGGGCTTGACCTGCTCCGCCTTGATCTCGCTGATCTCGTAGAACAGGCTCAGCACCGCTTCGGTCGTGCTCACGCTCTCGTCAAGGCAGCGCAGGAACGTCGTCGCGGTGAGCTTGGTCGACTGGTCGATCCGCATCGCCAGCTCGTCCTTCTTGGTCACTTCGAGCTCGATCCAGGAGCCGCGCTCGGGGATGACTCGCGCGCTGTGCAGCGGGCGGTCGCCCTCGCTGGAGACGACGCTGAAGTCAACGCCGGGCGAGCGATGAAGCTGCGAGACGATGACGCGCTCGGCGCCGTTGACGATGAACTCGCCGCCGCCCATCATGATGGGGAACTCGCCGAGGTAGATATCTTCCTCAGCGACTTCCTGCTGGCCCTCGCGCTTGAAGCGCACGGTGACCTTGAACGGCGCGCCGTAGGTGAGGCGCAGCTCGCGGCACTCGTCGGGCGTGTAGCGAGCCTCTTCGAGCACATAGCGGATGTACTCAAGCTGCATGGTGCCGTCGTAGCTCTCGATCGGGAAGATCTCCCGCATGAGAGACTCGAGGCCGAGCGTGGGATCACGCTCCTCGATGTTCTTGGCGTTTTGGAGGAAACGCTCGTACCCGTCCATTTGGATCTTGGTGAGATCCGGGACGGGGGTCGCATCGCCACGCTTGGAATATTCGCGCACTTTGATCTCTGCCATCGATCACACCTCGCGATGGTGACACAGATCGCCCAGCCCTTGCCGCGGGAAGACGCGAAGAGGGGGCGATCACTTGAAAAGTTTGGTTACACGTTCTTGGTCATGCCGGGCCGCGCAGGAAAGCGACTATACCCCTCGACTTTTGCAAAAAGCAAGCCCATCATTCAACAAAAACACAAACAGGGTTTGTCGAAGGGTATCCGAACAAACCCCGCTTTTGACGTTTTCGGCAGCTTTGACGCTTGACGAGATCCGATTCGCACGCTCGCCGGCGGTCGCCGACCAGCCCGCGGTTGATCGAATCTTAGTCCATGATGACCGTCGCGCCGACGGTCTCGAGCTTCTTCTTGAGGGCCTCGGCGTCGGCCTTGCCCAGACCTTCCTTGACCTTCTTGGGGGCGCCTTCGACCAGGTCCTTGGCTTCCTTGAGGCCCAGGCCGGTGGCTTCGCGGACGACCTTGATCACGTCGATCTTTTTCTCGCCCATTGCCTTCAGCGTGATGTCGAAGGTGGTCTTCTCTTCCACCGGGGCAGCGGCGGCGGCAGGAGCCGCGGCCATCATCATGCCACCGCCAGCGGCGGCCTCGATGCCGTGGGTGTCTTTCAGGTACTTGCCAAGCTCTACAGCCTCCTTGAGGGAGAGGCCGGCCAACTTGTCACCGAGTTCGTTGATCGACATGGGAAACCCTTCGTATCAAACGCCGGGATCACTCCCGGCTCATTCCATCTCAGAGGGGTTGCTCCGTTGCAACTCTTTAACCCGCGGCGAGGCCGCATGGGCCAGTGAGACGAGGAAGTCCTTCGTTCATCTCCAACCACTCAACCTTCGGTCATCAGTCTGACCTGCGCGGCACACCGAATCATCCAACCTCGGCGATCGCTTCGCCCTTTTCAGACTTCGCCTCGATCTCGGCGATCGCTTCGTCCTTCTCAAACTTTGCCTCGATCGCGGCGATGAGGCCCGCGATGTTTGAGCCGGGGCCTTTGAGCTGGGCGACCAGATTCTTACCCGGGCTAAGCATGAGCGTGACAATGTTGCCGATCGCCTCGATCTTGGTCGGATATTTGCTCAGTTCTTTGACGCCCTTGTCGCCCTCGAAGAGCGTGCCGTCGAGGATCGCGCCCTTGAGTTCGAGGCCCGGAAAATCCTTGAGCAGGCCGACGATCTCGCGGGCGACCTCGACGACCGAGGCGCCGCCGAAGGCCAGCGCGCTCGGGCCGGTGAGGAAGGACGCGAGGCCTTCGAGGCCGGTGCCCTTGAACTTCTTGCGGGCCAGCGCGTTGCGCATGACCACGATGCTGATCTTCTTGGTCGCGAGCTTGCGCCGGAGCTTGGTGGCGGCGATGCCCTTCATGCCGCGGATGGAGATCACCATCGCGTCGCTGGTGTCGCCGAGCTTGGCGGTGTAGTCGTTCTCGATCAGGCCCTTGACGGTCTTGGACATTGTTCGTTCCTTGCTTGCTCGGCCGGGCTTGCGTTCACCGGCGGGAGCGGATCAATCGTTCTTGCGTGCCAACATCGAATCCAGATTGCGGACGCCGCGGGTGGCGTCAGCCATCAACGGGCGGGGACCTCGACTGCCTCGGTGTACTTGATCTGGACGCTGGGCGTCATCGCGCCGGCGACATGGATCGACTTGATGAACTGGCCCTTGGTGGACGACGGACGCATCTTGGAGATGTGCGAGATGAACGCCTCGAGGTTCGCGGCAACGTCGCCATCCTGGAAACTCATCTTGCCTAGCACCGCGTGGACGTTGCCGCCCTTGTCGTTGCGGAACTCGACCTTGCCGGCGGCGAACTCTTTGACTGCGTCCACGATTCGGGGTGTCACGGCGCCGGTCTTGGGCGAGGGCATGAGGCCCTTGGGACCAAGAACCTTGCCGAGCTTGGAGACGATCTTCATCATGTCGGGCGTCGCGACCGCGACGTCAAAGTCCATCCAGCCGCCCTCGATCTTGGCGACCAACTCTTCCGCACCGGCCTCGATGGCGCCCGCTGCCTTGCAATCGGCGACCTTGTCGGCGGTGCAGAACGCGACGACGCGCTTGCTGGAGCCGATGCCCTTGGGAAGGCTGACCGAGCCGCGGATGCCCTGCTCGGCCTGCGCGGGGTCGATGTTCAGATGGAGCGCGACGTTGATCGTCTGATCAAACTTCGTCGCTTTGAACTTGCGGAGGACCGCGACGGCCGCGAGCGCATCGAGCGGCTCGGCGGGCTTGATCGTGGCGTTCGACTTGGATCGCTTGCTGATGTATGGCATGTGCAGGAACCCTGAAAGACTGTCCGGACCGTGAACTCAGACGCGATCAACCGCTGGGTGAAATGGAAGCGGTCGACCACCCGCGTGAATCAACCCTCGACCACGACGCCCATGTTGCGGCACTGACCTTCGATCATCCGCACCGCCGCGGCGAGGTCGTCGGTGTTCAGGTCCTTGATCTTCTCTTTGGCGATGATCTCAAGCGCCGAGCGCTGGATCTTGCCAACCTTGTTCTTGTTGGGGACGCCCGAGCCCTTCTCGATCTTGGCGTGCTCTTTGATGAGCGCCGAGGCGGGGGAGCTCTTGAGCTCGAACGTGAACGTCTTGTCGGTGAACACCGAGACAACGCACTGCACGACCTTGCCCTTCATGGGCATGGTCTTGGCGTTGAACTGTTGGATGAACTGGCCGGGGTTGACGCCGTTGGCACCCAGCACCGGGCCCAAAGGGGGCGCGGGGGTCGCAGCGCCACCGATGGCCATGACCTTAAATGTTGCCTTGAGTTCCTTCTTCGCCATTGACGCTCAACCTCCCGCCGGCTTGGGATTGATCCCGAATCGAGCCCTTTGAAGGTCAGGCCCGACAAGCGCGGCAGTTCACACGGTCACCGATCACGTCGCCCGATCGGCTAGGCAGAGATTTGGGAGGGGAGTATTGGCCGCGTCCGGTCAAAAAGCAACTTGGGGGCGGGGTCGGGCTCGGGGTTGGGGCGGAATTTTGCTGGATTGGGCGGTGGCTGGGGGATGCGTGGGGTCCTGACTTGAGCCGGTTGGCACCGACCTGGTGGGTCTTCCTGAAGCGTAAGTCTTTTATAAAAATGATCGGCACGGCCTGGTCATTTCTCCCGGCCTCGATCCCCGCCCCCGCCCCCTCCCGCGCGTCGGGCAAGTCTCCGGACTAGACTACATGCAATCGCGTTGCATCTACACCGGGAGCGTTGCCATGACCATCAAGATGTTGGACCAGCGAGTGCGGGCGGGCCACGGGGCTTTGGGCGTGATGTTCTTTGCGGTGATCGCAGGCTTCGCCGCGGGTGGCGTGACCGACGCGATGGGTGCCGCACCCGCATCGGGGGCACGGTCCCCCACTCTTGCCGCCCCGGGCGTCGCTCCGGGGGTCGCGATTAGTTCACCGTCCCCTGACGTTGCGAAGACGCAGAGCGCGAGCACGCCGCGGGCGGAAAGGCCTTTGCGTGTGGTGGTGTCGATCCCGCCGTTGAAGGGGCTGGTGGAGCCGTTGCTCCCGGCGGGCTCGACGGTTGAGCTTTTGCTGCCGCCGGGCGTGAGCGAGCATGGGTACGAGATCCCGCCGGGCAAGCTCGCGGCCATGGCCAAGGCCGACCTCGTTGTCTTCGTGGGCATGGGGATGGAGCCACAGGTCGAGAAATCGCTGGCCAAGAACGCGATGCCGGGGCGGCGGGTGATCAAGTTCGAGAGCGTGCCGGGGGTGATGGCGACGAGCAAGCCTCGCCCGCAGGCAAACGACGAGCATGATGATCACTCCGGGCACGCGCACGATGAGCGGGGGCATTGCGTTCACGAGAGCGACCCGCACGTGTGGCTGGACCCGCTGATGGCGATGTCGCTGGTGGACGAGGTGGCGCGCGAGCTTGCGGAGCGCCGGCTGAGCGGGGCGGACGCGGGGGGAGCAGGGGGCGTGCCGGGGGCGATGAATGCCGCGGAGATCAAAGCCGCGGCCAGTGCGCAGATCGAACGTGACCCTGTCGTGGTCAACCTGCGGAATCGATTGCTGGAGCTGCATCGGCGCGCCCAGGCGATCACGCAGAGCCCGGCTCGCCGCACGATCGTCGTCGCGCACGACGCCTTCGGCTGGCTGGCGCAGCGATACAAGCTTGATGTGGTCGCGATCTCGGGCCTCGCGGCTGGCGAACCCAAGCCGGAGGCAATCCGCGATGCGGTGCGCGTCATCCGTGAGAAGTCGCTGACCACCATCTTTGTCGAGCCGCAACTGAGCACTGCGTCCGCCAAGCGGGTGGCGCAGCTCACGGGCGCGAAGATCGACACGCTCGACCCGCTAGGCGATGGCGACTACTTCAAGCTCATGAACGCGAACCTGGACGCGCTGGCGCGGGCGCTGGGCGAGGCCGCGGCGCCCACGGCAGCGCCCGCTCACTCCCCCGCTCCGAGTCTCCAGCCAGCGCCGGCCAAGAAGTAAACATCTGATCGCGAAGCCATTGATGGCACGCGCGTCTGCGACCAAGATTCGTCTAGACTCGCACGCATGAGCGCCCCGGCGGTTGAGATCTCGGGAACCAGCTTCACCTATCCCGGTGAGTCCACGCCGGCGCTCGCGAATGTGTCGCTCGTCGTCCAGCCGGGCCAGCGTCTGGGCGTGCTGGGGCCCAATGGCGGCGGCAAGAGCACCTTGCTCAAGCTCATTCTCGGGCTGCTCCCGGTGCAATCCGGGAGCGTGCGGGTGATGGGGCGTGATCCGGCCAGTGCGCGGCGCGATGGCTTGATCGGGTATGTGCCGCAGCGATCGGAGATCGAGCTGGGCATCCCGTTGAGTGTGCGACAGATTGTGATGCTGGCGGCGAGTTGGCGGCTGAGCCCGCTGGCGGACGTGCCGCGGAGCGTGCGGGATCGCGTGGATCGCGCGATGCGACTCACCGAGACCGACGCGTTTGCCGATCGGCCGATCGGCTCGCTCAGCGGCGGACAACTCCAGCGTGCGCTGATCGCTCGCGCGATCGCGGTTTCGCCCTCGATCCTCGTGCTGGATGAACCAACGGTGGGTATCGATGCGCCGGGCCAGGAGCAGTTTGCCAAGCTGCTCACCGACCTGCACGCGCAGCTCGGGCTGACGATCCTGACCGTCAGCCACGATCTTCGCGCGATCGCGGCGGGCTCGGACACCGTCGCGTGCCTCGCCCGGCGGCTGCACTTTCACGCGTCGCCCCAGGGCCTGACGCCCAGGGTGCTGGCGGAGTTGTTCTCGCACGACATCGCGGGGATCGCGGGGCTGCCCGGCGCGCTGGAGGGGATGCACGTTCATGCGCACGGGCCGGGCGAGCCGTGCTCTGACCCTGAACATGTTCACGTCGACACGCCCTCGACACCGGTGACGATCTCGCTGCCTGGCACCACCCGCGCGACGAGTGGCCCGGCGTCGGGAGGTGAGCCATGACGACGTGGTCGCTCGTGGCTCTGCCGCGGGGCCTGACGCTCGCAAACTTCGAGCTGTGGTCGTGGCTCAGCGATCCGACGCAGCGCGAGATCCTGCTGCCGGTGCTGGCGTCGGGGCTTGCGGTGATCGTGATGTGTGCGGTGCTGAGCGTGCTGGTGGTGGTCAAGCGGCTGGCGTTCGTCGGTCAGGGCGTGGCCCATAGCGCCTTCGGCGGCGTGGGCGTCGCGGCGATGTTCGCGGCGTACACCGGCGTCACCTGGTCGTCGCAAGGTTCAATGTTCGAGCTCGGCGTGGTCGTGGTCTTCTGCATCGCCAGCGCCATCGGCATGGCAGGCATCAGCGATCGGCGCGCTGTGCAGGTCGATACGGGCATCGGGCTGTTTCTGGTCGCGTCGATGGCGCTCGGCGCGCTACTGGTAGAGGCGGCGCGGTCGGTCGCTCAGGCTCGCGGCCACTCCGCCGGCGCGCGATCGTGGGAAAGCGTGCTGTTTGGTTCGATCATGACGGCGGACTGGAGCGACGCGCTGCTGGCGGCGGTGGTGGGCGGCGTGGTGCTTGTGGTGATGGTGTTGATCCGCCGCCCGCTGCTGTTTTATGTGAGCGATGAAACTTCGGCGCGCGCGTTTGGCGTGCCCACGGGTGCGATGCGGATCACGATGATGGTGATGCTCGCGGTAGCGACGGTGGTCGCGATGCGGCTGACGGGCGTGGTGCTGTCGTCGGCGTTGTTGATCTTGCCGGGGGCCGCGGCGTTGAAGGTCAGCCAGCGGATCGGGGTGGTGATGGCGCTGTCGCTGGGCTTTGGCGTGGGCGGGCTGGTGGTGGGCATGGCGGTGTCGCTGCAAGGCAACTGGTCCGCGGGGCCTTGCATCGTGCTCACGCTGACTGCGTTTTTCATGATCGCGAGCCTGGCGCGGCGCTGGCTGAACGGCGCGGGAACGCGGGCCCAGGCCTCGACGCGGGCGGCGGTTGTACCGTAACGTCTGAAGTGTGCGCCGGCGAGCGGCGCGAGAGGCTCTCTTTGCTGGGGATCACCGATGAGCGAACCGAATCCAACGTCACCATCACCCCCCCCACCCCCACCGACGCCGCCGCGGCAGCTCGCGATCAAGGCGGAGCGGCTTCTGGCGGAACTGGACCGGCTTCGCAAGGACCTGGAGAAGGACCCCTCGGACCTTGAGTGGCTCACGCTGCATCATGTGTTTTGCTTTGTCAGCTACAAGATGACCGATTTCCGCAAGTACGTCGAGGAGGAATCCAAGCGTGGCGGCTTCAACGACATCTCGCCGGAATGATCCGATCACGCCCTCTCACGATCACGCACGCCATGTTCAAACGCTCAATCTTCAAGCGGGCTGAGAAGGCCATCCGTGAACGCGTGCGGCGCATGGGCAGGCGCAGGCGAAGGGTGTGTGGCGCTGAGAAAGAGGTCGCTGTCAAGATTGGGAAAGAGGGGGGCGTAGGCGAAAAAGGCGGGGTTGAAGAGGCGGTGATGGCGATGGATGCACCAGGCGTAGATCGCCGCGAAGTGGATGAGCTTGTTGCCAAGCCGCCCGCCGGAATCGAGGGCGATAACCGTCGCCATGGGGGCCGAGCGTAGACGCAAAGAGAGTGAAACCACTTGCCGAGTTGCAGCGTATGTGTCATACTGAAAGTATCACGCGGCGATCGGCGGGACGGCTACACCAGAACCCGGACCCGTCGAGGACAGTTGCGTGACGACCGCGCGTTGCCTTTTCGCTTCGGCGACGAGGAGGACGGACGGGCGATGTGCCCCGGGTGACGGCTCGGGGAAGAGCGTTAGGCGGGCCCGATGATTTCAGCGGGCCGACGGCTTGGCATGTTCGACATCAGAACGGAGGTGATCTAGTGCAGACTCTTACTTGGAATCAGGGGCTTCGCCTGTAAACAGGCGGCTCGACGGAGCCCTTGTCGCGACGCGTGACGATCGACCTTTGATCGCACGCAGATCGGCGGCAGGCAAGCCCGCAGGACTCGTTCCGCGACCCGGTGGAGATTTCTTCACCGGGTCGTTTTTATTTTTGGTTTGCCAGCTCTGGTTCTGGCGTCTCGGATTGGCCAAGGACTTCGCGCCGAGCGACATCATGTGCCGTTCATGGAGCGCGTGTGGTTGAGATCGGCGTCCCCGGCCCCCGAACCTGCACCAGCACCCGCGCCTGCCCCGGCCCCCTCGCAGGGCTGAGGCCCTACGTCCGATGCCCGATCGCCGGTGCCCGACGCCTCTCGCCAGTCTGACCGACCCATCTCTCTGACCGCCGGAGTCTCATGCTCAGCACTTTCTTTATCCGCCGCCCGGTCTTCTCGAGCGTGATCTCAATCCTCATCGTCCTGCTTGACGCGGTCGCGGCCTTCCGCCTGCCGATCGCCCAATATCCCGAGCTCGCCTCGCCGGTGGTTCGCGTGGAGGCGACGTATCCCGGCGCCAACTCGCAGACTGTGGCCGACACCGTCGCCTCGCCGATCGAGCAGGAAGTCAATGGCGCAGACCGCATGATCGCGATGTCCTCGACGTCATCCGACGGGCGATACTCGCTGGACGTCTCGTTCGAGGTCGGCACCAACATTGACATGGCGGCGGTGCTGGTGCAGAACCGCGTGAACATCGCGCAGACCAGGCTCCCGGACGAGGCCCGGCGACAGGGCGTCACCACGCGCAAGCAATCGACAAACCTCGCCGGCGTCATCAGCCAGTGGGACCGGCTGGCGTGCCGACGGTCTAACGCTCCGGGCGCGGCCCTGGCGCTGGGCATTTGCTACGCTCGGTGCTTATGACTACGCCCCCCGC
>JBBQMD010000046.1:0-23325 GCA_038328575.1 Phycisphaerales bacterium | reverse complement strand
GGCGACGGCATCTTGACCGGCTTCGGCTGCACCATCACCGGATGCTCGGCGACCAACAACTCCGCCAACGGCATCGTGACCAGCAGCAGCTGCACGATCACCGCATGCTCGGCGTCCTCCAACACCGGCAGCGGCATCTCGACCGGCTTCGGCTGCATGATCACCGAATGCACGGCGTCCTACAACGGCACCGGCATCACGACCGACGACGGATGCACGATCACCGGATGCACGGCGATCGAGAACACCGGCAGCGGCATCGCGACCGGCTTCGGCTGCATGATCACCGAATGCACGGCGTCCTTCAACGGCACCGGCATCGCGACCGCCAGCGGCTGCACGATCAGCAACTGCACAGCGCGGGCCAACACCCTCGACGGCATCCGCGTGACCAGCGGTTGCGTGGTCCTGGCCAACACATGCCTATTTAACGGCAACGGCGGCGACGGCGCGGGCATCCACGCCACCGGCGGCGACAACCGCATCGAGGGCAACAACTGCACCAGGTCCGACCGCGGTATCGACGTGGATGTCGCCGGCAACATCATCATCAAGAACACCTGCTCGGGCAACACCTCCAACTGGGAGGTCGCCATCGGCAACGTCTGCCTCGTCATCCTCGCCACCCCGACCGTCGCTCCCATCAGCGGCGACTCCGGCGGCCTCTCCCCCGGCTCCACCAACCCCAACGCCAACTTCACGTATTGATCGTTCACCCGCACCACCCAAAGGACTCGCACCATGAACCGCACCCGCATCATCACCGCCACCGCCCTCACCCTCGTCGCCGCCGGGCTGCTCTTCGCTGGCCCGCTCAACCCACCGGCCGGGCCGGTAACTTCGACGTACAAGACGCTGACCGAAGTCGAGCCGCGGATCGCGATCAACGCCACCAACACCCCCGGCGACGCCAACTCGCTCTTCAGGATCTCCCAGCGCGGATCCTACTACCTCACCGGCAACATCTCCGTGCCCGCTTCGGTGCCCTGGGGAATCAGCATCGAAGCGTCCGGTGTCACGCTGGATCTGAATGGTTTCACCATCGACGGCAATGCCCATGAAGTCGGTGGCATTGTTGTCTCCCAGTCCGGCGTCACAATCCGCAACGGCACGATCACCCGGACCACGGCGAGCGGAATCTCAACCAACCTGTTCCCCATCGGCTCCGCCGGGCTAACCATCGAGAATATCCGCGTACTGACTGTGTTTGGATCGGGTATTCCCACCGGCGGCTCGGCAGGGGTCGGCACCGCCGGCATTTTCGCCGGACGCGGCGCCATTATCCGTAACTGCTATGTGAGCGACGCCGCGCTCGGTATCGCCGCCGGATACAACTCGAACATCTCCGGCTGCACCGTCGAGTTCGCCCGACAGCACGCGTTCCATCTTCAGGGGGGCGCGACGATCACCGACTGCGTCGCGGTAGGCACGGGCGGCCTGACCACCGAGAGCACTTATTTCCTTGGTGCCGGCTCCACCGCCGTCAACTGCATCGCACGCTCGAACAGCGGTGCCGGATTTGCCACCGAAGACGAGTGTTCTCTCCAGGGCTGCTCGGCCACCAACAACTCTGGGCACGGCATCAGCACCCGCGACGGCTGCACGGTCTCGAACTGCACGGCAGTCAAAAACCTCGGCAGCGGCATCAGCGTTGGAAGCGGCTGTACGGTCGCAGATTCCATCGCCCGACGCAACTCGCTGGACGGAATCGTGTGCGCTAGCGCCTGTCTGATCCTTGGAAATATCAGCTCGAACAACGGCTTCGACGCGAGCGGCGCTGGCATCCACGCCACCGGCCCCGACAACCGCATCGAGTCCAACAACTGCACCTACTCCACCCGCGGCATCGACGTGGACGCTGTCCGCAACATGATCATGAAGAACACCTGCTCGCTCAACACGACCAACTGGGACGTCGTGGCCGGGAACGTCTGCCTCGTCGTTCAAGGCTCCACCGGCGGGGCCATCTTGGGCAATACCGGCGGCGTGGCCACCGGCTCCACCGACCCCAACGCCAACTTCTCGTACTGATCCACACCCTCCAAGCCCACACCAAAGGTTACACCATGCAAAACGAGCAGCCCGATGCGAGTCTAACCCCCAACCTCCCCGCCAACCTCCCGACCAAACTGCCGACCGACCGCCGCGCCATGCTGGCCGGTATCGGCGGCCTCGCCGCCGGCGCCCTGCTCGTCGGCAAGGCCCACGCCGGGCCCCTCAACCCGCCAGCGGGCCCCATCGCCCCCACACCCGGGCCCGAGCCCCGCACCGCCATCAACCTCACCAACACCCCCGGCGATGCCGATTCGCTCTTCAAGATCACCCAGCCCGGCTCATACTACCTCACCGGCAACATCACCGGCGTGGCTGGCAGGCACGGCATCGAAATCGCCGCCAGCGGCGTCACCCTCGACCTCATGGGCTTTGACCTGGGTGGCGTTCCCGCCTCGCTCGACGGCGTGTCGGCCACGATCTTCAACCTCACCAACATCACTATCCGCAACGGCTCGGTCCGCGGCTGGGGGAATGAGGGCGTTGATCTTGGAAGCAACTTCGCAGACAACTCCACCGTCATCGATGTCCGCGCCAGCGGCAACGCTGGCAGTGGCATCACAGTCGGCACCGGCGGCATGATCACCGGATGCTCGGCGGCCTTCAACGGCGGGACCGGCATCTCGACCACCAGCGGCGGCACGATCACCAGGTGCTCAGCGGCGGGCAACACTTCCAACGGCATCGCGGCTGGCAGCGGCAGCACGATCACCGGGTGTTCGGCTTTCGACAACACTGCCAACGGCATCTCGACCAGCGGCGGAAGCACGATCACAGGATGCTCGGCGTCTCTTAACCGTGCCCGTGGCATCTCGACCGCAAACGGAAGCACGATCATCGGATGCTTGGCGAACCGGAACTCCGGCAACGGCATCGCCGTTACCACAAACTGTCTGGTCTTGGCCAACACCTGCCAAGCAAACGGCAACATCGGCGACGGCGCGGGCATCCACGCCACCGCCAGCGACAACCGCATTGAGGGCAATAACTGCACCGACAACGATCGCGGTATCGACGTGGACGTCGCCGGCAACATCATCATCAAGAACACCTGCTCAGGCAACACCATCAACTGGACCATCGTTGCCAACAACGTCGTTGGCCCCATCCTCGACCGCACCGCCCCCGCCAGCGCCGCCATCAGCGGCAACTCCGCCCCCAGCAGTCTCGGCACCACCGACGCCAACGCCAACTTTTCGTACTGATCCATCACCCACACCACCAAAGGAGTCTTTGATATGAATCGCACCCGCATCATCACCGCCGCTGCCCTCACACTCACCGCCGCCGGGCTTCTGTTCGCTGGCCCGCTGACCCCGCCCGCCGGGCCCGTGACTTCGACGTACAAGACGCTGACCGAGGTCGAGCCGCGGATCGCTATCAACGCGACCAACACCCCAGGCGACGGCAACAGCCTCTTCAAGATCACCCAGCCCGGCTCCTACTACCTCACGGGCAACATCACCGGTGTCGCCGCCGAGCACGGCATCGAGATCACCGCCAGCGGCGTCACCCTCGACCTCATGGGCTTTGACCTCCTCGGCGTCGTCGGTTCGCTCGACGGCGTGTCGGCCACGGTCGGCGGCCTCCGCAACACCACCATCCGCAACGGCAGCGTCCGCAACTGGGGCAACGCCGGCGTGATGATCATCAGCGCCTCCGGCAATACCGGCCAGCGGGTCGAGAGCGTCGCCGCCAACGGCAACGGCGGCACGGGCATCGCCTGCTCGGGGGACACCGGCACCGTCATCGACTCGACCGCCACCGAGAACGGCGGCAACGGGATCTCCGCCCGATTCATCCAGCGCTGCATCGCCCGCGACAACGCCGGCATCGGCCTGTCGGCGAGCCAGGGCGGATCCATCCTCCAGTCCGTCGCCCTCTACAACGGGGGCGACGGGCTGCACACCGGCTTCGCCTGCACCGTCACCGACAGCTCAAGCTGCTACAACGGAGGCGACGGCATCACCTCAAGCAACGGCTCGACCATCACCAACTGCACATTCAGCGGCAACACCGGCAGCGGCATGGACGTCTTCTCGTCGATCTCCATTCACAACTGCACGGCCGTCGGCAACCTGCTCCACGGCATCAACACCGACAGCAACTGCGTCATCGAGGGGTGCCTCGCCAACAGCAACACCTTCGACGGCATCCGCTGCGGGTCCGACTCAACCGTCCGCGGCAACACAGCCAACAGCAACGCCACGGGCGCCGAGAACGGCGCGGGGATCCACGCCACCGGCAACGGCGCACGCGTCGAGGGCAACACCTGCAACAACAACGAGATCGGCATCGACGTCGACGGCGGCGACAACATCGTCATCAAGAACACCTGCTCCGACAACATCCTGGCGTTCGTCATCGCCGCCAACAACTTCTACGGCCCCATCATCGACCGCCGCATCCCGACGACCGTCGCGAGCACCCCCGTCGTGGCCGGCTTCGCCGCCACCGGCACGATGGGCTCGACCGACTCAAACGCCAACTTCGCGCACTGATACAACAAACAATACAACGATCGAAAGGCATTCCTCCATGAACACGCGCCTCCCCACCATCCTCGCCGCCTTCCTCAGCGTCCTCTGCGCCTCCGCAGTGAATCCGGTCTTCGCGGGCCCCCTCAACCCACCCGTCGGCCCCGTCGCCTCAACCCCCGGCCCCGAGCCGCGAACCCCCATCAACGCCGTCAACACCCCTGGCGACGCCGACAGCCTCTTCAAGATCACCCAGCGCGGCTCATACTACCTCACCGGCAACATCACCGGCGTCGCCGCCAGGCACGGCGTCGAGATCGCCGCCAGCGGCGTCACCCTCGACCTCATGGGTTTCGAACTCCTCGGCGTCGCCGGCTCGCTCGGCGGCGTGTTGGCCACGGCCTCCAGCCTCACCAACATCACCATCCGCAACGGCTCGGTCCGCGCCTGGGGGGACGCGGGCGTGAACCTTGCGGGCTTTGGGGCGATCAACTCCGCAGTCATCGATGTCCGCGCCAGCAGCAACACCGGCACCGGCATCGTGATCGGCAGCTACAGCACGATCACCGGATGCACGGCGTACCAGAACACCGGCAACGGCATCTCGGCCGCCTTCAACTGCACGATCACCGGGTGTACTGTGTCCGACAACACCGGCACCGGCATTGCGACCGGCCAAGGCAGCACGATCACCGCATGCATGGCGTCCCGGAACGCCGCCAGAGGCATCTCGACCGGCGACGGCTGCACGATCACCGGATGCACGGCGCAACTTAACACCGCCGACGGCATCATGGCCGGCAACGGCAACACGATCACCGGGTGTACGGCGTCCTACAACACCGCCAACGGCATCTCGGCCTTCTCCGGCAGCACGATCAGCAACTGCACCGCTGCGTTCAACGTGCTCAACGGCATCCGCGTTTCCAACGGTTGCGTGGTCCTGGCCAACGCATGCTCATTCAACGGCAACGGCGGCGACGGCGCGGGCATCCACGCCACCGGAGCCGACAACCGCATCGAGAGCAACAACTGCATCACCGCCGACCGCGGCATCGACGTCGACGCCCCCGGCAACATCATCATCAAGAACACCTGCTCGGGCAACACCATCAACTGGACCATCGTCGCCAACAGCGTCGTCGGCCCCATCCTCGACCGCACCGCTCCCGCCAGCGCCGCCATCAGCGGCAACTCCGCCCCCGACTCCACCGGCACCACCCACCCCAACGCAAACTTCACGTATTGATCTCTTACCCGCCCCACCCAAAGGACTCTCACCATGAATCGCACCACCTTCATCACCGCTGCCGCCCTCGCCCTCACCGCCGCCGGTCTCCTCTTCGCCGGCCCGCTCACCCCGCCAGCGGGGCCGGTGACTTCGACCTACAAGACGCTCCAGGAAGTCGAGCCGCGGACCGCCATCAACCTCACCAACACCCCCGGCGACGCCGACTCGCTCTTCAAGATCACCCAGCGCGGCTCCTACTACCTCACCGGCAACATCACCGGCGTGGCCGGCAGGCACGGCATCGAGATCGTCGCCAGCGGCGTCACGCTCGATCTCAGCGGCTTCGAACTCGCCGGCATCCCGAACATGGGTTCCTTCGATGGCGTAACCGTGTCGCTCATCAACCTCAAGGCAATCGCCGTCAAGAACGGAACCGTGCGCGGCTGGGGCGGCAGGGGTATTGACCTGAACTCAACGAGCGGAAGCTCCATCCGATCCATCCACGCTCATGCAAATGTCTCCACCGGCATCGATGTCGGGGGCAGCGGCTCCGTCGTCACCGATTGCAGTTCCAACGAAAATCTTGTGGGCTTCTCGATCGGCATCTCAAGCACAATCATTGGTTGCACCGCCAACGCCAACACCACCAGCGGAATCATCACCAGCTTCGGCGCCACCATCATCAACTGCACGGCCTACAGCAACGACGGCGACGGCTTCAGCCTCGCAATTGGCAGCTCGATTATCGACTCCGTCGCGCGCGCAAACAGCCTCAACGGAATCCGCCTCAGCACCCAGTGTGTCGCCCGCGGCAACGTTTGCACGCTGAACACCCTGTCAGGAATACTCGCCAACGGCACCTCGGCACGCATCGAAGGCAATCACTGCGCGGCCAACGGAACGGGAATCCGTGTCTCGACTTCGAACTGCTTCATCGTGCGCAACACGTGTTCTGAAAACACCACGAATAACTGGAATATCGACCTCGGCAACCACTACGGGCCGATCATCGATCGCACCGCAGTGAACCCCCCATCGGTCATCGGCAACTCCGCACCAGACTCGCTGGGTAGCACACATCCGAACGCCAACTTCACGCTGTAGTCGCACGCACGCGCGGACGCCCCGGGTGCTCCTGATGCCGCATCGATCCGCTCGCCCTCGCGGTCACGCTCTTCGCGTTCGTTCACTTCGCGTTTGCGGGTCGATCGCCTCCCCAACACGCCAGCGTCCAATCCATTCAACCCGCTCGCCCCAGCCAGCCCCTCGCGCGCCGTAAACTCCTCCCCCATGCCCGACCACGTCATCCCCACCAACCTTCGCGCCCAGGTCCTGATCATCGAGGACGAGCCCGAGCTCGCCGAAGTCATGGGCGAGGCCCTTCGCAAGCCCGGGCACGTCTGCACCATCTGCCACGGCATCGAACGTGCCATGGACGAGCTCAAGCACGGTACCTTTGACGTCATCGTCACCGACCTCCGCATGCCCGCCTCCGGTGGCAAGCTCGGCGTCGCGCTCGATGGCGGCGATAGCGGCATGCTCATCCTTCGCGCCGCCCGCAAGCTCCAGCCCCAGGCCGAGTGCATCATGGTCACCGCCCACGGCGACGTGCCCACCACGCGGGCCGCGTTCAAGGAAGGCGTCCGCGACTTCATCGAGAAGCCGCTGGACATCGGCGTCTTCCGCAAGGTCGTCTCCGACGCCGCCGAGCAGGTGCTGCTGCGACACGAGGCCACACGCGACGGCGTCGGCGAGCTGGTGCAGCACGACGGCTTCGAGGGCATCATCGCCGGGAGCGAGCCCATGCGGCGCATCCTGCGCACGGTCAAGGGCGTCTCGGCCAGCCAACTGCCGGTCTTGATCCTGGGCGAGAGCGGCACCGGCAAAGAGCTGATCGCACAAGCGGTGCATAAGAACTCGTCGCGCGCCAAGGGCCGCTTTGTCGCCCTCAACTGCGCCGCCGAGACCGAGACGCTGCTGGAAGACCAACTCTTCGGACACGTGCGCGGCGCCTTCACCGGCGCCGAGAAAGACCGCGAGGGCGTGTTCGAGTACGCCACCAACGGCACGCTGTTCCTCGACGAGATCGGCGACATGCCGCTCAAAATGCAGGCCAAGCTCTTGCGCGTGCTGGAGTCCGGTCGCGTCGTGCGCGTGGGCAGCAACGACGAGCGCCAGACCGACGTGCGATTGGTGAGCGCCACCAACAAGGATCTCAAGGGGATGATCGCCCGCGCCGAGTTCCGCGAAGACCTGTATTTCCGCATCAAGGGCGCCGAAGTGACGATCCCGCCCCTGCGCGACCGGCGCGAAGACATCCCGCGCATGGTCAACCACGCACTGGCCCGCTGCGTTGGCAAGGCCCTGCCAAAGGACGCGCCGGTGCCGGGGATCACCGACGCCGCGATGATGCGCCTCAGCGCCTACTCGTGGCCCGGCAACGTGCGCCAACTGCTCAACGTCGTGCAAAACATGGTCGTCAACGCCATGGGCGAGGCCGACGACCCGCGCAAAGCCGTGCTGGTTGACGTCCGCCACATCCCCGAAGACATCCGCAGCACCGACCTTCCCGAGGATCATCCTGACCACGCCGACGACAGCGCTGGCAACGCCACAGGCGGCGTCGGCGGCACCTCCGGCGGCTCGCTCGCTGGCACGCCCCTGGAACAAATCGAGAAGCGCGCCATCCGCGAGACTCTCCGCATGTACGCCGGCAACCGCGAGCTCACCGCCAAAGCCTTGGGCATCGGCGAGCGCACGCTTTATCGCAAGCTGCGCGAGTACGGGCTGAAGTAATCGCGGCGCGCGGGCCAGCCAGCACCGCGCGCCGACGCGAATGCTGACCACTCGCGAAGCTCAACTCCGACCAAACTCATCATGACCGGTACGCCTCCTCCATTCCCGCCATCCCGACGCCTGCAATCCCTCGACGCCTTCCGCGGGCTCACCATGGGCGCGATGGTCCTGGTCAACAACCCCGGCTCGTGGTCACACATCTACCCGCCGCTGCGCCACGCACCCTGGCACGGCTGCACGCCGACAGACCTCATCTTCCCGTTCTTCCTGTTCATCGTCGGCGTGTCGATGGCCTTCTCGTTTGCCGCGCGTGAGCCGGGCGCACCGTCGAGCGGCCTCGTTCCGTTGACTCGCGCGCTGACCGCAAAGATCCTCCGCCGCGCCGCGGTGCTCTTCGCCCTCGGCCTCCTGCTCGCCCTCTTCGGCCCGCTCATCGACGCCCTCCTCAAAGGCCACTGGCAAGGCCTCTGGACCATCCGCATCCCCGGCGTCCTGCAACGCATCGCGCTCTGTTACGCCATCGCCAGCGTCATCGTCCTCACGCTCAGCCTCCGCCTGCAAATCGCCCTCGGCGTCGCCTCTCTCCTTACCTACACCGCCGCACTCCTCACCCTCGGCCCATCTTCCGATCCACTCGGCCCCAGCGACAACCTCTGCCGCACGATCGACCTCGCGATCCTCGGACGCGCCCACGTGTGGCCCGCCCAGCCCACCGACCCCGAAGGCACTCTCAGCACGCTCCCCGCGATCGTCACCACGCTGCTCGGCGTCTGGGTCGGCCTCATCCTCCGCCGCACCGGCACACCCGCCAGCAACCCAAGCGCCATCGCCCCCACCACGACAATCACCCCGCGCCGCACGCTCAACACCCTGGCACTCCTCGCCGCCGCCCTCATCATCAGCGGTCACGCGCTCAGCCTTTTCCTGCCCCTCAACAAATCACTCTGGACCCCGACCTACGTCCTCTACACCGCTGGCATCGCCACCGCCACCCTCGCGGCCATGCACCTGCTCATCGACATCCTCCGCCTCACCCGCTGGTCCCTTCCCCTGCAAGTCCTCGGCCTCAACGCAATCCTCCTCTTCGTCGCCTCCGGGCTCGTCGGCCGCTTGCTCACCGCAATCACCATCAGCACCCCCACCACCACCGCGTTCGATCCCGCCAGCGGCGAAATCAGCACCAGCACGCCCCTCACACTGAAAGCCGCGATGAACAACGCCCTGACCTTCACCGGCCTCAGCCCAATCAACGCCTCACTCACATTCGCACTCTTCACACTCGCATGCTGGACCTGCGTCCTCTGGTACCTCTGGCAACGCCGCTGGTTCTGGAAGGTGTGAAACACCCGCGCCATGACACACACGCTGCGAGCCCTCGATCGGCCCTGAACAGCCAATCGCGTACACTCGCCGGGCGGTGGTGATCAACGACAAATACGCCGCATCGACCGCACAGACAGGGGGTTGTGATGGTGCCGTTCAAACCGATTCTGGCAGAGCTTGGGGAGGAACATGCCGCCGCCGCCCAGCGTATCTGGGAGTCGCTGCTCATCAGCGCCGTGCATCGGGCTGGCGGCAAGATCGACAGCACCAGCATCCGGACCACCGCCGAGTTGCGGAGCAAAGATGGTGGAGTCGACATCTTCGTCGATAAACCCGGCAATCCCGACACTCTGGGCTTGCTCAAGCCCGGCCCGACGATCTACTCGGTCAAGAGCGGCTGCAATGCGATGAAGCCGAGAACCCTTCAGAAAGAGTTCGACGAGCCGAAGCACACGCAACTCGTCAGTCGCGTTCGGCAGGGCGCGCACTACGTTTACTGCGTATTTGCCGATGCCACCCAACAGGCGCAGGCGATCTTAATGGGTAAGGCTGCCGCGCTGTGCGTAAAGCTCGGCGTTCCTGAAGGCCAAATTAGCGTGGCGTTTCACACCGCCATCGAACGCGGACTCTTCGCGTATCCGGGCGTCCTCCAGCACCACCTTCCAAAGCTCGCCGCCACATTTGGCCGGCCCGGCCAAGAGTGGGGACGCTCGAATCTAATCTTCGACAAGAAAGTGATGTTCGCGGAGCTAAATGGCAGAGCGAACTTTCTCTCCCAGCTCGTCGCGCATATCGACGGCCGGGAATGCGACCCGCTGATCCACGTGTGCGGGCTATCGGGCATCGGTAAGACGCGGCTGGTGTACGAGGCGGTCAACAAGTGCGGGCTGACGGACTCGGTGCTCTATCGGGCCACTCCCGACGGGGCCGAGTCGCTCCTGCAATTCTTCATCGATAACCCAACGGCGGGCGGCGTGGTGGTCATCGATGAGTGCTCGCTCGGCGTGCGCGACGAGTTCCGCAAACTCCTTGCCGACGCGGCCAACAAGGACAAGACCGTCCCGCAGCGCATCCGCGTGGTGACAATCGGCCCGCTCATGCGTAACTACGGCGTCACGCCGCCAGACATTGCGCTGCCCGATCCGGAAACCGAAGAAGACATTGTGAAAGTCCTGCAAAACGCGGGCGTTGCGGACCTGACGGAACAGGAACTCCGCGAACTCGCGCTCGACGCTCGCCACGACATCCGTCTGGGTTTGCTCTTCCTCAAAGTCCGTCGCGAAGGCGGGCCCGGCAGCCAGGGCGGGAGCGAAATCAAGCGACTGCTTGAGCGCGTGATCGGGCTCTTTCGACCCGAGACGCAAGGAGCGACGGGCTTTCAAGAAGCGTTTCCGTACCTGAGCGTCCTACTCACGCTGGGTGTCAGCGGCCCCGTCCGCGACGAGATCGAGTGGCTCGCCAAGGAGTTTGAGCTCTCGATCACGCGGCTGGACGAGACGCTCAAAGTCGCCTGCAACTGCGGCCTGGGCGAACGCGGCATCAATCTCTTCGAAGCTGTTCCGCGCGGCCTTGCCACACGGCTCTTTGAAGAACAGTGCTGGCCCGTCATCCGCAACCGTCTGCCCGACTTTCTCGACCGGCTGCCGCCGATTGAGGCACGCCACGCGTTCCTTGACCGCCTGGATCTCTGCGGGCCAGCGGTGCGCAACCCGGCGGCAGAGATGCTGACGAAATACTGCCGAAGCAAGCTCCCGGACCCGGACCCGCGCTGCCTTTTGGCGGTCCACACGCGAGCGTTGGTGACCCGATGGCTGCGCCTGGCACCGGAGGCGGCGCTGTTGTGGCTCGATCACGCGATCGTGCCGCGACCAGACACGAGCGACGAGGACGAAGCCGCGATGTCGCGAGCAGCTGAGCCAAGCCAGCACATGGAAAGTCTCTGCGCGACCGTCCGTGTCTTGGCGGCGTTCCCCGAGCACTTTCACCGCGCCGAAAGCATCCTTTTCGCGATGACGCGCCACCAGGCAGAGTCGGACTGGCACCACCGCCGGGAGCGTTGGAGCTCGCTGTACCGAACTCAATACTCGTTCACGAGCGTTGACTTTGACACTCGTCTGGACACGCTTATCCACCGGCTGCGCGAACCTGCAACCCAGGACTTCACGGTAATCGCAAGCGGGTTTCTCTCCGTGATCTCATCGGGAGGAATAGTCATCAAAGAAGATGGCCGCTCGGGTTCACTTCGGGCACCACCAGAAAAACTACTAACAACGGGCGAGATTTACCATCGGCGATCCGCCGCGGTGAAGGCCTTGATCGCATCGCTACCAGTTGTCCACCCGGCCGTTGCCATTCAAGTACGTCAATGGCTCGTGGAACATATTGCCGCCGCCGCGATCGAAGCGGTGATTCCTGACCTCCGGTCTGCGTTGCGGCCAAGCGTCATCGGTCCCGAAATGGCCCTGAAGCTCCGAATCAGCCTGTGTAGAACGATCCAGCACTGGAAGGAGGATGCACAATCCGACGGGGCCGCCTACTTTGAAGCATTGAGGCAATGGGATGACGAACTGCGCCCCGCGACGTTCACGGATCAGATGCGCCAGTACCTCGCTTGCGACGACCTCGATTTCTTCACGCTGTCCGGACGACCGGCCGACGCTTTGACGCAGCGCGAAGCGATGTACGACCTGCTCGCGCCCGACATCATCGTGGCTCCAGCAATTCTACACGAACTTCGCGAGGCACTGTGCAGCCCTGACTGTAGATCGGGCGGGTACTTGGCGAAGTCGCTCGGGCGTCTGGACACGGCCAACGCCGTCGAGGCCGAGGTGAAGGCGTTGATTTCAACACACGGAGCGCTCGGCTTCGATGTCGGTTATCTCAACGCAAGGAAGATGCGCGACGGCGCACTGCCCGCGTGGGCCATCCCGATGCTGGATGACGCGGTATCCATTGCGCCGCAATGGGCTGCTCGGGTGACCAGCTTCGTCGACGAGACTGAAAGCGGTGCCGAGCGCATCATCCGATGCTGCCGAGAGCCCGGTGTCTCGCCGGGGGCGGCCATGCGCTACATCTATCAAACTCGCTGGCTCAGCATCCTGACCCCCGAGTTCCAGGGACGCCTTCTGGATCAGATCGTTGCGGATTCGGGTGAGCACGCCGCGGACCGCTGGATGGACGCGATCAACGTTCTCTGCCAGTGGTACCCGAACGACAAACTGGTGGCTTACCCCGAACCCATTCACGATCGAGCGCGAGCGTTGGCCACGCAAGCGCGCTCGCTGCCCGGAGATGGCGTACTTTCAAACTGGCTCGAAGTCGTCAAACGCGTCTCCTTAAGGGACCCGGGGGCGATGATCGACGCCCTCTTAGACCGACTTTTTTACGCGAAACTCACATATTTGGATCTGTGCAATCGCTGTGCGCGGTCGCTCATCGAATTCGATGATCGGCACTCGGAGCACATCGCCGACGGGTTCTTGCGCAGGCTTGGCGACCCAAGGTGTGGAGGGCCACCGCTTGGTGAACTGTCGCCGCGATTGCTCGAGCGCTTTCCGACACGATCGCTTTGTGAAGCGATCAGTCAACGTGACAAACCATTTCTGCGGTGGATCTGTTACTTGACGCCGCATCCTCGCGCGGAAGTTGACGGCACACCGACGATCCCGACTGTCACGCGGTGGTTCCTAGACACGTATGGCGCGGATGAAGAATGCTTCCGGTGTTTCATGAGCGGAAGCGACAGGCCGGGCTGTCAGATGCAGACGCTTGACACCACTCGACACGAGCTCGCCAGCCTCGAATCAGCCTTCGCGGCCGTGCCCGATCCGCTCATTCAACGCTGGCTCAGGTCGATCAAGGAACGGGTCGCAATCTCTGAAAACAGCTCGCACCGTCGGTCACGCGAACTCAGCCGCGACTAACGGATTCGCTGTCCTCACGCGACGCAACCCCAGAGGACGAGACCGCCCACCTCGCCGCGCGATCCACACCCACGGCCGCGCCCGCTTACATCCACCCTCGTTCCCCGCGCCCATATCCTGCGGTCATGCCATCGCTCGCGCACGCCGCCACCATCCACCGCATCGAAGTCCGCGCCGCTGAGGCCACGCAAAGCCCGCGGCCCGAACCCGTGGCGTCCGGCGTAGTCCGTCAGGCGCAAGCACTCGGCCTCCCGCTGACTTCCTGCACCGCCCGACGCGTCTACCTCATCGCCGCCGACCTGACCGACACGCAGATCGACCTTGTCGCCCGCCGTCTGCTGGCCGACCCTGTCATCGAGTCGGCCCACCTCGGCAGCGCCGCGCCCGAGCCCGACGCCGCCATCATCGAAGTCCATCCGCTGCCCGGCGTGATGGATCCCGCGGCCGATTCCGTCGTCGCCGCCATCGCCGACCTTTTGGGCATCGAATGCGAGGTCGCCACCGGCTGGCGCTATGACCTCGTCGGCCTCAGCGCAGCGCAGGCGGATCTGCTCGCCCGCAGCGCGCTAGCCAACCCCGTCATCCACCGCATCACCACCTCGCCCTATCACCCCGCCTCGTTCCCCCACGGCGTCCTCCGCGAGCACGAAGTCCGCCGCATCACCATCACCACGCTCAACGACGCGGCCCTGGAAAAACTCAGCCGCGAGGCGCACCTGTTCCTCTCACTCAACGAGATGAAGGCCCTGAAGGCCGAGTACATCCGGCGCGCCGAAGAGCCGCGCGAGATCGAACTCGAAACCCTCGCCCAGACCTGGAGCGAGCACTGCGTCCACAAAACCCTCAAGAGCCGCATCGTCTACCGAAGCTCTCCCCCATCCGCCACTTCCGAAACTCCGCCACTTCGCCACTCCGCCGCTTCGCCATTTCTTCCACCCCTCGATCCAATCAACTGGACCAACCCGCCCCGCCCCGGCCACACCCTCAACCCCGATGGCTCGATCACCATCGATAACCTGCTCAAGTCCACCGTCGCCGCGGCAACCTTTGAGCTTATCGCCGAGGGCATTGACTGGACCCTCTCTGTCTTCGTAGACAACTCCGGCGTGATCGCGCTCGACGACACGCACGCAGTGTGCATCAAAGTCGAGACCCACAACCACCCCTCCGCCATCGAGCCCTACGGCGGCGCCGCCACCGGCATCGGCGGCTGCATCCGCGACATCATCGGCACCGGCCTCGGCGCTCAACCCATCGCCAGCACCAACGTCTTCTGCGTCGCCAACCCCGGCTCGTTCACTGACGAAACAACTTCAGCCCAGTCCGCCAGCACTCTGCCCCTGCGCAACTCTGCCACTTCACCGCTCCCCCGCGGCTGCCTCCCGCCCGCACGCATCCTCACCCAGGTCGTCGCCGGCGTTCGCGACTACGGCAACCGCATGGGCATCCCCACCGTCTCCGGCGCCGTGTACTTTGACGATCGCTACGTCGGCAACCCGCTGGTCTTCTGCGGCTGCATCGGCCTCATCCCGCGCAACCGCATCAAGGGCACCGTGCAACCCGGCGACCGCATCGTCGCCCTGGGCGGCCGCACCGGTCGCGACGGCATCCACGGCGCAACGTTCTCCTCCGCCGAGCTTGAGCACTCCGCCGCCGACGAGTTCGCCCACGCCGTGCAGATCGGCAACGCCATCACCGAGAAGCGCGTGCTGGACGCGATCATGCGAGCGCGCAACGAAGACGCCGCCGGCCCGCTCTACAACGCCATGACCGATTGCGGCGCCGGCGGATTCTCCTCCGGCGTGGGCGAGATGGGCTCCAGGCTCGGCGCACACGTCAACCTCGAGCGCGCCCCGCTGAAGTACCCCGGCCTCTCGCCGACTGAGATCTGGATCTCTGAGGCACAAGAGCGCATGGTGCTCGCAGTCCCCGAGGCCAAGCTCGCCCGCCTCAAGCAGATCTGCGACCAGGAGTCCGTCGAAATGGCCGACCTCGGCCACTTCGGCACGCCCAACCGCGAACTCATCCTCACCTTCAACGGCCAAGAAATCGGCCGCCTCTCCATGGACTTCGTCCACGAAGGAATCCCAACCCCCACGCGCGAGGCAGAGTGGCTCGTATCGGCAACCGGTGGCGGGTCGGCAATCGGCGACCGGCAATCGGCAACCGGGCAACGCAGGGGCGCAACCGGCCACGAAGGTTTGAGCACGATTGCCGACTGCCGATTGCCGACTGCCGATGCTTCTTCCCCGATTGCCGACTCCCGATTGCCGGTTGCCGACGCCTCCGTTCCAAACTCCAAAGACGCACTCCTTCTCCTCCTGGCTCACCCCAACATCGCCAGCAAGCACTGGATCATCCGCCAGTACGATCACGAGGTCCGCGGCTCAACCGTCATCAAGCCCCTCGTCGGGCGCGCCCAGCGCGGGCCCAACGACTCCTCCGTCATCGAACCCATCCCCGGCTCATACCGAGGCGTCGCCATCAGCCAGGGCCTCCAAACCGGGATCGGCGATCCGCGCCTCGCCGGCGCATTCGCCGACCCATACGTCATGACGCTCGCCGCGATCGACGAGTGCGTGCGCAACCTCGTCTGCGTCGGCGCCGACCCCGAACGCATCGCGATCCTCGACAACTTCTGCTGGCCCTCCTGCAAAAAGCCGGAAAACCTCGGCTCGCTCGTGCGCGCCGCCGAGGCCTGCTACGACGGCGCCAAGGCCTATCACACCCCCTTCGTCAGCGGCAAGGACTCCCTCAACAACCAGTTCACCGGCGACGACGGACGCACCATCGAGATCCCCCCCACCCTCCTGATCACCGGCATCGGCATCGTCCCCGATATCTCCCGTTGCATCACCTCCGACGCCAAAAAATCCGGCAACGTCCTCCTGCTCATCGGCCCCGCCGACAGCGCCCTGGGCGGGTCACACTTTCAGCGCATCTTCGGCCTCGCGCAGAATCTCGACCCGCGCGTCCCGCTGACCAACCTCAAACTCGGCCCGCGCGTCGCACACTTCGTCGCCCGCCTCATCCAAAGCGGCGTCATCGCCTCAGCCCACGACGTCTCCGATGGCGGGCTCCTCTGCGCCGTCAGCGAGATGCTCATCGGCGGCTCAACGCCCGGCCGCCCCCTCGGGGCCGCGCTCGCGCTCGCCGATACCTCACCCGGCGCGCTCTTCGGCGAGGCCCCCAGCCGCTACGTGCTCGAAGTGACCCCGGCTCACGCCAAGTCCGTCCTCACCACGGCCGAGGAACACGCCATCCCCGCGCTCCAGATCGGCGAACTCAACACCAGCGGCCTGCTTACCGAGCCCTCACTGCGCCTCAGCGTCGTCGCCGGCGATCTCGCCGGGGCCTGGCTCAAGCCGCTGGATTGGTGAGCCTGCGTTCTTCGACGCGCAGCGCCGCCGCCGCGTCGCCGATCAGTTCGCGTGAGAACCGATCTGGCACGCCCAGTTGCACGCGCGAGTTGTGCAGCAGCGTGGCGCCATACGCGACCGCGCTACCCCCAAGTTCGCCCCCTCGCGTCGCTCCAAGCACCACGAACACGTGGATCGCCCACGCGTGATTCGTCGCGTTGTCCGGCTGGATGTGCTCGATGAACCACTCCGCCACGCGCAGGCACCGCTCGCGGTAGTCCGGCCTTCGGCGAACGCTCGCCAGGTGCCACAGCGCGTGCATCGCCGAAAGCTGCGACTCGGTGAACACCTCGATCGTGCCCGCGGCTCGCGCCAGCAAAGGCGGCATCATCTCCACGCCTCGCACGCTGAGATTCGCCTCCGGCGCCAGCAACCCATCGACATCGATCGTCCCATCGTGCAGCGCCCACCACAGCGCCTCATCATCTTGCACGCCTCCGGGAGTCGGCCCGGGCGAAACCCCGTGCCGCCAGCACAATAGCGCCCGATCCACCCGCCGCCGATTCCCCGCCTCGTCACAAAACGCTGCGACTTCCCCCACGCTCAACCCACCCGCGCCACCCCCGCGCGCACCCAACCGCTCCAACCGCTCACACCAGGATGAAATGATCTCAGAACTCATCAGCCCCTCACCCCACCCGCCGCTCCGCCCGCGCGCCCTCCCCCACCGCCTCCACCCGCGTCTCCGGCTGCGTCACCGGGTTCTTCAGCCCACGCTCCGCCTCCACGCCATACCGCCGCTTGAACCGCGCCACCCCCGGCGCCGTCTCCCACGCACCGGGCTGTCGCGTCGGGTGCCACTGATGAAACACCAGGCACTGATCCACCCCGATCGCAACGCGCCCCGCGTGCTTGTACACGCGACGCCCCAAATCATCATCCTCCTGCCCATACCCCTCGTACAGCTCATCAAACCCGTTCACCGCGACAAACTCGCTCACGCGGATCCCGAAGTTGCCGCTGGCCAGCTTCGGCTTGTGCCCCTTGGCAAGCCCCAGCTTGCGCATCAGCAGTTGCCGCGTGTACCGCGCCCTGCGCCTTGGCAGCTTCGCCAGTTCCTCCTCACTCGGCCTCGCCGGCCACTTTCCCTGCCGCAGCCCACGCTCATCAAACTGCTCGGTCTGATCGCGGTCCAGCGTGATCCAGTGCCCGATCACCAGCACCACCGGCACATCGCCTTCCACCGCCCGGCTGAGCTTCCCCCGCGCCCCCGCCCACCAGTTTGACCCTTCAAACAGCCGCTCATAACGCTCCAGCGCCTCCGGCGCTGGGCAGCAATCGCCATCATAGAAAATCAGCACGTCATCCGGCGACGCCTCCGCGATCGCCGCTCGCGCCCCGTTGTTCCGCACCTGCGCACTGCGGCACACGCCCTGATGCGCCCGCGACACCACGCGGATCTGCATCCCAAACTCCACGCTGCACGCGCGAACCAACTCCACAATCTCCGCGCCATCGCCATCGATCGTCACCGTCACGCTGTCCGCCTTGCGCCATTGCGACGCCACGCCCATCAACGTGCGACGCAAATGTCGCGTCGTGTGCGTCGTCACGATCACATGGATCTTGGGCATCGTGCGCTTTATGAACAGGTACACGCCAGAACCGAGGGACAAAGAGCTCGTCGAATCCTAGCAACGCCGCCCCCATCCACCACACCTTTGCAGCGCCATCGTCCCTACCTTCAGTCGCATGCGTTCGCTGCACACCGAGCACGACCTCGCCCCCTTCCACGCAGGGCGCTTCATCCCCACCATGGGCGCGCTTCACCAAGGCCACGAGGCTCTCATCCACGCCGCCGCCGCCGACAACGTGCGCACCTCCCCCCGCGCCCCCCGCGCCCCGATCATCGTCAGCATCTTCGTCAACCCCACGCAGTTCAACGACCCCGCCGACCTCACGCGCTACCCGCGCACGCTCGCGGCCGACCTGGCCATCTGCCAGGCCGCGGGCGCTGACGCCGTGTTCATCCCCGAGCCCGCCGCGATCTACCCGCTCACCGACCCGATCCCCGTCCCCGCGCTCCCCCGCGTCGCCACCGCACCCGCCCTCGAAGACGCCTTCCGCCCCGGCCACTTCGCGGGTGTCTGCCAAGTCGTCCAGCGCCTCTTCGATCTCGTCCGCCCCGCGCACGCGTACTTCGGCGAGAAAGACTGGCAGCAACTCCAGGTCATCCGCGCCATGGCCGCCGCCCGCCCGGGCTCGCCCGCCATCGTCCCCGTGCCCACCATCCGCGAGCCCGACGGCCTGGCCCTCAGCAGCCGCAACCGATTCATCCCGCCCGCAGACCGCACCCGCGCCCTTGCAATCGCGCAGGCCCTCCGCGCCGCGCAGGAACACGCCGACCCGCACGCCGCCGAGCGCGCCATGCGTGACACACTCCAGCGCGCCTCGCTGCAGATCGACTATGCCGTGATCCGCGACGCCCAGACGCTCGAAGCCCTCGACACCCCTCATCGCGCGGCCGCTCCCAACTCCGCGAGTGCCGCCCGCCCCGCTCGCGCCCTCATCGCCGCCCGCCTCTCGCCCATCCGGCTGATCGATAACGCGCCCTGGCCCCGCACGCCCTAAAACCTAAGCCGCCCGGCGCCGGCCCGAGAACTCGCCGCCGCCAGCGTTCGGCAAACTTCCAATGAACTCAGTCTTCGGTCTTTCCGAAACTCTGGCGTCCGCTCCGCGTTTGCCTCTACGAAGTTTCGCCTCATGCCAACGCCACCCTCTCCCAACAAGCCCGCCAACCAGGTCGTCTGCACCGACGAGGGCATCGACCGCAGCGCCTCGCGCCGCGCGTTCGAACGCGTCCCCTGTCTGACCACCGCAATGGCCTTCGAGATCACCCCGGACGACACCGTCCTCCCCGGCTGCCCCGCCAACGTTCAAAATCTCAGCAAGTCGGGCATCGGCCTCCGCTCGCGGCGAATGTACAACGTCGGCACGCGAGTAGTCATCCTGATCTCGACCAAGGGCAGTCAGACCCGCCCATACTTCGGCATCATCCGTCAGTGCCGTTACGCCGGCAAGGCGCTCTACGCCGTGGGCGTCGAGTTCACGCCGCCAGTTGAGACCGAGAGCGTCATCCGCTGGATGATCCAAAACTGCCCCTGCAGTTGACCTTGGTGGTCCGCTCTTTCTGGTGGTCCGCTCTTTCCAAGAGCGGATCCCGTCCCCCACACCGCCGCGCCCCCGCCCGTCGCTACCATGCCCTAGCGCCCGCCATCCTCACTGGCGCGTTGAAAGGGCCCCTCGTGCAGAAGACTCCGCTTCATCAGTTCCACCTCGACAACGCCGGCAAGATGGTTGACTTCGCCGGCTGGGAACTCCCCATCACCTACGCCCGCCCTGTCGGCGACTCCGGCCTCCAGGCCGAGCATCACCAGGTCCGCACCTCCGGCGGGCTCTTTGACGTCTCCCACATGGGCCGCCTCTCCATCAGCGGGCTCCACGCCGCGGCGTTCCTCGAACGCGTCTGCACCCGCCGCATCCGCGACATGAAAAACGGCCAGTGCCGCTACTCACTCATCCTCAACGCCCACGGCGGGGTCAAAGACGACGTCATCGTCTACCGCCTTGACGACGACGACTTCATGATGGTCGTCAACGCCTCCAACCGCGAGAAGATTGTCGAGCACTTCAACTCCCTGATCAAAGCCGAAGTCAAAAAGGTCAAGCTCGAAGACAAGACCCTCTCCACCGCCATGGTCGCAGTCCAAGGCCCCAAGGTCATCGACTTCATCGGCAAGTTCAGCCGCGAGATCCCCACGCTCAAGCGCTACTGGTTCACCGTCAAGAACCTACTCATCGTCAAGCTCTACGTCTCACGCACCGGCTACACCGGCGAAGACGGCGTCGAAGTCATCCTCCCCGCCGCCATGGTCGGCATGGCCATGAAGATGATCATGAAGGACATCGATCCCAAGGATCCAAGCGCCCTCATCAAGCCCTGCGGCCTCGGCGCCCGCGACACCCTCCGCATGGAAGCCGCCATGCCGCTCTACGGCCACGAACTCGGCGAAGACACAAACGCGCTCTCCACCGGCCTCGACTTCGCCATCGCCATGGACAAAGACACCGGCGAGCGCCCCGAGCCCTTCATCGGCCTCGACGCCCTCAAAGCCACCGCCGCCGCTGGCGGCCCCCCTCAGAAACTCGCCGGCTTCAAACTCGAAGGCAAGCGCTCCGCCCGCCAAGGCATGCGCATCCTCATCAACGACAAACCCGCTGGCACCATCACCAGCGGCTGCCCCAGCCCCACTCTCGGCTACCCCATCGCCATGGGCTACCTCGACAAAGCCCACCTCAGCGAGGGCACAAAGATCGAAATCGACACCGGCCGCGACCGCATCCCCGGCGAAGTCGTCAAGATGCCGTTCTACAAAGCCCCGAAGAAGACATAAGGCAGAAGTCGCGAGACGCGAGACGCGAGTCGCAAGTCGCAAGTCGTGAGTCACGAGTCACGAGTCTGCGATCATGTTCTCGCAGCCCGAAGGGCTGCCAGCCAATAGCCGGGGTTTGAGGAGGCTCCGCGACGAAACCCCCGGAACCGGTCGCGATCGCACCCGCAGCCCGACGGGCTGCCCGCCAATAGCCGGGGGTTGAGGAGGCCCCGCGACGAAACCCCCGGATCGCCACGCCGCCATCGAAACCTCGCGCTCCTATCCCCGCAGCCTGAAAGGCTGCTCCCTCCGCCGCGCCCAATACGCACTCGCGTTCCAACCAACATCATCGCCATCACGCCCTCGCCGCGCCCACCCCACACTCGCGACAAACCATTCTCCACACCCCCCTCGCGCCTTCTCCCCCAGCCCGAAGGGTTGCCAGCCAATAGCCGGGGGTTGAGGAGCGGACGCGACGAAACCCCCGGATCGCGCCGCCGCCATCGCCACCTCGCGCTCCTATCCCCGCAGCCTGAAAGGCTGCTCCCTCCGCCGCGCCCAATCAGCACCCGCGTCCCATCCCTCCGCCCCTCGCGCCACCCCCACCTCGCATCCCAACACTCGCTCCCCTTCCACCTCCCGCCCCAGCGCGTTATCCTCCGCGCCTCATGGCATCAACCCTCACCAAGCTCCTGATCCACATCACCTTCTCGACCAAGCAACGGGCCGCGATGATCCCCGCGCACATCGAACCAAACCTCTACGCCTACATCGGCGGCATCTGCCGGCGAATGGAATCGCCCCTGCTCGCCATGCACGGCACCCCTGACCACGTCCACATGCTCATCAGCCTGAGCAAGAACAACTCCCTCGCAGACCTCATGCTGAACGTCAAGCGCGACTCCTCCAAATGGATCAAGGAGCAAGACCTCGCCCTGAACCACTTCGCCTGGCAAGACGGCTACTTCGCATTCTCAATCGGCGAGTCCGGAGTCGACGCGCTTCGCGCCTACATCGCCAACCAAAAAGAGCATCACAAGTCAATGAGCTTCATGGACGAAGTGCGCGCGCTGCTCGACAAATACGGCATCCAGCGCGACGAACGCTACATCTGGGAGTAACCAAGCCGTTGGAGATAACCAAACGCTCAGCCCTTCAGGCTGAAACGCCTCGCATCGACGCAACCGGGGGTGTCGTCGCCAAGCCTCCTCCACGCCCCGGCGACTAGATGCACACGCCTTCGGCGTGAAGCAGAATCGACAACCTATGTCGAAGGGCGGTTTGCACCAGGAACCCGAAGGACCGTTTGCATCAGCAGTCCGAAGGGCTGTTAGCATCAGCAGCCCGAAGGGCTGGTTGCATCAGCAGTCCGAAGGGCTGCCCTTCCGTAGCCGGGGGTTGAGGAGGCTCCGCGACGAAACCCCCGGAACCGGTCGCGATCGCACCCGCAGCCCGAAGGGCTGCCCGCCAATAGCCGGGGGTTGAGGAGGCCCCGCGACGAAACCCCCGGATCGCCACGCCGCCATCGCCACCTCGCGCTCTATCCCCGCAGCCTGAAAGGCTGCTCCACCGCCGCGCCTAATACGCACCCGCGTCCCAACCAACATCATCGCGCTCGCGCCGCGCCCGCGCACGCGACAACCCTGCGCACGTAACCGCGTTCACCAATCCATCACCACATACTCACCATCACCCCCAACCCATTCACGCCCGCGGCTTCCAATCCGGGAT
>JBBQMD010000045.1:0-24093 GCA_038328575.1 Phycisphaerales bacterium | reverse complement strand
ACCTGGTTCTCTTCCGCACTCTGGCCCTTGAGCACGATGGGCTGGCCCGACCCCGCCGCGGCGGAGGCTTCGGTGCCCGGCTCGCAGTTTCAGGGGTTGCTCGAGGCGTACAACCCGTCGAGCGTGCTCAGCACGGCGCGCGAGATCATCACGCTGTGGGTGTCGCGCATGGTCATGATGAACCGCTACCTCATGCCCGAAGGGTGGCCCGGGAACGGCGAACATCGCACATCGAACATCGCACATCAAGACGGCGCGCATGCGCCCGCAGGTTCCCCGCTCAGCACTCAGCACTCATCGCTCAGAACTCTTTCCGAGTCCGGCCGCGGTGACGGCCCCGTGCCCTTCCGCGAGGTGTTCATCCACGCCGTGGTGCAGGATGGCGAGGGCAAGAAGATGTCTAAGTCTGGCGGCAACGGGGTGGACCCGCTGGACATCATCGCCAGCCACGGCGCCGATGCCATGCGCTTCACGCTCTGCCAGATGACCACGCAGACGCAGGACGTGCGGATGCCGGTGCAGAAGGATTCAAAGACTGGCAGGAACACCTCGCCAAAGTTTGATCTGGGGCGAAACTTTGCCAGCAAACTGTGGAACGCGGTCCGGTTTGCGATTCTTATGTTGGAGAAATTGCCGAGCGATGAGCGTGAGTTCAAGCTTGCGGAGTTGAGCACCGTGGACCGCTGGATGGTCTCACGCTTGAACGCGGGGATCGCTTCGTGCAACGAGGCGATTCGCGCGTACGAGTTCAGCGCGTACGCCGAGGCGTGTTATGACCTGCTGTGGCGAGACTTCTGCGACTTCTATCTCGAAGCGATCAAGCCGACAGTGGCGCAGAGCGAGTCGCAGCGCGCGGTCCTGCGCGTGAGCATCGAGACGATTCTGCGGCTCATGCACCCGATCATGCCTTTCGTCACCGAGGCGGCGTACGAGCAGGCGTCCAAGCTCGCGCCCGCGCGAGTCGAGGGCGTCGCGCTCGATGGCATCGGCGGGGCGAGCCTTGCTCACCCGCAGACCACGCTGCTCTGCGCCGCGCCCTGGCCACGTGCCACGATCGGCGGTGGTGAGTCGGCGAGCATCGAAATCGCGCAGCGTTCGGTCGCGCAGGTGCGTGAGCTTGCCACGATCGTGAACCAGACTCGCGCCACCGCGAGCATCCCGCCTCGGGCTCGGCTCACGCTGCATGCGTCCGAGAAGGTGCAGGCGCTGGCGGCACAGACGCCGCGGGTGGTCCAGACGCTGTGCGGGCTGACCTCGATCGTGACCGACGCGCCCGCGCCAAGCGAGCGGACGCTGACGTTGCGATTCGCCGGCCAGGAACTCCGCCTCAGCGGCATACCTGCCCCGGCGTTGTCCGAGAACGCTGACGAAAGCTCGGCTGGTGGCGATGCGAAGGCCGCGCGCGAGGCGATGGTGAAGCAGCGCGACGAACTCAACAAAAAGATCGCGAACATCGAAGGCCGATTGTCAAACCCGGGGTATATTGCCAAGGCTCCGCCGAAGCTCGTAGAGGAAAGCCAATCGCAACTCAAGCAGCTCCATCTCGAAGTGCAGGCGATCGACGCGGCCTTGACGGCCTCGGCCTGACCACGCTCCGCCCGCGAACGGGCCGCCAATGGTGTGCGTGCGCGATGCTCGCCGGCGCGATCACGACCATCGCCGGCAGCGCGATCGTGCTCAACGGCTGCAGCGCCGCCTCACGCGGCCCATCCACATCTGGCGCGATCGCCCTCACCACCCGCGGCAGCGCCACCCAATCCGGCGACGGCGTGACGCTCATCCCCGCGACGCCGGTGGTTCGTTCAGTTCAAGCGTGGGACTTTGAAGGTGCTGCGGGGCGCGCGATCCAGACCGATCACTACATCATCTATACCACCGACCGCTCTGCCCAGATCAGCGAGCGCTTGCCCGGATTGATGGAGAGCGCGCTGAAGCACTACGCCAGCGCGATCACCGACCTGCCGCTGCCCACGCGCCCGATGGAAACGTTTGTCATGTCCTCGCGCACGCAATGGCTCCGGCTCACGTTCACGCGCCTGGGCGAGCGTGCCCGCGCCGTCTCCTCCATCGCGCGGGGTGGCTTTGCCATCGGCGGCAGCGGCTACCTCTTTGACATTGGCCCCGCGGACACCATGTCCATCGCCAGCCACGAGGGCTGGCACCAGTTCACGCAATCGAGCTTCGTCGAGTCGCTGCCGATCTGGGCAGAGGAAGGGATCGCGACGTTCTTCGAGGGCCACCGCTTTACGAAAGAGGGCGTCGTCTTTAGTGGCTGGAACAACTTTGAGCGGTTTGACCGTTTGCGCGCCGCGGCTGACGCGAACCAACTGCTCCCGCTGGAAACACTGCTGACCGCCTCGCCGGATCAGATCCTGGCGATGGGCAACGAGGCGGGCGTGACGTACTACGCGCAGATCTGGGCCTTGGTGCATTTCCTTCGCGAGGGCGAGGGGGGAAAGTACCGAGCAGGGTTTGAGCGGATGGTCAAGGACGCCGCGGCTGGGGGTTTGGGCAACGCAGTGGTCGCGAAGCTTCGCTCCAGCGGGGCGCTGAAGGCCCAGGATCGACAGGGCATGCTGCTGCTGGCGCGAAACCTTGGCCCCCAGATCTTCCGGGTGTATGTCGATGGCGACGTGGCCCGGGTGGGGCAGGAGTATCGGGCGTTTGTCAAGCAAGCGGTGGCGCCGGGGGCGAAGCAGCGGGTGAGCAACGGGCTGTCGCCGATCGGGTTCACCAAGCCCTGAGCGGGCCTCGCCGACCAAACGATAAAACCCTGGAACCGGCGCAAAGAAACTCCCGAATCGTGTGGCGTAGTGGGTCTGCGGGTGTAGGCTTTTGGACGCGCGGGCGGTGTCGTCCGGGCCGTGGGTCGTTTGGCCTGTTTGTCATCACGAGATCGTTCGCGGAGGTCGGCATGCGTCAGCGTCAATCGCGCGGTTCTTCAGTTTCGCGCAGCGGCCCGGCGCGTCAACGCGTGCTCGCTGCGGGCTTCGCTCTGTCGATCGCTTTGCTCTATCCGGTCGGCACGCAAGGCCAGGCCCAGGCACAAGACCGCCAGATCTACATCCAGTGGTTTGAGACCTCGTGGAAGAACATCGAGTCGCGCCTGCCCGACGCGTTTATGAGCGGGTATAACGCCTCCTGGCTCCCCCCGGTATGGAAGGCCAGCTCCGGCTCGCCCGGCTACGACGTCTTTGATCGCTTTGACATTGGCCAGCCCGGCTCCGAGACCATTTACGGCACCGAGCAGTCGTTCCGCGTGCTGGTCGACGAGATGCGCCGCGCACGCGTTGAGAGCTACGTCGACCTCATCTTGAACCACAACGGGGGACGCACCAGCAACTCCACGTTCCTCAACGACGGCGGCTGGCCCGGCTTCTATCTGCCGGCGTCCGGTCCAGATTTCTGGGGTGACTTTAATAACGGCTTAACGCAGAGCACGAACCCGAGCGATCCGAACTACAATCTCTTCACCGGCGATCTGGTGGGCCTGATCGACATCGCGCAAGAGAAGAACTATTTGTTCGTGCGCCAACCCGTGGCCTCGCCGCCGCTGCCGGGCCAGACGAACATCCCCTTGGGCCTCGTGCGAAACCGACCCAACCCGGCCAACGCGCGCTTCTACCCGGACCTGCAACTGACGCCGACGACGTTCATAAATCCGTCCAACGGCGCATCGTGGACGATCTACCCGTTCAACACCGCCAACCCGCTGGCGGGCGACGCGACGATGGAGAACGCCAAGCAGTTGCTCCTGCGGTCTGTCCAGTGGATGCTTGAGGACGTCAAGGTTGACGGCTTCCGGCTTGATGCCGCGAAGCACATCCCGGCCTCGTTCTGGAACGACGACTTTGACGCCGCGATCTTCAACCGGCGGATCTATCCCAACGGAAACGCGGGCACGCCGTTCACCTTCGGCGAGGTGGTGGACAGCAACGGGTTCATCCAGACGTACATCCGCAACAAGGACGGCTTCGGCAATCGCGACGCGCTGGACCTCAACCAGGCGGGGCAGCTGCGCGACATCCGCGCTGGACGCGGGTTCGGCACGTGGTCCAACGTGCTCAACTCCGCGCTCGACCTGCAGGACGACGGCTTCCAGAACGGCAGCCAGGGCGTGCGTCACGTCTACTCGCACGACAACGGTTCCACCGGCAGCGGCGGCTCGGCGCCGGGCTTCCCCGGGCTTGAGCTCGCGGCCCTGCCCGAGAACGCGCTCATCCTGTTCATGAGCGGCAAGCCCATCATCTACTACAACTCTCGCGAGATGCACTCGCGATTTGCAAACCGCGGCTTCTGGCCGCGCGAGGGCAACCCGACGGCGCTGGGCGATGGCGATCCGCATCTCCAGCGCCTGGTGCAGATCGCAAACCAATACGTTCGCAACGACAACGCGAACCTGCCCGGTGCGCCCAAGAACTTGTTCTACACGCTGAACTCGACGGACCCGCAGAACACCTCGCTCAATGACGTCATCGTCTTCGAGCGGTCGAACTTTCTGGCGAGCGACCCGACCAAGAACGACATCGGCGTCGAAGCCGCCGCGAGCGTGCTGGTGGGTATCTCCGATTCGTACACCCCGGGCGTCGCGTTCCGAAGCGTGCAGACCTCGTTCCCCGCTGGCACGCGCTTGCGAGAGCTCACCGGGGCATGGAACGACCCGATCGTCGACGCGTCCAACCAGATCCCCAGCGTGATCACCGTTGACGGCAACCGGCGCGTGCTGCTCCCCGTGCCGAACAACGCCGCGACCGTCAACGGCAACACCGTCGAGCACCATCGCGGCTACGTGGTCTACGGTCCGGCCGCCCCCAGCGGCACGCTCACGCTCACCGGCGCGACGGGCGTCATCCCCGCCGACCCTGTCAGCGTCCCATCGTTCCGGCGTCGCACCACGCCGATCGACGTCATCACCACGCCGACGTTTGAGATCCGCCTCGACACCTTCAAGACCGACGCCAGCGACACCAACAACTGGGACGATCAGGCGGTCTTCCGGCTCAACGGCGGCTTCGCCGATTACAACGGCAACGGCGCGTTCGATCAGGCGGCCAACCTGCAGATCGATGGCGGCTACGAGGCCTTCCTCACCCAGCGGTCGCCGATCTCCGGGCCGACAGGCACCGGCACGCTGGGCCTCTATCGCCAAGTGATTCAGACCACCCAGCTCCCCGAGGGCATGAACTACCTGAACGTCGTGTGCTATCGGCGCCGCGTCGATGGCGGGCTGCCCATCTTCAACGACTTCCGCAAGGTGTTCTACGTTGACCGGCTGCCCCCGCAGGTGACGTTGCAGCCCGACGTGGTCGCCGCTGGCGGCGGCTCGTTTCAGTATCGCGTGACGACGACGGACCGGACCGTCACATCGGTGTACGTGCTGGCCAACGTGCCCCAAGGCACGAACCCGCTCACGCTCATCAGCGGCATAAATCAGGCCTTCCAGCACGACCGCCTCGAGTGGCGGCTCACCTCGTCATCGCTCCCCGGCGGCGTGAATCAGATCACCGTCGTCGCGTTCGAGCTGAACGGGCGCTCCAGCGTGCAGACCGTGGCGCTGACGTTCGCGCTGGGCTCTGGTGATGTCAACCGCGATGGCCAAGTGACCATCGAAGACCTCTACGCCGCGTGGGCCCTGCCCTTCGCGACGTATCAGCTCGAAGTCGATATCAACCGCAACGGCACCTACGAGCTCGCCGACCGCCAGGCGCTCGAGACGCTGATCCGCACGCAAGAGATCATCAAGATGCGCAGCACGCAGCGCTGAGATGTCTCACGCTTGAGTCTCACGCTTGAGTGGGCGCAGCGCCCACGGCCCCATCGCCAGCCGCCGCTCCCTGCGCAGGGCGCTGCACGAACGTCAGCTTCTCCTGGATCACGCCCGGCAGCATCGCCCCGTCGCAATCGACCAGCACACGGGTGTTCGGCTGTGACGACGCCCACGCCACCATCGCCAGCGCGATCGGCGACCGGCTCAACAGCGGCGCCAGCGTGCTGCTGGTGATCGCGCCGACCGGTGCCGCGCCCACTGGCGCTGGGGCAGTCGTGGGCACAGGCACCGCGCCGGGCGCGGCCGCGCCAGCCGGCTCCGCATACACCGCCGCTCCCGTCCCCGGGAATCGCGCCATAGGGATCTCGCGCGCCTCGGCCCCGATCGCTCGCGTGAGCGCTTCAGACGCAGCGTCAACCACAGCGCCCGGGTCGCTGATGCGGATCGCCACCACGCGCCGGCGCGGATGGCCCAGCGCGTTCATGCGCGCCACGATCTCCTGCCCCAGGTAGCAGCCCTTCGTGAACGACACGCGATCGTCGAGCACGCCGGTCTCGCCGGGCAGCGAGTCCGGGCCGAAGTCCAGGTAGTAGACCGGCGTGCCGGCTTCCAGTCGCGCGATGTTCCACGCCGCGAAGCCGATCGGCCGGACCAAGGGCGGCGCATTGACGCGCTGCGCGCTGGCGGGCTCGTGCGCCAGCGTCAGCAGCGCCTCATACACCGCCAGCACGCCCGACGTCGGCACCAGCAGCTCAAGCCCGATCTCGCCCGTCGAGTCGGCCCGATCGACAATCACATCCACGCCCGCAATCTGCACTATGCGGCTCGTGTCCGGCTCGATCACGACCTCGCCCCCGGCGGGCGTCGCGCCGCCCGAAACCACCCGCCCCAGCGCCCGCGGCCCCGCCGGCCCATGCAAACTCAGCCGGTGATACCGCTCGGTCTGGTCCTCGATCTGGACATCCTCCGTGATCACATACGCGCCCAGCGTGCGGCGCGTCCGCTCCGCCGCGTGAACATCCACATCCAGCAGAATCTGATCCGCGAGAATCAACACGCGCAGGTCGGCGTCAATCCGGCCCTTGCGATTCAGCCAGAACGCACGCCGCACGTCGCCCGGCTTCGCGTTCTTCAGCTCCTGCGTCACCATGCGATTCAGGAACGCCAGCCGATCCGACCCGCTGACCACGATCGTCGCGCGCTGCGGCATATCCAGCAGAGTGCTGGCCTTGCGGATCGACGCATACTCCAGCTCAAGCGGGCCATACGTCTGCACCAGCGCGATCCCCGCGGGCGCGGGCGTGTCGGTGGGGCCGGTGGTGCCCGTGGAGGTGGCGGGGGGCGCGGGCGGAACGTTCGCGGCCGGCGCCTCGTAGAACGAAAGCACCGCCTGAGCGTGTTGGTGGAGCGGCAGCAGCGGGCTTTGGCGTGACATCACCCACAGGGTAAACCGCCCGGCTGCGCAACGATGGGGCCGGTAGATGACCGTCCCGCACGCCGCGCGATCGCGTTTGGTGTACCCTGTGCGCCTCAGCGCCGCGCTTGCCAAGGCGTCTTGGCGAACGCGCGGCATGCCCAGACCCTCGTCGGAGCGGCAATGAACATCGATCTGCTCAAGCGGCTGTGTGAGACCCCCGGCGTTCCCGGTCGCGAAGAACGCGTCCGCGACCTGATCACGCGCGAGATCAAAGGCCTCTTTGACGAAGTCACCACCGACGCCATGGGCTGCCTGATCTGCCGGCGCGCGCCGCGCGCCAAGGGCAAAGCCATCGCGCCGTCCAAAGCTGGCGGCAAGGGCCCGCGGCCCACGCGCGTGCTGCTGCTCTGTCACATGGATCAGATCGGCTTCTACGTGCGCGATGTCGACGCCAAGGGCTTCATCCGCGTCGTCGCCGCCGGCGGCTTTGATACGCGCAACCTCTTCTCTCGTCGCATGACGCTCGTCACCGACTCGGGCGACATCCCGTGCGTGATGAACCCCGGCGGGCGCCCGATCCACATCGCGAGCGAAGCCGACAAGATCAAGATCCCCGAGGTGAAGGAGTTGATCGTCGACACCGGCCTGCCCGCGGAGCAGGTGCGCAAGCGCGTGAAGATCGGCGACTACTGCGTCTACTCCGATCCGTTCCTTGAGCTGGGCGAAAAGGCCGCGTCGCCCGCCATGGACAACCGCATCGCCTGCTGGCTGGGCATCGAGGCGATCCGCGAGATCGATCGCGCCAAGACCGCCCACGCCTGCGAGATCTACGTCGCCTTCACTACCCAGGAAGAAGTCGGCCTGCGCGGCGCCCGCACCTCCAGCCACATCGTTGATTGCGACATCGGCATCGGCATCGACGTGACCCTCTCCTGCGACGTCCCGGGCGTTCCCGAAGACGAGCGCGTGACCGAGCAGGGAAAGGGCGTGGGGCTCCACATCATGGACTCGTCCTTCATCGCCGATTTCAAGCTCATCGACGACATGGAGAAGACCGCCAAGAAGGCGCGCATCCCGTACCAGCGCACGATCTTGGCGCGAGGCGGGCAGGACGGCGCCGCGGCCCAGCAGACCGGGCGCGGCGCGCGCGCCGTCGGCGTCGTGGTCGGCACGCGCTACATCCACACCACCTGCGAGATGATCCACAAGAAGGACCTCACCGCCGCGCGCGACCTGCTGGCGACGTGGGTGCCGGGGCTGTGAAGAGTCGCAAGGGGTGAGTCGCGAGTCGCGAGTGAAGGCGGTGAGTTGCCAGGGGTTAACCGTGGAGCTCGACGTAGGCCAGTCGCGATGATTCAAAAACAAAGAACCCCGCCGTCCATGGCGGGGTTCTCTTCATTCCGAGAAAGCACTCAACCAACCGGGCACAAAAGCAGCCATGCCTTCCCGATTGCCGATTGCCGAATCCCGATTGCCGTTTCCCGACCCTCAACTCGCGACTCACGACTTCCCTCAATACACCATCGACATGCACAGCTCGATCGACTGGATCACTTGCCGGATCTGGAAGGGCTTGCGAAGAACCTGATCGAACCCTTGGCTCTTCAGGGCCGCGAGCTGGGTGTCGCTCATCTTGCCGCTCATGGCGATGATCTTGGTGATGGCCAGGTCGTCCTCGGTGTGAACCAGGGAGACCAAATCGTTGCAGTTGCCCTCGTTGAGGTGCAGGTCCAGCAGGATGACGTGCGGCTTGAATCGCTCGCATTCCAGGCCCGCCGCGAACGTGCTCGACGCAACCTTGACGTCGTACTTGGCCTGCTCGCCGAGCACTTTGTGCAGCGCTTCGGTCACTTCCTGCTCATCGTCAACGATGAGCACGCGGGTGTTGCCGCTGGTGATGCCGTCAAGCGGGATACCGTGGACCTGCATGAACTTGATGAGCTGCCCCTTGGGGATCCTTCGATCCTTGGAGCCGGGGATCTTATAGCCCTTGAGCTGGCCAGAGTCGAACCACTTGGAAACCGTGCGCGGCGCGACGTTGCAGATCTTCGCGACTTCGCCGGTGGTCAAAACGTCCTTGTCCAGGGGCATGGTGAGATCCTTCTCTTCGGTAATCGCGATGGGAGGGCGGGGGGGGGAGGCAACAGTGTGAGCGGTCCGTGCTCGACCTGTCGCTGTAGTTTCGGCGTGAAGCTGCACCGACTTCACCGCCCACGGCACATGTGACGCGAGTAACTCGCCTTCGGACCTCCCCAAAGCCTGATAAGCCCCCGGCTGCTCCGCCAACTCGGCACAACTGCGGACAAACTCGCCCCGCCGGTCTGCAACGGTTGCACAACCCATACCTGCCCTCGCGTGTACTCACCTCGCACGCGCCAGCTCTCCCCATCCATGCCAAGAGCCCTCGGCTTTCCCGCCCCTGCCCTGCCCTTCTCTTTGCCCCATTCTCCTTTCCCGTCCTTGCCACTGCCTGCCCGTCTCTCGTTCTTCCCACTCTTTCCCTCTTCCATCCCTCCCTTGAAGATCGCGGCCCTTCACCCGCCCGAGCGCTCTCCGCTCCACTTCGCTACCTCCGGGATCAGCGCCCCACCATCTTCCATCGCCATCGAAGCCACCGGAACGAATCAGCGTCAACACACCCGCGCAAGAACTGCCAGCCCACTGACGCCAACCATCAGCAACCGCCCGATACTCGCCACCGACGTTTGCCTCATGTCAGGCTCGCGCCCGCGCTCGGCGCATTGACAACCGCCCGCGCTTGCCAGTACCTTCTGCGGGCCGCCCCGGGCGGGCTTCGCCACCTCGAAGGTGGACGGCTATTGTCTCGGTTCGAGGGCGAACCTCGCGCTCCGTAACTCTCGCTCGGACAACGATCTACGGCGCGATTCGCCTCGGACCCGAGCCCTCGCCCGTGCTCCCGTTTCTGCCCCCAGCCCGCCAGCCCCTGCCCCGCCCTCGTCCCGACCCCTCGCCCCGCCCCCCTCGCAACGAACGCTCGTGATCTCGAAGACCAAGGAGATGAATGTGGCCCGACGCTTCTCACGCAATCGCATCAGCATGACCCTGGGCGTTCTCGCCGCGAGCCTCGTGCTCTCCGCCGGTGCCATCGCGGCTGATGCCCCCAAGGACAACGAGCTCCTTCGCGACTACGTCCACTACGTTCGCATCGCCCGCTACGACCTCGCCCTCAGCAACGCCCAAGCCATCCTTGATCGCCTCGTCCCGCCCCACGGCAAGACCGAGGCCGACAAGGGTGGCATCTCCCTCTCGCAGTTCGTCAAGCTCGTTGACGCTGGCGATGTCCCTCGCTTCGAAGAAAGCGTCGCCCGCGGCATGCGCGTCACCGAGGTCGAACTCGTCAGCTCCAAGCTCCTGGCTGCCTACGAGCAGGGCAAGCGCGATGAGGCCCGCGTCGCCGACAGCGTCACCAAGAACATCCAACTCCTGGTCGGCACCTCGCGCCAGCGCCTCGTCGGGCGCGAGCGATTGATCGCCGCGGGCGAGTACGCGATGCCGCAGTTGCTTGAGAACCTCTCGCGTAATCAGGACCCCGCGCTCGCGACTGAGATCCGCAAGCTCATGGTCGACATGGGTCGTCAATCGGTCGGCCCGCTCAGCGCCGCACTGCCCGCTGTCGAGCCGAAGTTTCAGGAGACCCTCGCGGGCATCCTTGGTGATATCCGTTACAAGGCCGCGCTGCCATCGCTCTACGAGCTGGCCCTCAGCTCCAGCTCCACCCCCAGCGCCGCCAAGGCCGCCCGCACCGCGATCGCCAAGATCGACTCGGGCTTCGACTCACAGATGGACGCCTCGCTGCTCTTTGAGAACCTGGGCGAAGACTACTACAACCAGCTCGAAAGCCTCACCAGCTTCCCGCGCGAGAGCCAGCAACTCGTGTGGAGCTTCTTCCCCGGCGGCGGGCTCACGTCCACACCCGTGCGAACCGAGGTCTACCACGAGACGATGGCCATGAAGATGGCCGAGCGTGCCCTCCGCCTTCGTGCCAGCAACCGCGAGGCGACGGCTCTCTGGGTCGCGGCGAACTACCGGCGCGAGTTTGACAACCCCACCGACTACAAATCCTCGCTCTTCGGCGACCTGCGCGACGCGATGTACTACGGCGTTTCTTCCGGCCCGTCCATCAGCCAGCGCGTGCTGGCTCGCGCCCTGAAGACGCGCGACACCGCCCTCGCGCTCAAGGCGATCGGCGCTCTCTCCAAGACTGCTGGCGCCGCCGCTCTGGCCTCCAGCGATGTCGGCCGACCGCTGCTCGACGCGCTGCTATATCCGAACCGTCGCGTGCAGAACGAGGCGGCGCTGGCGTTGGCCGCCGCGAATCCGCAGTCGACCTTCGAGGGCTCCGATCGCGTGGTGCCGATCCTCGCTGGCGCCGTGCGCGACGCGGGCGCTCGCTTCGCCGTGGTCGTTGGCGGCGACGCCGAGGCCACCAACTCCATCGCCGGCGTGCTTCGCACCGCTGGGTTCACAGTTCTGCCACCCGGTCGCTCGCTCACCGAACTCGCCGAGCCGATCGCTGGCGCACCGGGCGTCGACCTCATCGTCTCCATGCTCCCGGGCAACTCGACGCGCCTGCTCATCGCCCAGGCCCGCTCCAGCAACCGCCTGCTGGCGACGCCGATCGTCGCCATCGTCAGCGAGCTCGCCGAGCCCGAGCTCCGCTCGCTGCACGGTCGCGACAACACGATCGCGCTGGTTCGCGAGGGCTCGCAGCCGGCCCAGATCGCGCAGGCCACTTCCAACCTCTTGAGCAAGAACGCGGGCGACGCGCTTTCTGCCGACGAGGCGGCGGGGTATCAGACCCGGGCCCTCACCGCGTTGCGTGACCTGGCCGTCGCCAACACCCCGGTGTTCAACGTCGCCGACTCGACGCTACCCCTGGCCGGCGCGATCGAGGGCGCCAAAGGCAAGCTCCGCGAGCAGATCGGCGAGGTTCTCTCGCGTATCGGCAGCAAGCGAGCCCAGAGCGCGCTGGCGGAGGCGACGCTCGCCGCGGAGGGCGACGAGTTGCAGACGCTCATCGGCAAGCTCACCGGCTCGGCCAAGCGCTTCGGCAACCTGCTGGACGATCGGCAAATCAAACGCATCACCGACATGGCTGGTAAGGGCTCAGATGAGCAGGCCACCGCGGTCGCGGCGTTGATCGGCGCACTCAATCTCTCCAACGACTCGATCCTCTCGCTGCTGGTCGCCCCCGAGGCGGCGAAGCAGTAAGGACGGTTGGGGGGTGTAGGGCGGGGGGCCGACGTCAGGCGCGTCTACGCCCGCGTCACGCCGGCGCGATGCGCATGAAGCACCCCGAGCGCCGCTTCGTACGCCGGTGAAAGCGTGAGTTTGCGCCGCGCCGCGACTGTGCGCGCGATCTGCAGAAACTTGTCGAGACGAAAGGTCTTCTCGCCGCGCGGGCTTTCGTCGGTAGACCAGGAGAACGAGGGGATGGTGCCGGTCGCGGGCGTGGTGGTGGCGATCATCGCGCCGAGGTTGATGATGGTGCCGGTCATGATGCGGGTGCAGATGGCGGTCTTGACGTGGTCGCCCAAAATGCAACCCATGAACCGCAAGCCGGTGTGCTCAAGTGAGGCGTGCAACGCGGGGCGCATGGTGACGTCGGCGTAGGTGTTGAGCAGGTTGCTGTTGGTGGTGCCGGCGCCGAGGTTGGACCACTTGCCGATCCAGGAGTCTCCCAGGTGCCCGTCGTGGGCCTTGTTGGAGAAGCCGTGGAAGATGGTGCCGCCGATTTCCCCGGCGACTTTGCAGTGATCGCCGATGGCGGTGTTGGACTTGATGAGGGCGCGATCGAGAATGGTGGAGTGCGGGCCGACGTAGACGGGGCCGATGAGTGTGACGCCGGGGCGGATGGTGGCGTGCTCGTCGATGACGATGGGCCCGTGTTCAAGGTCGAGAATGACGCCGGGGTAGATTCTCGCCGCGGGGCTGATTTGCAGTGGGTGGGTGCCGAAGGCGATGGTGGTGGGCGGGCAGTTTGGGGGGAGCGCGGCCGCGCTCGCGGCTCCGGACTTGCAGAGCAAATCAAGGTCGAGCTTGATCGCGCCGTCGCGAAACGTGCGGACGTGCCAGGGCCGGTTCATGAGGCAGGCATCGCAGGCCAAGTCTGGCATCGTGGCGCGCGGCCAGCGACCCTGGACGATCTCCGCGAGCTGCGCCGGCGTTGCGAGGCACGCGACGATGCGCTCGGCTTCGAGTTCGTGGGGCGGGCGCGCGGTGTGCGATGCGCTGGAGCTTTGCGCGATGGGTTCCAGCAGGCGTTGACCCAGAGCGATCTGCGCGATGGCGTCAATCGGCGGGAGCACGCAGCGACCGTTGAGGACCAGAATCGGGCCGGGCGGGGAGGCCAGATGGTCGAGCGTGTTGATCGGCGGCTCGTTGGTTCGCGAGCGGGCCATATCGAGGAGGTCGGGTCGAACGACGAGCGCGATGATGTCAAGGTCAAGCAATCGCCGCAGGCGCTCGCGGGTCGTCAGCGCGCCGGTGCGTACCGCGAAGCTGGGGCGCAGATCGGTCAACGGCGAGAGGAGTCCGAGGCCGTCATCGAAGAGCACGCTCTTGCGCATGAGGGGAGCGTACGGGATTGGAATGGAAAGCTCAAAGGAGAGAGCGCGGAGATTGCAGCTCACCGTTCCGGGCTCAAGGCTTGTTGCGGCGCGTTGGCTGAAGACTGGGCGGGGTGTTCAGGGCCAAAACGAAGACACGCCGGCGCGAGCGCCGGCGTGTTTCAGGGTCAGTGGGCGAGGAGGGATTCGAACCCCCGAAGGCGTTAGCCAGCAGATTTACAGTCTGCCCCGATTGGCCACTCCGGCACTCGCCCAGGCTCAACTTCCCCACGCTCGGACCGTTCCGGGAGCGGGGTGAGGAGGATACGCAGCAGGAACGGGAGGAGCCACAGGGGCGGGAACAACATGTGCGATGTGGCGATGTTGCCGCGTCGCCGCGTGCCCATGTTTTTAAGCAAACGGGAGCGGGGAGAGTTCGATTTTTTCGTTGCGTTGGGTGAAGTTGCGGATGGCCCATTCGTCGGCGAAGAGGGCGACGGGGCGGTTGTCGGCGTCTACGCCGAGGGTGGCATCGGAGGGAAGGTCGGGGAGCCAGTCGGGGGTGGGGGGGCCGCTCGGCATGCGGTACCAGCGGACGGTGGTCCAGCGCGAGGGTTCGAGGCGGGACTCGGCGCCGTACTCGGCCTTGAGGCGGTATTGCACGACTTCGAACTGCAGCGGGCCGACGGCCGCGAGGAGCGGCGTTTTGACTTGGCCGGTGCCGATCTGGAGTAACTGGATGACGCCCTCTTGCAAGAGCTGTTCGAGGCCGAGGCGGAACTTTTTGCTGTTGCTGGGCTGCGGGTTGTGGAGGTATGCGAAGACCTCGGGCGTGAAGCGCGGGATCTCGTCGAAGACGATGGTGCGGTCGTCGGTGAGCGTGTCGCCGATGCGCAGGTTGTCGTGCCCGACGATGCCGACGACATCGCCGGCGCGGCCGTCTTCGACAGTTTCGCGTGATTGGCCGAAGAGTTTCTGGGCGTTGGAGAGGCGGATGCGTTTGCCGGTCTGGGCGTGGACGACGGTCATCTCGCGCGAGAAGCTGCCGGAGACGATGCGGACGAAGGCGATGCGGTCGCGGTGGCGCGGGTCCATGTTGGCCTGGATCTTGAAGACGAAGCCGCTGAACGATTCTTCGTCAGGGGACACCATCCGCTCGGCGGACTCGCTGTCGCCAATGGACATGCGGGGGCCGGGGCTGGCGGAGTGTTCGAGGAAGCCATCGAGCAGGAGCTGGACGCCGAAGTTGTTCATGGCGGAGCCGAAGTAGACGGGCGTGACTTGTCCGGCGAGGACGCGTGCTTCGTCGAAGCTTTCGCCGGCGCCGTGGAGCATCTCGATTTCTTCGCGGACTTGGGTGTAGACGCGCTCGTCAAGTTTTTGGCGGATGAGGTCGTCATCGATGCCGACGACTTGGACGGGGGCTTCGTAAGCGCCGTGGCTGGTGCGTTCGAAGAGGTGAACTTTGTGAGAGAGGCGGTCGTATACGCCGCGGAAATCGGGGCCGGATCCGAGGGGCCAGTTGACGGGGAAGGCGCCGATGCCCAGGACGCGTTCGAGCTCATCGATGAGTTCGAGGGGCTCGCGTGTGGGGCGATCGCACTTGTTCATGAAGGTGAAGATGGGCACGCCGCGGCGACGGCAGACCTCGAAGAGCTTGCGGGTCTGCGGCTCGATGCCCTTGCCGGCGTCGATGACCATGACGGCGGCGTCAACGGCGGTGAGGACGCGATAGGTGTCTTCGCTGAAGTCCTTGTGGCCGGGGGTATCGAGGAGGTTGATGCGGACGGTGCCGAGCTCTGGCGGGGCGGGGGGCGAAGGGGGGGCGTAGTCAAACTGGAGGACCGTGGAGGAGATGGAGATGCCGCGCTGGCGTTCGAGCTCCATCCAGTCGCTGGCGGTGGCGCGTTGATTTTTGCGCGCGGTGACGGAGCCGGCGAGGGCGAGCGCGCCGCCGTAGAGGAGGAGTTTTTCGGTGAGGGTGGTTTTGCCGGCGTCTGGGTGAGAGATGATGGCGAAGGTTCGGCGAGGGAGGTTGGCGGAGGAGGTGGGCATTTGGTTTGGCGGTGGCGGGCGGGGGGCGATTGGGGGGGCGCGGGAGAGGGGGATCGTTGGAGGGGTGGGGGAGGGGGGCGGTGGGAATTGTGGCTTGTCGGTTCGGGAGCGCGGAGGCGTTGCCTTTGGAGACGGCGAGTGTTGATGCGGCGATGGCGATTCTCACCGCTCATCACTGGGGGATCTGGAGCGCGGGCTTGGAACGCGCGATGCCGGGGGGCGGGCCGGTGCGTGTGACGCCGGTTCCTGTGCCGCATAACTGCCCGGACGGATTCTGTGCGCGTATTGGCGGCGGCCGGAGTGCTGACTGAGCGCGGAGCGGCGGAGCGTGATCTCGAGTTTTGCGAGGATTGACGGCGCGGCGGGAGTGGCGAGGCTTTGCGAAGACCTGGACTGTGGGCGCTGTGGGGAGCGTCACGGTCATCTGTTGGAGCTGTGAGTTGACGGGGGTGAGACGCGCGATAGCCGGACTTCCTGAGCCCGAGCCCCGGCCAGGAATGTTAGATCCAGTCCCTATCTCTCAACCGCTGCCACGCTGACTCGATATGAGAAGTTTGAAAAAGCTGTTTCTTGCGATCGCTCCACCGCGCTACGGCGGCGGCGGCGGCAGTGACGTGCAAACGGGCGGCCGGATCCTCGCGCATGGCTACCCAGTGGACACTGCTGAGAAGTTCCATGCCATAAGGAGTTTCGAAGCCTTCGATGAGATCGGTGACCCGCTCCAGGCGGTCGTGCGTCTCGGACTTTGCGTCGAGGAAGGCCTCCGCTTCGCTCACCGCTTCGGGCACCAGTTCGAGCGGGGTCTCAGGCCTGTTCGCGCCATCGCCCCAGCCGCGGATGAAGTGCCCGTCCATCTTGTCCAGAACGTGGCGCAGCGTGTCCGCATATGGGCCATACGGGGCCTTGGCGAATGGCATTTTGAGATCCTCGCCGGCCTCCTGAAGGAAGTACAAGAGTTTCTGCACCTCCAGGAGCGTCAGGCTGTAGCCGACGATCGCGTAGCGGCTCATCACTGCAACTACCGCGGCGCGGCCGGGAGACATGTTCGGCCGCTTGGTGTTGATCGGCATCGCAGCCGCCTTCGGCGATCCTGACGGAGCGTAGAGCAGCACCCGCACTTCGGGCACCTCCGCGAACGCCGCCTCGATCAGCGGCCGCACATCCCGCCAGTCGAGCCCGCCGTTGCCGCAGCCCAGAGGCGGCACTGCGATCGACGTGATCTTCAGCCGCCGAAGTTCCTCGATGAGCGCGGGCAGCCCTGCCTCGATGTCCTTCAGGCGCGACTTGTGCTTCCAGTCCCGCTTGGTCGGAAAGTTAATGATGAACCGCGGGTTCGACAGTCGGTTCAGATCGACCGTCAGCATCTTGCCGGGCTGCATCTGGTCCGCCGCGCACGCCTTGGCGTACGGCTCGAAGTTCTCTGGAAACGCTTTCTTGAACTGGAGCGCGATCCCCTTGCCCATTACGCCCACGGTATTGACCGTGTTGACCAAGGCTTCGACATTCGCCTCTAGCAGATTTCCGGTTCCGGCTTCAATCATTGTTGCGCCTCAATAGTACCAATCGGTTCGGACAACCACTTTTGGTCTGTGCTTCGCCCCGTTCAAGGCCGACCGGGCCGAGGCGGCGATCTTCTGGGACATCACGCCGATCTCCGCCACCCCCGTCCATGGGAACGTCTGGTGGACCAGGAACTCGGCCTGGCGGCGTCGTTTGCGGTCACCGTCTTGCATCGTGTCGTTCCACCACGTCTCCTTCATGATGTTCCAGTCGATCTTGTCGAGGCTTGAGAGTTCACCGAACTGCTTGCTGATCTCCATGTCTGCGTGCCCATCGGTGAAGCACCAAGGCTTGTTGAGCGCGCACGCCGCCTCCACGTTGGTCACCAGATGGACGACCTGCTCCTGTCCTTCGGTGTAGCTGGCCACGCTACCGCCCGAGATGGCGTAGAGCATCGGCGAGCGCGGCGCGAAGTAGAAGGGCACGTAATCCGCCAGCGTCCCGCCCGCCGCCATTTCAACGACCTTTCGCGATCTTCGGTCCTTGATGTGCTGATGCGCGATGCCCACAAAGCTCGCGCCGAGATCCTTCTTCGCGGAGGCCACCGCGTCGCACCACAAATCACCGGCGGCAACGATGCCAGCAAGATTGGCAACGTGCGTGATGTGATAGATGGGGATCATGGAAACGTTCGTTTGGAAGGCACGACACGGGGAGATGGCAAAGATGGCAGCTCGAAGGCGCAGGCGGCGAAGCGGCCGCGGTCGCGTTGGAAGTCTGGGGGTGCGGGTGGGAGGGTGAGCCAGCGGGGTTCTTGGCGGAGGGCGGAGAAGACCTCGCGGCGGAGGCGGTCGGATTGGCAGAGTTCGCGAGTGTTGGTGGAGGCGAAGATGACGCCGCGGGGATTGAGGAGGGAAGCGGATTCGCGGATGAGGCGTGGGAATCCGTCGAGGGAGCTCCAGGGCTTGTGGCCGCGTTTCTTGGAGCCGGAGCCGAAGCTGGGCGGGTCAAGGATGATGAGGTCGTAGCGGAGGCTTTTGCGCTGGGCGTAGGCGATGAACTCGAAGGTGTCCATCTTGGCGAAGCGGTGAGGGGCGAGGTCGATGGCGTTGAGGGCGAAGTTACGTTTGCCCCAGTCGAGGTAGCGGCCGGAGACATCGACGCTGGTGGTGAGCGCGCCGGCGGTGGCGGCGGCGATTGAGAAGGCGCAGGTGTAGGCGAAGGTGTTGAGGACGTTGATGGTGGGGGCGTTGGGCTCGCCGGCGCGGGCGGCGCACCACTGGCGGACGAAGGCGCGGTTGTCGCGTTGATCGAGGAAGAGGCCGGTGGAGAGGCCGTCGTAGAGGCGGACTTCGAGGGACCAGTCGAGCTCGCGGATGGTGAGGGCTTCGGCGATGGGTTCGCCGGCGGCGGGAGTGGGGTCGGTGACGGCGGCTGGGAGTTGGCCGCCCATGCGGGAGCGATCGCGGGCGAAGGGCTTGAGGTAGACGGCGCGGATGTTCAGGGGCGCGAGAGAGTCGAGGGCGGTGCGGGCGAGCGAGGCGTGGTCAGCGTCGCGCGGCGCGGCGTCTTCGTGAACGTTCACGACGGCGGCGTGGGCGTAGATGTCGAGGTCTATGCCGCGGGGCGCGTCGATGGCGGAGGAGAGGAGGCGGAAGGCGTCGGTGCGGCGCGCGGCGATGAGGGGCGCGAGGCGCGTGAGGCTGGCGGTGATGGAGGCGTGGAGCGCGCGAGTCCAGGCGTCGGGCGTGCGCGACGAGGGCGGTTGAGCGGACGAGGGAGGCGGAGTGGGGGTGGGCGGGGTCAAGACGATCTGCTTCGCGAGTACGCGTCTGGCGTGTGGAAAAGGGCCAACGCGAGGCGCGGCGAAGGCGGAAAGCCGGCGGTCGGATTCGAACCGACGACCTACGCTTTACAAAAGCGTTGCTCTACCAACTGAGCTAAGCCGGCAACGCGACAAGCGTAGCCCGGGGGCCAAAGCAGCGGCACTGGGGTGGTTTCACCCGGCGTTCATTTGATACTCAGAGGGGAATGGAATTTGCGCTCTGGCGCGATGGGCTGTGTCGTGCGCTGGTGCTGGGAGGTGGCGGATTGGCGGATTGGCGAGGGGGCAGGGAGACACTTTTGGAGACGACTTATGGCACGGCCGATTTGGAAGGGATTTTTGTCGTTTGGGCTGGTGAATGTGCCGTGTGCGATGTCGTCGTTGCAGGCGAGCGAGGCGGAGATTGAGTTCAAGATGTTGGATGGGCGTGATGAGGCGGGGATCAAGTATCTTCGGGTGAATGAGCGAACGGGAAAGGAGGTGCCGTGGAAGGAGATTGTGAAGGGGCATGAGGTTGGGGAGGGGAAGTATGTGATTGTGACGGCGGAGGATTTTCGGCGGGCGGCGCCGAAGGCGTCGCGGACGATTGAGATCACGGACTTTGTGGCGCGGGATGAGATTGATCCGCGGTACTTTGAGAAGCCGTATGTGTTGCACGCGGGCGCGGATGCGGGCAAGGGGTATGGGCTGCTGTGCATGGCGCTGCGGGAGGCGAAAAAGGTGGGGATTGCGCGAATCGTGCTGCACACGCGTGAGCATCTCTGCGCGGTGATTGCGGAGGGAGAGATGCTGCTGCTGAACACGCTTCGGTTTGCGCAGGAGCTTCGCGACCCGGCGGGGTTGGCGGGCGGTGATGAGGCGAAGGACGCGCCGAAGGTGAACAAGCGCGAGGTGGATGTAGCGAAGATGCTGATCGACGGGATGACGGTGGAATGGAAGCCGTCGCGGTATCACGATCAGTATCGCGATTCGCTGCGGAAGTGGATCGAGGCGAAGGCGAAGAAGGGCGGCAAGAAGATCGAGACGGAAGAGGATGATGAGCTGCCGCCGGAGGGGCCGTTCAACATGATGGAGTTGCTGAAGAAGAGCCTGGAGGCGCGCAAGAAAGCGCCGGTTCGCGGGCGAGAGGCGGCGGCGGAGCGCGAGCCGGCGACGAAGCGCGCGACGAAGCGGCGCAGGGTTGGATGAGTGATTGGTGAGGAGTGCTTTGGAAGGGCGGAAGATGTCGTTGAAGACTTATCAGGGCAAGCGACACTTTGGGCGTACGAGCGAGCCGCGGGGCGCGGCGGGGGTTGAGAAGCGGGCGAAGGCTGGCGGTGGGTTGAGCTTTGTGATTCAGAAGCACGCGGCGAGTCATCTGCACTTTGATTTTCGGCTGGAGCTGGATGGCGTGCTGAGGAGTTGGGCGGTGCCCAAGGGGCCGAGTCTGGATCCGGCAGACAAGCGGCTGGCGGTGGAGGTCGAGGACCACCCGATCGAGTATGGCGGGTTCGAGGGGACGATTCCGGCGGGGGAGTATGGCGGCGGCACGGTGATGCTGTGGGATCGCGGGACGTGGACGCCGTGGGCGGGGAGTGATCCTCGGACCACGCTGGCGGCGGGGAAGCTGCACTTTGAACTGCGCGGAGAGCGGCTGCGCGGGGCGTGGTCGCTGGTGCGGATTCGGGCGCGGGAGGCGGCGAGCAAGCCGCAGTGGCTTATGCGTAAGAGCAACGTCAAAGGTGAGCAGAAGAGCAGTCCGGAGGCGATGATCTCTGGTGATGATCGGAGCGTGAGCACGGGGCGGACGATGGAGGAGATCGCGGCGGGGAAGGGCGCGGGGCGGGTGTGGTCGAGCAAGAAGTCTCGCGTGAGCGGAGCGAAGACGACGGCGGGCAAGACGGGCGGGCAGAAGGCGGGCGGGCAGAAGGCGAGCGCTGGTGTTGCGCGTGGAAAGAAGAAGGGCGTGGCGGGCGCGGGCCGGGGGGCTGCGCGAGGTGTGGATGCGGCGAAGATTCCTGGCGCGGTGCGGGCGAAGATGGCGCGAGAGGTGGAGGTGCAGCTTGCGACGCTGGCGACGGCGGCGCCGATCGGCGAGGAGTGGATCCACGAGATCAAGTTTGATGGCTATCGGGTGGTGGGGTTTGTGGAGGGGGAAACGGTGCGGCTGGACAGCCGCAATGGCAAGAGTCTGACCGAGTTGTTTGCGCCGGTGGCGGAGGCGTTGAAGTTGCTGGGTGTTGAGAGCGCGATTGTTGATGGCGAGTGTGTCGCGGTGGATTCCCAGGGGCGGACGAGCTTTCAGGAACTGCGACGCGTGATCAAGGGGGAGATCGCGGATCGGTCGCTTGCGTTTTATCTGTTTGATCTGCTGTATCTGAACGGGTATGACCTGCGGGCGTGCATGTTGAAGGATCGGCGCGAGGCGCTGCGGGCGATGATCGAGCGTGCGGGAGGTGGGCTGCCTTCGATTATCCGATTCAGCCAGGCGATCGTTGGGCAGGGGGAGGCGGTGCTGGATCAGGCGTGTCGCTTGGCGCTGGAGGGGATCGTGTCCAAGCGCGTTGACTCGATGTACACGGGCGGGCGTGGAACGGCGTGGATCAAGTCCAAGTGCATCAATCGGCAGGAGCTGGTGATTGGCGGGTATACGGAAGCGCGGGGCACGCGGCAGGGGTTCGGTGCGTTGCTGACGGGCGTGTATGACGAGGGTGGGAAGTTGGTGTACACGGGCAAGGTGGGCACGGGGTTTGATCATGCGATGCTTGTTGAGATGACCAAGCGGATGCGGGCGGTGGAGATTGAGGAACCGGCGTTTGTGTCGCCGCCGGGGAGGGCGGAAGCGGCGAGCCCGCATTGGATCAAGCCGACGCTGGTGTGCGAGGTGGAGTTTACGGAGTGGACGCGTGACGGGCGGCTGCGGCACCCGTCGTTTGTCGGGCTGCGGGTGGACAAGGTGGCGACGGAAGTGGTGCGCGAGAAAGCGGTGGCGGTGTCGAGATTGCAACTGAGGGAGCGCAGAGCGGGGAAGGGTGGGGCGGATGCGGGGGCAAGAAGTGAGGAGCGAGAAACGCGAGTGGTGAGGGGCGAGAAAAAGAGGAGTACGAAGCCTTTGTCGGGACAGACGGCGCGGGCTGCGACGACAGCACCGGCGAAGGCGCGAACGACGAAGAGATCATCGGTGCCGGTGGCCATGGCGAGCGTTCCGCGCGCGACGCGCGTGGCGCGCCCGACTCGGAGGGGTGGAACGGGCAGCGGGCCTGCGAACGATGACGACAAGGGCGGGTCAACGGTGCTGGGGATTGAGATCACGCATCCGGAGCGCGTGCTGTTTGCGGGCGCGAAGACGACGAAGCTGGACTTGGCGCGGTACGTCATGAGCGCGGCGGAGTGGATGCTGCCGGAAGTTTTGGGGCGGCCGCTGTCGGTGGTGCGGTGCCCGCGGGGGCAGCGAGCGTCGAAGTGCTTTTTTCAGAAGAACTGGGAGAAGGGCAAGACCATCGGCTCGCACGTTCGCACAATCAAACTGACGGACTCGACGATCGACGCGCTGGTGATGGATTCGCCGGAGGGGCTGGTGTGGCTGGTGCAGAACGGGGTGCTGGAGATTCACACCTGGGGGTGCAAGGAAACGGACATCGAGCGGCCGGATCGGATCGTGTTCGATCTGGACCCTTCACCTGGGTTGGCGTGGGGGCGCGTGGTGGAGGCGGGCGTGCTGGTGAGAGATTGTTTGCGCGAGTTGGGGATGGAGAGCGTGGTGAAGACGACGGGGGGCAAGGGGCTGCATGTGATCGTGAATCTGAGGCCGCGGGCGGGATGGGATGAGGTGAAGGCGTTTGCGAAGGAACTTGCGGAGACGATCGTGGGGCAGTTTCCGGATCGGTACATCGCGAAGATATCAAAGGCGGCGCGGACGGGGAAGGTGTTTATTGACTACTTGCGCAACGGGCGTGGCGCGACGTTCATCGCGGCGTACTCGTCGCGGGCGCGGGATGGCGGGCCGGTGGCGATGCCGATGTCTTGGGAGGAGTTGGAGAAGTCAACGGCGCGCCCGGTGTTCAAGGTGAAGGATGCGATGGAGCGGATCGGGGAGGTGGATGATCCGTGGGAGAAGATGCCGCGGGCGAGGGAGCTGCCGGTGGTGGGAGGGAGGAAGTAGAAGTGGCGAAGTGGGGAAGTGGCAAAGTGGCAAAGTGACGAAGCGGCGAAGTGGCGGTTAAATGAAAACGGAGCGTGCCGGTTGGGGCGCGCTCCGTGTGTTGACACAAACGTCTCTTCTTTCCTGATCCAGCGGGGCGGTACTCAGCGACGGCGTGAGCGACGCGCGCCGGCAAGGAGGCCCATGGCAAGCATTGCGCCCGCGCCGGGGGCGGGGATGGTGACAACCGCGAGGCTGTAGACCTGGTTGGTGAAGCCGAGCGTTCCGGTGGAAGTGGCGGCGCCGGTTTGAAGGTTGATGGTGTAGAGCGAGGGGAGGCCGTCGAGGGGCATGAGGATGGCTTAGGCAGTGTTGACGCCATTGGTGTTGGATGATGCGCCGAAGGCGAGTGTGAGCGCTGCTTGGTGAACGGTTGCCTTTCGGGCGCGGCGCGACCGGGGCGGAGGGGAGATGCATAGATTGTCTTTGCTCTGCTCAAGGGAGCAACTCAGGCCAATGCCATAGGCGGGCATGAGGGGAGCGTGAACGCGCGCTCAGAGAGCTGGGAACGGCACTCTGCTGCACCGGGTCTTTGAGTTTTAATTGGAGAGATATTTCCATCGATCTGGCGCGGGTGGATGCAGACGGGCACCAGCGCGTGATCAGCGTTGCGGAGCGCGGGCGATGATTGAGAGGGTGTGCGGCGTTCTGCGCCGGCGTGCGCGAAACTCGTCGCTCACTGATCAGGTGGCATCAGCAGAGCTGATCCGTTGGAACGGTTCTGGGGGAGATCAGTCTGATGGGAGGAACACCCAGAGCGCTGGGCGGCCGCAGTTGCAG
>JBBQMD010000044.1:0-24153 GCA_038328575.1 Phycisphaerales bacterium | reverse complement strand
GTGCTGCGGAGAATGCCGATTCGGCGGAGCGTGTACCGGCCGGAGTTGTTCGCGAAGTTCGTGGACAAGACGAACCTCTTCGAGATCGCCTCGACGGTGCCCGTCAAGGGCTGGCGCGACGGCATGATCGTGATGATGGGCAGCTTTGGCATTGATTCGAGCGAGCAGATTCAAGACGCATGGCGGGCGCTGCGCGCGGCGCGCCGGGACAGCGCGTTCCCGAAGGACACGCTGGCGAAGATGGAGGGCGCGTTCTACGCGTTGCCGGCGCACGAAATGGCCGACGGGACGAGCCTGGAGTTCAACGAGAAGAACTACGGGGCGATCTCGCGAGATGTGGCGCGCTGGCGCGACGCCGTCCGCGGGCCGACGGCGAAGGTGAAGTACACGAAGTTTTTTCGGACGAAGTACGCCGAGGTGGTGTCGTTGTATCGTGAGGCGAATCGCGGCGCGCCGTCCGCGGCGAGGTGAACGATGCGTCGATACCAAGTGCAATGCGTAGACCGTGTGACGGGCACCGAGACGCCGGTGCTGGTGGATGCGACTAGCGCGGAGGCGGCGCGTGCGTGGGCGATTCAGGAGGGCCACATGGTCGGGCGGGTCGCCGATGTCGGCCCGGGCGCACCGGATGTCTCGCCGACGCCGGCGGCGGCGCACGCCGAAGTGACGGCGCGAGCCGAGGATCATGACGCGGCCGGTGAGCGGCAGGCGATGATCGACGCGGCGCGTCAGTGGCAGCGCCAGCGCAGCGCGAGCGGTGGCGCGGGCGGGCAGGGGTTCGTCGACACGCAGAAGCTTGTCGCGTCGCTGGAGGCCATCGCATCGTCACCGATCATCACCCACCCGCGGCGGACGTTACTGATCGTGATCATCGCGGCGTCGCTGGTCACGACCACGATCTCGCAGATCATCACGCTCGGCTTTCGGTTCGCATTTGGAGGAGCGGCAGGGACCATGCGGGCGCTTTCAAATGCGACGCCGACGTCGGCCGACGGATCCGGCACGCTCGGCGCGGCGTCGACTGACCCACGCGTACTCAGCTTGATTGAACAGATCAACGCCCAGAACACAGCGGGCGCGAACGCAGGCGTGCCCACGGCTTCTCCCGAACAGGTGGAGCAGGCGACCAAGCAAATCGAGGATCTCAAAAAGCTCTACGAGGACACCGCCAACGACCCGATGGGTGACAAGGAGCGGCGCTTGCCAGCGCGGAAGCCCTGACCGCGAAACGACGCAGACAGCAAGGCTTTGGAGCCAGCATGCGGGATTGGCGCGTTGCACCTAGGATCCAGCACGAATGCCGATCTCAAACGAGCGTACATCAATCAAGGTCCAGGCGGAACGCGCGGTCTTGGCCGCGGTGCGATTGCCGGGTTCGAGCTACGACCCGCGCGACCCATTGGGCGAGCTGGGGGCGCTGGCGGAGCAGGCCGGCGCGACCGTCGTGGGCACGATGGAACAGCGGATGGAGCGCCCGGTCGCCGGCACGTACATGGGTACGGGCAAGGTGCGCGAGCTCAAGGAGTTGTGCGACAAGCTGGAGGCGACGCTGGTGATCTTTGATCACGACTTGTCACCGCGACAGCTCTCGAACATCGAGGAGATCGTCGGGCGCAAGATCGTGGACCGATCGGAGTTGATCCTGGATATCTTCGCGAGCCGCGCGACGACGACCGAGGCGAAGCTGCAGGTCGAGCTGGCGCAGCTTGAGTACACGTATCCGCGCCTGCGCGCGATGTGGGACCATTTGGAACGCATCGTCGGCTCCGGCGGCATGACGGGCATCGGCACGCGAGGCCCGGGCGAGCAGCAGCTTGAGATCGACCGGCGACTGGCGCAGAAGAAGCGGCTGAACCTGCGGCGTCGCCTGGACGAGATCGAGGGCCGAAAGCGGCGCAGCGTCGCGCAGCGCAATGTCGATCACTTCACCGTTGGCATCGTCGGCTATACCAACGCCGGCAAGAGCACGCTCTTCAACGCCCTGACCGCTGGCGGCGCGTACGCCGACGACCGGTTGTTTGCCACGCTCGTCACGCGCACGCGCGAGTGGGATGTCGGCGGCGGCTCGAAGGTCATGCTCTCGGACACTGTCGGCTTCGTGCGGGAGCTGCCGCACAACCTTGTCGCGAGCTTTCGCGCGACGCTCGAGGAAGCGACGCACGCGCACCTGCTGTTGATCGTGCTGGATGTCAGCGACCCGTCGGCGCAGATGCAGTTTGACACAGTGAACGCAACGCTCGACGAGCTCTTCGGCACGATCCAGGAGCGCGAGGAGCGCGACGCGGCGAAGTCTGGCGAGGCCCACCCGGTGACATGGCAGCAGCCGCGACGGTTGCTCCTGCTCAACAAGGTGGACAAGCTGCCGGACAACGCGGCGATCTTGCAGTGGCAGAGCAAGAACCCCGACGCGCTGGGGATCGTCGCGCGCGACGAGCGAGACGCGGGCCTGGCGCAGCTCCGCGAGATCGTGAAGGACGCGGCCCTGGGCGGCGAGCGCGAGGTTGAGCTCGTGATTGACTTGAAGGACTCGCGAACGGTGGACACGGTTGAGAAGCGAGCGGTGGTGATCAGCCGCGCGTATGAGGGCGGCGCGGTGCGGCTACGCGTGAAGATCGGGCAGCGGACGCTCGACCAGCTTCGGTCGCTCGGCGCTCGGATGAGCATCGAGGGCGGCAGCGCCGCGGCCAGACCGGCGTGGAAGCGGATCTAGCGGCCGTGTTCTCGCTGAGCGACGAACTTTGGCGTGGGGTGTGGAGCTTCGATACAATCAGGCTTCTTGGGGATAAACGGAGTGCTTGCCCATGCGATTTGCCCTGTACACCGCAACGATCATTGCTGGTTTGAGTGTTGCTGCGTTCGCGCCAGTGGCGCACGCCGACTCGCCGGCACGCAAGCCTGAGAGCAGCAGTATCGGCTTGGTCGATCTACGCCCGAAGTTCGAGCGCGGCAGCGTCACGCGCTACACCATGGTTGTCGAATCCAAGACCAAGAACGCTGTGCCCGGTGAGCCGAAGAAGTTTATCGAGAGCTCGACGGCGCAGACGATCGGTCTGCGGATGAAAGTGCTCGATGTGAAGGACGGCGAGTCGACTGTTGAGCTGGTGTATGAGTCGATGAAGATCAAGGCCGTGAGCGATGGCGAGACGTTTGAGTTTGACTCCGCCGCGAAGCCGGACCCGAAGAAGAAAGCGGACCCGCTGGACCCCGCAGCGATCCTCAAGCCGATCTTCGACCAGATCGTCGGCCAGAAAATGACGATGACCGTTGATAGTGACGGGCGCATCAAGGAGATCAAGGGCGGCGAGGCGCTGGGGTTGCTAGGCCAGATTCCCGGCGGCGGCGGGGCGGTGGATCCCAAGTCGCTGGGCCAACTCTTCGGCCCGATCTCTAGCAGCGGGCAGGCCGGCGGCAAGCGGCGTGTCGGCGAGAAGTGGACAAGCACCGACGACCTGAGCGTGTCGGCGCTGGGCGATTTTCGCATGGTGACCGATCACACGTTGCAATCGCACAGCAACGGGCGAGCGGATGTCTTGGTCAACGGACGGGCCGAGGCCAAGAGCGAGGGCGACGCCGCGATGTCGCCGACCGCGCTGAAGCTGAAGGCGTCAAAGTACACTGGCAAGTATGTGTGGGACACCAACCGCGGCAAGCTCTCGAGCATGGAAGTCGAGCAGTCGGTCACGATCGGCGGCGCGATTGAAGCGACGACATCGTCCACGATGAAGGTGACCGAGAAGAAATGACTCTCGGTGGCTCGCGATGCGGCGATCAGCGCGCGGGTGTGCTGACGCGATGCAGAATCGCGCGCTGAAGCGTCAGCGGTGCAGAGGACTTCACGCGGGGTACAGCGTCTTTGCCGCCGCTTTGGCGCGTGGTGTTCTCATCGGTGCTGGCCAGCTCGACGACAATCTCGTCGCGATTTGGTTCGTGCCGGTGGAGGCGATAAACGACATTGATCGTTGTGCCTTGGATCTCGAACGCTGAGTAGAGCCCGCCATCGAGGTAGATGGCGTCGATGAGGATGGAGTTCTGCTCGTCGATCACGAATGTGCCGGGCTTGTCAGCCATGCTGGCGATCGTGTACGGGCGTATCTGCGTACCGGCTTCGCCGGAATAGATGATCGTCCACGTGTAGGTGCCGGGCGTTGCCGTCGGCTCGATGTTCAGGCCCATCTTGAACTCGATGGCGGGGCCCGCGGCCCGCGTGACGCGAGCGTCGCCAAGCCAACGGCCGAGCCAGTCTGTTGGGAAAGTTAGCGCTGGTAGCGGGGGGCTCGCCGAGTTTGAAAGCGTCTGATTGGTGCGATCCGCGTGCTCAGCGCTTGTTGCGCATCCCGCGATTGCCAAGCACGTGGCTAGCGCTGCGCTCATGCAAAGCGATGGTGCGACGCGCATCGAGCTGATCCGCGAACGCTGCCAGCGCCGGGTACGCCGATCATTCAAGCCCGAACTCACGGCCAGTTCTCCCGCGGAAGAAACCGGTAGTCCTGCGTGGTGTTCACGATTCCCGGTGGCACCGTGAACGGACCGCCCACGTGAAAATCCGCGAACAGCAGCGTCGCGCGTACGGTACGCGGGCCGTACCAATCGACCAGTCCCCGATCTTCGCCCGTCTGGAAGTTGTAGATCGGATGCGAGCCGAGCACCCAGGTCTTCGTCGGCGTCTCGATCTGCGGCATCTTTCCGCCTGCAAGCGGAACCAGTGTCGCTCGCGATTCAGAATCCAGCGCATGATCGTTCAGCGTGTATGACGCGCCAAGAAGGTCGTAAAACGAGGGCACGCGCCCGAAGCCCGGAACCTCGCCGCCGCGATCGCAGGGGGAGCGATAGACCTCGAGTTCAAAGGTTGTGGGGTCTTGATCGTCCGGGACGTTGCCCAGCGAGAGATATCGGTTGAGCGGGCGGCGTGCTGCGCCGTAGACGTTGATGCCATAGGCGGGCAGGCTGCCGCGCTTGCCGCCGAAGAGGGCGCCGATGACCGCGGCTTTGCCGCCAATGTCAACGGTGAGCTGCGGGAGCGCCCCCTTGTTCTCGTCCAGATACATGCTGATGCCCACGCCCAGTTGCTGCAACCTCGACATGCAGGACACGTTCTTCGCAGCTTGGCGAGCGCTGCCCAGTGAGGGCAGGAGAACCCCGATCAGCAATGCGATGATGGCGATGACCACGAGGAACTCGACGAGCGTGAAGGCGCGCCTCATGGAAGCACCTTGGTGCTCGGCTGGTCGTCGCCTTCGCGAGCGATCAGCAGATCATCGATCATCGCGTCGCACGCCTCGACCAGCATCTCGTACACGCTCGCGAAGTCGTCGATGGTTCCCTCGTACGGATCCGGCACCGCGGGCGCGCGCTCGCCCATCGATCGATGCGCCGGAACGAACGAGCGCATGAGGCGAACTTTTTCGAGTGGTATGCCCGCCTTGAGCACGTCACGATGGTTCATCGAATCCATGACCACGAAGAGGTCCCAGTCGTCAACATCGGTGCGGGCGTCGAGCTGGCGTGCGACGTGATCGATGTCGACGCTACGACCCTGAAGCGTACGGATGGTTCGCTCGTCGGCCGGGCCGCCGACGTGCCAGTCGCCGGTGCCGCAGGAGTCGATGACGAATCGATCGGTGAGCCCGCGCTGCGTCACGCGATGACGGAAGATCGCCTCGGCCATCGGGCTGCGGCAGATGTTGCCCAGGCAGACGAACATCACGCGGATTGGTGCTGAACCAGCCAGAGTCATCGAGTTGAGCCCTCGTGCGAAGCCTCTGCAAACTCGTCGCGAGTAATCTGTGCGAGTTCGTCGGGGCGTGCCCACACGCCGCCGCGAGTTCGAGTGTCCACCATTGTGTCGCTCCGAAGCAGCGTCTCAAGCCCGAGTGCAAACGAGCGGTTTCGCTCCGTCGCGTTCGTTCCCTGCGCGATCGCTTTACCGACCTGCTCTCGCAGCATCGCATCATCCGCGAGCGGCAGCACGCCAGCGCCCAGCGACGGCATCGACGCGTTGCCCACGCGGCACCACCCCGGCGCGCCGGTCATCGTTCGGCGCGTGAGATCCGACGCGATCGTGACAATCGGTATCCCCATCGCGCCCACGCTCAGCGCGCTGAGCTGGCCCGAGGCCGGCTGCGAGACGTGCGTCCCGGCGCGGGCCGGGTCGGTGTCCCAGATCACGACGTCTGCCCCCGACATCGCGAGGGCTGTTGGGCCGCAGAAGGGCATGATGTCCCAGTGGCGTCGATGGAGACGGAGATAGCGGGCAGCGCGGCGCATCGAGCCCGCGCCGTCGGGCACGATGCCGACGCACGTGCGCCCGGAGATCGCCAGCACGCCCATGATCCACGCGAACAGGCGCGTGTCGCCGAACGTCGGCGGGTCGCACAGCAGCCCCACGACGAGCTCGTCGTTCGCGATATCTAGCTCGCGCCGAACCCGCGCTCGCGCCGCTGGCCCGCCTTCAAGCGAGACCACCGGCGGCGTGAGCACGTCAATCAACGGTGCGCCCGCGCCGCGCCAGGCACTCGCGATCTGCTCATCAAAGCACGTGACCCGCACGCGCCCAGCGCCCGTGCCGGTCTCTGTCCAGAGCGATTCGCGGCTCACGGCGCTGGGCCCGCTGGTCAGCATCGTGCGGACCGCGACTTCGGGGCCGCAGACTTCGCTGACCACCTGAGCGACCTGGCGTGATCGCGCTGCGCTCCAGCACAGGACAACATCAATGCCGCCGACCTGCGCCTGGCGGGTTCGGATGATCCGGGCGGTCGCGCGTGCCTCGCGCAAGCTCGTCCCGCCCGGCGTCCACTCCGCAAGCGCCGTCCGCAGGGAGGCTGGCACGCCACGCGTGGTGACGCGATCGGTAAGCGTGAGCCCCAGTGACTGCGCGGTGAGTTCGTCCTGACGCGTGCCCAGCAGGATGGCCAGGTGTCGGAATCGCGGGGCAAGATTCTGCACACAGGCAAGCACGCCGAGAATGCTGTCCTGGCCTTCGAGACTCGGCTCCAGGATGTGCAGCACGTTGACAGGCTGGCGCGCTGCCACGTCGTCTTTGCCCCAGGGCCAGGCGCTCAACGCTCGGTCTCTTCGCGGCGCGACGCGGTGGTGTCGCGATCCCAGTCAAAGAACGCGCGCGCGAGCGTCAGGCCCGCGCGCTCGGCGGCGCTGACCTCCGCGATCGTTCGCTGCGATCGCGACGTGGGCACGCCGCTCTGGACCAGCGGCTCCTTCATCGTCACGCGAAGCGACCCCGGCTCTTCGCCCTCTGGCGGGAAGAGTCGCTTGCCGGTCTGGCTCTCGATGACCTTCACCTCGAGCACCGCCTGCGGGATGAACTGCGTGCCATCGGCGGCGATCGTGAACTCGCGCACCAAGGCGTAGATCACGACATCGGCCTTGAGCGCCTTGCCGACGCTGGCGACCGTCGTAAGCTCGGCGCGTTTCTCGCCGCGAGTGATGGCGATGACCTCGCGTGATTGGATCATGTCTTTGACGAGCTTGCGCGAGAGGAGCTCTTCCTCCGCGCGCTTGCCCATGGCCAGCCTCGCCTCGCGGCCGGGCAGTTGCGAGCCCGGATCATCAATGAAGATGAGCGTGGTGCGATCGGGATCGAGCGTGAAGGCCGCGGGGACTTTCTCGGGTCCGGCGATGAGGTAGGACGCGGGGCCGATGATGTTGCACCCAGCCGCTACGCTCAGCGATGCGCAGGTTGCGATCACGATCGCCCATCGCCCCGGTCCCCACGCTTGACCCACTCGCTTTGTCGCGTCTGTCTTCATGCGTGATCCGTTCGAGAGCCGGCGGGTTGCTGATTCGGTGGAGCGATCAATACGTGATGATATTCTTTTCTTCGTGCGTGTAGAAGAGCCAGCTCACGCGATCGATCAATCGATTCGACAACGCGGTAGTCACCAGTTCCTCCGCCATGTCCTGGGGCGTGAAGCCGTCCTTGTCGGGGAACTTCACTAGCAGCGTCTTACGAAACACGAAATCGTCGCCCATGCGACCGTCGGTTTCTGAGACGCGGACGCTCGCGGAGGCGACGCCCTTCCAGATGTAGCGATTGCCGGGGTCCTTGAGGCGGTACTCGTCTACATCAACGAAGATGATTCGCTCGACGCCCAGCTTCTTGGCAAGCTCCGAGGGCGTCCAGGTTGACCAACGCGGATTCTCAAACTGGAAGTTCAGGATGCGCGCACCCGGGACGTACTTTGACGCCTTGGTTTGCTTCGAGACGCGCTCGGAGATCTCTGTGGTCAGGCGCGCGAGCACCGCCGGGTACTCCGCTTGGATCGCGCGATCGGCGGAGACGATGACCGCGAAACTCTTATCGTCAAGGCCGGTGTACTCCGCCTCGATCTCGGTGGAGCCTTCGCGGCGTGCGTTCTCCATCATGCCGCCGATGGGGGCCAGGATGTTGCACCCGCCGACTAGCAGCACGTTGGCAAGGGCGGTGGCCAGCAGCCAGCGACCGCCTCGCGCAGAGAAACTCGCACGAACATGCCCTCTCCCGCGCCCACCACTGGTCTTGCTCATTCTATCTTCCATGTGATCAGCGTGTACACCCAACTGGCCAACCATCCCCCGCCGACAATCCAGACCACCCGCGGCCTCAACAGTGTACCCAGAGGCTTGCCAAGCCGAGAACCCGTCAGCGCGATATACGCAAACAGCCAGAACGCGGCTGCAACGCCGATCGCGAACATCGCGCCGCCCGGCTGCGTCAGGAACCCGCGCAAGAACTGGCCGTTGCACACGCACGCGAACGCCGTGGTCATGCCGCAGGTCGGGCACGGGTGCCCGGTGGCCAACAGCCAGCCGCACTGCGGGAGGCCGAGCTGCAAGTGGGTGTTGTGGCCGGTGGGGCTCGGGCGAAGCGAAGCGCCGAGGACCAGGAGCGCCAAGCACGCGGCGCTCGTCAGCGCCGCACCGACGCGTTCAGACGTGGTCGCGCGCGCGGGAGTTGTCGCTGCCAGCTCTAGAACGCCTGACGTCATTCATCACCTCGCGCCCACAACAACACGCCGCCCCCAATCCCACGCGGCTCAGTCAAACTTGAACACGCCCTTCTTGAAGCCGTAGATGTACGCGACCACGCTGGTCAGCATAAAAAAGCCGATTCGCCCCAGCCACACGCCGCCGTCGGCCATCTGCTGGTCGAGATTCGGGAACGTAACCGCCCATGGATAAAGGAAGATGATCTCGATGTCGAACACCAGGAACACCATCGCGATCAGGTAAAACCGCACGTTGAAGCGCTTGCGCGCGTTGCCGATCGGCGCCATGCCGGATTCGTACGCCGCGTTTTTGACGCTGCCCTGGCGGGCCGGACCCAGGAGCGCAGACGCCAATAGATTCGCCACCGCAAAGCCGATCGCCATCAAAATAATGAGCACCAGCGGCAGGTAAGACGCCAGATCAGTCTTCGCTAGAACAAGCATTGGTAGACTCATGGTGTTCATCCGTGAAGCCGCCATAGTAGCCGGTCACGTGCCGAACCGTCCGCCTCGCAGTTGAACGCGATGCCATCACGCGTGTCGGCTCGATCCGAAGCGACCTATTCGACTGCCAAAGCGGCAGGGGGGTCCGCCACGCCGGGGCCTTTGAGGCAGCGTCTGCGAGCATTTGCGTCGGCGATCGCCCTGGCACGAGCCGAATCCAGAACCTTGCGCGATCACTTTCATACGCCAAATCTTGCGCATTGTCTACTGGGCCGCGCGCACGCGGGCGCCCGACGCACGTTACTCACCTCACCTCGCGCGGCTGCCGTCCAAGACGCTTGGCACGCTCATTGCCGGTGCTGACTGCACGCGGGCGGTCATTGCCAAATGGAAATGGCCGTCGCGCCGGTGACGTGGGCAGACTGATTGCCCGCTCGCCGGTCCCGAACAAGCACCTCTTCCCTTCCACTGAACGGAGTTTCACGCAATGGCCGCCAAAACCCTCACGTTTGACGTCGACGCCCGCCAGTCCCTCCTCCTGGGTGTGGAGAAGCTCGCCCGCGCCGTCAAGGCGACGCTCGGGCCGCGTGGCCGGAACGCCGTGCTCGACAAGAGCTGGGGCGGCCCAACCGTGACGAAGGACGGCGTGAGCGTTGCGGAGGAGATCGAGCTCCAGGACAAGGTCCAGAATATGGGCGCCCAGCTCGTCAAGCAGGCCGCCAGCAAGACCAGCGACGACGCCGGCGACGGCACCACCACCGCCACCGTCCTCGCTGAGGCCTTGTTCCGCGAAGGACTGAAGCACATCGGCGCTGGCGTCGATGCCAACGCCCTGGTCCGCGGCATGAAGGCCGGCGTGATCGTCGCCGCCGAAGCGATCAAGAAGATGGCACAGCCCGTCAACGGAGCCGCGGACATTCAGAATATCGCCGCGATTAGCGCCAACAACGATGTCGAGATCGGCAAGATTCTCGCGGACGCCTTCGCTCGCGTTGGCAAAGACGGCGTCATCACGGTCGAAGAGGGCAAGAGCCGCGATACCGAGGTCACCGTCGTCGAGGGCATGCAGTTTGATCGCGGCTTCCTGTCGCCGAACTTCGTCACCAACCCCGACAAGATGACCGTCGAGCTCGACAAGGCGCTCGTGCTCATTCACGAGGACAAGATCGACAGCATCCAGAAGCTCGTGCCGCTGCTCGAGAAGGTGATGCAGGCCAAGAAGCCGCTGCTCATCATCGCTGAGGACGTGACCGGCGAGGCGCTGGCCACGCTCGTCATCAACAAGCTTCGCGGCACGCTTCAAGTCGTCGCGGTCAAGGCCCCCGGCTATGGCGACCGTCGCAAGGCCATGCTCGAGGACATCGCGATTCTCACCGGCGCAGAGCCGATCATGAAGGACACAGGCGTTGAGCTGGACAAGGTCGAGCTCCGCCAGCTTGGAATGGCCAAGAAGCTGGAAGTCGATTCGGACAACACCACGATCATCGAGGGCGCTGGCGACACCAAGGCCATCCAGGGCCGCATCGAGCAGATCCGGCGCGAGATCGAGATGACCACCAGCGATTACGATCGCGAGAAGCTCCAGGAGCGCTTGGCGAAGCTCGCCGGCGGCGTCGCGCAGGTGAAGGTCGGCGCAGCCAGCGAGGTCGAGCTCAAGGAGAAGAAGGCGCGCGTCGAAGATGCGCTGCACGCCACCCGGGCCGCGGTCGCTGAGGGCGTGGTCGCTGGCGGCGGCGTCTCGTTCATCCGCGCTCGAATCGCCCTTGAGAAGATGCCCGAGTGGAAGGCTGTCTACGCCAAGAAGAGTGAGATCACCGCCGATGACATCGGCAGCTACAAGTTTGACTTCGCCGCGGGCATTGACACTGTGTATCGCGCGCTGCTGGTGCCGCTGGCAACCATCGCTGACAACGCGGGCGAGAAGGGCACCGTCGTCGTCAGCAAGGTTCAGGAAGGCAACGAGAAGATCGGCGACGCTTTCGGCTTCAACGCCCTCACCGGCGAGTACGGCAACCTGCTGAAGATGGGCATCCTCACCCCCGCCAAGGTCGATCGCTCGGCGCTCATCAATGCCTCCAGCGTCGCGACCATCCTGCTCACCAGCGATTGCGTCATCACCGACGCGCCGACGGACAAGGACGACCACGGGCACGATCATGGTCATGGCGGCGGCGGCGGCATGGGCGGCATGGGCGGCATGGGTGGGATGGGCGGCATGGGTGGAATGGGCGGCATGGGCTTCTGATCTACCCGCCTCGCGCTCATCACGCCGTATAGATGCACCCCGCGCCGCCATTGCTGCGGCACATCGCCAGCGCGCCGTCTGCCGTGTTTCGCTCACCAGAGCTTTGGAGTCCTCATGCTTAGTCGATCTTTCATTCGTTTTCCCATCGCCGCCGCGATGCTCGCGGCCATGACCGTCTCGGGCGCCGGCCTCAGCGGGTGTAAGTCATCCTCGCTGATCACCGAGCCCAGCGCCGAAGACGAGCGCGGCATCGCCCTGGCCGACATGCCCACGCCAGCCCGCGACGCGATCGAGAAGCTCGCCTCGGGCGCGCGGATCCAAGAGTGTCGCACCATGATCGAAAAGGGCGTCCGCATGTACAGCGCGGAGTTCGAGCGCGACGGGCGCGATGTCGAAGTCGAGGTGTTCGCAGACGGTCGCGTGTGCTGCGTCGAGACCGAGACCACACTCGACGAACTTCCCCGGGACGTTCGGGCCGCGGCGCTCAGTCATCTGGGCGATGCGACCGTCAAAGGGTGTATCAAGAAGGAGTCCGGCGGCGTGACCTCGTACGTCGTCGAGGGTAAGAAAGCCGGCAAGAGCATCAGCGTCGAACTTGATCGCACGGGCAAGCTCATCACCAAGGAAGTTGGCTCCGGGAACTAACCGGACGGCGCGACCATGCAGCAGATCCTCGACATGTTCCTGCACTTGGACAAGCACCTCAGCGGCTTCATCGCCGATCACGGTGCGTGGGTCTATGTGCTGACATTTGGGATCATCTTTGCCGAGACCGGCCTCATCATCCTGCCGTTTCTACCCGGGGATTCGTTGCTGTTTGCGCTGGGCATGATCAGCGTCTCGGCGCCACTGGATCAGTTCATCGTGTCAATGGCCGAAACAGGCCAGGCCCTGACGACCAAGCTCAACGTCTGGTGGGTCATCGGCCTGCTAATGAGCGCCGCGGTGATCGGCGATGCGGTGAACTACCACATCGGTCGCTACATCGGCCCGCGGGTGTTCCGAGGCGAGGGGCTAGGGTTCTGGGGCAAGCTCCTGAATCGCAAGCACCTCGATCGCGCTCACGAGTTTTACGAGCGATACGGCGGCAAAGCCGTCGTGCTCGGTCGCTTCGTGCCCATCGTTCGCACGTTTGTGCCGTTCGTCGCCGGCGCGGGCGCGATGAACTATCGCACCTTCTTCGTCTACAACGTCCTCGGCGCGTTCGCTTGGGTTGGCGGCTGCACGCTTGCCGGCTTCTGGCTCGGTGGATTCGAGATGGTCAAGAACAACTTCTCCGTCATGATTCTGCTCATCATCGGTGTCTCGCTCCTGCCGATCGCCATCGAGCTGTGGATGAATCGCAAATCGCCTGGTAAAGCCGTGTCGACGGCGCCGCTATAACCCGTTTGAACCGCCTTCCGCATCGCAAACCGACTCATCGTGTTCGTTCGGGACCTCAGGCCATGAATGCTCGACCTGCTCCACAGCCTGGCAACGCTGGATATTGCGGAGGCGTCGCGCGCCGCCAGCGATCACGCGCCCGCCGCGGCGGGCTCGCTCTGGGGCTGGCTGACATCGCTGGACGAGACGTTGATGCACGTTATCAAGTCGTCGCAGGGGTGGGCGTATGTGATCATGTTCGGCGTGATCTTCGCCGAGACGGGGTTCGTCATCTTCCCGTTCCTGCCAGGCGATTCGTTCCTGTTCGCGCTGGGCATTCTGTCATCGGATGCCGAAAGCGGAATCCGCTGGTACTTCGTGGTCCCGCTGCTGATCGCGGCCGCGATCATGGGCAACAGCACAAACTACGCGATCGGCTGGTGGCTGGGCCCGCGCATCTTCCGCACAGAAAGCGGCGGCTCGCTCTTGCAGCGTGCTCTCAGCCGAGACAAGCTGGACACAGCACGCGCGTTCTTCACGCGTCACGGCGGCAAGGCCGTCACCATCGCGCAGTTCATCCCGTTCATGCGCTGCCTCGTCCCGTTCGTCGCTGGCCTCGGGCGCATGGACCTGAAGCGGTTTCTGTTCTTCAACTGGTTGGGGGCCGTGCTCTGGATCCCCGGCTTCGTCGCGCTGGGCTACGCAACCGGCCACATCCCGGGAATCAAGAATTTTACCTCCGAGATTTTCCTGGGTCTGATCCTGGTGATCATCGCGGTCATCGCGACGCCGCCTCTGCTCTATCTTTCCAACCGCCGCGGCAATCCGGCAACGCCTGTCCTCCCCGTCGCGCCCGAACAGCCGACGCTCTTCCACGACCCGACAAGCATGCGAACGCCCTGAGCGACGCGCCCGCCATCGCCTGATTCACACATCCGTCTGGAATCGCCTTTGCAGTGTCATCATCCACAACGCACATCCCTAAAGGAGAAGCACCATGGCCATCAAGCCCCTTGAAGACCGCGTCCTTGTCAAGCCCATCGAAAACGATTCCAAGACCGCCAGCGGGATCTACCTCCCCGAGGCCGCGAAGGAAAAGCCCGTGCGCGGCAAGGTCGTCGCCACCGGCCCGGGCAAGCTCCTTGAGAACGGCAAGCGCGCCGACATGTCCGTCCGCATCGGCGCCACCGTCGTCTACGGCAAGTACGCCGGCTCCGAGGTCGAGCTCAAGGGCGAGAAGCTCCTGATCATCAAGGAGTCTGAACTCCTTGGCATCGTCGAGGGCTGATCCTCTCGTTCGCCTCACGTTCCGGACTCGCCGCCATACAACCTCACCGCGCCGCGCCCTCCCGTGGGCCTGTTGCGCTCAACGCCCAGTGCCGAAGGAAGTTCCCATGTCCACCAAGCAGATCATGTTCAACGACGCCGCGCTCCAGGAGATGAAGCGCGGCGTGCAGCGTCTGGCTCGCGCCGTCAAGGTCACCATGGGGCCAACCGCTCGTCACGTCGCCATTCAGAAGTCCTATGGCAGCCCCATGCTCTCCAACGACGGCGTCTCGGTCGCGCGCGAGATCACGCTGCCGGAGCCCTTTGAGAGCATGGGCGCCAAGATGGTCGCAGAGGTCGCCAAGAAGACCAACGACGTCGCCGGCGACGGCACCACCGCCGCCACCGTTCTCACCGAGGCCATCTTCATCGAGGGCCTGCGCCACATCGCCGCCGGCGCCAACCCCGTGCTTTTGCAGCGCGGCATCAACGCCGGCGCCGCCGCCGCCGCGAAGGCGATCGACGACATGAGCGTCAAGTGCAAGGGCAAGGAGGATTACATCAAGGTCGCGACGGTCTCCGCGTCACACGATGCGCAGATCGGCAAGCTAATCGCTGAGGCGATCGCCAAGGTCGGCCCCGAGGGCGTGGTCGAAGTTGAAGAAGGCAAGGCCAGCGAGACGACGCTCGAATACACCGAGGGCATGAGCTTCGACAAGGGCTACATCAGCCCGTACTTCATGACCGACCCGAAGACCGGCGAGTGCGTGCTCGAGAACTGCCTCGTGCTGCTCTACGAGAAGAAGATCGCCAACCTCACCGACTTCCTCCCCTTCCTGAACAAGGTCGCCCTCGCCGGCAAGCCGCTACTCATCGTCGCTGAAGAGGTCGAGAGCGAGGCCCTCGCGGCCCTGGTCGTCAACCGTCTGCGCGGCGTGCTTAAGGTCTGCGCCGTCAAGGCCCCCGGCTTTGGCGATCGTCGCAAGGCGATCATGGGCGATCTGGCGGTCCTCACCGCCGGGACGTTCTTCGCCGAGGACATCGGCCGCAGCCTTGAGTCCATCGAGCTCAACGAGCTGGGCACCGCCAAGCGCGTCGTGATCAACAAGGACGAGTCGATCATTGTCGATGGCGGCGGCAAGAAGGCCGACATCAAGACTCGCGCCGACCAGATCAAGTCGCAGCATGACAAGTCCACCAGCGACTATGACCGCGAGAAGCTGATGGAGCGCTTGGCCAAGCTCACCGGCGGCGTCGCGGTGATCAACGTCGGCGGCACGAGCGAGGTCGCAGTCAAGGAGAAGAAGGACGCCGTCGATGACGCGCTCCACTCCACCCGCGCCGCGGCGAAGGAGGGCTACGTCCCGGGCGGCGGCGTCGCGCTGATCCGCACCCAGGACGCGATCCTCAAGGCCAGCAAGGCCGCGAAGACCGACGACGAGAAGATCGGCTACCAGATCGTCGCGCACGCCGTCGAGGCCTGCGCTTTCCAGATCGCCGCGAACGCGGGCGTCGATGGCGACATCGTCGTCTCGAAGATCAAGGAAGGCTCCGGCGGCTTCGGCTTCAACGCCTCGACGCACGAGTATGTGGACCTGGTGAAGGCCGGGATCATCGACGCCGCTTTGGTGCCCAAGACCTCGCTCATCAACGCCGCGAGCGTCGCGGGGCTCATGCTCACCACCGACGTGATGATCGCGGATTTGAAGGACGACAGCAAGGCGACGGCCGGCGCGACTGCGTAAGCCATTCGCCTCAGCCGGCTGCGCCCGCCAGCCAGCCGGTGATCAACAATAATCGAGCGCGGCGTTCGAAAGAACGCCGCGCTTTCTTCCGCGACAGTGTGCGTTCGTGCGTTCAGGTCGGCCCTCTCGCAGCCCGTGGTGACCTCCATGCCCCCAACTCAACGCGACTATTACGAGATTCTCGGCATCGAGCGCACGGTTGACGCCGACGAGGTCAAGCGTGCGTATCGCCGCCTCGCCATGAAGTATCACCCGGACCGCAACCCGGGCGATGCCGAGGCTGAGCACAAGTTCAAGGAAGCCGCCGCGGCGTACGAGGTCCTCGCCGACGAACAGAAACGCAAGATCTACAACCAGTACGGTCACGAGGGGCTGCGCTCCTCCGGCGGCGCCGCGACGCACGACTTCAGCCGCATGGACCCCAACGACATCTTCTCGATGTTCGCCGACATCTTCGGCGGCGCCGGTCCGTTTGGTGGCGGCGGCGGGGGGCGCGGGCGCTCACGCGGACCCGCGCGCGGCTACGACCTGGAAACCCAAGTCGCGATCACGCTTGAGGATGTACACGCTGGCGTCGAAACCACCGTCGACTTTGCACGCATGGATGTCTGCGAGAAGTGCTCCGGCTCCGGCGCTAAGGCCGGCAGCAAGCCCGTGCAATGCCCGACGTGCGCCGGCCAGGGCAAGGTCCAGCAGAACGGGCTGGGCGGCATGTTCCGTATGGTCACTGCCTGCCCGTCCTGCCGCGGGCGCGGCAGCGTCATCAAGGAGTTCTGCCCCGGCTGCAAGGGGCGCGGTCGCGTCAGCAAGCAACGCAAGCTCTCGGTCCGCATCCCGCCCGGGATCAACGACGGGCAGGCGGTGCGCGTGCGCAGCGAGGGCGAGCCGCCGCAGCCGGAGGATTCGCCGTCCGGCGAAGGTGTGCGGGGCGACCTCATGGTCGTTGTGCGCGTGCGCGATCACAAGGTCTTTCAACGCGATGCCAACGATCTGGTCCTCGAGATGCCGATCGCCTACACCCAGGCGGCGCTCGGCGCCGAGCTCGAAGTGCCCACGATCGATCACGAACGCGAGAAGCTCTTGATCCCGCGGGCTACCCAGTTCGGCGACATCTTTCGCATTCCAGGTCGCGGACTTCCCGATGTTCGCAACAACGCCGACAAGGGCGACCTGGTCGTCATCGTCAAAGTCGTTGTCCCCAAGAAGCTCACGTCGGCACAGGAAAAGCTTCTCCGCGACTTCGCCGCGACCGAAAGCCAAGCCGTGCAGCCGGACTCAAACAGCTCGTTCTTTAAGAAGATCTTTAAGGGCTGACGGACTCTCTTGATTGAGTGTCACGCAGCGATGACCACGCTCAGACCAGTTCCGTTCCCGGATCTTATTCCACAGGTTCCCGCCCTCGACCCCGAGGATCACGCATGATCGATCCACCAAAAAACCCGCCGACGCCCTCGGATGACCCGAACCAGGACATCGGCACCCGCCACCGCATTGTCGACGAGACCAACGAGCTCATCGAGGAGCTCCAGACGCAGCTTGAGGTCGCCAAAGCCGCGCGCGATGAGGCGCAGGACGCGCACAAGCGTGCTCTCGCGGACTTCCAGAACTACCAGCGCCGCGCCGCGCTCAACGAGCGCGATGCACGCCAGCAGGGCGTTCGCGGCGTGCTGCAATCCGTCGTGCCCGTCATCGACCACTTCGACATGGCGCTGCTTCACGACACCGACAAGGTCACCGCCAAGCAAGTGCTAGACGGCGTGCGCCTGATCAAGGACGAGCTCCTTCGCGTGCTCTCGGCCAACGGAGCGCTGGTCGTCAACCCCCAGCCGAACGACGCCTTTGACGCCCACCGCCACGAAGCAATCATGCACCAGCCCGGTGAGGGCGTGCAGCCCGGCAACGTCACGATGACTCTGCGCCCCGGCTTTGAGATCGATGGCAGACTCGTGCGCCCGGCGCAGGTCGCCGTCGCGCCCGCCGGCTCTGCTCCCGCCTCCGCCTGAATCCGAGACCGCCCGATGCCCACCTACGAATACAAGTGCAAAGCCTGCGGCCATCTCTTCGAGCAGTATCAATCCATCACTGCGGACCCCCTGAAGAAGTGCCCGTCGTGCGGCAAGAAGAAGCTCGAACGCCTCTTCGGAATCGGCGCCGCAGTGATGTTCAAGGGCGGCGGCTTCTATCAGACCGATTATCGATCCGAGTCGTACACCAAAGCCGCGGAAGCGGACAAGAAAGCCGCCAGCGACTCGGCATCGTCGAACTCCGACAAGAGCGGCAAGACGGCACCTGACTCGAAGGCGCCCGCCGGCTCCGCCGCGACGCCCGCATCTGACGCCGGAAAAACGAGCACCCCCAAGCCTGAGTCACAAGCAAAGCCGAGCACGTCCGCGCCCGCGCCGACCGAGAAGGCCAGAACCAGTTCGAGGAAGTCAACAAAGTCTGGCAAGTCGAAGCGCAAGGGATGATCGTGCGTGATCATCTCATCGCGATACGAGCGCGCCAGCCCTGCTGACAACTGCAAACGATTGACTGACCGCTGAAGACCGCCGCTCCCGCCGCGTCAACCCTTCATCGCCCCTAGCAGCGCCCGCGGTGGGCGATTGACCAGCCGCATGGCGGCCGGGAGCGTCGCCAGCAGCGTGATTCCCAGCACTGCGCCACAGCCCGCTGCGATCGCTCCCCAGGGCGGATGCACTTGCACGACAATGCCGATGATGATCTGGTAGAGCTTCTGCCCGCCCCAGGCACCCTGCATGCCCATAGCGGTGCCCAGCAGGCACGACGCGATCCCGATCACCAGCGCCTCGCCGATCACCAGCCGCCCCAGCAGCCAGCGCGGCGAGCCCACCGCACGCAGCACGCCGAACTCAAACTGGCGCGCCTGAATCCCCGCGACGATCAAGTTCGCAACCGCGAAGCACGAGATCACCATTGCGCCAATCGCCACCACGCTGGCAACGAGCAGCGTCCCGCTGATCACCTCGCGGATCTTGTCCTTGATCTCGAGCGCCGAGCCGATCTCAAGTATGCCCAGGCCCAGGAGCGAGCGCACGTCGCCAAGCACCACGTCCGGCCCGCGCGCAGTCGGCCCCGGCGGCGGCTTGCGCTCTGCGACCGCTTTCACTTCGTCGCTGAAGGCGATCTGAATGAGGTTCCACGCCGTGAAGTTGAACTTGTTCTTGAGGTCCTCACGAGAGCCGAAGACGCTGTTGACCGCTTGATCGTTCATCCCCTCGCCGACCTGATAGAACTTGCTGACGACGTCAAGCCCGGGCGAGCGCACTACGCCGACGACCTCGAAGATCGCCTTGTTGTTGCCGGACTTGATCTCGATCGTCCCGCCCAGCGGGATGTCTCGGTTCACCAGGAACTCGCGCGAGACAATGATCGCCCCGCCCTCGGCCAGACGCTGCTTCGCACGCTCGATCGACGGCGCATCGGTCGGCATCTCCCACTTCAGCGCGGTCATCGAGAAGAACTCGCGCGGCTCAAACCCGATAAAGCTCGTCTGAAACTTGTTCAGCCCCTGCACGCCCTGCGCCTTGTTCGCCGGCAGATCGACCGGCAGGAGCGAGATCGGTGTCGCGGACTTGATGCCGTCCACCGCCCGGATCTTCGCGAGCGTCTCTTCCGGATACGCGAACAGACCAACCGCAAACGCGTCGGGCACCTCGAGCTGATCCAACCAGTCGCGCATCACTGCGCGACCGTTCGTCCAGATCGCAACCATCAGCGCCAGCCCGAGCATCATCGCCCCCGCGGTGTACCCGTGCCGATAAGGCGTCGCCCGGAGCGTGCCCGAGAGCATCCGCCCGGGCAGCCGCAGCACGCTCGACATCGGCCCGGCGAAGACGATCGCGACCAGGCGAGTCACCGGCACGCTCAGCATGAAGTAGCCAGCCATGAGGCAAGGCACGCCCAGGAACACATAGAGCCAGAACGTGGACTCCGCATTTGACAGCACGCCGACGATCACTGCGTGAACGCCCAGAAGCGCGAGGCCCACGACGAGCGAGAGCCAGAACCACTTGCCTGCAATGGGTCGCGAGCGGACGCTAAGGCCTTCAAGCGGGCTGACGCGAGACGCCGCGATTGCCGGCCAGAGCCCGCCGATGACGCCGGACATGACCGAGCCGCCCATCCCCAGCACGATGCCCAGCCCGCTCAGCGAGAAGCCCGCCGGCAACTGCTCGTGGAAGATCTGCACCATCGCCCACGAGCCGAACGCGCCCAGCGGCACGCCGATCACCCCGCCGATCAATCCCACGAGGAAGCCGACAAGCACCTGCGAAGCCGCGAGCTGAAACTTTGTTCCGCCGATGCAGCGAAGCACCGAGAGCTCGCGCGTGCGCTCGGTCACGCTCGTGGTCAGCCCGGTGGTGATAATGAACGCCGCGGCGAGAAACGCCAGCACGCTCGCCATCGTGAAGCCGATCTGATTGCTCCGCACGTTCTGCTGAAACCCCGCAGAGATCTTCGCGCTCACATCAAGCACAAGCCCGGGCGAGGGCGCGAGGCGGGGCAGGTTCTGCGCAACCCATTTCTCCGCATCGGTGCCCGGTGCGAGCACGATGTCGATCTCGCTGATCTGCTCGCCCTGGCCCGCGAGCTTCCAGATCGTCGGAAGCGTCACGAACGCGCCAAGCTTCTCGAAGATCGCGCTGAGCCCCGGCTGCTGAACGATGCCCACCACCTTGAGCGGCGAGGCCGGCTTGCCCAGAGTGAGCGTCACGCTGTCGCCGACATCCACCCCGAGTTTCGTCGCGGTATTCTGCTCCAGCACGACCTCGTCAAGCCCGGAGAGTGCCTTGCCGCGCAGCACCTTGAGCGGCCGCAGGCGTTGCTCGCGTTCGGGGTCGATGCCGCTGAGCGTGAGACGCACCGCCGGCGTTTGCCCGGACCGCAGCAGGCCAGCCAGCGGGTTGAAGATCGGGCTCTTCCCCGGCGCCGCGACTGTCTGTCCCTCAGCGTTCGACCTCGCGCCCCCCGGCACCGCCGCTTCACCCGGTCTGGCAGGCGCGGCCTTCTTCGGCAGCGCATCGGCGGCGCGTTGCAACTTCGGCACCGCCAGCGCCACGCCCGGCCACTTCGCAACGTCGCTGGCAACCGAGAGATCAAAGGTCTGCACGACGCTCCGTCGCCGATCCACGCGCGCGTCCGCCGCGCCGACCGTTTCCTCGATCCGCGTCTCCACCGCACGGTTCAGCGACGCCATCGCGCACGAGACCGCCACGATGAGCGATGCGCACAGCGCAACCGAGCACACCAGGAGCCCGGTCCTAAGAAACCGCTGAGACAAGCTGTTGGTAGCGAGTCGCCATGCCGCCCGCATCCATGTTCTCCACTTCGATGATTCCGCGGACGACACCGTCGGTCAGCACGAACACCCGCTTGCAGTTCACTGCCGCGCTCGGTTCGTGCGTCACCATCACGATCGTCAGTTGCTGTTCGCTTGCGATCTCTTTCAGCAGCGCCCACAGCCGCTTGCTGCTCGTGCTATCCAGGTTCCCCGTCGGCTCATCGGCGTACAAGATCCGCGGCTTAAACAGCAGCGCCCTTGCAATCGCTACCCGCTGCTGCTCGCCGCCGCTCAGCGCATCGGGTCGATGTTCGGACCGCCCCGAAAGCCCGAGGCGGTTAAGCAACTCCTCAGCGCGCCGCCCAACCTCCGTGTCGTCGGTCCCGGCCAGCATCGCTGGCAGCCGCACGTTCTCGATCGCGGTCAACGTGGGGATCAGGTTGAACTGTTGGAAGACGATGCCGATCTTGGTGCGTCGAAAGGACGTGAGCTCTTTGTCGCTCATGCCCGAGAGATCGATGCCGTTGATTTCGACCGTGCCGGCGTCCGGTGAATCCAGCGCCGCCAGCAGATGCAGCAGCGTGCTCTTGCCCGAGCCGCTGGGCCCCATGATGGCAAAGAAGCCGGGCTCATCGATGACAAGGTCTACGCCGCGAAGCGCCGCCACCTGCGTATCGCCCAGGTCGTACGCCTTGTGTACGCCAGCGCAGCGGACGAGCGTCGTCCCCGCGTGCCTAGTGCCCGGTGCGGCTCCGTTCACCGCCGCCGGCTCGCCGCCCATCGTACCAGTCAATCCCGATGTTGTGCTCGCACCCTCCAACTTCATAAGTCTCGCTTGGAAGACCGCCCACGGCCGAAACGGCCCTCGCCCAGCACACCGGCGAACACGCACTCACCCGCCCGCAAACGCCAGCATCGCCCCGGCTCAACCCGTCGGATACTTCTTGTCATACGCCTCGGCATTCATCAGTTTGCCCAGGCCCGACGGATCGCTCACCTTGAGCTTCACCAGCCAGTTTGCGCTCGGATCCTTGTTCAACAATGAAGGATCCTCGACAACGGCTTTATTCACCTCGACTACTTCGCCGCCCGCCCCGGAGTAGATGTCGCTTGTGGTCTTGACCGACTCGACCTCGCCGACGATCCCGCCGCTGGCGACCTTCGTCCCCACCGGCTTGGGCTGGACAAACGTCACGTCCGTCAGCGCGTCCACTGCGTAGCGTGTCAGCCCGATCGTGAGCACGTCACCTTGCACGCGATGCCACTCGTGTGACTCTGAATAGACGCAGTCTGCGGGTGAAGCCATTCGTGATTCGTCCTCGATCTAGGGGCGAAAGTCGATGCGTCGGCGACGGTTCAGGCGCGAGCGCACGCCTAGGCGATCGCAGCCGTCTGGGCCATTGCAGCCCAGCGGCACACTCTAGCACGACCAATCCGTCTTGGCATCCAGGGCGCGAATCAACGACGCCGGCGCGACGCCCCGAGCATGCCCAGTGCCATCAACCCAGCGCCCGAAGCGCCCGGGATGATCCGCACGTTGTCAAAGTCAAACGTGTACGTCGGCGTCGTAAACGCCAGCGACTGCGGCACAAACACGCCCAGTTGCACCCGCCCGATCGCCAGGAAGTTTGGCGCCGCGCCGACGCCAAACACCGTGTTGAAGTTGGTCCCCTCAAACGACACGAAGTTTGGCGAGGTCGGGTTGATCGAGATCGTGATCGTGGTCCAGACGTTCGGCTGCACCGGCGTTAGGCCGATGGCGCTCGCGCCCGGCGCGTTGGCCGCGCGGGCGAAGCGCGCAAAGGCGGTGAGGGCGACCGGCGCGTTGTGCCGGAAGTCAAACGAGAACGACGTCACGCCATTGGCCGCCCAGTTCCCAAAGAGCGAGCCGCCCGACGCGTTCGCGCTGTTCAGAGCGTTGACGAGCACCGGAGGCGATTGCACCGACGCCGGGTCGTTTGCGAACGATCGAGTCGCGGAGATGTAGCCGGCGCTGTCCGGCAGCCCGCCGCCAGCTGGGTTCCACGTCGCCGGCGTGATCGTGTCGCTGGTGCGCCAGCCAGATGCACCAGCCGCGAACACCTCAGTAAACGGCACATCAACGCCCAGCGCAACCCCACCTCCGCAGGCGACCAGCGCCATCGCGCAGACACAACGAGTGCTCATTGACTATCTCCTTCTTCCCAGTTTGATCTCTCGTGCGCGATCTGACGCGCACGCCCTGATCGCCGGACACGACTCCGGCAAACAGACGCCAGCATGCTAGGGGCGCAAACGCCGCGCGGCGTGCAAACCTTGCCCGATCACGCGCAGATCGCCTTCGAGAACCGTCGCATGTGAAAATGGGCAAGCGCCACGCATAGGTCGCGTGTTCGACTACGACTCAAACCCCCAGTTATCGGCCCGACGCGATCACACGGCCTTGATCGTCGCGACCTCGTCCGGCGTGCTCCGCCGCGCCTTGGTGATCACCACCGGCTCGCGCGGCACATCGCCATGGCCCGACTTCGTCGTAGTCGCTACGCCCTCAATCGCATCCACCACGTCCATTCCCTTGACCACCTGCCCGAACACCGCGTACCCCGCGCCATCGCGCGGTTCGCTCAGGAACGAGTTGTCCTTGGTGTTGATGAAGAACTGGCTGGAGGCAGAGTCGGCCACCTGCGTGCGAGCCATGGCAACGCTCCCACGAACATTGGTGAGCCCGTTCTTCCACTCGTTCTTGATCGGCGCATCACCAGACTTCTGCTTCATGTCAACCAAAAATCCGCCGGTCTGCACCATGAAGCCCTTGATCACGCGATGGAA
>JBBQMD010000043.1:0-24863 GCA_038328575.1 Phycisphaerales bacterium | reverse complement strand
AAGGTCGTCGCCCGCGCTGGCGTCGGGCTTGACAATGTCGATCTGCCCGCCTGCGCGGCGCGCGGAGTGCGCGTGATCTCGACGCCCGACGCGAACACGTCCGCCGTGGTTGAGTATGTCTTCGCCCTGCTGCTGGACGCGACGCGCCCGCGTCTGTTCCTGGGCGAGGCCATCGAGGCGGCGCGCTGGAACGAAGTCCGCCAGGAGCTGCGGGCTAGGCGCCAGCTTCGCGAGCTGACGCTGGGCATACTGGGCTTCGGGCGGATCGGCACGTCCGTCGCGCGGGTGGCCCGCGAGCTGGGGATGACGGTGATCTTTCACGACGTGCGAGCCATCTCGCCGGAGCAGCGACACGGCGCCGAGTCCGTCTCGCTCCAGGAGCTTTGCTCTCGGGCCGACGCGCTCACGGTTCACATCGATGGCCGCCCGGAGAACCGGGGGTTCGTCAACGCGGACGTGATCGGGCGGCTGAAGTCGGACGTGATCTTGATCAACACGAGCCGCGGGTTTGTGATGAATGACATCGCGCTGGCGGACTTCATGATCGCGCACCCGGTTGCGGTGGCGCTGCTGGATGTCCACGAGCCCGAGCCGTTTGACGCGACGCACCCGCTGCTGGAGATCGCCAACGTCCACCTCAGCCCGCACATCGCGAGCGCCACGGACCTGGCGCAGAAGAACATGTCGTGGGTCGTGCGCGACCTGTGGGCGGCGCTCAGTGGCGGCGAGGTGAAGAACGCCGCGGTGTAGGTGAACGCTTTGGATCACGCCGATGATTGCCCGGCCAGTTGCTCCAGCGCATCGGCGGCGCGGGCCGGGCCGTTGTCGCTGGCCATCGCGTGGGCGACGTTGCGCGCGGCGAGTTGTGGCCCGTCTTGCAGCAAGCGCGCGAGCCGCGCGGCGAGCGTTCGAGCGCTGGCGCGTGGGCGCGCTCGGAGCGCGGCGCCCAGTCGGGCGGCGCGCAGGGCGTTGTCAAACTCGTCGTTGGCGTGCGGCAGGATCAACTGTGGCACGCCGGCGCGGAGCGCCTGGGCGGTGGTGCCGACGCCGCCGTGGTGAATGACGGCGCAGGCGCGCGGGAACAGGGTGGAGTATCGCGCGTACCCGGCGACGTGGACGCTGTCGGTGGTGGCGTGGCGGTTGAGTTTGACGACGTCGTCGGAGCCGACGAGCAGAACGCAGCGGCGCGCGAGGGTGGCGCTGGCGGCGCGGGCGCGCTGGTAGAAATCTCCGGCGTGGTGAACGACGCTGGAGCCGAGCGTGAAGACCAGCGGCGGATCGCCGCGCGCGACAAACGCTTCCAACGATGCTTCTTCCTCGGCGTGTTCCGGGTAAGTGTCGTAGACGCAGAAGCCGCAGATGTTGGCGTCGGCGGGGTCGCCCGGTGTCGGGGAACGGAACGCGGGCGACCAGAGTCCGAGCTTGACGCCGTCGCCTCGCAGGCCGTTGACGAACGCGTCGCGTTGAGGATCGAGGCCGCATTCGATGCGCAGGGCGTTGACGCGCCGATCAAAGACGAAGCCGGCGTATCGGCGCGCCCAAGGCAGCGCGGCTCGCCACAGCCACGCCAGGCGCATCTGCGGGCTGAACGCGCCGAACGCGCCGGGATCGTCGCGTGAGAACCAGAACAGCGGGGTCAGCGAGGCGCTGGCGGTGGGGACGTGCTCGCGTCGCAGGGCCCAATCGGGGCCGAAGCTGATGATGTGGCGGAGCGCCGCGTGCGGGCGGAACTCTCGGATCGCGCGGCGGGTGGCGACGAAGTGCTCGCGCGCACGGCTGAGTATGAGCTCGTTCACGACGAATCGCCCGCTGACCCGGGGTGAGACCAGGCGTGGGTCGGCGATCGCGCCGAGGTACTCTTCGCGCGTTCCTAGCGCGCCGAACATCAGCCCCGCGCCGCGGACGCGCGACTCAAAGTAGGGGTTGGTCATGAGCAGAACGTCGTGCCCGCGCTGACGCAGCTCGACACCGATGGCGACGTAGGGGTGAACGTCGCCCGCCGAGCCGATGGTGGTCAGGAGTACGCGCACGCGAACGGTATTCAGTTGGCTCGCGTGAACACGCGCGAGTCAAGAACAACGACGACGGATTCGCGCGCTTCGCGAGAGCAAGTGATCAACGCGCGAGCCCGCGCGACTGACAACGTTCCCCGAACCCTACCGGTGGTATGACGATTCGCGAGACACACGATGCGGTCGAGCGTGACGCGGTGCGCGAAAATCGCGCGGGTGTCAAGTGCAAATCTGAGTCGGTGTATGCTGTGCGAATGCGCATTTTTGATTGACACGTCGAGGTGAAACAACTACCGTCGAAGTTCCGGGTCGGGCCGCTGCCGACGCTCTGTTGATCCCCCGTTTAGTGAGGAGGAGTCTCCTTTGAATGCCCCGAGCACTCGCGCCGGTCGGGCGATCGCGCCGTCCAAGCCTGTGAGAGTTGACCCTGATGAACACGTGTGGCGATTGCTGCTGGCGCACATGCGCCAGACCCAGCCGCAGATCTGCCGTCAGTGGTTCGAAGAGATCGAGCCCTTGGGAATTACTGGGGGCGTTCTCTATCTTCGCGCGCACAGCAATGTGCATCGCGATTATCTCCAGCGCTCGTGCCTCGTGCCGTTCAATGACAGCGCGCAGGTCGCCAGCGGGCGGCTGATCGCGGTGCGGTTCATCGGCCCGGACGATGAGTTCAACGCCGATACCGGCGGCGGGCACGCTGGCAACGGCAGCGCCAGCGGTTTCAACGCCGCGTCTGCGTCCGCGCGCTCGGCTCTGCACGATTCACCCGAAACCCCGGCGGAAACACTCGGCGCGAGCTTCGCCCCTTCGGTTGACCACCCGGATCGTCCCTCCTCGCTCAACGGCGCCGAACCCGGGCACACCGACCTGGCCGATGGCCCAGCAGATCCCCCATTCTTCGCGGCCAGCCCCGGCGGCGAGGTCCTGCCCATTCCCGGCTCGGGGGTCTATCGCCCCGAGGCGAACACTGAGCGTCTCTATGACGACGGGCTCGTGCTGAACCCCGATTACGGGTTCGACAACTTCATCGTGGGCCCGAGCAATCGCCTCGCCCACGCCGCGGCTCTGGCGGTCGCGGCGAATCCCGGGCGCGCGTACAACCCCTACTTTGTTCACGGCGACGTCGGCCTTGGCAAAACCCACCTTCTCCAGGCGATCTGCCTGACGATTTGCGCCGCGAAGCCTGACGCCGTGATCTACTACACGAGCTGCGAGGGATTCATCACGCAGTTCATGGACGCGGTCGCGGCGAACGCGATGAGCCGTTTCCGCCACAAGTTCCGGCACGTCGACGTCCTGGTCGTTGACGACATTCACTTCCTCTCCAAACGCGACCGCTCGCAGGAAGAGTTCTTCCACACCTTCAACAGCCTCCACCAGGGCCACAAGCAGATTGTGCTCAGCAGCGACGCGGCGCCCGAAGACATCCCGGACCTCCGAGCCCGGCTGGTCTCGCGATTCAAGTGGGGCCTGGTCGCTGAACTCACCCCCCCGTGCTACGAGACGCGCGTCGAGATCCTGAAGAACAAGTCGCGCATCCGTGGCATGAACCTGTCCGATGATGTCGCCTGCGACCTGGCCGGTCGGATGGACACCAACATCCGCGAGCTGGAGGGCGCGATCGTCAAGCTCCAGGTGTTCGCCAACGTCGAGAAGAAACCGATCGACCTGGAGCTGGTGCGCGCGTGCTTCAACGACCCGGCGACGCCCAAGAGCGAGCCGCGGATCCAGATCCAGACGATCATCACGGCCGTGACGGATTACTACAACGTCAAGGTGACGGACCTTCAGAGCAAGCGACGGCAGCGTTCGATTGCGCAGCCGCGCCAACTGTGCATGTACCTGGCCCGCAAGCACACGCGTTACTCGCTGGAGGAGATCGGCGGCTACTTTGGCGGGCGCGATCACACGACGGTGATGCACGCCGTGAGGACGATCAACGATCGGCGCGAGACGGACGCGGATTTCAATACTGTGGTCCGGTCGTTGGAGGAACACCTGCGGATGCCGGAGTAAAGCGGTGGCGGTTCGGCGCTGTGTGCCGAGTCGGGTGAGAAAAGTGTTGCCCCGGGTCCAGCGTGTTGTCACGTGCCCGTCACACATGAAGCCATGGAGATCGCGATCTGCATCGTGCTGATGGTCGGGGCCACGCTGGGCGGCCTCGGTCTCACGCTGCTCACCGGGCCCGGCGTGTGGCTGATGTTGCTGGTCGCCGGCGGCATTCAGTGGTATTCCTATAGCGCCACCGGCGCGGGGTACTTCCCGCTCTGGCTGATTCTCACGGCGCTGGGGCTGGCGCTGCTGGGAGAGCTGCTGGAGTTTGCCGCCTCGGCGGTGGGGGCCAAGACCGCCGGCGGCTCGCGAGCGTCGGCCATTGGCGCGATCATCGGGGCGATCGTCGGCGCGCTGGTGGGCACCGCGTTCGTCCCGCCGGTGGGCACGGTCATCGGCTCGATCATCGGCGCGGGTGCTGGGGCGCTCGCGCTGGAGATTGGCTGGGCGAAGAACGCCAGTTGGCGATCTGCGGGCAAGATCGCTCTGGGGGCCGCGGCCGGTCGCGCCGTCGCGACGGTCATCAAGGTCACGATCGCGATTGTCGTTGGCGTGAGCCTCGTCATCGCGCTGCTCGTCCGCGCCGCCGCGTGACCGGCGCTTCAGCCCTGGCCGCCCCGCCCGCGCTTGATCGCATCAACGCGAGCCTCCCAGCGCGTCCGCAGCGTGTGCTCGATCTTGAGCAGGTCCAGGCACTTGCCGACGACAAAGTCCACAATCTCCTCGATGGTCCGCGGCTTGAGATAAAAGCCCGGGTTCGCCGGCGCGATGATGCCCCCCGCCAGCGTCACCGTCTCCATGTTCCGGATGTCGATGAGCGAGAGCGGGCTCTCGCGATGCACCACGATCAGCGGGCGGCGTTCCTTCAGCGTCACCATCGCGGCCCTTGCCAGCAGGTTTGATCCGGCGCCGCTGGCGATGTAGCCCAGGGCGGTGCTGCTGCACGGGATCACGACCATGCCGTCGTGCATGAACGAGCCCGAGGCGATCACCGCCCCGACGTCCTTGTGCGGGTGAACGAACAAGCGCCCATTCGCGGCGACCAGCTCCGCCCCGCGGATCGACGGCGTCAGTTGCTCCAACTCCAGCTTTGTGATGTCCAGCTCATCGTGCAAAAGCTGGCGCCCGTATTCGGTAACGACCAGGTGGACTTCATGCCCGAGCGTGAGCAGTTGCTCGAGCAGACGGCAGGAATACGCCGCGCCCGAGGCGCCGGAGATGCCGACGACGACGCGCTTGCGTGCGCTCGGGTGATGGCCTTCGGCGCTGGCGGGTGAGTCAGCCGATGCGGCGCGCCAGTCCTCCACGCCCACGCCGGTGCGGGCTGATGCGGCGCGGCGTGCGGCGGGTAGTGTGGTGGCAGGGCGCGAGGTGGGAGTGGCGCCGGCAGTAGGGCGGGCGGATTGAGGTCGTTTGGCCATGGCGTGCTCGATCACCACCCACGCCGAGAGGCAAGGCGCGGGAGCGATCATAGTTCGCCTCGGGTGGAAGCCCGGCGCGAGTCGTCGGGCATTTCCGCTCGACAGGGCCTCCCGGCACCGCTGCTCGAAAACGCGGTTCTGCTCGACGGAGAGAACGAAGCCACGCGTGGGCATCGCCCATCCCGCCGCCCCCTCCCACAAAAACAAACCGGCCCCAACGCACGCGTCAGGGCCGGAAAAGTTCGCAGTCAGAATACTCACTCACGCGCCCGAGAAGCCGCACGTCTCACAACACACAACTCGCGTCTTACGTCTCGCGTCTTTCTTCCGCCTCTCACACCACTTGCAGCAGCTTCATCGTTTCCTTCACGATGTCGTTGCTAGAGAGGCCGCACATCGCCAGCACCTCTTCGGGCGTTTTGGCGCTCTTGGGGATGCGTCGGACGTGCATCTGGCGGAGGGTGAAGGCGTCGCCGCTGGAGGTCAGCGCGTCGGCGATGGCCGAGCCGATGCCACCGCCGTAGTTGTCTTCGATGGAGATGATGAAGCCGCCGTTCTGGTTGGCGATGTCCATCAGCGCGTCGGCGTCAAAGGGCAGCGAGTAGAGGTCGACCAGCGTCGCGGAGATGCCGGCCTTGTCCAGCGCATCCAGCGCCTTGTTGGCTTCGTGAACCATAAAGCCTGACGCGCAGAGCAGCACGTCGCGACCCTCGCTGAGGACTTCAAATCCGCCCAGGTTGAAGGCGGTCGAATCGCTGTAGATGAACTCGGTGTCGGCGCGAAGCGTCCGCATGTAGCAGACGCCCTCATACTCCGCCATCGCGTGCGTCAGCGCGTACGCGGCGTACGCGTCCGACGGCTGCAGCACGTAGCACGCGGGGTTCCCGCGATGGTCGCGCACCGTGCTGAACGAGCGGAACCACGAGATGTCCGGCAGCGACATCTGGCTCGGGCCGTCCGCGGCGAGCGTGATCCCGGCGTGGCTGCCGACGATCTTGATGTTCGCGCCGCCGTTGATCGCCATCTCGATCTGGTCGTACGCGCGAGTCACGAACTTCGCAAAGGTCGAACAGAAGGGGATCTTGCCGCCCGCGGCCATGCCAACCCCGGCGCTGATCATGTTCTGCTCTGCGATCTTGCACTCCACAAACCGGCTCGCCAAGGCCGGGTCCTTCTTGAACATGTCGGTGTACGTGCTGTTGCTGACGTCCGCATCCAGCACGACCACGCGATCGTTGACATGGCCCAGCGCCCGCAGCGCCACGCCATAGGCGCGACGCGTCGCCATGCGACCAGACTGGATCGCGCTGACAAGGTCAAACTTCTTGGCCATCTCGCCCAGCGGGATCATCTCGTCCTGCTTGATGTCGCGGGGCTTCAGCTCGGTGGGGGGCTGAATCTCGAAGCTGTCGCTGCTGACCAGCGAGCTGGTGAGTTGCACGCGCTTCTCGTCAAGCTCGCTGAGGGCCTTGGTCAGCGCCTCGCCGGTGGCGGGCTTGCCGTGCCAGCCGCCGCCGTGCATCCCCGAGACGCCCCAGCCCTTTTCGGTCTTGGCGACAATGGCGATCGGCGTGCCCCAGGTGCCAGCGTTCTTGGCAAACTCGTCCAGCGCAGCCTTGATCGCCTTGGGGTCGTGCCCGTCGATCTCCAGAACCTTGAAGCCGATGGCGGTCAGACGCTTGACCTGCACCTCGGCCGACTGCTGGTGGCTGACGCGATCCGCCTGGCCATAGTCGTTGCAGTTGAGGATCGTGCAGACGTTGGTGAGCTTGCGCTCAATGATGAAGTCATACGCCTCAGAGATCTGGCCCTCGCGCGACTCGCCATCGCCGATGATGCAATAGATGCGACGGTCGATCGCGTCGAGCTTCGCTGCTTCGCCAAGCCCAGCCGCAACGCTCAGGCCCTGGCCCAGCGAGCCGGTCGCGGCGTCAAAGAACGGGAAGCCCTCCATCGGGTTCGGATGGCCGTCCAGCTCGCTGTTGGCCTCGCGCAGGCCCTTCAGGTCCTCAACCGTCAAGGCGCGCCGGTTCTCCGGGTCCTTGCCGTACTTCACGCCCAGCTTGGCGCACGCGGCATAGATGATCGGCACCGCGTGCCCCTCGCTCAGCACCAGCCGGTCGCTGGTGGGGTAATCAGGGTAATCCGGGCTCCAACGCATGGAGTTGAACATCAGCACCGTGACCAGGTGACCCAGGCTCATGCACGTCGACGGGTGCCCGCTCCCGGCGGTCGCACACATCTCCAGCGAGAGGCGATTAAGCTCGATGGCTTGGGCATGGACAGCGGCTTCAAATGACATGGTTCAAGCTCCGAGAGTGTGTGTTCAGGGTTTATCGACCGACGCACCAGGCCCGCGACACGGCGCAAACGAGCTCCTGGCACGTCGCGCAAGGCTCATCATTCGACGCGATTCAAGGTCTCCAGTGACACATTGCCAAAGGAAACCTGCAAACGCCCCGACCGATTCGCCAAGCCGCCAACCCGGCAACCGCGAGATTCCACGACTGATCAAGCCGATCAAAGCCCGATCAGGCCTGGCACACGATTTGCCGAGACTTCCGAGAGCGTAGCGGCAACCGCCCCCGCGGATCAACCCCCGGCGCGACGAAATTGCAACACGACTTCGTCTCCCGCACGCCGAGTCGGCGCGGCTTGACCATGGAAGACTGTCCGAGCCTCGACGCCGGGTTCAGCTCACGCTCAGGGTTGGGCGGGTCCCGCCGCGGATCGCCGCAAGCGCGACCTGGCCCTCGAAGTTGGTCACGAGCGTCTCCAGGGCGGCGCTGAGGCGTGTCTTGCCCTGAAAGTTTGCGCTCGGGTTTCCCTCGTCGCCGTTCTTGCGAAGCGGGATGGTGATGGGGATTGCCCCCAGGTATGGCAGCCCGAGGCGCTGGGCCATCATCTCGGCCCCGCCGCGCCCGAAGAGGTCATACTCGCGCGCCGGCGTGACATCCTCCGCGACGAAGTAGCTCATGTTTTCCACGACGCCCAGCACGTCAATCCCCAGTTGCTGAAACATGCGCACGGCGCGCACCGCGTCGTCCTGCGCCACCAGCTGCGGAGTACACACCACCACTGCGCCCGTCAGCCGCATGAGCTGCGCCATCGTCAGGCTCACATCCCCCGTGCCCGGCGGCAGGTCCACCACCAGATAATCCAGCTCGCCCCACTCGGTCTGCTCGACGAGTTGCTTGAACGCGCCGTGGGCCATCGGCCCGCGCCAGATCAGGGGCTTCTCGGGGTCCACGAGCTTGCCGATCGTCATGGCCTTCACGCCGTGGACGTAAAACGGCTGGAGCATGTTGGCAATGATGTTGGTCTGCAGGGCGTCCAGGCCCAGCATCGTCGGCAGGCTGGGGCCGTAGATGTCCCCGTCCAGCAGGCCGACGCTGTGCCCGCGCAGGGCCAGGCCCACGGCGAGGTTGACCGCGACGGTGCTCTTGCCGACGCCGCCCTTGCCCGCGCCGACCGCGATCACGTGCTTGACACCGGGCAGAAATGGCGCTGCGCTCTGCTGCGTCGCCACTCCCGCGGCGCGGCTTGCGCCCTGTGCGGGACCGGGGCCGTTCGAGGACGTGGGCTTGCCGGTCTGCTGCAGGCTGACCGTCTTTGCCGCCGTCGGCCCGCCTGCCGCAAACTCGACGCGAAGCCCCGCCAGCGTTTCATTCTCTTCGCGGGCCCGCTCGCGCAAGCGCTGCTCGATCTGCGCTTTTACGCTCTCGCGCCGCGCCGCGTCAATCGTTGAACTGAGGATGATATTGACATGCCCATCGCAGGCAGTAACCTTGTCGATCGACGTTGCGTCGATGGCGGCGCGTGTCGCGCCGCCTCCCAGCGCGCCCCGCACCCAGTCTTGGTTGATCGTCATACATCCTCGGCGTCTGTTTGGATCGCGTTCGCTTTCGTCACGCGGTCAATGCTTCCAACGGCCTAGACACAGATGATAGACCGCGCTGCAATATCCGCCGCGTAAAAGACGTTGGGCTGCGGGTCGTCGCCCCCGATTCGCTCTCACGCCCCTCACCCGCCTCAGCCCCCCGCACGTTTCGGCCGATGGCATTCCGGCCGATTCAAGGAGCTTTCGATGACACTCGCCTCGCCCCGCCGCTCATCGTTCCACGCGATCGCTTTGCTGGCGATCGCCGGCCTCGCGATCAACTTCAACACGCGCGGCGCTCTGGCCTTGGAACCCGCCACCCCGCTGGGTGGACCAACCGTTGACACCAAGGTCGCGCCCGGCAGCAACGGCACCTTCGGCTCCGGCAAAGCCAGCGTCAAGGCCCGCGGCGAGCGCGAGATTCCGCATCGTGACTTCATGCGCGCGGTGCAAGAGGCCCTTGCCGCCGGCGCGCCCGAAGGCGTCGTTGCGTCGCCGGATCTGGAGCAGAAGCTCCGCGATATCTCCTCGGAGTTTGCGACTGCCCAGCGGACGTACGCCCAGAAGAACCGCGAGTTGATCGGTCAGCTTCGTCAGCTCGACCGCCCCTCCAAGAAGGACGCCAAGAAGGGCCCGCCCGACGCCAAGGGCGATCAGGACATGAAGGGCGAGGCGCCCGCGATGAGCGAGCAGGATCAGGCCGCGATGCTGGAGCGGCTGCGCGAGGTGCGCGAGAACGCGCCCAAAGCCGCGGATGCGCATACCAGGATCTGGGCACTGTTGAGCGAGCCGCAGCAGGCGGCGGTGCAGACCAAGCTCGACGTGATCCACAAAGAAGCCCAAGGTCGCGAGAATCAGCGGTATGTCCAGCGCCGCGCCGCCACCAAGGCTGGCGAGGGCGCGAATGCCACGCCCGCCACAACTGCCCCCGGCAAGCCCAAGGCCAAAGACACCGCTGTCTCTGAGGAAACCGTTCAGCCCGCAGCCCCAGCTTCACCCCCCAAAGCGAACGCACCGCGTGCTGATCGCCCGGCCGCCGCGAACGCCGCTCCAATCGCGCCTCAGCACCGCGAGCGACTGATGCGTGTGTTTGAACGCATGACCCACGAGCAGCGCGAGGAGCTTCTTCGCCGCGTCGAAGAGCGAATGGGTGCCGGTGGCGGCGAGGGCACCGCGGGCGCGCAGCGTGCCCGTCCTGCAGCGCGCGGCAACTCGAACACAAAGCCCGCACCAGATATGAAGACGGTGGATGTGCCAATGTCCCAGCCGGACGCAAAAGACAAGCCGGAATAAAATTATTTACGAAGTCTTGGCCCTAGTTTGCACCCTGAAGGCGGTGTTTTTCGGGCTCGCGCCGGTGGAAGTGGTCCGCATGGGCGCAATTTGCTGAAGCGACATCAGCCGCGGCACCGATAAATTCGTAAGTTCCCGGTGGGAACATCCCTGAGTCGCTTGGTAGGCAAGGCTCAGTATTTTCCCGGATAGATATCAGGGTGGCGACGTTTCGTTGGTCCGGCGGCGTTCTGAGGCTACACTTTTGGACGAAGGGTTGCGTATGAGCAATCTTTCAACATCCCCTGACGCTCACTGGACTGCCGGAGGCTCTCTCCGGTAATCTAGGCAAGATCTCTCTCTCCTCCAGCGGGGCACTGTCTTACGATGGTGCCCTGCTTTGTTTTTGCCCACAAACGCTTCACGCAAACCAGCCGCGCCGCCCTTGAAGTTTCAAAGCCTTTTCGCACACACCGACGTAGTTTGCTCTGTCTTCACTCAGCACTCAGCACTTCCCCCCGCCATGTCCACTCCGATGAGTCATGACGCCGTCCTCGTCACCGGGTGCGCGGGGTTCATCGGCTCGCACGTCGCTTCGGCCTTGATCCGTCGGGGCGCGCGGGTCGTCGGCGTGGACAACTTTGATCCCTTCTATCCGCGCCACCTCAAGGACCAGAATCTGGAGCGCGTCCGCAGCGAGGCCGCCGCGGCTGGCCATCAGATCGCTTCGCGCTTCGAGATGATCGAGGGCGACCTATGCGAGCCCGCTCTCGTTGAATCCATCTTTGACGGACGCGCGATCGACGGCGTGATCCACCTGGCCGCGAAAGCCGGCGTGCGACCTAGCGTTGAAGACCCGCCCGCCTACGCGCGGGCCAACGTGCTGGCGACCAGCCTCCTGCTCCACCACGCCGCGCGCGCCAACCTCAAGCGCTGCGTCATCGCCTCCAGCTCGTCGGTCTACGGCAACGGCAGCGCCGTCCCGTTTCACGAGGGGCTCGATGTGGGCGAGCCGATCTCGCCCTACGCCGCGACCAAGCGCGCGTGCGAGCTGATCGGCTACACGCACTGGCACTTGACCCGGATGCCCACTGCGATGCTGCGGTTCTTCACGGTCTATGGCCCGGGCCAACGCCCAGACCTGGCCATCAGCCTGTTCATGCGCAGGGCGCTTGCGAACCTGCCGATCACGCTCTACGGCTCGCTGGATTCCTCACGCGACTACACGTTCATCGACGACATCGTCGTTGGCGTGCTCAGCGCGTACGAACGCATTGACCAGTTCGGCTATCGCATCTGGAATCTCGGCGGCGCTTCGCCGGTCACGCTCGGCGCCCTGGTCAAGTCGATCGGCGTCGTCGCTGGCACGTCGCTGCAAGTTCAGCAAGGCCCCTCGCGCCCGGGCGACGTGGACCGCACGTTCGCATCGCTGGAGCGCGCCGGCGCAGAGTTGGGCTTCACGCCGCGCACCACGCTCTTAGAAGGCCTCGCGGCTCAATGGGAATGGATCAAACAGCAGCCAAATGATGAAGATCTCGCGCCGCAGTAAAGCGTCAATGCTGTCAGCCTTCGATGCTCAGCACTCAGCACTCAGACTCACGGGCAGCCATTGAAGAAGATGCTGAAGAAAAAGTTGTAATCGGCCTCGGTGGTGCCGTTGTTAGACGAGCCGGGTGAGCCGATGGGCGAGATGCCGTCGTCAGCGATGATGTCGCAGTAGGGCAGAGCGTCAAAGAATCCGCCGAAGAAGGCGTTGTAGTCGGCCTCGGTAAGCCCGTTGTTGGTGCCGCCGCTGGGGCCGAACGGGGGCAGCAGCGCGCCGTCGTCGAAAGCGATGTCACCCGGGCAGAGAGCCAAAGCGACCGCGACGACGTTGCCGGTGATCGGGATCACCAGCGAGGTGCCGTTCGCGGCGTTCGAGTTGATCGTCAGCGTGCCGGCTTTGACGCCGGTCGTGCTGGTGTCCATCGTGATGATGCGCGAGTCGCCAGCGTTCAGGCTGGCGGTGCGGGCGAAGGGGCCAGCGATGGCGGTGAAGCCGGCGCTCGGCGCTAGCGTGTACGAGAGCGACTCAAAGCCGCTGGCGGTGCCGTCGCGGCTGAAGCGGCTGAAGTGCGGATCGCTGCCAGCGACCAGCGCGTCGCCGTTGCGGATGGTGATCGTCACGGTCGCGACGAAGTTCTGGTCAACGGTGCCGAAGTCGATCGACGCGGGGGTGTTGACCTTGGCGGGGACGCGCAGGTCGAGGAACACGGGCAGGTGGCCCAGGCCGCTGGCGCTGGTGATCAGCGCTTGGGCGATCGTCGCGCCGACCATGGTGTTCCCGGTAGTCTTCAGAGGAACATTGAACGAAGTCCCGTCGTTGCCCCAGCAGCGGTAGGAATGGTTGGGGTCGTTCCAGGTGCTGGTGCTGTACGCCGCGGCGGTGCCGATGTAGTCGATGCCTGAGTTGTTGCGGAGCGTGGGGGAGATCAGGATCTGATCGTGGCGCGAGTCCATCTGCGTGGAGGGCTCTTGGGTGTGGACGATGTCAAACGAAGAACCATTCTCCCAACTGCCGGGGGTGTTGATCGGGTCAATAAAGCGGCCCGCAGCGTTGCTGCCGTTCTCGATCATGCGCACGTACATTGAATTGGTTGACGCCTGCACGTTGAAGTCAGCGCCGATCAGGAAGTTCGCGCTCACCGGCAGAGCGTTGCTATCTGCGCGGAGGCGGCTGCTCTCGGCCTCACGCCGGGCGTTGTCCGCGGACGCTGAGCCGGCCTTGAAATGCCCGTTGTAGAGGTACAGCTCGCCCGGGTTCCCCACGGGATATCCAACCAGGCGTATCTGGTAGCGATGCGTGTCGCGAGGAGGGCAATCAGCGCATGAGCCGGTGTCGCCGTAGGTGCTCGCGCTGCCAGTCGTCCCTTCGCGCAGGACCTTGACGGTCGATGGCGCCGGCACGCCCGCCTGCGAGAGCAGCGTCACCTTGCTGGTGCGGTAGTACATGACGTGGGCCGGGTTGCTGCCCGGAAAGATCGGTGTGGGGACGTACGTGGTCATCGCCCAGTCGGTCGGAGCGCCGGTGAAGCCGGCCGCCGCGGCGCCATTGAGTACGGCCAGGAAGTTCGTGGCGCCCGTGGCGTCGATGATTTCCTGCGTCAGTAAAACGTCAGGAAGAAACCGGAGGCTCGGGACCAAGACGCCCGACGCCGGCGCGGCGCTGAAGAGCGCGGTGCGGAACTCGTTGGCGCGCCCGGATGAGTAGTTCGTGACGTTCCAGTTCCCAACGCGAAGTTGAGCCTGGGCAACGGGAGCGAACGAAGCGAGCGAGAGCCCGGCCAGACACGTCAGGGCCAGCGGGTTCCCGCGAAGTGAGCAGAGGGACATGCGATCTCCAGACAAAGGCGTGGCGCCAGTGAAAACAGTGATGGAAGGGAAGTTTGCGCGAAGACCGCCGACCAGGCCAGCCATCCGTACGAAGAGTAGGCCAAGACCGGGTTTTGTCTTGTTAAAATAGGGATCGAGCAGGGGCCGTATTGTTGACCAAACACGGGGTTATACGGTCTTTTCTCAGCCCCACTGGTGGAAATCAGCTGATGGATTCGGTTGGTCTCACGCCGCGAGCGGTCGCAGAGTTCAACTTAACACGAAGTCTCAAAGGAAGATTTTTCGTTTTTGGCGATTTGGTTGAAATTGACGACCCCAGCGCGCCGCGCCCCACTCTCGCCCTCTCAAATCCCCATCGCCTTGGCCATCGCCCGCCCCATATCCGCGGGGCTCATGGCGACTTCGACACCGGCTTCTATAAGGGCCTTGATCTTGGCGTCGGCGGTGTCGTCGGCCCCGCCGATGATGGCGCCAGCGTGCCCCATGCGTCGCCCGACGGGCGCGGTTCGGCCCGCGATGAACGCCGCGACCGGCTTGTTGAGCTTGCCGGTGGCGCGCATGTGGGCGATCTCGCGCGCGGCGTCGATCTCGTCGCTGCCGCCGATCTCGCCGATCATGAGGATGGCGTGCGTCTCGGGGTCATCGGCGAAGAGTCGGATGGTCTCGATGTGGTTGATGCCGCGAACGGGATCGCCGCCGATGCCCACGCAGGTGCTCTGGGCCAGGCCCAGCGCACTGGTCTGCCACACCGCTTCATACGTCAGCGTGCCGGACCTCGACACGATGCCCACCGCTTTGCCGGCCTTGCTCTGGCTGATGTGCGTGTTGATGTAGCCGGGCATGATCCCGATCTTGCACCCCGCGTTGGTGTAGGGGTCGCGCGCCGAGTCGCCCTTGCCGGTCTTGGGGCCGGGGGTGATGACGCCCGGACAGTTCGGGCCCACGAGCGTGATGTGGTTGGGGGCCATGCTGCCCGTGCCGCCGGTGGTGGCCGACACGCCGCGGCACGCGCCCCGCTCAAGGTTCATCTGATCCAAAATCCCCCGAACTTTGATCATGTCCTGGACCGGAACGCCCTCGGTGATGCAGCAGATCAGCCGCATGCCCGCCTCCGCGGCCTCCAGCACCGCATCGCCCGCGCCCGCGGGGGGCACGAAGATCATGGTCGCGGTCGCGCCCGTCGCCTCCACGCAGGCTTTGACAGTGTCCCAGATGGGCAGGCCGTTAGCGTCCTTGGTGCCGCCCTTGCCGGGCGTCACGCCGCCGACGAGCTTGGTGCCGTAGTGCAGGCAGCCCTTGGTGTGCTGTGCGCCGTAGGCACCGGTGATGCCCTGGCAAAGAACCCGAGTGTCCGCGTCGACGAGAATGGCCATAGGGCCAGAGGATAGCGTGCCGCGGCTTCAAGAAGGCGGTTCCCGTCAGAGGTCCCCTCAGAGGTTCGCGGGTCGTTGTAGCTCCGCTGGCCCCAGCGTGACCAGCGTCACCGGCCCGGTCTCACGGCGCGTGAGGTACTCGTTGAGCTGATCGAGCGTCACCAGATCGATCTGCGCGCTCATCTCTTCCAGCGAGCGCGGGTGCCCGATGCGGTGTTGGTCCAGCGCCAGCGACATCGCGCGGGCACCGGTGCTCTCGCCGCTGAACACTAGCGAAGACTTGAACCCGATCACGGCTCGATCCAGCTCCTCTTGCGTCACTTTCCCCACCCCGCTGTTGATGAGCGCCATCTGCTCGCTGAGCACGTCCAGCGACTGCTGAGCGCGTTCGGGCGTGGTGCCAACGTACGCGACAACGCGCCCGAAGTGCTTGTCGGCGGAGTACGAGGCCGAGACGCTGTAGCACAGGCCGCGCTTCTCGCGAACCTCGCTGAAGAGGCGCGAGGAGGAGCCGCCGCTCAGCACCGCGAGCGTGATCCGCTCGAAGATCGCGTCTTTGGAGTTCTCCGCCGGCGCATCGTGCGCCGCGTAGATGTGGACCTGTGATGAGTCCTCGGTTTCGTGATGGGTGCTGCCGCGCGCCGGGTTGGGCGAGAGCACTGGCTCGGGGTGAGCGCCCTGCCAATCTGAGAGCTGCTCTTCGAGTTGCTCCTGAATCGCTTCGCCATCGGCGTCGCCCGCGACCGCGATGATGGATGACTCGGGGCGCACGCCGCGCGCCCACGCGTGCACGATGTCGTCGCGGCTGATGGCGCGCAGGCCCGCCTCGTCGCCCAGGCCGGTGCGGTTGTAGGGCAAGGTGTTGTGGCGCTCGGTCAGGAGCGTGCCGGCAAAGTGCGCTGGGTCGTCGCGCAGCCCCGCGAGGCTCTGTAGCGCGAGCTCGCGCGTCGGCTCGATCGACGCCGCCTCGAATCGCGGGCGGCGCACGATGTCCGTCAGCAGCTCCAGCGCCCGCCCGAGGTCGCGCCCGATGCAGATCGCCGTGAGACGGATGTACACCATCCCAGTTGACGAGCTGCGACTCAGGCCCACGGCGTCCATCGCGTCCGCCTGCGCGCGAGAATCCAGCGACCCGGCCCCGCGAAAGATCAGCTCGCTCAGCATCGAGGCCAGCCCCTGGCGATCAATCGGGTCGTGGGCAGCGCCCACCGGCAGCATCCACGCGATCGCGCCGGACTTCGCTGAGGGCATGTGCTCGACGATCAACGGAACGCCGCAGGACAGACGCGAGGAGAGAATCGACATGCCCGGAGGGTACGGCGAGGCGGTGGCTCGCAATCCCCCCGATGCACCCGCGTCACGCGAGGCCAAAGTCCGGAGCGAAAAGGCGATGGTGAGGCGAAAGCCCACGACCGCCCACCCGTCCTGGCGGGCCTGCCGTCAATCCTCGCATAGCCCGCATGTCTGCCAAACCGGCAGCCGAAGAGATTGGCAGAAACCCCGACTGAGCGAGTTTTCGGGCCAGATCACCGGGAAACGATGTGGTCAGGCCGAACGTGGACCCCGGCACGTCAGTTGCCGATAAAGACAGGCCGCGTCCCGAATGATCCGGACGCGCCTGGACCGAGAACCGCTTGACGACCTGCCCGCCGCGATTCCAGGCGGGCGCAACGCAGGAAGGACCGACCGTGAGCATTTCCTATCAGCGCACTCGAGAGATGACCATCGATGAGTTGCTGCTTGAGAACCGCGTCGTGTTCCTGATCGGTGAGATCAGCCCCGGCTCCGCGGCTCGTGTCACCATGCAGATGCTCTACCTCGAGAACCAGAAAAAGGGTCAGGACATCCACTTCTATATCAACTCGCCCGGCGGCGTGGTTGATGACACCCTGGCCATCTACGACACCATGGGCTTCCTCACTTCGACCATCAGCACCTACTGCATCGGTCGGGCCTACAGCGGCGCGGCGCTGCTGCTCACCGCTGGCGCCCCCGGCAAGCGCTACATCCTCCCGCACGCCAAGGTCATGATCCACCAGCCCTTTGGTGGCATCGGCGGGCAGGCCGAAGACATCCGCATTCAGGCCGAGCAGATCATCAAGAGCAAGAACGAGCTCATCCGCATCATCGCCCGCCACACCGGCCAGGCCGAGGATCAGGTCCGCAAGGACAGCGAGCGCGACAAATATTTCTCCGCCGATGAGGCCAAGAAGTATGGCCTGGTGGACGAGGTCATCGCGCCCACCCTCCAGAAGAAGTGAGGCCCGCGGGCGTACACGCCGGCGCACCACCGCTGCTGACCGAGTCTCCTCCCCGCCCTCGCCCTGTTCCTCCGATCGCCATCCATCCGCTTTTCAATGAGGCACATCATGTCCACCCTTATCCCGATCGTCATCGAAAATACAGGGCGCGGCGAGCGCGCATACGACATCTTCTCGCGGCTGCTCAAGGACCGCATCATCTTCCTGAGCGGGCCCATCGATGACGACATCGCCTCGCTGGTCATCGCCCAGCTTCTGTTCCTGGCCAACGAGGACGCCAAGAGCGAGATCCACCTCTACGTGAACTCCCCGGGCGGCAGCGTCAGCTCCGGCCTCGGCATCATCGACACCATGCGGTTCATCCCCTGCAATGTCTGCACGTACATCATCGGCCAGGCCGCGAGCATGGGCAGCCTCATCGCCACCAGCGGCACGCGCGGCAAGCGCTTCGCTCTCCCCAACTCCCGCAACCTCATGCACCAGCCGCTCATCGGCGGCATGATGGAAGGCCAGGCCACCGACTTGGAGATCGAGGCCCGCGAGATGCTCCGCATCCGCGATCGCCTCTACGAGATCTATCACCAAGCCAGCGGCAAGAGCATCGAGCAGATCAAGAACGATTGCGACCGCAACAAATGGCTCGACGAAAAGGAAATGGTCGAATACGGCCTGATCGACAAGGTCGTCACCGCCATGCCCAAGATGCGCCGCGAGGACGCCGTGAAAGACGTGTGACTTCCGCTGGATGAAGGCGCAGAAAACCCGCACGGCCCTCGTTCCTGAGTGTCGTCACCACCCTTGCCCCCGTGACGATCCGCCCGACGCCGGTGTTATTTGGACCAGCGCGCCAGTGGTGGAACGGCGACGCGAAACTCGCTCACCTGGGCGGACGCGCCGAAGGCCAATGCCTCAACGCCGAAGGCGAGCCGCAAGCGCTGTCCCGGGCTGACTGTGCCGGTGACCCGTAGGGGTGACAGGACGCGACCGCGCCACCAGAATCGCCACCTTTGTCGTACGATTTCTCGCTCGCTTTCGGTCAGTGTTTGGTACACTTCGGCGCATGCTCGCACGCTTGTCATCCTATTTGCTTCAGGGCATTGACGCGCTGGCCTGCGAGGTCGAGGTCGACTTCGACGACACCGTGACGGGCGACGCCGTGCGCTCGCTGGTCGTCGGTCTGCCCGATGCATCGGTGAAGGAATCGGTCGAGCGCGTCAAGGCCGCGATCACTAACAGCGGCTACGTCTTCCCGCGCGGTAAGGTGCTGGTCAACCTCGCCCCCGCCGACCTCCGCAAAGAAGGGCCGATCTACGACCTGCCGATCGCGCTTGCGCTGCTCATGGTCCAGGGTGTGATCCCCGACGGCGCTCGCGGCATCGGCGGCCGCATCATCACCAGCGTCGCGAAGAACACCACCGGCTCGACGGTCCATCGCGTTCGCGCCGGGAGTGGCAAGGGCTCAAACCTCAGCGGCGCCCTGCCCTCGCGCCCGGCGCCGAACACCAGCGCGGCTGACCAGCCGACCGATATTGACGCCGAGCTCGACGAAGCGCTGGGCGGCGGCTCGCGCACGCTCGACGAGCCCGACCCCGCGCCGGTCGAGCTGCTGGACATCCGGCGGTATCTCGTCGCTGGCGAGCTGGCGCTAGACGGGCGCGTGCGCGCGGTCAAGGGCGTGATCGCCATGGCGGCCCTGGCGAAGGAGCTTGGGCTGGCCGGCGTGATCGTGCCGCGCGAGAACGCCGCCGAGGCCGCCGTGGTCCCGGGTGTAGAAGCGATCGGCGTGGGCTCGCTGATCGAGGCGGTTGGACTCTTGACGGGGCGCCTAGTCGCGACGCCGCACCCACCGACCGACGTCGCGGCCCTGCTGACCACCGCGACTGTCGAGATCGACTTCGCCGACGTGCGCGGGCAGGAGGCGGTGAAGCGTGCGATCGTCATCGCCGCCGCGGGCTCGCACAACCTGATCATGCTTGGCCCCGCGGGCACGGGCAAGAGCATGATGGCCAAGGCGCTGCCGGGCGTGCTGCCGGCGATGTCGCCCGAGGAGGCGGTCGAGGTCACACGGATCTACTCCGCCGCGGGCAAGCTCATGCCGGGCCAGGGTCTGGTGACGGCCCGCCCGGTGCGCACGCCGCACCACACCTCCAGCGGCGCCGCGATCATCGGCGGCGGGGTTGTCCCGCGCCCGGGCGAAGTCTCACTGGCGCATCGGGGCGTGCTCTTCCTGGACGAACTGCCGGAGTTCCCGCGCGACGTGCTGGAGACCCTGCGCCAGCCGCTGGAGGATCACGTTGTCACCATCGCGCGCTCGCACAGCGCCGTGCGCTTCCCCGCCAGCTTCATGCTCGTCGCGGCCATGAACCCGACACCCAAGGGCGACCTGCCCACCGACGAGGTCGGGCGCCGTGCGATGGATCGCTACATGGCCAAGCTCTCGGCCCCGCTGATCGATCGCGTTGACATTCATGTTGAAGCCCCCGCCGTGCCGTTCAAGCAGCTCTCCGCCAAAGACTCACCTCGCGGCACGAGCAGCGCACAGATGCGCCAAGCCGTGCTCACCGCCCGCCAGCGTCAGAGCGCGCGCCAGGGCGTCACCACGCCCAACGCCCGCCTCAGCGGTAAGCAACTGGACAAGTGGGCCGCGATGACCGATGCCGCCCGCAACCTGCTGGAACAGGCGATGACCGAGCTGCGCCTCTCCGCCCGCGCATACGACAAAATCCGGCGCGTGGCGCGAACAATCGCGGATCTCGAAGGCACCGACATGCTCGATGTCGCGCACATCAGCGAGGCGGTCGGCTATCGCCTGCTGGACCGGCGAACCTGACGCCCGGCTTGAAGCTGAGTCACGGCGCGCCGACGCCCGGCGCCGACGCGGGCATAAACGCCGCCGCGTCGTCGGCGCGATTCAGGCGCGTCAGCGCGTCGGCGAGGTTCAATCGGGTCTGCTTGGCGATCGCGTGATCCGGCCCAAACTGCTTGACGATCGCGTCAAGGCTCGCGCGCAGCAGCGGCTCGGCGTCCGCCGGGCGATCAAGCTTGAGCAGGCAGCGACCGAGATTTCCGCGCAGCAGCTCGGTCCGCCAGTGGGCCGGCCCGAGCACCTTCTCACACCCCGCCGCGGCTCGCTCCGCCATCGGAAGCGCCTCTGCGACCTGCCCGGCGTTCTGCATCGAGATGGCGTAGTTGTTCAGCGCCAGCACGGTTTCGAGGCGCTCATCTCCGTTCGCCGCGACCAAAAGCTCGTAGACATATTTAGAGTTGGCCAGCGCCTCTTCACGCTTGCCCTGAGCCGCGAGCAGCCCGCCAAGGTTCCCGAGGCTCACCAGCGTGTTCGGGTGCGTCGCACCAAGGACTTTGGTCCGCTGCTCGATCGTCTTTCGCAGCAGCGCTTCCGCTTCGTCCTTGCGTCCCTGATTCTCCAGCGTTTTGGCGAGGTTGTGGCGCTGCATCAGCGTCGCCGGGTTCTCGTCGCCCAATGATTTCTCGCACGTCGCGATGATCGCCCGCTGGATCTCCTCCGCCTCTCGCAAGCGCCCGTGCTCGCCATAGAGCAGCGCAAGGTTTCCCATCGCCGCGACGGTGTCGTCGTGCGCCGGCCCCAGCGTGCGGCGCAATCGCTCCACCCCTTCCAGATACAGCCGCTCCGCCTCCGCCACATTCCCCCGGCTGTGCATCACCGAGCCCAGACTATTCACAAGCCGCGCCACGCCCGGCGTGTCCGCGTCGCCAGCACGGGCCAGCTCCGCGCGATACAGCGCCTCCGCCTCGTCGTACCGATCAAGCTGACGCAGGATGATGCCCAGGTTGCCCGCCGCGTCACTGGCGACCGCCAGCGATTCTTCCGTCCCCACCGCGAGCGACAGCTCCATCTGCTCGCGCAAAAACTTCTCAGCCCCGGGCAGATCGCCAGCGCCGAAGCGACTGAACGCCATGACGTTCGAGATCAACGCCGCGGCTCGGTCCACCGCGTTCAGCGCGTCGCGCTGCGCATATGCCTCCTCCGCGACCTTCGTCGCCTCCTCGAGTTTGCCATCGCGATACAGCCCATACGCCAGGCTCGCGCGAGTCTTGACGATGTCCGCAAGGTGCGCGTGGTCCTCCGTCTCCGCGTCGGCGGTGACGTAATCCTCCAGCGCCCCGCGCAGCATCTGCACGCCCTCGCCATACTGCCCCAGCCCCGTGAACGTCACGCCAAGCGTGGACTTCACCCCGGCCCGCGCGGCCGCGGACATCTCCTTGTCCGCCTCGATCTTCTTCGCAGCGCTCGTTACCACATCCAGCACCCGCGCTTCGCGCCCCTTCTTCGCCGGGTCCGGCGCGCTGAGCGTCTCGCGCAGGAACTTGCTCGTACGGTCAAGGTCCACCACGCGCTGGCTCAGGCTGCGCTCCGCTCGCGCCGCGCGACCGTACAACAGCGCCATGGTCACCCCGAACGCCGCGAGCCCGACGATCGCGGCGCTGGCGATCACGAACGCTGCGCGATGACGCCGGACGCCCTTGCGGATCGTGTACCAAGAGCTGTCGCCCTTGGCGTTGATCGCTTCGCCCGCCAGGTACCGCTTCAAGTCGCTGGCCAGATCGCCCGCCGACGCGTAGCGGCGCTCGCGTTCTTTCGCGAGGCAGTGCGTCACGATCGTCGCTAACTCGTCGTTGACACTCGGTGCGCTCAGTCGCAGCGATCTCGATGGCGAGCGCTCGATGTTCTCGAGCACCTGGCGCAGCGTCCCGCTCACGTCGTACGGAAACTCCCCGCTCAGCGCGTGATACATCATCACGCCCAGCGAGTACACGTCCGTCCGCACGTCCAGATCGCGCTGGTCTCCCTCGGCCTGCTCCGGACTCGCCCACGCCAAACTCCCCAGAAACTGCCCGGAGCCCGAGATCGTCTCCATCGGCGTGCCCATCACGATCGAGCCGCCCTCGCCCGGCACGCCCCGAACGCCCTTGGCCAGCCCAAAGTCCAGCACGCGGGCCCGCCCGGAGCGATCAACGCGAATGTTGCTGGGCTTGAGGTCACGATGGATCACCCCGCGCTGGTGGGCAAACTGGACGCCCTCAGCGATCTGGACGAACAGCTCCACCACGCGTTGGATGTTTCGGGCGCTGGCCGGCCCCATCGCGCGCAGGTGTTCATCCAGCGATTGCCCCTCGACATACTCCATCACCAGGTACGGTCGTCCGTCGCTGGCGATGCCGCTGTCATACACGCTGACGATCTGCGGGTGGCGCAGGGCCGCGACGAGATCCACCTCGCGCTCGAAGCGCCGGCGCGCTTCGCCAGCAGATGCGGCGCTGGCGTGCATGAGCTTGATCGCCACGGCTCGCTTCGTGCCCGCCTGCGTCGCGCGATAGACCACACCCTGCCCGCCCCGACGAACCTCCGCCAGCGCTTCGTAGCCCGGGATCGTCGGCGTCTCGCTCGAGCCGCGCATGACCTTCAGCTCAGCGAGCAGGTCTCCCTCGCCCTCGTACCAGTTTGAAGACGTGCTGTTCATAAGCATCGCAACGAGCGAGAAGGCCAATCGCGAAAGCGCGAATCACCTAACGAGGCACACCGATCACGCGAGCGATGCCGACTCGATGCGCCTCATCCCTCTTCAAGCACCTGCTGCTCGATCACCACGCTCAAGCGTTTCAGCACGCGCGACTTGGATTGGTACACGCTGTCAACACTCATGCCGGTTTCCTCCGCAACTTCAGCCACCGGTCGCCCGCTCAGGGCATACAGCTCAAACGCACGCAGATCCGCCTCGCCGAACTCGCTCTGGATGGTCCCGAGCGCCCGGCGCAGGTGATACTGCCGCCACTCGGCCTCCCAGTGTTCCTCCCCCTGGATGTCACTCTGGGCAAGTCGCGTGGTTTCTTCTATCTCCGGTAGGCGTGCCTCGCCGCGCTTCTGACACATTCGGCGATAAATCGCGTGGGTGACGATCGTCCGCAGATAGCCGCGAAAACTCCCCCGGCTGGGGTCATATTGAAAACCCGGCATCGATCGCGTCAGCGACACCAGCACGTCCTGCGTCACATCATCCACGTCCGCGGCTTGCAGATCCTTGCGCCGGCAAAACGCCCGGATGAGCTCGCCATAGCGCGCGTAGAAGTCGCCCCACGCCGCGGGATCGCTCCCGTCGGCAACGCGGGCCAGCAGCGTCGCGTGCGTCATGGTCTGCCAGATCATCACCGGAGCGGGTTCCTTTGCGGTGGGGCCTGCATTCTGAGCCTCAGACCCATCAACTTACACCCTCTTCGCGCGCGTGTTCCTCTCATTCCGCCGGTTTTGTGTCAGACTCGCGCTTTCGGGACGCTATTTATCGCGGACACGCTGCCCATAACCGCGTTGTCTCCCCCCAGGCCACCAACAAAGTCGGACCCCACATCCTTCTCGGAGTACACCAAATGATTCCCGCACGCCTCACCCGCTTCGCACACGTTGTCACGCCCCTGGCTCTCCTTGCCCTCGCCGGGTCCGCCAGCGCCCAGCCGCTGGCATGGACCGGCAACTGCGGCGTGAACTGGACCGACGTCTGCCCCGCCGGGGTGTGCCCCGGACCCAACACCCTGTTCAAGAACAACTTTGATCTCACCAGTTGCGCGTTCACCCCGTCGCTGCCGGGCGCGACCAACTCCATCTTCCTGGGCTCGAACATCGTGGTGCTCAACACCAATGCTTCCGTCGCTTCGGTGAGCCTGAACGCCGGCGGGTCGCTCTTGCTCGCGGCAAGTCTCAACACCAACAGCGGCATCTTTCAGAACGCCGGTGCGGTCTCAGGCAACGGCAACAACGCCTCTTTTCAGAACATGACGTTGAACAACGTTGGCACCTTCAACTGGCCCGCGGGCACGTTCTTTTTCCAGAACATCGCGTTCAACAACACCGGCAGCGTCACCTACTCCGCGGGGAACTGGCCCGACTGGACCGGCACCAACTCGCTCACGCAGACAAGCGGGTCATTCGTGAAAGACACCGTCGGCTTTGCCAACATCAGCGTCGCCAGCGCGTTCTCGGGCGGCTCGATCAACGTCACCGGCGGCGGACTCCAGTTTAGCAGCAGCTCGCTAGCCATTGACCCCTTGGTCGCCATCACCGTCGCCTCCGGGGCCGCGCTGAACATCACCAACCAGTCGATCCGCGGCACCGTGAACTCCAATCCCGTCGGCTTCCTCGGCGCCAACGGCAACTGGAACATCCCCGCCGGTCAGCCTCTCACGCTGAA
>JBBQMD010000042.1:0-25287 GCA_038328575.1 Phycisphaerales bacterium | reverse complement strand
AAGGCGGATGTACCCATCGACGATGCCGTTGGCCTTGATGCAGTCGCGCATGATCTGGACCATCTCGTCGCGTGAGACGGGGATGCGGAGGCGGATCATCTCGGCGCAGCGCCAGAGGCGTTCCATGTGCTGGCCGCACTTGAAGATTTTGCCGTTGTAGATGCGGACGCCCTCGAAGACGCCGTCGCCGTAGAGCAGGCCGTGGTCGTAGACGGAGACCATGGCCTGAGACTTGGGCTGCATTTTGCCGTTGACGTAGATGTAGGGGCGCTCGCTGGTGATCTCGCCGGCCTTGAAGAGGTGCTCGGTGTCGTGGGTGAGCATGGAGCCGGCGCGGGCGCGCTTGGTGGTGCTGGCGGTGCCAGCGGTCCGCTGGGCGACGCCGTTGGATTTCGAAGCGAGCTTGGGCTTGGCGGTGGCCTTCGCTGCGGGCTTGCTGGCGGGCTTTTTGGGGGCGACCTTGGTGCGCATTGCGGGGGCTCCGGGTGACGGCAACGCGCTCAGCGCGCGAGCGATCAGGTGACCACTTTATCGACCCGATCCGCGGGTCGAATCACTGGGAGCGATGGTAGCCGGGAGCGAGTGGGGGAGGGTGCGGGGGTGGGTTGTGAACGGTGTAGGCAAAGACAAGCGATGTGTAAAGGCATCGATTGGCTATCTATGGGGCACTCGGCGGCACTCACTGCAAACGCTGCGTGTTCAGGCGAAGGACGCGCTTGGGCTGGTGAGCGGGTCATCGCTCACCACGCCGTTGACCGCGGCGGAGAGGCTGTCCCACAGCGAGCGCTGTTCAGCGAGGCGGCGCTTGCCGTCGGCGGTGAGGCGGTAGAAACGGGCGCGACGCCCGGTTTCGCTGATGCGCCAATCGGCGGTGAGGTCGCCGCGTTTGGTGAGGCGGTGGAGCGCGGGGTAGAGCGAGCCTTCTTCGATGGCCAGGACGTTGTTGCTGCGGCGTTCGATCTCGCGTGCGATGGCGTAGCCGTGGGCCTCGGCGCGGCTGAGGACCGAGAGGAGCATGACGTCGAGGGTGCCTTGGAGGAGGGTGGGCTGCGGGCGGGGCTCGGGGGATGTTGGCATGGCGTGCTTCGTGATCGGGTCGATCAGGGAGAGTATACATTGACCGCCTATGGGTTGCAAGGCGATGGGTGTGGAAAAGTCGAGGTTATAGAAGACTGGATTGCGGAGAGACTGGAAGTATGCGCCGACCCCGGGGGAAGTGGGGGCGTCGCATAGAGGATAGCGGGGGGTGAAGTTGCGCGGGTATGAAAACACCCGCTGGCGTGAGCGCGGCGGGTGTGCGGGGTGAGACTTGATCTGATGGTCGCGCGCGCTCAGGCGCGACGACGGCGGGCGGCGGCCAGCCCAGCGAGGGTCAGAGCGGCGGCGGCGGTGGGGGCGGGGATCTGGAGGGCGGTGATGCCGCTGATGAAGCTGCGCTGGAAGTTGGCGAAGCCAGCGTCGTTGAGGACGATGGAGGTGAGCGTCTCGGTGGCGAACGCCGCGGAGAGGTCAAAGCGCTGCATATCGAGGCGCTGGCCGGTGGTGTTGCTGAAGACCTCGCGGGTGCTGGTGTTGTTGATCACGTTGGTCCAGACGAACTGGTTGTAGTCGCGGATGTTGTCGTTGCCGATGAGCGAGAAGGTCTGTGTGACAGTGTTGGTGGCATTGAAGGTGATCGAGGCAAAGGGGGGATTGCCGTTGGCACCCCAGAACGTGTTGATCATGGTGAAGACGCTGGTGACGTTCGCGATGTTGGTGTTGACGGTGAGGGCGACGGGCGCGGGGCCGCCGTTGGCGGCGGAGTTGGCGAACCAAGCCCACGGGGTATTGAGGTCACCGACGCCGCCCATGTTGACGGGGACTTGGTCGGTGTTGTGGGTGAAGAGCTGGGGGCCGGTGGGGAAGGTGCCGCCGTTGGCAAGGAAGGCGTCGTTGCGGCTGCCGTTAAACTGGCTGGAGAAATCGACGGGGACGTATTGGGCGAGCGCGGCGCTGGAAAGCGAGAGCGCAGAGACAACCGAAACGAGGATCGCGATCATTCAAAATACTCCCATCTCGCTCGCCGCCGGGAGAGAGGCCCGGGGGATCGGCTGTACGAGGATGAGTGGACCCTACCCCAGTTTGATCCCTAGGGCAAGGAAAGCGCCGAGTGTATACGAAGGTTTACGGGTGACTCAGTGCGTGTTGGGGTTCGTCAGGTGAGCGGGGTGATTCGAAGGTGAGGGGTTTCCATTGGTGCGGGAGGTGGTGGAGGCTTGGGGCTGGGAGGATGGAGGGGCGGTGTGCCGGGTGGTTTGGCTAGCATCGAGGCATGACGACACGACCGATGAATACGCCGCTGGTGCTGGTGATTCGTGATGGTTGGGGAGCGAACCCGCACCCGGATCACGACGATTTCAACGGGGTGAAACTGGCGAGCGAGCGAGGTCTGACGCCGGTGGGGGACCGGCTGGTGCGGGAGTATCCGTGGACGCTGATCAAGACAAGCGGGGAGGATGTGGGGCTGCCTGAGGGGACGATGGGCAATAGCGAGGTGGGGCACCAGAACATTGGTGCGGGGCGGATCGTGGATCAAGAGAGCGTGGCGATTACGAAGGCCTGCCGCGTGGGGCTGGAGAGGAACGAGGTGATTGCGGGTGCGATTCGGCGGTGTGTTGGGGGCAGGCGAGCGGATGGCACGCCGTCGCGCGTGCATCTGCTATGTATTGCGAGTGATGCGGGCGTGCATGGGCAGCTTGAACATCTGTTTGCGTGCTTGCGGGCGTGCAAAGCCTTGGGTGCGATGAACGTCAGCGTTCACCTGTTCACGGATGGGCGCGACACGGGGCCGTTTACGGGCAAGGGGTTTGTTGAACGGGTGGAGAGCGCGATCCGCGAGATCGGCGTGGGGCGGATCGCGACGATCTGCGGGCGTTACTTTGCAATGGACCGCGACAACCGGTGGGAGCGAGTACAGACGGCGTATGACGTGTTGACGGGCCTGGCGGGGAATGGGGGGGTCGGGCGGAGTGGGGGGGGAGGGCGCGTGTTTGCGAGCGCGGCTGAGGCGGTGCAGGAGTATTACGACCACCCTACGGCGGCAAACATGACAGGCGACGAGTTCATCACGGCGCGGTGTGTGGCGTCAAGCGAGCGGGAGGCGGCGGACGGAGCGATACACGAGGGCGACTCAGTGATCTTTGTGAACTATCGGGGGGATCGCCCACGCGAGCTGTGCTCGGCGTTTTTGTTCACCGATGAGCGGTGGGGTCGGGTCAAGCCGTCGCCGGATTCGGGGCGAATCGGCTTTGATCGCGGCAAGAAACTCGGGCTGCACTTTGTGATCATGACGGAGTACTGGGATGAGCTTTTGGGGCCGGCGAATGAGAGCGGCGGGGGTGTGGCGTTTCCGAAGCCGCCGCGGATGGTGAACATCGTGGGGGAGTACATCTCGAGGTTCGGGCTGCGGCAGTTTCGGTGCGCTGAGACGGAGAAGTATCCGCACGTCACGTTCTTCTTCAACGACTATCGCGAGGAGCCTTTTCCGGGTGAGAGTCGGCGCAACCCGCAGAGCCCGAAGGTGTCGACGTACGACCAGAAGCCGGAAATGAGCGCGAGCCTGGTGTGTGACGAGGTGCTGAAGCGGTTGGGGGCGGAGGATTGCGAGGACGTGTTGGTGGTGAACTTTGCGAATGCGGACATGGTGGGTCACACGGGGGTGCTGGAGGCGGTGATCGCTTCGTGCGGCGCGGTTGATGTGTGTGTGGGGAAAATTGTGGAGGCGACGTTGAAGCGCGGTGGGAGCCTGATCGTGACGGCGGATCATGGCAACGCGGAGCGGATGTTTGATCTGGAGACGGGCTCGCCGCATACGGCGCACACGGTGTATGACGTGCCGCTGATCGTGGTGCGGGCGGGGGCGGCCGCGGGCGGGCTGGAGTTTGGGGGCGGGGTGAAGCTTCGCGGGGATCACGATGTCGCGGGGTGGTTTGACCCGGCAGCGAGAGCGCGGCGCGGGCGGCTTGCGGACATCGCGCCGACGATGCTGGCGATGATGGGTTTAGACAAGCCGGCGGAGATGACTGGCGAGAGCTTGATCGTGTGAGCGGGTGCGCGCGAGCGGTGAGCCAAGGAGGACACGTGCGCGAGCGAGGGCGCTAAGTCAGGTCGGCGGGTCGAGGTCGAGGAAGCGGGAGCGCAGGGCGGCGGTTGGGATGATGCACGAGGGGGAGCGGCCGAAGAGGCGGTAGCGGTTGCGAGCGACGAGCTGATAGACAGCGTCGCGGAGCGAGCGCGGGAGCGGGCGGAAGATGCGTGCGAAGGACCAGGGCGGGCCCAGGCGCTGGGCGATTTCGAGCGCGGCATCGGAGGAGGTCCAGACGCGATCTCGGTCGATGAGCACGACGCTGGCGAGCGCGGCGGGGTCGATGGTGGTGTTGATGAGCAGTTGGCGGGCGATGGGGGATTGGAGGGCGGCGAAGCGGAAGACGGCGCGGGGGTCGTGGCGGATGACCCATTGAACGCTGGCGTTGCAGAGGTTGCAAACGCCGTCGTAGAGCATGATGGGGTGAAGAGATTCCGGCGCGGGGGCGGGCGTGGGAGAGGGCGGATTGGTGGGTGCTGTGGGTGCGGGCATTTGTTGAGGTGGCGAGTGAATGTACGATGGTTGGGCGAGGGGTGTGCGGCGCGAAGGAGGAGCGGCATGGAATCCGGAGATTTAAGCGCGCGGGGGGAAGGGGGACGGCGGGTGAGAGCCGCGGGGGAGGCGGGGCGGCAGCGGTTGCTGGCAGATGAGGCGATCGCGGCGGGCGAGTACATCCTGACGCTCAACGGCCAGATGGTGGCGGAGCCGACGCAGTACTCAGTGCAGGTGGCGATGAATGTGCATGTACACCCGCCGTGGTACGGTGGGGGCGATGCGCAGCGAGACCCGCAAATCTGGCGGAATCTGAACCACTCTTGCGATGCCAGCGCGCGGCTGCTGGGCACGCGGCTGGTTGCGCTGCGCGCGATGAGCGTGGGCGATGAGATCACGTTCAACTACAACACGACGGAGTTTGAGATGTCGGCGGCGTTTGTGTGCGGGTGTGGCGCCTGCGGCGGGGCGCGGATTGCGGGGTTTGGATTGCTCAACGCCGAGGAGCGTCGGTCTCTGTGGCCGATCGTTGGGGAACATGTCAGGGCGCTGGCGATACAGAAAGGGTTGGGGGTTGAATGAGCGTGAAGAGGGGGGCGAGGCAGGGTGATGGTGGTTGGTGATGTGGGCGGATTGATGGCGGGATGCAGGTAGAACCTGATAAACTGGGGTATGTGTACAGACGAACCGACAACGTTGGGGTCCTTGCCGACACCTGAACGAGCATCGCGCCCGCGGCATGATCCGGTGGGCACGCAGATCGGGGTGTTCAAGGTTTTGGAGCGGATCGGCGAGGGCGGCTTCGGGATGGTGTACTTCGCGGAGCAGCGCTCGCCGGTGCGGCGCAAGGTGGCGTTGAAGATTCTGAAGCCGGGGATGGACAGCAACGAGGTGCTGGCGCGTTTTGAGGCGGAGCGTCAGGCGCTGGCGATGATGGATCATCCGAACGTCGCGAAGGTGTTGGACGCGGGGATGACCGAGAACGGGCGGCCTTACTTTGCGATGGAGCATGTCGCGGGCGTGCCGATCACGGATTATGCGGATGCGGCGCGGCTATCAACCAAGGCGCGGGTGGAGCTGTTCATTACAGTGTGCCAGGCGGTGCACCATGCGCACCAGAAGGGGATCATTCATCGTGACTTAAAGCCGTCGAACATTTTGGTGGCGCTGTTCGATGGCAAGCCGGTGGCGAAGGTGATTGATTTCGGGGTGGCGAAGGCGATCCATACGCCGCTGACGGATCGGACGCTGCACACGGAAGCGGGGCGGCTGGTGGGGACGCCGGAGTACATCTCGCCGGAGCAGGCGCAATCGGGCGGGTTGGATATTGACACGCGGACGGATATCTATTCACTGGGCGTGATCTTATATGAGTTGTTGACGGGCACGCTGCCGTTTGACTCGACGAAGCTGCGTGGGGCGGGGCATGAGGCGATGGTGAAGATGATTCGCGAGGTGGAGCCGCCGAAGCCATCGACGCGGATCACGACGCTGATGTCTGAGCCGCGAGGACTAGCGCGCACGCCGACGGGGGAGATCGGGCGGCTGCGCGGGACTGAGATGAAGAATGTGGCGTCGGAGGTGCGAGGGGAGCTGGATTGGATCGTGCTGAAGGCGATCGACAAGGATCGCGCGCGGCGGTATGCCAGCGCGTCGGATGTCGCGGCGGACTTGACGCGGTATCTAAACATGGAGCCGGTGCTGGCGGGCCCGCCGAGCGGGACGTACAGGATGGGGAAGTTTCTGCGGAGGAACCGCTTGCCGGCGATAGCGGGGCTGGTGGTGCTGGGGGTGCTTGTCGTGTCGCTTGGGGTGATCGGGGTCTTGCTGCGCGAGGCGGTGGCGGCGCGGGATCTGGCGCGCGGCGCGCGGGTCGAGGCGGAGTATGTCAACACGATGATGCTCGATGTGATCGGCGCTTCGAACCTGATGGCGAACCCGGACGCGCGCGACAAAACGCTGGCGAGCGTGCTGGACGAGTTTGTGACGCGGCTGGACTCCCCGGATTCTCGGCTCACTGCGACGCAGACGGCGCGATTGCGGCTCGCGATGGTGAGTGCGTATCGCTCGCAAGGGCGACTCATCGACGGGATGCGTCTGGCCGACAAGACGCTGGCACAGGTGAAGGCGGCGCTTCCTGAGGACAAGGAATTGCTGGGCCAGGCGATGCTGCAGGTGGCGTGGTCGCGAAATGATCTCAAGCCCCGGGAGACGTCCAGCGGGTGGGAAATGGCAGAGCCGGCATACGAGATCCTGTCGACACTCAATCTGCCACAGGCGCTGAAGTCTGCGCGTTTGTGTGCGGGGCATGTGGCGCCGACAATCGAGCAGCGTCGGCGGTTTTACAACGAGGGGCTTGAGGCCGCTGAGCGGAACGGGAACGAACGGGACCGCCGCATGTTCGGCCTCTCGCTGGCGTACGCGGCGCAGGGGAACTCGGAGTATTCCGAGGCGGAGAGGCTGTCGCGAAAGTTCCTCTTTTCCGGCGGGGTGATCGGCGGAGAGCCCGGGAGCGAGCCGATCGCGGTGGAGGACTCGAATGTGTCCTTGAACCTGCGCAACCTGGCCTTCTCGATCAACATGCAGGGGCGGATTGAGGATGGCGTGCGGTACAGCGAGCGGGCGGTGAAGATCAATGCCAGGAGGCTGCCAGCGGGCCATCCGCAGGTGGTCATTGCGCTGACGGAGTTGCGGTGGTCGTTGAAAGAGCTGAAGCGGCGCGAGCGACTCGAGCAGGTCGACGCGGAGCTGGAGAGCGTGCTCATCGAGCTGCTCAAGGGCGGCGCTGACTTTGCGGATGAGAAGGCGACCGACCTCGTAGGGAGTTGGATCGGCGAATGGCAGGTGGAGCGCGGCGTGCGGTTGCTGCGGAGCGTGGTCGATCGTCGTGTTCGCACGCTGGGGGCAAACCATGCGTGGACCGCGGGTTCACGGGGAGATCTGGGCGAGTCGCTGATCCTGCTTGGGTTGCATCAGGAAGCGTTGAGCAACATCGACCTTGCTCGTGCGGTGTACGAGAAGGAAGTTGACGCGGCGGGCTCGCTTGAGTGGCTGGATCGGAATCGATTCAACGCGCTGATTGGCGATGGGCGGGTGAGCGACGCGCGTCGCCTGCTGGCTCAACTTCAGCAGAAGCGGCAGGGGTCGGGGTCGCCGGATGAGGTGCGGCGGTGGGGGGCCAACGACGAGGCTCTGATCTTGCTCGCGGAGAAGCGGTTTGTCGAGGCGGAGGCGGAGATCCGGCTTCTGCTGGCGTCGTATCCAATCGAAGAGAAATACAAGCCGGGGATTGCGGAGGCCAAGAGCATGCTTGGCGAAGCGCTGGCGAGGCAGGGCCGGTTTTCGGAGGCCGCGCCGCTGTTGCGAGAGGGCGCGGATGAGTGTGTGCGGTTTAGCGAGTTTGCCTATCGCAAGCTGCAGGCGGGTGAACGGTGCGTCGCGGCGAGCAAGGCTCGAGGGAACGATGCGCAAGCCGCGGCGTGGCGGACGTGGTTCGATGAGCGCATGCGTGGGCGCGCGGCGGCGTTGCCGGAGTGAGTGAGTGAGTGAGCGGAAGAGGACGCGAAGGCAGACGCGAGTGCGACGGCAGTTGCGTTTGCAAAAGAGACGTGATGAAGATGACGGGCGATCAGCCGACGTTGCCGTGTTCGGCGGCGACATTGACGCGCTGGCCGGTGACGACGGCTTTGAGCAGGCTCAGCATGTATGAAGCGTTGGAGGGGCCGTCCCAGTATTCCGCCGCGGTGACGCGGACTTGAATCAGCACGAGGGAAGGGGAGGATGGGCCGTCGGGCCACCAGCCCTTGGCGTGAATGTTCCAGAGTTCGGCGGCTTTGGCCGTGTCCTTCATGACGGTGCCGCTGCCGTAGACAACGACGAAGCGGTTGTGTTCGGGCGAGGCATATGTGAGGACCATGCCGTTGTTTCGTTCGAGCTCTGCCACTTTTTCGCTGGTACTGTCGGTGAAGAACCAGAGCTCGCCGTCGAACGTGTCAACGTCGAGCTTTTGCGTGTACATCGGGCGGATGTGTACGGGAACCCGAGGCGTGCCTTGGACGGCGTCGATCGCGTATGTCTGCATCATCGCGACTCGCACCTCCTTGATCAACTCGGCGACTTTCTTGAACGCATTGGCACCGGGGGTTTGAGTTTCCATTGCCACGAGTGTGGGGCTTTCGATGAAGCGAGGATGAACGGGCGGTGAGCCGGCGGTTGAGGGGTGGTGTGCGGGGCGCAAGCGCTCACGCGGGGCGAGGCAGACCGGGCGCTTGATGCGGTCACGCTGCGGCGGGATTTCGTCGGGAGCGCGGGCGCTACCGTCGGCGATGTCCACGCTCATCACCGGCGCGACGGGGTTCATCGGGTCCTGTGTCGCGCGGCGATTGCTGGCGCTGGGGCGGCCGGTAACGGTGCTGGCGCGGAGCGAGGCGAAGGCACGAACGCTAGCGGCTGGCGGAGCGAAGGTCGTCATTGGGGATCTGGAGGATGTCGAGTCGTTGAAGCGCGCGGCGGCGGGATGTGGTGCGGTGGTTCATGGTGCGGGCGTGCCGCGGCCAGCGTCGTGGCGGGTGTTCCGGCGTGTGCATGTGCGTGGCACCGAGGCGCTGGCGCGCGCGGCCCACGAAGCCGGCGTCACGCGGTTTGTGAATATCTCTTCGCAGGCGGTGATGTTTGGCGGCGAGGACATCGTGAATCAGGGCGATGACGCGCCGTATCCGCGCCGGTATGTTGATCCGTACTCGCAGACGAAGGCCGCGGGCGAGAGGGCTGCGATGGCGGCGCACTCGGCGGAGATGGCGGTGCTGAGCCTGCGCCCCGGCGTGGTGTGGGGCCCGGGTGACACGACGATCCTGCCAGTGTTCGCGAAACTGTCGCGCTCGCTGATGGGGATCCCCATGTGTGGCGACGGCTCGAACATTGAGACGACGACGTACATCGACAATCTGGTGGACGCGGCGGTTCTGGCGTTGGATGCGCCGACGCCGCGGCGCGCGCGGGCGTTCATTGTTCAAGACGGGTTTGAGATTTCGTGGCGAGAGTTTTTGGGGATGCAGCTTGAGGCGATCGGGGTGCGGGCGAAGTTTCGGCGGGTGCCGCGGGCGATTGCGTTGCCGGGTGCGTGGGTGTTGGATACGAGTGCGGGAGTGCTGGGGTTGCCGGTGCCGCTGGCGCGATTCGGGTTTCTATCGTCGATGACCTCGCGGAAGTTCACTGGCACGGGAGCGCGAGACGTTATCGGATATGAGCCGCGGGTTGGGCTGCGCGAGGGGCTGGCGGAAGTGAGCGCGGCGGATCGTGCGTCACGCGGGTGAGGTGATTGAAGACTTATGCCGCGGGGCGAGTTCGATACAACGCTGTCGCTTGGGCTCAGCGATCGCCGCCGACAAGTTCGCGGGCGAGTTCGGGACGACCGAGGGTGCCCTGGCGAGTGAGGCGTGAGAGGACTTCGATGGCGCGTTGGTGCGCGGGCGTCTTGATGTTGACCGACTCGCCTTGACGGACGATGGCGCCGCAGAGTTGATCGAGTTCGCCGATGTCGCCGCGGGCGATCTCGCGGGCGAGGGTGCTTTCGACGTGGTTTGCCTGGCGTCCGGCGATGTGCGCGGCGAGTGAGCCGAAGAGGGGCGTGGCGAAGATGCGGCGCATGCTGGCGGGCGTCATGCCTTGCACAGAGCTGAGTCGCCAGCCCGAGGCGCGGGCGACGTCGAGAGATTCGCTCAGCAGGGCGCGGAAGGCCCGGAAGCTGGCGCGCGATTGAAAGACTGCACCCAGCGAGCCGCCGATGACGGCAGCGACGGGATCGAGGCTGGCGTTGAGCATGAGCTTGCCGCGTTGGTAGCTGTCGAGATCGGTGACGAGGCGAGCGGGCTGGCGCGCGGGGTCGAGGGTGGCGGCGAGCCACGTCGCGGCCGGGGAGTGGCGCGACATGGTCAGCCACCCGGCGCGGGTGCAAACGGCTTGACCGGGCGCGGGGCACGAGGCGGCGAACTCGACCACGCCGAAATCCATGCCGCCCTCGCGATCGCGCGAGAGGCTGGTGTTTAGGCCGTTGGAAACGCAGACGATGGGCACGAACGCGGGGATCGTGCTGGCGACGCTGACCGCGCGCGCGGCGGAGGTTGCGATGATCGCGATGTCGCCCTGTTGGAACGAGGTGCGCGGACCGCTTGAGACGCGAAGGTCAGCGGGGGCGGCGGCGCCAGCGCCGTTTGCGATGAACGCGGCGCGGACGCGCTCGTCGGTGTCGATGACGAGCAGCGGCGTGCGCTGTCGGAGCGAGATTGCGAGGTGTGAGCCGACGGCGCCCGCGCCGATCACCACGGCGCGCCGATAGGTCCGCGGTTCGGCTGAGGTGTTGATCGTGCTCATGTCGCTCGCGTCGCGCTCCTTGGAGTTCACTGTAGCGAATCGATGAGTGACGATGTCACTGTGCGGGTGGGGTCGATGGTGGTGATGGTGTGCCCTCGTCGCGCGTGCGTTTGACGAGGAGTTTGTCGATGCGCGTGTTGTCCATGTCGACGACTTCGATGTGGTAGCCCCGCCAGGTGAGGGTCTCGCCCTCGGTGGGAATGTGGCCAAGGACGGTGGTGACAAGGCCGGCGACGGTGCTGACGTCGGGCAGCTCGTTCTCGACCTCGGGCGGGAGCTCGAGACCGATGACGAGTTCGTGCAGCGGCAGGCGGCCATCGACGAACCACTCGTGCTGGTTGCGACGGCTCATCGACGCGGGCTTGGCCTGGCCCTTGCGGCTGACATCGCCGACGATGGCTCGGGTGACGTCGTTGAACGTGAGCATGCCGAGCGTCGCGCCGTACTCGTCGACGACGAAGGCGATGTGGTTCTTGGTGGATTGAAACTGGTCGAGTAGGCGCAGGGCGGGCATGGTCTCGGGGATGAACAGTGGCTTCTGTGCGACGGCGGTGACTTTGAAATCGGTGCCAGCGAGCAGGCCGTAGGCGATGAGGTCTTTGACGTGAACGACGCCGATGAGCTGATCGAGGCCACCGGCGTCAGCGCTCTTGCAGACAGGGAAGTGCGAGTGGGGGCTGGTGCCGATGAGCACGCGAATGTTCTCGATCGATTCGTCGGCGTTGACCCAGACGATGTCGGTGCGCGCGACCATGAGGTCACGTACGACGAGATCGCCGGCGCGCATGATGCGCTGGAAGAGCTTGAGTTCCTGCGGCGTGAAGACGCCGGTGCTGGCGGCGCGCGCGATGACGGACTTGACGTCGTCTTCCGAGATGTCGTCGCCGTCCTTGGGCTTGATGCGGAGGAGCTTGAGGAGAAGTTCGGTCGAGACGGTGAGCAGCTTGATGGGCCAGGCGACGATGAGCGAGAGAGCGTTGAGCGGGCGAGCGATTGTCGACGCGATGAGTTCCGGGTGCGCCAGCGCGATGCGCTTTGGCACCAGCTCGCCAATCACCAGCGAGAAGTATGTGATCAGCACGACGACGATCGCCAGCGAGATGGTGTCGGCGTATGGCGCTAGCGACGGCACACCCTGAGCGACGATCGGCGAGAGGCGGTCAGAGATCTGGCGCTCGCCAAGCGCGCCGGCGAGAATGCCGATCATGGTGATGCAGACCTGGACGGTGGAGAGAAACCGCGTGGGCTCGCGGGCGAGGGCGACGGCGGCCGCGGCCCCGCGACTGCCAGCCTTGGCGGCCTGCTGGAGGCGGCTGTGTCGGCTGGTCATCATCGCCAGCTCGGCCATGGCAAAGACGCCGTTGAGAACCAGGAGCAGGAGGAGGATGATGATCGGCAGGAGCATTCGGGCGGATGGTACGGGGGATTGGGGGGTGGGGGGAATAGGGGAGGAGAAGGACGTGGACGAGCGGTCACAGGGTCCGCCGGGTTGAGCGGGTGATGAGCGGTGCCATGTCTAACTGGGACCTGACCCACTCTCCGTTGACGGACTGTTAACCAACTTTACGGGCTTCGAACGCTTCGGGGCTGAGGTAATCCAGGGCGGAGAATATCGCTAGAAAATGTACTCAGGGCTTCTCGGGGGGAAACCAGAAGACTCGTCGGGTCGCCGGGTCGAACGGCGGTGTATTCCGAGAGAAGTCCACCGACGACATGACGGTTGACGCTGGTGAAGCCAGCGAGTGTCAGCGCGTCTAGCACGCGCTGCGGGGCGAGGCACTTGTCAATCGTTTCCCAGTAGTAAGCCCAGAGCTCGGGCGTGCGAGGGGCGAGCCGGCCAAACAGGCCGACAAGGCGTGAGAGCGTCCCGAGGTAAAGGCGAAGGGCGGCGCGCCCGAGGGGCGTGTGCGGGCGTGTGATCTCGAGGATGCAGATGCGCCCGCCCGGCCGGACAACGCGGTGGAACTCGAGGAAAGCGTTGCCCACGTCTTCAACATGGCGCAAGGCGTAGCCCATCGAAAGAAAATCAAAGGAAGCGTCCGGGAAAGGGAGCGACTCGGCGGTTCCGGCCACGGTCTGGATCTGACTGCCGAGGCGATCTTTCGCGAGTTGCATCATCTGAGTGCTGGGGTCGACACCCACGAGGTGGCCCGTGCTGCCGATGATTGTGAGGGCTTCGCCAGCAAGTAACCCGGTGCCGATGGCGACGTCTGCGATGCGCATGCCGGGTTTCAGACCAGCCCGCACGAGAGCCTGGCGACGGTACCAGCGGCCTGAACCAAGGGAAAGCCAACGCTCGACACGTTCGTAGTCCTGCGCCGTATCGTCGAAGATGTCGTTCAGGAACTTGCGCTTTTGCTCGGGCGCGGCATACGCGCCAGCAATCGGCGGATGGGGGGCAAACGAGATCAGGCCGTTGCCCGAGGAGCCGGACGGCGCGGGGGATTCAACCATGGGCAGGCTCCGAGGAATCGGTCGCCGGACAGAGTGGAGTATAGAGAACCGCCCGTGCAACTGATGCCGGGCCCTGTGACGGGTGCCAAATGAACCCGGCATAGCAGGGCGGGGGCGAATGTTCCGAGGCCAGGCCGTAGAATGACGGCTTGCAAAGGAGATCCATGCCGACCGGCGAGACGCTAAACCGTGTCAAGAGAGTCATCCGCGCGTGCCTGAAGGTGGAGGAGAGAACGGAGCTCGAGGACAAGATGCCGCTCATCGGCGGTGAGCACGATCTTGATTCGCTCGACATTCTCCTCATCGTGACCGAGCTGGAGAAGGAGTTTGGCGTCAAGATCCGGGAGGGCGAGATGAGCAAGGCGGCGTTCGAGAACATCGAGTCCTTGTGTGTGTTCGTTGAATCGCTCCCAAGCGGCGGGCAAGCCCGCGAGGGTTGACTTCCATGCACAGCCGCGTGTTGAACAACTTGCCGCACCGCACACCGTTCCGGTTCGTGACAAGCATTCTGGAACTCGATGCCGGGCGACGCGGAGTCGGGCTTTGGCAGATTGTCGGGGACGAGGATTTCTTTGCCGGGCACTTTCCTGGAAATCCGCTCGTCCCCGGGGTGCTGTTGGCGGAGGCGTTGGCACAGGTCTCGGGCCTCGTGGCGTTCGCCGGCGACGACGGCGTCCGGCTTGATCACGCCGGCCAACCCGCGGGCGAGCGGAGCGTCGAGCCTGCTCGGCTCGCGCAGGTGAGCGTGAAGTTTCAGGCCGGTGTCGTGCCGCCAGCGGAAGTTTGGCTTGAGTCGGTACTGACGCGAGAGATGTCGGGCTTGTTTCTGTTTGACGTTCGCGCTGAGGTCGGTGGCGTTGTCGCCGCGTCTGGCACGCTGATTTTGGCGAAGTCGCTCGACGGAAACCGTGCTCAGGGAGCGGCGCTGTGATCGGGGTCTTCCTCACTTTCGCGGCGTGTGTGTCTGTCGGGTTTGCTGCCCAACCGAGCGCTCTTGCGCCATCCGCTTTAGCCCCGTTGACACCGGCTGAAGCTGCGAAGTCAGCGAGCGACGCGGTTGCCAAGCAGCAGTTTGAGACGCGGCTGGAAGTGGTGGACGCAGCGATGGCCAAGGTGCTCGACCTGCGGGCGGACTTTGAGCAGCGTCGTCACACGCCGCTGCTCAAGAAGCCGATTGTCTCGAGCGGGGTCGTGCTGTCCATGGGCGATCGCGTGCGCTGGGACACGGTTGCGCCAAGGGCATCGTCGATGCTGATGGGAGCGGGCGAAATCAAGATGTACTATCCCGCCGACAAACTGGTGGAGGTGTATCCGGTCGGCGAAGGGTTCAAAGATCTCGCGGGCGCACCGTTGCCGCGACTCTCGGTGCTGAAGACCGGGTTTGACATTGCGCCACTGACGCCGAGAGACCTGGGCGTGAAGGACGCAGATTCGAAACTCCTGGCGGTGTTACTGACGCCAAAGCTTGACGACATTCAAAAGCATGTGACGTCGGTCAAGGTGCTGATCGATGAATCGCTTCCGGCGGCCACAAAAGTGGTGATGACCGATCGGGACGGTGAAGAGACGGAGATTCTTTTTACGAACGTCCGGTTGAACGGGGGGGTCAAGGCGAACGAGTTTGAGCTGAAGCTGCCCGAAGGCGTCCGGATTTCCCGGCCGCTTGGAGAAGGCCAGGGTGCGCTGAAAGCACCCGCGACGCCTTCGTAGACAAAGAAGGGGCGGAGAGAATTTAAGAGCCGCAGCGCGTGACTGCGGCCGGACGCACGCCCGGGAAGCGTGAAGCTGATTGGAACCGGCAATGCTGGACTTGCCATCAGAATCGCTGGTCGCGTTCGCGAAGCCGATGATTCCGTCGTGGGCGAGCGCCTTGGCGCCGTGCGTCATCGACTCTCGGATGATCGCGCTGGCGGCGGGCGCCCGCGCAGGATTGGATCTCGCCCGCAGTGACGGGCTGGGGATGGCGACGGCCGTCGTTCAGCACGCGACGCGGCTCTCGGCGGAGGAGTTTCGTTCGAGCGTGGCAGAAGTCATTGCGTTGGTGCTCGATGGGTTGAGCGAGTGCGGGTTTCCACACCCGGTGCGCATGTGGAACTTTGTACCCGGGATCCACGCGTGCATGGGAGACGGCCTAGATCGATACCGCGTGTTCAACCTCGGGCGTTTCGACGCGTTCTCTCGCTGTTTCGGGGGAGCGAGGCCCGAAGCATTTGCACAGCGGCTCCCAGCTGCCTCTGCTGTTGGGCATCAGGGGGAGCATCTGGTGGTGTGCGCTCTGGGGTCGTTGACGCCCGGGGTGCCGGTGGAAAACCCTCGTCAAACGCCGTCGTTCGGATACTCGCAGGTGTACGGCCCGAAGCCGCCGTGCTTTGCTCGGGCCACGGTCGCGCGTATGCCCGCGGGTACGCGTCTGTTGGTCTCAGGCACGGCAAGTATCCGCGGTGAGGACTCGGTACACGAGGGCTCGCTGAACGCGCAGCTGGAGGAGACTTTCAAGAACCTGGACGGGCTTTTCCGGAACGTTCGCGGCGAGGAACGATTTGAGCTGAGCGGGATCGAGAACGCCCGCGTGTATTTTCCTCGAGCGGTGGATTGCGGGCCGCTGGCGACGGGCGTCTTGGCGAGATTCCCGGCGACCGCCTCGGTAGAGTTTTTTCCGGCTGCGGTGTGCCGCGCGGAACTGCTGGTCGAGATCGAGGCGACGCTCGCGCCTTCACCCAGTGACTGAGTATGCGCATGCATGACACCTTTGGCCCGGGGCTTCGCGTGCCGGAACGCGCGGTTGAAACGTGGAGCGCCCTGATCGGATCGCTCAATCGACACGCGAACCAGAGGCCCGGCGCGGAGGCGGTCAGCGAGCTCGGAGGGGCCTGTTGCACGTACGGCGAACTTGCCGAGTTGGCATCGGATCGGTCGCGAGCGTTGGCCGAGAACTTCGAGGCGGGAAGTTTGATTGTTGCGGCGCTGCCGTCGGGGGTTGAGTATGTCGCCTGGTTCTGTGCCGCGATCGCGTCGGGGATGCGGTTCTTGCCGATGCATCCACAGATCGCCGGGCCCGAAGCGCTGGCGGTCTCGGCTCGCGCAGGGGCCGTCGCGGCGGTCGTAGGGCCGGGATTAAGATTGGGTGCGCTTCACGGCCTGAAGAACCTGTACCGCGCGGGTGGTCAGCCAGAGCGACAGCGACGGCATTCCCAACGACCGGTTTCGGCAAAGGCCCGCGTGATGGCGGGCAGCGTCGTGCTCGGATCATCGGGGACTACGGGGCTCCCGAAGCTCGCGTTGCGCGAAGGCCGGTCACTGGATGCGGACGCGGCCGGGGTGATCGCGGGCTTGGGGCTCACTCCGGAGGATCGGGTGTTGGCGGCGACGCCCCTGAGCCACTCGTACGGCGTCGATCTGCTTGTTGCAACGCTGACCGTGGGCGCAGCGCTGCGGGTGGCTCCGCAGTTCGACGCGGATGCGGTGGCCCACGCGATGGATTCCGGGGTCACCGTGCTGCCGGGCGTGCCGTTTATCTTTGAGGCGCTCGCGCGGTACGAAGGGAGACGTCGCGGTTCTTTGCGCCTGGCGATCTCCGCCGGCGCTGCACTGCCCGAGAGGGTGCGCCGGGCGTTTGCCGCTGCCTGGAGCGTTGACGTCGGGCAGCTTTACGGCGCGACTGAGCTCGGAACCGTGGCGATGGACGTTCCGCACATGGAAGGCTTCGATCCCGCGTCGGTTGGCAGACCGCTGGCGGGCGTGAGCGCGCGAGTCGTGGATGCTGGCGACTGCCGGCACGAGCTGGGCGTCGGCGAGGAGGGGCAGCTTGTTGTGCGTGCTCCGTCAATGCTTTCGAGTTATCTCGATGGTGAAGTGCCGCTGGTGGACGGGCACCTGTTGACGGGTGATCTTGCGAGGATCGGCGCTGACGGTCGGATCACGATCACCGGTCGGCAGAAGCTACTGATCGATGTGGGGGCGTACAAGGTGAACCCGCTCGAAGTGGAGAACGAGTTGAGGACGCACCCGGGCGTCGCTGAGTGCGTTGTGGTCGCGGTCGCGGCGTCGGAGACGGTGCAGCGTTTGCGCGCCGTCGTTGCGATCCGCGACGGCGAACCCCGGCCCACCGCTGATGGGCTCAGGCAGTTTCTTCGGGAGCGACTGTCGCCGATCAAAGTGCCCCGGATCATTGAGTTTGTGGATTCGTTACCGAAGTCGCCGACGGGCAAAGTTCTCCGCGATCAGGTGTGAGCGAATGGAGGTTGGTGTGAACGTGCGGCTGCTTGCGATGCTGGGCTTGGTGGTGGGCCTCGTCGGCGGGTGCGCCAGCGTCACGCCGCTGCCTGCGTATCCGGCGATGAGCGATGCCGATGCGCTGAGAACGATCGCCGATCGACAGGAGGCGGTGAAGAGCGTCAGCGCGGAGTGCAACCTTGACCTGACCGATCCGCGGGGACAGACCGTGAGCATGGACGGCGTGCTGGTGGCGCAGTTCCCGGGGAGTTTCCGGCTGCGGGCGTGGAAGTTTGGGCACGCGGTGTTCGACCTGACCTTGGCGGGTGGGAAGGGTTGGGTGATCATCCCCGACGACGGCCCGGCCGCCGGGAAGCTGGACCCGGCGAACATGGCGGCGCGCCGGATCGGCGACGCGTTTGACCTGCTGGGGCCTTCGTTCTTTCGGACCGCCTCATCCGTGAGTGAAGTTCATCCGACCGGCGGGTCGCGACTTCTTGTTGTCCGAGGCTCGGCACTCGGGCGCGACGATGTGATCTGCGAGATCGATCGTCAGACACTGACGGCACGCCGGTTTGTCATCAGGACGGCAGATGGCACGAACGCGAGCGAACTCAAGCTCGACGCCTACGCGATGACCGAGAACGGCATGGTGTGGCCAATGCGGATGAACCTCAGAAGCTCAATGGGCGAGGTGCTGGTTGTGGTCCGGTCGGTCGAGGTGAACGGCGACGTTCCCGTGGGCGCGTTCGTGCCGCCGAAGCGGGCGGTGGAGCTGCCATGAGCGAACGGATCGGGTCGAACATGCTCGTGCCGTGGGTTGGCGCGTTTGCGGGCCGGCTCGCAGAGTGGTCGGCGCTGCGGCCTAGGCGTGTGCTGGGCGGGGCCGCGGTGATTCTGGTCCTCTCGCTGCTGTCGCTCAGCCAGTTGCACGTGAGTTCATCGCTGGCGGTGATGCTGGGAACGAACTCGCCGACGGCCGCGGCGATGGAACGGCTGACGACTCAGTACCGCTCAGGCGATGCGCTGCTGTTGCTGGTCGAACTTCCGAGGGAACGGGCGGCGGATGACGCGGGTCGAGCGGAACTTGTCGACTTTGCAACGCGTCTTGAGGAGCGGCTGCGCGCCGATCCAAAGGTGTCGCCGCTGTTGGCATGGGTGCGGTTCCGAGAGGATCCGGAGCTTCTGCGATTCGTCAGGGAGGTCATGCTTCCCAGCGGCGCGTATTACCTCAGCGACGAGGGCGTTGCCGAGCTTGCGCGGCGGCTTGAGCCGGAGCGGATGCGGGAGCAGTTCGCCAGGAACGAGGCAATGATCGCGGCGCCCGGCCCGGCGGGGTCGGCGTTGAGCGGGAGTGTGCTGCGCGATCCGCTCCGGTTGGTCGAGCTGGTGCCGAAGGAACTCATGGCCGGGGGGGCGGGGGGAACAGAGATCGGGGCAGCGCCTCAACCAACCGCGCCGCCCATGAACTCTGAAGGCGGGCAGGGAGGGGTCCGCGCAGCGCAGGGGAAGCCGGAGTTCTCAGAGGATGGCCGAGCGTTGCTTATTCACATTGGTGCCAGCACCGTCGGGAACGACTTCGAGGCCGCGGGACGCTTGCTTGACGGGGTTGTTCGCAACTCGACGGCCTTGAACACAAGTGGTTTGCGAGTCGAGCCCGCCGGATTTGCCGCGATCGCGGCGTCGTCGTCACGCGTCATCCGAAATGACTCGGTGGTGAGTTCGCTGGTTTCGGTCGGGTTCCTGTATGTGCTCTTTCTGGTTTTCTATCGGCGGTGGTCAGCAGCACTGGTGATTGGGGGCGTCGCGGCAGTAGGGATGCTGGCGGGCATTGGGGCGCTGGCGCTGGTGATTCATCAGGTGTCGCCGCTCGCGGCAATGATCGCGGCGCTGCTCGCGGGATTGGGGACCGATTACGGGATTCACTTTCTGTCGCATTATGACGGATACCGAAAGCAGGGGCTGGGCAGCATAGAGGCGTCGGTTGTCACGGCCCGTCACATGGCGGTGCCGATCGTGACCAACTGCTTCACCAGCATCTTCGGGTTCATCTCGCTGTGGCCCTCGCAGATCCAGATGCTGCGAGATTTCGCGGTGATGGGGACGGCAGGACTGATTGGTGCGCTGGTTGCAGTGTTTGTGCTGATGCCGCCCGCACTGGCGATGATGGACCGGAAGTCGGGGGCGAGGGCGGCCGAACGGTCGTCTTTCGGACGTCTGGCCGACGTGGTGGCCAAGCGCCCACGGGTGTGCATGAGCTCATCGCTCGCGTGCCTCGGCATCCTTGTGGTGGCCGCGGCGCTTCAAGGGTTTGATCTTCGCTTTGAGTCAGACCTGACGGTGATGCACCCGCGACCGAGCAAGGCCCTGGACGCAACGGGCGAAGTCATGCGGCGGTTCTCTACGCAGGGCGAACTGGTGCCGATCGAGGTTCGCGACGCTTCACCGGAGGCGCTGGTGGCCTTGGCCCACGACACTGCTGCGGCGCTCGGGTCGCCCGCGTGTCGCGCCGTGGGTGTGACAGGCGTGATGGGGCTACAGACGCTCCTGCCGGACCCGCGCACGACCGAGCGGCGTGGCGCGGTTCTGCGAAGAATCGATGCTGATCGGGCGCTCAGTTCGTTTGACGCGGCGGTGGAAGGGAGCGTGTTCGAACCTTCCGCATACACCGGATACCGCGGGTTCCTGAAGACGCTCCTGTCGCCGGTGAGGGCGCCGAGCGTCGCCGACATGCTCAACTACAAGGGCCTGTCGGAGAAGGTCTTCCCGACCTCAGACGTCGCGAGCGGAACGCCGCCGACGAGCACGGTGCTGGTGGTTCGTTTCTCGAAGCGCCTCACGGACAGGGTGCAGCGGAAAGCGGCGGTGGACGCGCTCAACGGCGCGGTTGGGCCGCTGGCGGGAGTGACTGTCGCCGGGATCGCCGCAGTGTCCGAGGAGTTGGAGGACGCGGCCCGAGACGGGCTGCCGCTGTCGGTGGCGATCTCGTTTGTGCTGGTCCTCCTTTGGCTGATGGCGGTGTTTCGTCGCCCTCTAGATGTCGCGCTGGCGCTTGTGCCGCTGGTGTTTGCGGGGGGAGCGACTGTGCTCTTCATCATCGCGACTGGCCAGCGGATCAACCCCATCAACAGCGTCGCGATCCCGCTACTGGACGGGATCGCTGTAGACGCCGGAGTGTTTTTGGTGTCGGTGTACCGTGCCCACGGCGCGACTCGGAGTGACTTGCGTCTCCACCTTCGTTCAACCACGCACGCGGTGCTGCTCTCGGTGGGCACGACGGTGACGGCGTTCGCGGCGCTGTGCTTCACGCACACGCCCGCGGTGCGATCGCTCGGGTTCGTGTCGGCGGTGGGCATCATCGCCTCGGGCGTGGGGGCGATTTTGCTGCTGATGCCGATTCTTATCCGCCGCGCGCCCGATCTGAAGCGGACGATCGACTGAGGCCGGCCAACTCCGTGCTGAGCCGGGCATGGAGCGAGACAAAGGCATCAATCAGTCTTGCTTCGATGATCTCCGGCTCAAGCTTCGGGTCGATGGCCTCGCCGTAGACCACGCCGTAGCGTGTTTGGCGCAGCGGGAGCCAGCTGCGCACGCGGCTATAGGTGTGCGAGTTTATGATCACGCACGGGATCACGGGGGCGCAGGTCATGTGGGCGATCCGTCCCGTGCCGGGGCGGATGCGGCGGGACTGCACGACCGAGTCAGGCCCCTTGCGCAAGCCGCCTTCGGGAAAGATGCAGACGGCGCGAGCACGCCTCAGTCGGCCAAGGATCACACGCAACGTCTTGCTGTCGGGGCGCGAACGGTCGAGCGGAAAGGCGTTGAGCGACCCGTAGAACCAGGCGACAAGCGGGTTCTTGAATACCTCGGTGATGCTGACAAAGTCGAGCAGTCGTGGGGTGTGACGGATGAGCAAGGCAACGTCGTACGGGCTCTGATGTGTCGCGGCAACCAGGCACGGGCCGACGCGAGGCACGTGCTCGACCCCGATAATCATGGGCGAAGCGCTGACCCAGAAAGCCGTTGAGCCGATCGACCGCACCGCTCTGTAAAAGGCATCGCTCATGCGTCTACGCGAGTCAAGGAACCTGCTCGTCGGTGATCTCGTCTTTGGATTGGTCGAGCAGGCGGTGATAGGTAAGCACGAACTCCTCTCCCAGCCGAACCGCCATGTCTGCGCGGTCAGCACGGCGCGACCCTGAGCGCTCCGGCGGAAGGACATCGTTGCCGAAGGCCGTCCAGAGTCGCCCTCGACGAAAGGGAAGCCAGGGGCCGATGCGGTTCAGGCGATCGGTTCCGAGCACAACGACGGGGAGAACCGGCAGGCGGGTCTCGATTGCGATGGTGCAGACACCCTGCTTGAACGGCGCTCCGCGGAGCACCGAGTTTCGCCCCTTGGTCACCCCGCCCTCGGGGAACATACCGAGAACCTCGCCCGACTTGGCCAGGCGGATGGCTGTTCGGATCGATGAGAGCGGCGACCCGTATCGGTCTATGGGAAACGCGCCGCCCCAATGCAGCGCCGCGGCCTGCCAGCGGCTTTGATAGAACTCGATGCGGGCCATCCACCGCACCTGTCGATCCACAGCGCCAGAGACGATGAACGGCTCAAGATGACTCAGGTGGGTGCAGGCCAGGATGAAGCCGCCTTCGCGATCGGCGCGGTCCGCGTTGAGAACGACCTCGTGCATCGTCAGCCATTTGACGAGTCGACCGCCGGCTTTGCAGGTTTGGTAGAACAGAAGCCCCATGGAGCAGCGATCCTATCGCGAGGACTCTTCGCGAATCCGCGAAAGTCGAGCGAAGCGTGTAGACTCTGCTTCATCATGGCGGCCTTGCAGGACTCCTCCGACGAAGCGACGGGACGTGTTTCACGATCTCAAGTCCACTTCACCCCCAAGCTTTCGGGCGGCAGCGTGCGGTCAGAAACACCACGGATGCTGGGGCCGTTCTTCTGGTTGGCCGCTATGGCACCAAACCTAGCATGGGCCTGCCGTCCACTTGCGACGCGGCTGGTGCCGCTGGTGTCGAGGCAGGTCAGTTCTTCCACGCGACGAAACGCGACGAGGATCTTCGGAAGGTCTCTCACCGAACCGGAGCAACGGGCCTTCACGCGCGCCGTGGTGGCCAGCTTCTTTGATTTCGTGATCGATGTCGGTCGGTCCAGCCGGCAGACTGCGGAGCGATTGCGCGAACGAATCGAGCATGTCGAAGGGGAAGCCGAGTACAGGGCGGCGCGGGCGGACCGGCGAGGGGCCGTGCTGGTGACTGCGCACATGGGATCATTCGAGGTGGGGCTCGCGGCCTTGAAACGGGTGGAGCGGCGCGTACACGTGGTTTTCAAGCGGGACGCTTCTGGCCCGTTTGAATCGATGCGTGCGCGCATGCGGCGAACTCTGGGCGTGCTGGAGGCACCGATCGATGACGGGCTCTCCACGTGGATGGACCTGCGCGATGCCCTGCTCAACGACGACGTGGTGGTGATGCAGGCGGACCGCGCGATGCCGGGGCAACGCTCGGAAGTGGTGCCGTTCTTGCACGGGCACTTGCGCGTGCCAACCGGTGCGGTACGTCTGGCCCGCATGACAGGCAGTCCGATCGTTCCCGTCTTCACCGTACGGTTGAGGACTGGAGGGTTCGCGGTACACCTGTTTCCGGCGATCAACCCCGGAGCGGGCGGGACCGCTGCCAGCGACCCGTCGGTCTTAGCGGTCGCACGCTCAATCGAGTCGATGGTCGCGAAGCATCCGCGGCAGTGGCTCGCCCTCGGCGCGGCGTTCGAGGAAGATGCCGCGCATGCGTGAGCCATCCCCATTAAAAGCGGCGAGCCACGCGATCGTTGTCACCGGCGTTGCAGCGGCTGCGTGTCTCGGCGTCGATGCCGAAACGATCTGGGCGAATGTTCTCGCTGGCAAGTGCGGCATGGCTCCAATGCCGGATGTCGAATCGGTGCTTCCGCCCGGGAGCATCGGCGGCCAGGTCGCGGATCTGCCGAACTCCTATCGAGCCGATCTGGCCCGTGAAGCGAGGTACCTGCGATGGACCGTCGAGCACGCGCTCCGCGATGCCGGGCTCACTCCCGGCGAGCAGTATGCGCCGGTCCGAGGGTGCGCAGTGCTGGGAACAACGCTGCACGGCATCAGGGCTGGTGGACGCTATTTGCGCACCGATGAGCTCTCGGAGCTCGGTTCGTTTCTCGCCGGGGCGACAGCGAGTTCGGCGTTCGACGGGCTCGCTCTGGAGGGCGGCGCGTTCACGACCTGCTCGGCCTGCTCGTCGAGCTTGGGTGCCATCGCGCTGGGACTAACTTTGCTGGAGACCGGCCAGGCCGACCTGGTCGTTGCCGGTGGGTACGACACGATCAGCGAGTATTCCTGGGCGGGGTTCAACTCGCTCCGATTGATTGCCCAGGGGCCGCTGCGCCCGTTCTGTCGCGGGCGCCAGGGGATCAAGGTTGCAGAGGGATACGGCATCGTGGTGCTCGAGCGCGCCGACGCCGCGGCCCGACGCGGCGCAACAGTTCGCGCGTGTCTGGCGGGGTTCGGCGAGTCCGCCGATGCGCACCACCTGACGCATCCGCACCCGCAAGGTGCCGGCGCGCTGGCGGCGATGACCCGGGCGTTGCAGCGTGCAAACATCCGGCCCGAGCAACTGGGGATGATCGCTTCCCACGCGACGGGCACGCCCGACAACGACGCCGCAGAAGCGGCAGCTCTCAAAAGCCTGCTCGGCGATTCGCTCCCGCAAGTACCGGTGGTCGGCTTCAAGAGTTTCCTGGGCCACACGCTGGGCGGCGCGGGCGCAGTGGAGCTGGTGCTCTCCAGCATGGCGCTCCGCGATGGGCTGGTGCCCGGGTGCCCGAACGTGAACGCCGAGGAGATCGAGTACGACGGGCTCCGTGTGTCGTGCGGTCGATCGGTGGAGCGGAACGTCGGCAGCACGCTGAACATCTCGCTCGGATTTGGCGGTGCCAACACGTGCGTTGTATTGGCAGAGCCGGGGCGTTCCGCACCGATGTACCCGGTCCATGCGCCAATGGACGTGTGGATCACCGGAGTGGGTGTTGTGCTGCCGGGCGCGGTTGGTCATGCGGCGTTTGTTGATCGGGTCGTACACGGGGGACCGTGGGCGGGGACAGCGATCGAAGACGCGGCGCTTGCGGAGTATGTGAACCTGCGCCGCACTCGCCGGCTGAGCCAGTACGTGAAATACACCCTCGCGGCGGGCTCGATGGCGGTGCGCGACGCTGGCCTTGCCGACCTTCCGGCCAGCGTCGCGGCCATGTCGGCGATCCTTGGAAGCATGCACGGTTCAGCGTGCTTCTGCAGCGACTACTACGCCCAGATCGTCAAAGAGGGCGCGCTGACCGCGAACCCGGTGCTGTTCGCCGAGGGGGTTCCTAATGCGGGGGCTGCGCACCTCAGCACGACCTTGGGATTGAAAGGCTCGTGCCAAACGATCATCGGAACGCGGACTGCGGGGCTTGATGCGCTCGCGCTGGCCTCATTGCGGATCCGAGCTGGGACGTCGGAGCGCATGCTGGTGGTGGCGGCCGAGGAAACGTGCGAGATTGTTGCGCGGGCGTACCGGGCGATCGGCCTTCAGTCGGCGGAAGGTCATCACCCCGCGAGTTCCGC
>JBBQMD010000041.1:0-26284 GCA_038328575.1 Phycisphaerales bacterium | reverse complement strand
ACGAGGATGACACGAAGCATGCCGCTGACCCAGGAAATGATGACGGCCCGGCTGGAGACGCTCAAGGGCGGCCTTGTGAAGCAAGGGTGGCAGGTTCAGCAGATGGTGGAGGCGTCGTTCAACGCGATCTTTTCGCGTGAGGCTGAGGCCGCGGCGCGGGCGGTGGCGCTGGATGAGGCGATCGACCGGGTGGATGTCGAGCTTGAGCGCGCGGCGGTGTCGCTGCTGACCGATGCGTGTAAAGAGGGGGCGCAGCTTGATGAGCGTCAGGTGCGGACGGTGCTGACGATCGTGAAGATCAACAACGAGCTGGAGCGGATCGCGGACGTGGGCGTGAGCATTGCGAGCGAGGCGAGCGTGTTCAGGCAATGCGGGTCGGGGGCTGGGGCCGAGCCGCCGCAGACGTTCAGGGTGTTGAGCAACTCGTGCGTGGGGATTTTGCGGGACAGCGTGAACAGCCTGGACCGGATGGACCCGAAGCTGGCGCGGGTGGTGCTCATGAGCGAGACGACGGTGGGGGCGTTCAAGTCGGCGCTGGTGCGCGACATTCAGCAGCAGGTGCGGGCGCAGACGATGCCGGTGGATCTGGCCAGCGCGCTGCACGACACGGCGCTGTTCTGCGTGAACATTGCTGATCATTGCACCAACATCGCTGAGCAGGTGATGTACGTCTCCAGCGGGACGATCATGCGGCACATGCAGGGCAAGTGGGAGGAGTTCCGCGTGCCGGGTTGAAGCGTCGGTTGACCGACGGCCGGCTGGCGTGGGGCGCATCTGATGGCTGTTCAACTGCTGATCGAGCATCGCTCAATCAAGTCGCGCGCCCGGACGGGGCGCGTGCGTACGCCTCATGGAGATTTTCAGACGCCGGCGTTCATGCCGGTGGGCACGCGTGCGACGGTCAAGGGCGTCTTGCCCTCGCAACTGGCGAGCACGGGCGCAGAGATTTGTCTGGCGAACACATATCACCTGCTGCTGCGGCCCGGGCCTGAGCGAGTGCGCCAGATGGGCGGGCTGCACGCGTTTATGAACTGGAACCGCCCGATCCTGACCGACTCCGGCGGGTATCAGGCGTTCTCGATGGCGGACCTGAACACCGTCAGCGATGAGGGTGTGACGTTCAAGAGCATCGTCGATGGCGCGATGATCGAGTTATCGCCGGAGCGCGCGATCCAGGTGCAGAATGACTTGGGCGCGGATGTGATCATGGCGTTTGATGACTGCCCGCCATCGGACGTGAACGCTCTGGCACCGGCGGGTGATGGGGATGATGGGGGCGGCGCGGGGCGGGGGCAAAGCCGCGAGGCGGCCCGGCCCGATCCGCGCTTGGTTCGCGCGATCAAGCGCGACACGAAACGCGCGAAGGCGTATGACCATCAGGAGCGCTTGCGCGTCGCCAACGAGCGCACGGTCGCGTGGCTGGAGCGGTGCAAGCGGGCGCACCAGCGCTCGAGCGATCAGGCGCTGTTTGGGATTATCCAGGGCGGGACGGACCTTGAGCGTCGATCGTGGTCCGCTGAGCGGATCACGAACATTGAGCTGCCGGGATACGCGATCGGCGGCGTCGCGGTGGGCGAGGGCTTTGAAGAGATCATGAGCGTGGTGCGGCACACGGCGCCACTGATGCCCGATGGCAAGCCCAGGTATCTCATGGGCGTGGGCTATGAGCGCGATATCCTCGCGGCGGTGCTGAGCGGGGTGGACATGTTCGACTGCGTGCTGCCGACGCGCAACGGGCGGAACGCGAGTGCGTTCACGTCGACGGGGTCAATCAGGCTGCGGAACTCGAAGTACGCGGCGGATGCGGGGCCGATTGAGGTGGGGTGCGATTGTGTGGCGTGCGGGGCTGGGGGACTGGAAGGCGTGGGCGGAGGAGCGGGGGCGGTTGGGGGAGCGGGGGCTGGGCATTTCAGCCGCGCGTACTTGCGGCATCTGTTCATGGTGGATGAGATGGTGGGGCCGATGCTGGTGACGTTGCACAACCTGCGACACTTTCAGCGGTTCATGGCGGACCTGCGAGGGACGATCCGGACGGATGACTGGGAGGGGTTGGTGATGCGGTGGCCGGTCGCGCGTGAGGGCCTTCGGGCGATGAATCCCGCCTAACATACAGGCTTGCCGGCGGTTTGGCAGGCGGCGCGGCGGGTGCTGCGTCGAGTACCTCGTGTGTTTTTTCACTGCCAAGCGGCTTTTTGCTGCCGCGCGGCCATTTGAGATACCTGAATATGACGCAGCCTGTACACTTCTTTCTGACTTTGGGCCAGAACCTTCCGACCGCCGGCGCACTGCCGGAAGGTCCGGCACCTGCGGCACCTGCGGCACCTGCGGCGCCTGCGCCCGCGGCGCGGACTGAGAATATCGGGGCGCAGGGAATTCCTGGCGCGACGACGAGCACGACAAGCGGAGCGCCCGGCACGATGCCGGTGGCGAGCGGTGCGCAGCCGCTGCCGCCGACGAGCTCGGGGATGTCAAGCAGCGCGATGATCATGCTTCTGCCGGTGGCGCTGCTGGCGGTGTTGCTGATCACGTCGTGGCGAACCAATCGCAAGGAGCGGGCCAAGCGTGCGGAGCTGATGGCCGGGCTGTCGACGCACGACAAGGTGCAGACGTCGGGCGGGATCATCGGGACGATCGCGGAGCTGCGTGAGGATGAGGTGGTGCTGCGGGTGGATGAGAGCAGCAACACGCGGATCCGGTTCAGCCGCGGCGCGATTGTGTCGGTGTTGGATAAGGGTCGTCGTGGCGGTGGGAACGGTGGCGGGGGTGGGGCGGCGTCGCAGACGGAAGGAAAGCCGAACGGCGCGGGGGCAAAGGCGGGCGTGTAAGGCGCTCGGCGGGCGGGTGAGGGATGGGCGACGGGGTTAGTACGGGCCGATAGATCAAGGCCATTCGGGACGGCACGGACGACGGCCGGGCATCAACGATTCAACTCTCTCGGACTCAAGCACACATGCAACGACTGCTCATGCACGCGATCATTGTCCTGATCATCATCATCTGGTCGGTGTGGCAGATCGTGCCCCCGGAGACCACGCTGAGACGGGCCAAGGACCTCAACGGCGGCGCCACGCTGGTGTATCAGGTCGAGCTGAAGCCGACGGACGCGCCGGACACGATGGCGAGGTTGAAGAATCTTTTGCAGCGGCGCATCGATCCGAGCGGCCTGCTTGAGATCACACTGACGAAGGTCGGCGACGACCGCATCGAAGTGACGATGCCGCTGCCGAACGATCGCGTGAAGGCGTTGAAGGCGGACTTTGAGCGCGAGCTGGCAAAGCTGGGCGATGCGCCGGACTCGATCGGGCGGCTGGAGGCGGCCCTGAAGCTGGCGTCGGCGGATCGGGCGGCGGAAATCGAAAAGATCGGCGGCGGGGACGCGGCGCGCATGGCGCAGCTCACGAGCGCCGTGGATGCGTATGACAGGCGGACGGGGTTGAAGGAGCCGTATGAGGCGGCGGAGCGGCTGGCCGATGCGCGAGCGGCGGATGTCGCCAGCGCGAAGACGGAGGAGGCCAAGCAGGCGGCGGAGATCGAGCTGGCCAAGGCGCAGGGGGAGCTTCGAGCAGCCGCGATGCCGCTGGCGGACGCGGAGATTGCTTTCGGCAAAGCGATGCAGGCGATCGGATCGGCGGGGGCGAGCCCGACGGCGGTGCGCCGGGCGCTGGAGCTGCCGAACACGCGCAAGCATTTCAAGAGCATCGAGTCGAAGAAGTTCGAGAGCTTCCCGAGCCCGCGCGAGCGTGCGGTGGAGGCGGTGCTGGCGGCGAACCCGGGCGCGAGGGACGCGATCACGCAAGTAATTGCGAAGTGGAATGAGTTTGAGAAGAACCGCTTGACGCTGGACGACCCGGCGGACCTGAAGCGGATCATGCGTGGGGCGGGCGTGCTGACGTTCCGGATCGCGGTGCGACCGGGGGCGGTGGGGGACGAGCAGCGCTTGCGGCAGGAGCTACGGGGGGGCGGGCCGCGTGCGGTGAAGTCGACCAGTGTGCGGTGGTACAAGATCAACAAGGAGGACGGCTGGTACGAGACGCCGCAAGACGCGGCGATGCTGTTTGGAGATCCGGGCTCGTACTTTGCGGGCCGGTATCAGCTGGTGGGTGATCGCGGGCCGGACGGCTCGACTTATCTTTTGCTGCATGATGAGCCGGGCAAACGCCTGACGCAGGCGGAGAACAACTGGGGTCTGGCGGGCGCGCGGGCGGCGAAGGACGAGCTGGGGCGCGACTCGATCTCGTTCCAGATGGATGCGGTGGGCGGGCCTGAGATGAGCAAGCTCACGGGGTTGAACGTCGGGCAGGCGATGGCGGTGCTGCTGGATGACGAGGTGTACACGGCCCCCACGCTGCAGAGCCGCATCGGCTCCAGCGGGCAGATCTCGGGCAGCTTCTCGAGAGAGGAAATCAACTACATCGTGCGCGTGCTCTCGGCGGGCTCGATGACTGCGAAGTTGTCGCCGGAGCCGATCAGCGAGACGGTCATCGGGCCGGAGCTGGGGCGCGACAATCTGGCGCGCGGCATGTACGCCGGAGTTCTGGCGTTCGCGCTGATCTCGGCTTTCATGATCATGTATTACTTCTCCGGCGGGGTGATCGCGACGTTTGCGCTGGCGATCAACCTGCTGCTGCTGCTGGCGGTGATGGCGTTCAACAAGGCGACGTTCTCGCTGCCGGGCATCGCGGGGGTGGTTCTGGCGTTCGGCATGGCGGTTGATGCCAACGTGCTGATCTACGAGCGATTGCGAGAAGAGTTGGTCAAGGGCGAGCCGCTGCGCGTCGCGGTGCGCATGGCGTACAACCGGGCCCTAGCGCCGATCCTTGACGGCAACCTCACCCACTTGATCACCTCGGTGGTGCTGTACTTCACCGGCACGCCCGAGATCCGCGGCTTCGCGATCACGATGTCCATCGGCGTGGTGACGACGCTCTTCTGCCAGCTCTACGTCACACGCATCTTCTACTTCTTCATGGTGGACAAGCTGCGTGTCAAGAAGGTCTCGATGCTGCCGATGGCGGTGCCGGCGGTGCAGCGTCTGCTGACGCTCAAGTTTGATTGGATGCGGCTGTCGCCGATCTTCTTTACGATATCCGGCGTGCTTCTCATCGCCAGCCTGGTGGCGCTCTTCGGTCGCGGGGTAGACATTTTGGATACGGTGTTCCGCGGCGGCACGCGCGTGACCATCCAGCTCCGCAACGATCCGGCGACGGGCCTGCCGACGACCGCGTCGCGCGCGGAGATTCAAGAGCGCATCAGGGCGGTGGTCGCGATGGACCCCGAGCGGCTGCGCGAGCTGGCTGATACGCAGGTGCTGGTGGTGTATCCCGATGCTCAGAATCGCTCGGGCCGGTTCGTGATCCAGACGACGCTGACGGACAACGCGGTGGTGTCCGAGGCATTTTCGAAGGCGTTCGAGGGGTTGCTGGATCAGGTGACTCCGCTGACGTTCACGGGCTCGGAGCTTGAGGTGACGCAGGCGGACCGAGCGCCGATGGTGCCGATCGTGGTGCCGAATCTGATTGATCTGGTGCCGCGGTTGAATGCGCGCGTGGACATGACGGAGTTCCTGGGCGGGGCGGCGATTTTGCTTGAGAACATCGGGCCCACGAGGCCGACGCTGACGTCGCTTGAAGAGCGCTTGCGGGCGTTGCGATCGGATCGACAGTTTGCCGAGACGCTGACGCGCCCGCACAAGTTTGTGGTGGTGAAAGGGACGCCGACGAGTGTCGAGAGCGCGGTGCTGCTGGTGCGCGACGACAACAGCAACTATCTGAAGGATTCCGAGGGCCAGCGGCGCTGGAACGACGAACTGCGGGTCGAGGAGTGGGCGCTGGTCAAGGCGGCGGTGGCGCGGTCCGCGTCGTTCGCCGGCATCGAGCGGTTTGACGCGTCGATCGCGCGCACGTTCCAAGCGCAGGCGATCGCGGCGGTGATCCTGTCGACGGTATTGATCGTGATCTACGTATGGGTGCGGTTCAGCTCGCTGCGGTACTCGGTCGCCGCGATGATTGCGACGCTGCACGACTGTATTTTGACGCTGGGCGCGATCGCGGTGGCGGAGTATCTGTTTAGGGCGGCGCCGGGTGTCAGCAACACCATCGGGTTGCTGCCGTTCAAGATCGACCTGAACGTCATCGCGGCGGTGCTGACGATCCTCGGCTATTCACTCAACGACAAGATCGTCATCATGGACCGCATCCGCGAGAACCGCGGTAAGCTGCCTTATGCGACGCGCTCGCTCATCAACGCCTCGATCAACCAGACTATCAGCCGCACGATCATGACCGGCACGACCGTGCTGATCGCGTCGCTGGTGCTGTATGTGGTGGGCGGCGAGGCGCTGCGGTCGTTTGCCTACTGCTTCATCGTGGGCGTCATCGCGGGGACATACTCCTCGGTGGCCATCGCGGCCCCGATCGTCTGGTCGCGCTCGTCAGACCCGACGGCGCTCGCGACGGACCGCCGGCCGACGGCGGTGCCGGCCTGAGGCGGCTTGGCGTTGCGGCGGTGAGGAGCGGGGCGAGGTCGAGGTGCGTGTGTGACGCCCGGGAGGGCTGGCGCGGCTGCGCGGACGCGAGGTTATCGACAACTTGTTCAAAGGGTGGGTAGTTTGCGAAGAGTTGCCGATGGATTCGTCGTACACTCCTGCGCCACACGGATTGTGAATGATGGTCCCGAGCAACCCCCGAAAAGTCGTCGTTGTCCTGGCACTGCTGCTTGCGGTATGGGGGGCGGCGTTCTGGCTGCATCGACCGACAGACGTGGACCTTTCGGGGTCGCCGATTACCACCGGGCCACGGGGCGTGAGTTTTCAGCCGTCGTCGCCGCCGCTGGTGGCGGTGGATTTGGGATCGCGGAATCAGCCGTCGGTGGTTGAGCCGTTGATGCGTGACGTGCCGACGATGCGGGTGCCAGCGGTTTTGGGTGAGAATGGTGCGCCGAAGCCGATCCCGAGCCCCACGCCGGTGAGGCGGACGGTCAATATCTTGCCGGAGTTCAGCGAGTACACGGTCCAGAAGGGCGATGTGAGCTTTGGGGCGATCGCCAGGCGGGTGTATGGCGACAGCAAGTGGGGCGACAGCGTGGCCCGGGCCAACCCGTTTGTGACGCCGAACAAGCTGATCGTGGGGCGGACGGTGCTGCGGATTGCGAAGGATCCGACGAACATCCAGGGCAAGGTGGTGACGCTCGGGCCCGCCGATGCGCCGCTGGCAACGCCAGCGGGGGGCGAGAAGGCGTCGCCCGCGGGCGGGGCACTGAGCGGCGCGAGCAAGACGTATGTCACGCAGCCGGGCGACACGCTGTCGGGGATCTCCAAGAAGTTCTACGGCAAGGCGACGCTCTATCAGAAGATCATCGAGGCGAACCCCGGCGTGCTGAGCGACCCGGCGAAGCTGAAGGCCGGGCTTGAGCTGGTTATTCCCGAGTGAGCGAGCCGCGGCGGACTCGTCCATCGGCGCACCCATCTCCCCTCGCCCCCGCTATCCTCGGCTTCGCACCCCTGAGCGTGGAGGCCCGCATTGCCCAGCACCTGTAAGCGTGTCCTTGTCACCGGCGGCGCCGGGTTTCTTGGTTCACATCTGTGTGATCGGCTGGTCGGGCAGGGTCACGACGTGATCTGCCTGGACAACCTGTTCACCAGCCAGAAGATCAACATCGTGCATCTGTTGGGCAAGCCCAACTTCGAGTTCATCCGGCACGACGTGACGCACCCGCTGTGGCTGGAGGTGGACGAGATCTACAACGCGGCGTGCCCGGCGGCGCCGGGGCATTACCAGTACAACCCCATCAAGACGATGAAGACGAGCGTGATGGGGGCGATCAACGTGCTGGGGATGGCCAAGCGCTGCCGCGCGAAGGTGCTGCAGTTTTCGACCAGCGAGGTGTATGGGGATCCGGAGGTTCACCCGCAGCCGGAGAGCTATCGCGGGAACGTGAACCCGATCGGCCCCCGTGCGTGTTATGACGAGGGCAAACGCGCGGCGGAGACGCTGTTCTTTGACTACCAGCGTCACAACAAGGTCAACATCCGCGTGGTGCGGATCTTCAATACCTACGGCCCGCGGATGCACCCTTTTGACGGACGCGTGGTGTCCAACTTCATCCGCCAGGCGCTTGAGAACGCGCCGATCACGATCTTCGGCGCGGGGAAGCAGTCGCGCTCGTTCTGCTACGTCAGCGACCTGATCGAAGGGATCAACCGCATGATGGATGCGCCGGATGACTTCATCGGCCCGGTGAATCTTGGCAACCCGGTGGAGTTCACGATGCTGGAGCTGGCCAGGACGGTGATCGAGTTGACGGGCAGCAAGAGCGAGCTGGTCTATCGCGCGATGCCGGCGGACGACCCGAGCCAGCGCCAGCCGGACATCACGCTGGCGCGGGCGCGCCTGGGGTGGGAGCCGACGGTGCAGCTTCGCGAGGGGCTGAAGCAGACGATCGAGTACTTCCGGTCGATCGACTTTTCGAGCTTCCGGGCACCGACGCCGAACTATTGAGTGACGCCGGGGAAGCGGTGGCGAGCGGATGCGTGCGTGCGCGTGCGCGGGCGGGCTGGCGTGCGATTGGAGGCATGTGATGCGGGAGGCCAGAGAGAAGAAGTCGGCTCAGCGCGGCGCGACGAGTGTGCGCCTGTTTGTCGCGGTGTATCCGGCGATGCCCGAGGCATCGGCGATGCTCGCGCGGGTGCAGCGTGTGACACTGCCCGAGGGCGCGAAGATGGCACCGGTCGATCAGGTACACTGCACGCTGGTGTTCATCGGCGATACGCCGGTCAAGCGGATGGCCGAGGTGATCGAGTCGGTCGATCGGGCGGCGGCGGGGTTTCGCAGGTTTGCTCTCCGACCGTCGCGCCTGGCGACGCTCCCGCTCAACAAGCCGGCGCGGGTGCTGGCGATGCTGACCGATGCGCCGGCGGGTCTGATGGAGATTCAGCGGCGCTTGGCGCAGCGGCTAGCGAAGGTGGAGGATCGCAAGCGGGCGTTTGTGCCGCATTTCACGCTGGCGCGGTATGACATTCAGCGGGCGGCGCCGGTGGTTGATGACGAGCTGCGGGCGGGCGAAGTTGGCGACATCGCGATCGAGGGCGTGCGGCTGATGTCGAGCCATTTGGGGGCTGGCGCGGTTGTGCATCGGCTGGAGCACGAGCGCGTGCTGGAGTAAGGCCGGGGGTGGGGAGGGGGGGGAACAGCGGCCAGGGGTGGCTCAAGGGGCGAGTGCGAGCCGAGTTGATTCGATTGCGTTTGCGTATACTCGGGTCTTGCGTTTGCGGGCAGTGCCGCGCTGCGCGTCAATCACGACATTTACAGGGTGTGCACCATGCCGATTCTTTCGTTTCCCCGGTCCGTCGCGTTCCTTCTGGTGGCGTGTGCGGGTGCGAGCGTGGCGCTGGGCGAGCCGGTGGCGGGGCGTGGCGAGTTGATCGAGGGCACGAGTCAGCCGGTGGCGCGGTTTTATCCGGGGCACTTCACCGACAAGGACAGCGTCGCGAGCATCGCGCTGAAGCGCGTGTTCGCCAAGTCGCGCGAGCTGCCGAACAACTACGCGGTCAAGCCGCTGTTTGAGAAGTTGAAGGACGGGCGCCATCGCGTGCGGATTGATTTCCCGGCAGGCACTTCGTACTACGCGACGGGTGAGGTGTCCGGCCCGCTTTTGCGCAACGGGCACACCGTAACGCTCTGGAACACCGATGCGTACGGCTACGACATCACGTCGCCCTCGCTCTACCAGAGCCACCCGTGGGTGTTGGCGGTGCGTCCGGATGGCACGAGCGTGGGCATCCTGCTGGACACGACCTGGCGGACGGTCATCAACCTTCATGGCGCAGTGGAGTTCACCAGCGAGGGGAACGCGGCCGCGATCTACGTGGTCGATCGCGCCAAGCCGGAGGAGGTCTCGACGGGGTTGATGGAGTTGACGGGGAACATGCCGCTGCCGCCGAAGTGGGCGATCGGGTATCACCAGTGCCGGTACTCGTACTTTCCGGAGGCGACGGTGCGCGAGATCGCGCAGAACTTTCGCGATCGCGACATTCCGTGCGACGTGATCTGGTTTGACATCGACTACATGAGGGGGTTTCGCGCCTTCACGTTCGATTCGACGCTCTTCCCGGACCCGAAGAAGCTGAACGCGGACCTGAAGACAATGGGATTCAGCACGATCTACATGATCAATCCGGGGATCAAGAAAGAAAAGGGGTTCTTCGTCGCGGACCAGATGCTCGAGCAGGGCTTCGAGGTGAAGGACAACAAGGGCGAGACGTTCGTGGGCGCGGTGTGGCCGGGCAACTGCGTGTTCCCGGATTACACGTCAGACAAGGTGCGGACGTGGTGGGCGGGCCTGTACAAGGACTTCATGGCGGTGGGGATTGACGGGGTGTGGAACGACATGAACGAGCCGGCGGTGTTCGCGGTGGCGTCAAAGACGATGCCCGAGGACAACCAGCATCGGGGCGGGATGTATTCGTCGGGGCCGGGCGTCGAGCCGGTGCTCATCACGCCCGGGACGCACGCGCGGTTTCACAACGTGTACGGCGCGCTGATGGCGCAGGGGACGTACGAAGGCATCCTGGCGACGAACCCGACCAAGCGTCCGTTTGTGCTGACGCGCGCGGGATTTCTAGGGAGCCATCGGTACGCCGCGACGTGGACGGGGGACAACTCGGCGACGTGGTTTGACCTTGAGCACTCGGTGCCGATGGCGTTGAACCTGGGGCTGTCGGGCCAGCCGTTCGCGGGCCCGGACATCGGCGGGTTCAACGGCAACGGGCCGGGCAACGCGGAGTCACGGGGCAAGCACTTTGCGCGCTGGATGGGGGTTGGGGCGCTGCTGCCCTTCAGCCGCGGGCACACGGGCAAGGGGAACATTCAGAAGGAGCCGTGGTCGTTCGGGCCGGAGGTGGAGCGAGCGTGCAAGCTGGCGCTGCAGCGGCGATATCGGTTGCTGCCGTATTTCTACACGCTGTTCCGCGAGGCGAGCACGACGGGCGTGCCGGTGATGCGACCTTCGTTCTTTGCGGACCCGAAGGACCCGGCGCTGCGAAGCGAGGACGACACGTTTCTCCTTGGCAGCGACCTGCTGGTAATCCCGCAGATGATGCCGGACCGCTCGCGCACGCCGATCCTTCCCAAGGGCGTGTGGCGCAAGGTCGAGCTGGTAGGCGAGGCGAATCACCCGGACCTGCCGGAGCTGCGGGTGCGCGAGGGCGGGATTATCACGCTGGGGCCGGTGATGGAATACTCGAGCGAGAAGCCGCTGGACCCGCTGACGCTGGTGGTCTCGCTAGACACGCGCGGGCAGGCGACCGGCACGTTGTACGAGGACGCCGGCGACGGCTTCGGCTATCAGAAGGGCGAGTACCTGCTGACGACGTATCAGGCCAAGCAGGAGGGCGACAAGGTCACGGTGTCGATCCTCAAGACCGAGGGGCAGATGGCGCGCCCGCAGCGCTCGGTCAGCGTCCTGGTGCTGCGCGCCGATGATCAGCCGGCGGCTAGCGGGCTGGGCGCTGACGGCCAACCCATCGTCGTGCAGATTCGTTGAGCCTGGCTGATCGCGGCGCGAGCGGCGCAGGATGGAAGGCCCCGGACGATCAGGCGATCGTCGTCGACGACGCCGATGCCGAGATGCTGAGCGGATCGCTGGCCCAGTCGCGCTGCGCCAGGGTGTGCTGGCCCAGGCCCGCGATCATCGCGCCGTTGTCAAGGCAGAACTCCGTCGCGGGGATGACCAGGCGGAGGCCCGAGCGTGCGCAAAGCTCGCCCAAGCGTGAACGCAGGAGTGAGTTGGCGGTGACGCCTCCCCCGGCTAAAAGCGTGGCGCAGTCGGGGTGTTGCTCGATGGCGCGTTCGAGTTTGAGAATGATGGCGCGGGAGCAGGCGTGCTGGAACGCGGCGCAGAGGCCGCGGACGTTTTGCTCGGTGCGGTCCATGGGGGCAGTGCCGCCGCGCCCGTTGTGGGAGGGGACGCCGCGCAGAGTGTAGAGAACGCTGGTCTTGAGGCCGGAGAACGAGAAGTCAAGCGAGTGGCGTTCGAGGCGTGAGACCGGCAGATCGAAGCGCGTGTGGTCGCCCTGCTGAGCGAGTTGGTCCACGATCGGCCCGCCCGGGAACGGCAGGTCAAGCAGCGCGGCGATCTTGTCATACGCCTCGCCCACGGCATCGTCGCGCGTTGATCCGAGGCGCTGCACGCTGGTCGGCGAATCGAGGCGGTAGAGGGCGGTGTGCCCGCCGCTGACGACGAGCCCGAGCGCGGGGAAGGCGTGATCGATGGAAGGGCCAGTGCTGGGCGCGTCGGATGGCCGGGTGAGAAACCCGGCGTACATGTGGGCTTGCACGTGATCGACACCGACGAGCGGGATGTTGAGAGACCACGCCAGGGCCTTGGCCGCGGCGACGCCGACCAGGAGCGAGCCGATGAGGCCCGGGCGGTTGCCGATCGCGATGGCGCGAAGGTCGCGCGCGCTCACGCCCGCTTCGCGCAGGGCGGCCTCGACTACGGGCAGGATTCGCTCGGCGTGTGCGCGGCTGGCGATTTCAGGAACCACGCCTCGATACTCCGCGTGCAGATCGTGCTGGCTGGCGATGACGTTGCTGAGCACGCGCGTGCCGCGATCTACGACGCTGGCGGCGGTCTCGTCGCAACTGCTCTCGATGCCGAGCACGAGCGAACGCTCGGGCGCGTTCGCGCCGCCCGCGTCACGCGGTTGGAGTTGGTCGGCGGGCGTCATCGTGGCGTCTCGGGCGCTGATGGCGCGGGCGGTGGGGGAGTTGGAGGGTTGGCGGGCGCGGGCGCGTTAGAAGTGCCGGGCGGCGTGCGGAGCTGTGTGAGTCGCTGTTCAAGGCGTGCGAGCTGGGCGCGAATCTCGACCTGCGTGCGTTCGAGCACCTGGCGCTCGCGATCGCCGGCGGTGAGCACCGGCGGCGAGTTTGCCCGCGGCGCCTTGAGCGGAACCCACTGCACTCCGCCGCCACCGCCGCCGCCTTCGCTGGCGGCGAGCCGCTTGTTGATCGCCTCAACAGCGCCGGCGAGCTGCGCGTCGCCGATGCGATCCTTGATGCGCTGCGGCGTTGACCACGCGTCAGGCCCGATCAGGGTTGCAAACAGCGCGCCGAGTTTGGCGTCGCCGAGCGAGCGTGCGTCGGCAGGTGAGGAAGCACTGGGCTTGGGGCGGATGATGTCGAGCGCGGCGCTGATGGAAGCTCCCAGCTCGCCGGTCGCCTCGTCGTTTTCTACCTCGTAGCCCGGAGTCGGGTCCACGCCCCATTGCGTCGCGTTGGTGATGCGATGGATCATCTGCCCGCCCGGCAGATAGAAGCGCTGCTCGGTCAGCTTCAGCAAAGCGCCCGGGAGCGTCGGCAGCGGCTCGATCGTCTGCACCAGTCCCTTGCCGAAGGACCGATGCCCGAGCACGATCGCGCGCCCGTTGTCCTTCAGCGCGCCGGCGAAGATCTCGCTGGCGCTCGCACTTCGCTCGTTGATCAGGATGATCACCGGCAGCGAGGCGGGCACGATGGCCTGGGCGTCAGCGCGGGTGATTTCGGCGACGGTCGGGGGTGCGGCTGGGCCGGTGGTTCCGCGCCGCTTCGTGGAGACGATCACGCCCTCGCTCAGGAACAGATCCGCCACTTCGACCGCTTGATTCAAGAGGCCGCCGGGGTTGTCGCGCACGTCAATGACCAGCGCCCGGGGCAGGCGCGGATCTCCCGACGGGCCGATCGCGCCGGCGGCCAGGAGCGCGGCTTTGAACTCCGCCGCGGTGCGGTCGGTGAACTGCTCGATGCGGATGTAGGCGACGCGCTGGTCGCCCTGAGCGATGTCAAACGACCACTCGCTGCGGACGTTGTCAAAGTACAGGCCCTTGACCGAACGGTCACTCAGGGCGGCGCGGGTGATGGTGAGCGGGAATGGATCGCTGAGCGCGGGCGTGGGCAGGCGACGCGGGTCCAGCACGTTGTCCACCAGCGGGACCGATTCCAGCGCGCGGGCATCCCACACCGGGCGGCGGACGCGCACGGTGACGGCTGTCCCCGGCTCGCCCTTGAGCTTCGCGATGCTTGAGTCAAACGGCTCGCCCAGCGTGCTGGAGCCCTCGATCTCGACAATGCGATCACCCGGGCGCAGCCCCGCGGCCAGCGCGGGCGAGCCCTCCATGGGGGTCTGAATGGCTACGCCTTGCAGCGTGCCGGCGCTGACATCGATGCGAGCGCCGATGCCAGCGTACTTGCCGGTGAGCGCCTGCTCGAACGAGGCCTCGTCGGCGGGCGCGACGAACTCGGTGTACGGGTCGTTGAGGGAGCCGACCATCCCCTCGATCCCGGCGCGGATCAGCGCTTTCTCGTCAACGGGCTCGACGTACTTATCGCGGATCAGGCGGCGGGTGTCGTCCAGCGCCCCGGCCCACGCGTCATCATCAGAGAATCGGGCCAGCATCTGCGGCAGCCGCCCGATCGCGACGCCGAGGAGCAGAACAAACGTCGCGTAAAGGACGATCTGGCGGGGCTTCATGCTCGCGATGGTATGAACTCGGCCCGCGATGGGCGTTTGGCGGCAGCCCCGCTGATTGACGTGGCGTTGCAAGTTTCGCGCGACTCAATCGGCGTGCTTCTGACGCAGCCGTCCGGACAGGCGAAGCAGCAGCGCGACGCGCTCGACCTCGTCGAGCCAGTCGCTCGTCGTCGCGGCGATCTCATCTGAAGGGACCGGCGCTCCGGGCAGCGGGCAACTGGGCCCGAGGCTCTTCGCGGCCAGGGTGCGGAAGCGGGAGAGCGTCTTGTCGCCGAAGAGCGAGATGAACTCGAAGTCTTCATTGAGGAAGATCGCGGCGGGCACTCGTTGGCCGCCGCAGATCTTAAAGGGGGTGGCGAAGGAGGCGAACTCGTCGCGGTCAATGAATCGCAGCGCGATCCCGGGCGAGTCGGGCGATGCGGCATCCGCGGGCATTGCGCGCTCAAAGTGGGCGAGGATGGGGCATTGCTGCACACAATCGCCGCACCAGGTGCCGGAGATGACCAGGATGTTGACGCGCCGCTTGACACTTTGCAAGACGCTCTTCTGCGCATCGGTCAGGGTCACCCGCGCATCAAACGCCTTCCACCCCGCGAGCTGGTGCGGCTCGGCGGTCTCCAGGTATCGCGCATAAGGCAACGCGGCGGCGAACGTCGAACGAAAAGTGTCAGGCGTGTGCATGGGTGCGGATTCGATGATGGGGAGGAGCGTTGGTTACGCGTGCGCGGGCGCGAGATTGGATCGAGGCGAAGGCGAAAGTCGCGCGAGGGTGGCCCGGGCGGATTGTTGAAGTGGAGCGGGTGAGACGCCAGCACTAGCGCCAGAGCAGCCGAGCACCCTCTATCGTCAGGCCAGTTATTGCGACGGCGAGTGCGGCGACCAGCGCTGCATTGGTGAGGACGCCATTGACGTGCGGACCGACCCAGGCGCGGCGGTTGTTCATGAGCAGCAGGGCCAGGGCGAGCAGCGGAATAAAAATCGAACCCAGGATGCCGAAGGCTCGCTGCACAACCGCGAAGTCGAGCCACACGCCGAGCGCTGGAAGCGTCGCGAGGCCTAGGAGATAGGCTCGGTATGCAGGGGTGCGGGAGAGATCGCTCATGGACCTTCGTTGATCCGGCGGAGTATTCGTATTTGCTTGAGCCAGCGGAGCGCGACCGATGAGAATGAAATCCGCGAAGAGCAACGGGACGAACTGCCAGACTCCGAGCATGCAGGCGCAGACGGCACACCAAGCGCCCGCCAGGTAGACCCACCCAGCGGCCGGGCCGATGGCCTCGGCCAAGCGCGACGCGACCGCCTGGAACAGGTTTGCCCCGCTTGGATAGACCGGGACATCTGCGGACAGAATCGTCAGCGCAATCCCGAAAATCGCCGTGAGGCTGTAGGCGATGGCGAGGTCGATCCGGTAAGACCACCGGCGAGGCGACGGTTGATTCCCTGTGTGGTTTCGTCCTTCCTCTCGCATCCAATAGCCGTACGCGAGCATGGTGACCGTGCCGCCGACCCCGCCGAAGAGAGCAATGGTCCATTGCACGCCTTCGGGATCGCCTAAGGGCAGGCGTGGCACAAAGACCGCGCCGACCACGGCGCTCAGATCAGGACGGGTCAGGACAGCCGCGACGACCACCAGGAGCACCATCGCGATCGTCAGTACGCCCATCACGCGCTTGAACACGGCGTAGCCCCCGCTGAGCACAAGGCCAGCGGCGGCGAGACTGTGGCCAAGGCCCAGGAGGACTTGCATCAATCCGGAGGGTTCCGGGGCGCCGGTCGCTGCCCAACCCTTCTCGCCGGTCAGCGCGGCGCTTGCGACGGCGGCGCTGGCGCTCATGACCGATGCACCGACCGAGAACGTCCACGGCAGCAAGTAGGCCAGGAACACGATTCGAGCGGCCGGTCCCAATCGGTGGCAGACCCCTTCCAGAAGCGTATCTCCAGTGGCGACCTGCCAACGGACCACGCCCTCGTTCAGGATGAACTTGATGAACGCCCCAGCGGCGATTGCCCACAAGAGCATCAGCCCGAAGCGGCTGCCCGTCAGCGCCGCCATCGAGACGTCCGAGCCGCCGATTCCCGCCGCCGCCACAAGCAGACCAAGGCTGACGCTTCGCACTGCGGTCCAAACTGTCGCGTGAGATGTCGTGGGCATACGGGTTCGACATCTCTACTTGCTTGGGGCTCACAGGCGACGGGAAGTGGGGCAACCTGATGAGTCACGTTGCATGAGCAACGGCGGCCCGAACGGGCGTCAGTCGAAGTCTGCGAATCTTCATCATCTCCCGCTGTTGAACGGGCAATGATACGATCACCGTCTACCACCCCAGGAGCCGCCCATGATTCGGACCCTTTGGCTTACGCTCGTACTCGTGTTTGCTGGATTGCTTTACGCTTGCAGCGCTCGCGCCGGCGGTGATCCGCCGCCCGTGTTCGATAAGCGGCCCTACGCCGAGGCGAAGAAGGCCGCGGAGGATGAGAAGAAGTGGTTCATCGTGAAGGGGACGGCCGTGTGGTGCGGGCCGTGCAAGGACATGGACAAGACCACGTGGCGTGATGACAAGGTCGTCAAGTGGTTGGAGAAGAACGCGATCGTCGTCGCGCTCGACGTTGACAAGGAAAAGAAACTCGCCGAAGGGCTAGGCATCGAAGCGATGCCGACCATGATCGCCTTCAAAGACGACGGCAAGGAGTTTGCCCGTGTGGTCGGGTACAAATCGCCCGAAGCGATGCTCGCGTGGCTCGACGGGGTTGCCAAGGGTGAAAGATCGATAGTGCGGTGAAAGAGCGTGCGAACCCTTGAACAAACGGCGTGCGCAACAATGCGGCACGAGGGCTGGCCCACCGCCGCGCACCCAAAACGTGAACAGGCCTCGGATGACCGAGGCCTGTTCATTCCCAAGAGTGGAGCGGAAGAGAATCGAACTCTCGACCTCGTCATTGCGAACGACGCGCTCTACCAGCTGAGCTACCGCCCCAAATCGCGCCGCGGCGCGGCGTGTCGAGGGCAGTTTAGCGCGCCGGGTGTGCCGGGTAAAGCCAGGGCGGTTTGAGCGATGGGGTGAAAGTTGGGCGGGCGTGAAAAGAAGTGGGCGCAAGCAACCCTGCAATGGTGAAAGACCGCTGCGCGCTGGCGAGCGTCCTTCGATGAGGGCGTAGTCCGCGCCGTCCGCCCCGTCGTAGAATCGGGGTTTGGCGGGCTGTCGGTTGCGGAGGCTGGCGTGGGGCTCGGAGTATCATGCGAAACGCCCATGGCGACCAAGCCCACCGCCGTCGCGCCTTCGACGTTGAAGCTCGTCAGCGACGCGCCGGGGGTGCCCGCCGCGCCATCAAATCCGCGTGACACACCGGCGATGCGTCAGTACTACCGCTTCAAGAAGCTGCACCCCGGGTGCATCCTGCTGTTTCGCATCGGCGATTTTTACGAGATGTTTGATGAGGATGCGGTGACGGCGAGCCGCGCGATCGGGCTGACGCTGACGCAGCGCAGCGCGGGCGTTCCGATGGCGGGCCTGCCATTTCATCAGCTTGAGAACTACCTGCGGAAGTTCCTGAGCGCCGGGTTCCGCGTCGCGGTGTGCGAGCAGACGGAGGACGCTGCGACCGCCAAGGGGCTGGTCGAGCGCAACGTCACGCGCGTGCTCACGCCCGGGACGCTGGTGGATGACGGGCTGCTGCCGGACGATCGAGCCGCGTGCATCGGGGCGGTGTGCTTCCCGAGAGGAGACGACGGCCTGGTCGCGATCGCGGTCGTCGAGCTGGGCAGCGGGCAGTTCAGCGTGATGCACGTCGATGCCCCGAGCGTCGGCGACGAACTCACGCGCCTGGGCGTCAGCGAGGTGCTGTATCCCGAGACGCTCGCCGGCGCGCCCACCGAGCGCCTCGCGGCGGCCCTGCGCGGCTGCTCCGCCAGCACCACGGCTTGTGCCCAGTGGCACTTTCGCCTCGAAGAAGCCCGCGAGAGCCTGCTCGCGCAATATGGCGTCGCAACGCTCGCGGGCTTCGGCCTCAGCGACACAGACCCGTTGATCATGCCCGCTGGCGCGCTGGTGCGATACCTGCGCGCGACGCAGGCGCCAGAGCAGGTCGGCAGCGAGCGCGCCGCGACGGATGCCGGCGCAGACGCTCAGGCCTCGGGCGCCTTGTCGGTCAACGGGAGTTGCACGCGGCAGGCGCTGGGCCACCTGCGCCCGCCGCGCTGCCTGGTGATGTCCAGCGGGCTGATCGTCGACGGCGCGTCGCTGCGTTCGCTGGAGGTGGATCGAACGATCCGGGCCGCGGGTATGAGCGCCGGAAGCGGCGCACGAGGCGATGGCTACGCCGGCGAGGGCTCGCTGCTGGGCGTCTTCGCCTCGCGCACCACCGCCCTGGGCAGCGGCAGCGGATGCCCCTGTCGCACCGGCATGGGCAAGCGCCTGCTGCGCGAGTGGCTCTGTCGCCCGCTTCGCGATGTGGAGCAGATCACCCTCAGGCAGGACGCCGTGGGCGCGCTGGTCACCGATCGCTCGCTCGCGGCCAAGGTCGGCTCGCTTCTCGCGGGCGTGCAAGATGTTCACCGCATCGGCGCGCGAGTCTCCGTCGGGCGCGCAACGCCCAGAGATCTGGCGGCCCTCGGCCTCTCGATCGCCCGGGCGCCGCAGCTTGCAGAGGCCCTGGCGTCATCGGTGGCGCTCGGAGCATGGCACGCGGAGCTGGTCAGCGCCGCGATCCGCTTGCGCCCGCTGGGCGAACGCATCATCACGACCTGCGTCGACGACCCGCCCTCGCACCTGCGCGATGGCGGCCTCGTCCGCCCGGGCGTCGATCGTGCGCTCGACGAGGCCCGCCAACTCCAGACCAACGCGACCGACTGGCTCAGCGAGTACCAGGCGCAGCTCATCGCCAAGCACGACTTGGCCAACCTGAAGGTCGGATACAACCGCGTCTTTGGGTATTACATCGAGTTGCCCAAGGCCCAGGCGACCCGCGCGCCAGAAGAGTTCTCGCGTCGGCAGACGCTCGCCAGCGCCGAGCGCTACATCACGCCGGAGTTGAAGACGTTTGAGGAAAAGGTCGGCACCGCCGAGGCGCGGGCGCTGGAGCGTGAGCAGGCGATCTTCGCGAACCTGTGCAGCGACGCCGGTGCGGAGCTGGCATCTCTGGCCAAGTTTGCCGATGTCGCGGCGGAGCTGGACGTGCTGGTGTGCTTTGCGGACAAAGCCGCGGCTCGCCGGTGGGTGCGCCCCGTCGTGGTTGATGAGCCGGTGCTAGAGATTACTCAAGGGCGGCACCCGGTGCTCGACGAACTGCTCGAAGGCGAGTTCGTTCCCAATGATCTTTCGCTGGGCGCGACGGAGCCCGCGAGCCCGGCGCTGGCGCTGATTACCGGGCCGAACATGGCCGGCAAGAGCACGTTCATCCGCCAGACCGCGTTGATCGTGCTGCTGGCGCACACCGGCTCGTTCGTCCCGGCAGAGCACGCCCGGGTCGGCCTCTGCGATCGCATCTTCACGCGCGTCGGCGCTGATGACGCGTTGTTCGCCGGGCAGTCCACGTTCATGGTGGAGATGACCGAGACCGCGGGGATTTTGCATCACGCCACCGAGCGCTCGCTCGTGGTGCTCGACGAGATCGGCCGCGGCACCAGCACGCTCGACGGCCTGTCGCTGGCCTGGGCGATCACAGAACGCCTCGCAGCGCCCCCGCCCGCGACGGCTTTGGGTGCCGCGGGCGCTGCCGCCCAAACACGCCGCGAAACGTCCACCTCTACCCCCACCCCCACCCCCCCCCGCGGCCCGCGCACGCTCTTTGCCACCCACTACCACGAGCTCACCCGCCTGGAAGAACTCATGCCCGGAAAGGTCGCGAACCTCCAGGTCGCCGTGCGCGAGTGGGAGGATCAGGTCGTCTTTCTCCACCGCATTCTCCCCGGACGCGCCGACCGCTCCTACGGCATCCACGTCGCGAAACTCGCGGGCGTCCCGCCGGACACCATCGAACGCGCCAAGCAAGTCCTGGAATCGCTGACGGTGGAGCACTCGGGCTTGCTGGGGCAGATTGAAGGCGAGGCGGCGCGGGGCCATGAGCCAACGCCAGTACGCAAGGGCGGGCGTGCCCGCGCGCCAATGTCCGAGACAACCGCTCAACTGGCGTTGTTCACAGAGTTTGTCGAACATCCCGTCGTTGCCGAACTCCGCGGTGTCAACCTAGAGGGCTTGACCCCGATGCAGGCGTTCGACGTGCTCAGAACGTTGCAGGCGAAACTGCGCAGCGACCGCAACTAGGGATTTCAGATACGGGCTTTTTTTACTTGATTTTCTGGGCGTGACGATGCGGCTCAGCTTGTAGACTTGCGATTATTCCACGGGCATTCCGCTCGTGACAAACACAGGAGCCTGCAATGAAACGAAGACCGTCCGTCGCGTCTCTCTCTCTCTCTCTCTCTCTCTCTAGGTGTTCTGGGCCTCGCCCGACCGGCGTCGGCTCAGGAGTTGCCGAAGATTCACTACGGTGAACTCTCCACCGCCGAAGTCTCGGAGGTCCAAGCTTGGAGCAGTCTGTACTGGCAGCGTGCAGACGCGTACATCGCCGGGCAATCCGTCAGCTTCTCGTACACGTTTACTGAGCCGCGGATGAACTCGGCAACATTCCTCCCCAGCCGCGCCCTGCGTCCGACACTGGAAGATCTCAGCCTGCTTTCAGAGTCGGATTGCGATCAGGTGCTCGTCTTTATGCCCGGAACCGACGAAACCATCCTCGCCAAGCGCGAAGCCCTGAAGAACGCGATGATCGGCGGCTCGATCTCGACGGACTTCTTCACGCAGCCGCAGGCCGCGGCAAAGCACGCCGAGCGCATCGAAGAGGTTCTGGCAGAAAACCCTCTCCCGTGGGGTATCGTCGGCTCGTCGCTTGTTTCCGAGCGGTTGCCGCTGAGAAAGTTCAAGCGGTTAACATCGGCGCCCACCGTCCCAGCACTTTCTTTCAGCAGCGGTACGATGGACACGATCACTGTGATCATTGGCAACATCGGCAATGTTCTGGACGACGCGGCGGACGTGACCGAAGCTCAAGCGGCGCTTTCCGGTGGCGAGAGTCAGGCGGACGCCGTAATGCGCGTCCTCCGCGACGACATCCTGCCGAACAACTTCGTCGCGATCGAGGCCATCGACCGCATCGACATGTCCTTCGGCATCTACGGCAACATCCCGCTGATCTACGTGCGGTTTGCCGACTCTTACGTGCTGATCGACGGCATCGACGGCACGATGAGCGCAGTTTTCGATCTGACATCGCCCCTTGACGGGCGCGCCCTCTTGGAGCGGTACACGGACTTTGAAGGTGATGACTCGGTGAGGTACTTTAATAAGTTTGGATGCGTGATGCTTGTACCGAACACGTGGCACGACACGCCTCCTGTGCCGGGATTGATACAGCTGCCGGCCACGCCAACGACCGCCCCTGGAAACTGGCAAAACTGGACCTGCGTCAGCCAGGGCTCGAAGTGCCGATGCACGGCTATCGGAACGTATCGAGATCTCGGTCCTCCAATCAAGGATTACCAGGTGCGAACACTCTGCACGTTTTGTGTAGAGCCTACACCCAGCAGCTGTGGTATTAATATTAACCCGGCGAAGCCAACGCCGCCGCTGCCAACACCGACCGCACCCGGGTGGCCAAGTCCATACACCGGGTGCAACTGCAAGATCCAGTATTCTTATTGAAGTAATTGGTGCTTATTGGCATCTTGGGATGCGACTATGGTCATCAGAAGCTGTTTGTTTCGAGCAATGCCTTTCATGGCCATCATTGGTAGCCTAGTGACAGGGTTTGCTGTCGCTGCGCTCGTTCACGCTTTCTGGATGCACCGGCTTTGGAGCATCATGCAGTTCGGATCGGTGAGCGCCCCGGACTGCGATTCATGGTACTTTGATCGATTGGCCGTTCTTCGAGACGGCGAGTTCGGAACCGTTGACATGCTGTCTGATCCGTCGCTCTCAGCGATGGTTGGACGAGCAGACCTGATTGTTAATGCCGTGGCGAACGGATTGTTGGTGGTAGGCTCCGCCCCGGCAATCTGCTTAGTCGGAACCGCAGCTTCGTTGCTAGGCTATGTTGCGGTAGTTGCATATTTTTGCTGGACCGCAGTTGCCGGCGTTCGTGTAAGTATGAAGGAACTGTTGTCAGCTCAAACCCCGCCGAGTTCGATCTCCATCGCTGCTTTGCTCGCCGCGATCGTTGGGCTAACTTCATGGCACATCTCCGCTCATTTTGAAGTCACTCCGACGCCGCTCATTATTGTAAATGCAAAGCTCCAGGGGCTGCTTGTCGTGGCTGGCGGTTCCCTACTGCTTGGTGGTTGGTGTGCACGGGCCGCGTGCCTGACTGCCGCGATTGCTGGCACGCTAGGCTCGTCACAGATGAAGTTATGTCATCGCTGTTATTATCCTTCACCATTAGCACGAGCTCGATGTCCGGAATGTGGGGAAGCTTGCGCAATTCGCGGGCGTCGCGTTCCACGTTCCATCCGTTTGGAGGGAACGACGGCCCTCGTGACGGTCGTTATCCTCATCGCAGGCGCGTTTGCGACGCCGCGCTCGATCATCGGTCGAGATGCATGGTCTTGGCTGCGACTTCGTTCGACAACATACCAAGTCGATCTCTCGCTGCTCAACTTGCCGTATGGAGTGCCAACGCTCCTGACTTTCGGTACCGAAGAGATCGTGGTAACGCCCGTCTTCATCCGTGCAGCGAACGACTCCACGCCTCTGCAAGACACTGATATTGAGACGCTGTTCGTCTGCTCGGCTGACGACGGACGCCCACTCGCGCTTTTATCAGTGAATACCTCTGCGTCGTTCCCGCTGAAATCCGGTTCGGTGATGCTCCACGGCATTTACCAGAGATCGTCGTCGGAAGGCCGTCTAAGACTCGTCTCATTTCGAATCTCGCGGCCGCCTGACGAACTCCGGCGAGCTGATCTCGACGCCGATCTTCGCCCTCTATGGGAGCGATCGTGGCTATCGTTGGACTCACATCTGAAAGCGAACGACCTTCGACTCCTTGTTTCATTGCGTGGGATCCACCACGTGTACCAACTGCCTCGATGATCGTAGGATGTTAGGGGTATGCACTGCTTGGTTGATATCTATCCGACCGTCGGAAACGAGCCGTGGTGCGTGAGAGAATCGTGACCGAAGGGAACTCCCCGCCTAGCATCTCGGCCCTGAATCCCCCTGCGGAGCCACCCATGAAGTCCAAGACCCACCCCGGGTCATCGCTGGTGTCTGAGAACCTGCCGCTGCGCAAGTTCAAGCGTTCAACGTCGGCCCCCGCGGTGGCGGCCCTCTCGTTCAGCACCGGCACGATGGACGGGATCAATGTCATCATTGACAACATCGGCAACCTGCTGGATAACGCAACGGACGTGACCGAGGCCCAGGCGGCGCTCTCCGGCGGCGAGAGTCAGGCAGATCTCGTCATGCGGCTGCTCCGCGACGACATCCTGCCGACGAACAACGTCACGGTCGAAGCAATCGACCGCATCGACATGTCCTTCGGCATCTATGGCAACGTCCCGCTGATCTACGTGCGATTCACCGACTCCTACGTCCTGATCGACGGCGTCGACGGCACGATGAGCCAGGTGTTCGATCTGACATCACCGCTGGACGGCCGGGCGCTGCTGGAGCGGTACACGGACTTTCAGGGGGATGATTCGGTACGGTACTTTAATAAGTTTGGATGTGTCATGCAGGTCGCACCAACGTGGAGAGACACTCCGCCCGTGCCAGGAATTGTGCCGACACCTGGACCGCCAGGAACTCCGGCAGGGTTGTGGCAACCCTGGCAATGCTCCGCTCAGGGGCACACGTGCCGGTGTACGGCCTCTGGGACATATCAGGATCCGGGCCCCCCGGTCGTACCGTACACCGTGAGGGTGATCTGTTCGTTCTGCTCGGCGACTGGAACAAACAACTGCACAACACCGACTACGCCGGGAACTCCGGCACCGGCTCCGACTCCGGCGACCCCCGGAACACCGGTGCCGTACACCGGATGTAGTTGCAAGTTTCAATATATGTATTAAGTTAAGATGGACGTACCAGTATCTTGGTCATGCTCCACTTTATTGAAAGATTGATATTGCGAGTGATACCCGTGGCAATCACTGGATCGGGTGTGTTCGCAGGATTCTTTGCTGCTGCAGTCGTTCACGCTCTTTGGATGCACCGCCTTTGGAGCATCTCGCAGTTCGGAACAGTCAACGCCGCGGACTGCGATTCATGGTACTTTGATCGATTAACGATTCTTCAAGATATGGAGTTTTCAAGCGTCTCTATGTTTTCTGATTCGTCGGTGTTTGCGATAGTTGGCCGAGCCGACTTTGTGGTCTCCTCGGTGCTCCGCGCAATGGCAGCGTCAGGCGCGATGTTCCAACTCCTCGGAGGGGCAACTATTGCAGCAGTGTTCGGGTCTTTAGTCCTCATGGCTCATTTCAGATGTCGGACTGTCGCAGGAGTGCGCGCAACCTGGCGTGAACTGGCGATGGCCAAAGTCCCCTTGCGCCTTCTATCGATGGTCTTCGTGCTGGCAATCGTCGTCGGGTCGGCTTCATGGCATGTGACAGCCCACTATGAGTCGAGTGCGACCCCGCTCGTTCCCGCCGGGCAGGGAGCGGGCGTGCTCTGGCTCGCGATCGCTGGTGGCCTTGCCTTGGGTGGTTGGTGTACAAGAGCCGCGTGCCTAACTGCGGCAGTCAACGGCACATTGTGCTCGCATGCGAGCAAGCTCTGTCATCGCTGTCATTATCCGGCGCCCGCGGCCGGAGATCGATGCCCGGAATGCGGCAAGAGCGGTTCTGACCGCCGCGCGTCGCACGTGCCAAGAGTGCTCTGGCGCGAATGCGCGATCGCCTTGGCGACGCTGGTGATTGTAGTGTTTGGTGCGTTCGCGATGCCCCGGTCAATCATTGGCCGAGATGCATGGTCATGGCTGCGGTTGCGATCAACAACATACCAGATTGATCATTCGCTCCTGAACCTGCCTTACGGAGTGCCGACAGTGCTCAGGTTTGGGACTGAAGAAATTGTCGTAACTCCGGTGTTTGTCAGAGCGGCGAACGATGTAACTCCTCTGCAACATTCTGATGTTGAGGCGTTGTTCGTATGCGCTGTGGCGGACGGGCGACCGCTCGCATTGTTGCCATTGTCCGTGGCCGCGCCGTTTCCACTGCAATCCGAGTCGGCGTCTCTTTACGGCCTGTATAGGCGCGGTGCGCCTGAATTGCTTGGCAGATTTGTCGCCTTCCGGATCTCGCATCAACCTGATGAGCTTCGTCGGGCGGATCTTGACGCTTCGCTTCGCCCCCTATGGAAGCGATCGTGGCTCGCTGTGGATGCCTATGTCAAAGCCAAAGACTTGCGCCTCCTCGTTCCGTTGTCAGGTGTCAAACTCGTTCATGAACCGTGGTGGTGAACGGGTCTCGTTCGGATGTCCCGCAACCTCTTCGGCGGTCTTTCTTCAGAATCAGTGCTCGATTCACGTAGACAATCGATCCGTGTCATCACATGCTCACGCGCTCATGACATATTATGCAGCACAACAAGACGTCGTGGTATTATTTCAGTTACCCTGCATTTATTGCCTGCGTAGCAGTGTCTGTATTTTGTATTTGTCAATTATTTCTCCAGTCGCAGATTACGATAAATGCGACGTCGATTGTGAACGGAGGCGATACCAACAAGTTATCATGGATGATAATGCTTGTACACATGACCGGTGTTAACCAACCTTGGATTTCCACTGG
>JBBQMD010000040.1:0-26614 GCA_038328575.1 Phycisphaerales bacterium | reverse complement strand
TCGCGGCCGGCGCCGGGCGCGCCCCCGCGCGGCGCCCCCCCCCGCGCCGCGCGCCCCCCCCCGCCCGGGGGGGCGGGTGGAAGCGGGTCGAGTGCTGCGATGAAGATTGTGCTGGTCGCTGAGAAGATCTCCGGGATGGCGTGGTCAACCCAGGCGCCGGCTCTGGCGTGCGCGATGGAGCTTGGACAGCGCGGAGTTGAGGTGCTGCTGCTGTGCGAGGCCATCGGTGGCGAGGCGCGCACGGCGGCGGAGCGTGCAGGCGTGCGCGTGGTCTCGCGCGTGGATTTCTGCTTCCGGCAGCGCACGCTGTTGCAAGGATTCCCGCGGTTTGTTCGGGGCGTCATCGCGGAGCTGGATGATCAGTGGGTGGGTGTCTCGTTCTCGACGCTGGTCGCGGCGGACGTGTGGGCGCCGCTGGAAAATCGCGAGCCGGTGGTTGATGTGCGGCTCGAGGATGCGATGCACGACGTAATTCTGCTGCGGTCGATGCGCAGGCGATGGGCCGAACAAGCGGCGGTTCGTGGTGCTTCAGAACCCGGGATGGTCGGGCGGTTTTTGAGCTTTACTCCCGAGCGCGCTGGGCTGGTGCATGGGCATCGCGGGCTGGACGAAGTGACTGTAAACATCGGATATCTCGCGCCAACGCGGGTGCTGCGTGGCGCTGAGCGGGCGCTGTTGAGACGCCAGACGCGCGAGTTGTTGAATATTGACGCGGGCGAGCGGGTGATTCTGACTAGTGCTGATGGGCGATCCAGTGCGGTTCTGGCGGCGCTGGTGAGCAGTGTGGGGCATCTGCATCATCAGCGGCGGGCCGGGGCGCCGTTGCTGCTGGTGATTACGCACGAGCCGACGAGCGTGCAGCGGGCGGCTGAGCGGGCCGGGCTGGCGGAGTTGGATCGCGCGATCCGCATCACGGCGCCGACATCCAGGCCCGAGGCGCTGCTGAGCGCGGCCGATGCGCTGGCGGTGGTGACGGCGTCGTCGGGGTCGCCCGGGGCCTCGCCGGCGCGGCTGCTGTGTGACGCGATGAGTTTCGGAATCCCGGTGTTGGCGGCGCATGATGCGCCGGGGGCGGCGCTGGTGGCGCGGGCGATTCGCTCGGGCGAGGGGCCGCACCCGGGGTTGCTGGTGAGCGACAACACGCCGGTGGCGTGGTATCGCGCGATCGAGCAGGCGATGCACGCGGACTTTCGCACGAACTTTGAGACCCCCCCCCCGGCGGCGCGGGCTGAGGGGTTTGCTGGGGGCGGCAGGGGGTTCAGCGGGGGAGCGCAGGAGCGCGGGGCGCTGGTGCCAGCGGCGGCGTCGCGGGCGCTTGCAGATTTGCACGGGCTGTCGCTGGGAGAGTTTGTTGACCGGGTAGAGCGGGCGTGCGGGCAGGTTTTCGCCGCGACTCATCTGAAGCGGGGCTGATCGCCGATCTTCGCGTCATCGCGTTTGACTTTCGAGCGCCGGAGTTGCGCTCGCAGCGTGCAGGAGGCACAGATATGAATGTCCTGACTCATTTCATCGCATGGGGAGCGGTCGGTATTGGGTTCGCGCAGGCGGCGCGAGCGGATGACGTGGTGATTCCGTCGGCGAACGAATCGGCAAATGCGAACACGCAGACGAACACGCCGCTGCGCGAGTCGGGGAACCCGCGATCGCTGCAAGTGATCTTGGGCCGCCCGGCGACGAATCTGATTCCGGAGGGAAGCCTGATTACGGGGCTGGCGTTTCGGGCCGAGGCCGATGGGAGCGCGGCGTGGCCGTCGGCGGCGCTGTCGTTCTCGTCGTATCAGGTGACGGTGGCGTCAGCGACGAACCCGGCGACATCGTTCCTGACGAACTTCGCCAACAACCAGTTCAGCGACGTGCGCACGGTGTACTCGGGCGCGCTATCGATCGCGCCGGGCGCGTACCCGGGCGGCGCGCTGGCGGGTGGTGTCAACGCGTTTGGCCCGGTGCTGGCGTTTAGCGAGCCGTTTGCGTTCGGCGGGCAGGATGTGGCGATCACGATCCGGCATCCGGGTTCGTCGGGGCTCGCGGGGGTCACGCGGTTTGTGGATGCGTTGAACAACACGAGCCCGGCTTACGGCGTGGGCGGAATCGCGGCCATCAGCGCGACCAGCGCGAGCGCGACTGTCGGTGCTGGTGCGCCTGCGCCGGTGGTGCGGCTGAAGTTTGCGCCGCCGGGGCTGTCGCCGGCGGCGGCGGTGCCGTCGTTTTCGCGATACACGCCCGGGACGAGCACCGACGCGCTGACCTTTGGGGACGCGGCGCGAACGGTGCAGTGGGTGATCGACGCGCGGCAGATGGGCGATGCGCCCGCGGGGAGCACGGTCGAGGGGATTCGCTTCCGGCTTGGCGTTGGCAGTCCGGCGTGGCCGACGGTGCCGGCGTCGTTCACGCAGTTTGACGTGTCGCTGGCGACGCCGGCGCTGGCGGCCAGCGCGATGAGCGCGACGTTTGCCTCGAACATGGGCGCTGATGCGGTGCTGGTGCGCTCTGGCGCTCTGGCGTTCCCTGTCAGCGTTGCGGGTGCGCCCGACGCGGGCGAAGTACCGTCGGCGGATCTGGTGGTGGCGTTTCCCACAGCGTTTGCGTATGGCGGCGGCAGCTTGGCGGTGCTGGTTCGGCACGCGGCGTCGGGCGTCAGCGGGCCGGGGCTGGACGCGCTCAATCTCGTCACGGGTGTCAACGCGTTCAGCGCGGCAGAGGCGAACGCGACGACGGGCGTGCAGGCAGTAGTGCCGATCGTACACCTGGACGTGCGCTCGGCGGCGGCGGTGCCAGCGGCTAACGCGTCGGTGGTTGGCTCGACACAGAACACGCAGGTCTTCACGACGGCGCCTTCGACGCTGCAGATGGTGATTGGCGCGGGACAACTGGCGTCGATCCCGGCGGGCTCGACGATTGATGGGATCAGCTTTCGTGTTCGCGGGGCGACGGCGTGGCCGCCGATCAGCGCGATGACGTCGCGGCTGGACATCACGCTGGCGCAGGCGGGCTTCGGGCCTGGGAGCATGGTCGCGACGGTGAGCCAAAATCGCGCCAGGCCGGTGAGCGGGGCGGCGGTGGTGCGAACCGGGGCGTGGGTTGTCAGCAAGGAATCGTTCAACGCGCAGGCGAATGTGGCGCGTCGATGGGGGCCGACCATTCGGTTTGACAGGCCTTATGTGTATGAGGGTGGCCCGCTGCACGTGTCGATGACGTGCGCGGGCTTTCCGATCGGCGCGGGGAGCGCGGCGCTGGACGCGCTGAGCGATGGAAGCACGGGACTGCAGGCGGGCGTCGCGACGGGGCTGGATGCGGAGACGACGTCGGTGAATGCGCCGGTGCCGCTGGTGCGGGTGCATTTCACGCCTGGCGTGAGCCGGCCTGGGAGCGCGGGCGTCGCGGCGGGGGGGATGAGCACGAGCCTGTTTGCGACGACTTCATCGCGTTTGCAGGTGGTGATATCGATGGACGATCTGGCGCCGTTTGCGGCGCCGCTGCCGATTACGGGGCTTGCGGTGCGGCTGGCCGATGGCGCGAGCGCTGGGCCGCGGCGGGACATCCTGATCAGCAACTTAAAGGTGCGGATTGCGACGGCGGGGCTGACGCCTGAGTCGATCTCGGCGCGGTTTGAGGACAACGTTGTGGGGGGCTCGGAGCGCGTGGTGCGCGAGGGGCCGTTCACGGTGCCGGCGTTTGCGCTGCGAGCCTCAAGCGGCGCGGGCGCGCCAGCGCCGGCGAGCCTGGTGATCCCGTTTGATGTGCCGTATCTGTGGCGCGCTGGGGCGCTGAGCGTGACGCTGGAGGCGACCGGCGTCAATGGCGAGGCGATTGCGATCGACAGCGTGCAGGCTTCTGGTGCCATCGGCGCGACGTTTGGCGAGGGCGCTACGAGCGAGCGCGGGCAGCTTGTGAATCCGCCGGTGGTGGTGCTGCTGCATGCCAAGCACTTGTGGCGCCCGCCAGCGGACATTGCTGATGACGCGGGGAACTCGCCGCCAGTTGGCGTGAACAACTCGGTGACCGAGGCGGACTACAACGCGTTCATCCGCAACTTCTTCGAGAACGGCATCCAGGCGGACATTGCCGACGATCAGGGCAACGCGCTGCCTTCAGAGCTGCCGAACAATGGCGTGACCGAGGGTGATTACAACCTGTTCTTTCGTGTGTACTTTGGGTCCTGAGGCCGGAGACGAGAGTCGCGAGTGGCGAGACACGAGTGGCGAGACGCGTGTCGAGGCTCAGGCTCGGGTCGTTTGGCTTCGAGCGTTGCGCGCTCGCGGCACGTGCGTGTTGCGGCCTTTGCCGTGATTAGTTCTTCGGTGCGGTTTTAGGTGCGTCTTTAGACGGCGGCTTGGGCGGGGTCGCGTCGTCGGCGGGTTCGCGGGCGGGGCGGTCGGGGGAGTTGACGAGGCGTTCGAGGCGGCGTTGTTCGCTGAGTTTCTCGCCGAGGATCTTGCGTTGTTCGGGGGTGAGGACGTTGATGGCCTGCATGAAGACGCGGAACCTTTGCGGGCCGCTGGCGTTGGGGCCGCTGTTCTGAAGCAGGTCGAGGGCGAGGCCGCGGACCTTGCCGTCTTGCTCGGGGGTGAGGTTGAGGTCGGAGAGGACCTTCTCGAAGTCGTTGGCGCCTTGGCCGATGACGCGCTCGTAGGAGCGGCGGATTTCCTGGCCCAGGGTGTGCAGCGTCTCGCCGATGTTAAAGCCGATGACGTCAAAGTTCTGACCTTTGGCCTTGGCGAGTTCTTCTTCATCCTTCAGGCGGGCTTTGAGGTACTCGCGCACGAGCGAGCGCATCTGATCGGCCTCGGCCTTGGGCAGCGTGCGGGAGATCTGCTCGACGAGCTGGCCACGCTGGCGCACCGGCTCGCTCACGGACCAGAGCTCCTGGACATATCGGGTCGCGGCGACGCGGTCCTTGGCGTCGAAAGCGCCAGCGGTCTTGACGATCAGATCAAAGTTGTCGCGGACGATCTGGTCGAGGGTCGCGGCTTGGGAGAACAGCACGTCGTCGGCTTTTTTTCGGAGTTCGGGGCTCAGGGTCATGGCTTTGACGGCGGCCTCTGCGGGGGCGATGTCCAGACGTTTAACACGTCCGTCAGCGTCGCGCTGAATGATCGAGAGCGTTCTCTTGGTTTGGCTGATGGTGGGGCCGGAGAGTGGCGCGTCGGGCTTGCCGGTCGGCGCGGGGTCGTCGGCGCGCGTCGGTGAGTTGCTGAGTGCGAGCGTGCCGGCGGCCAGCAGGATCAGCGAGAGCGTGCGTGAGGCGGGGCGTGGGGTGCAGTGTTTCGTGTGTTTTATGGTGGGCCTGAACATGAGTGCTCCTTCGGCTCGATGGGTGCCGGGCTGGCCTCGGCTGTCTCTTTGTATTGGCGGGATCGGCGTGCGGATTCAGGGGCGGACGCGTTTCTCGTGAATGGCTTGAAACTTCGCGAGCGATCGAGGTGTTCGGGCCCGTCCAGCCGCCGAACTGTGCGGGCGATTTGCTATGCTGTTGACATGGTGACGCAAAGAGATCTGAGCGCGGATGGATCGATGGCGGGTGCTGGCGAGGGCTCCCTTAGCGAGATGACGCACGCGGCGCTTGCGGCGATGATCGCCCAGGCCTGCGTGCTGCGCGGCTCGTTCGTGCTGCGCTCGGGCCAAACCTCCAGCTATTACGTTGACAAGTATTTGTTCTCGACGCGTCCCGAGGTTTTGCGCCCGCTGGGTGAGCTGTTCGCCCGTCGGATCGCGGAGGTCGAGGCGCAGACCGGCGGGCGCGTAGCGCGACTCGCTGGCGCCGAGCTGGGCGGCATCCCGCTGGTGACGGTGGCGTCGCTGGCGACCGGGCTTCCCTCGCTGTTCGTGCGCAACGCCAAGAAGGACTATGGGACCGCCAAGCAGCTTGAGGGTGCACTCAACCCCGGCGACCGGGTCGTGTTTGTCGAGGACGTCGCGACCACGGGGGGTCAGGCGCTGGAGGCGGTGAAGGTGTTGCAGGGGCTGGGGGCGGAGGTGGTGGCGGTGATCGCAACGATCGACCGGTTGCAAGGGGCGCGCGAGAACGTGGAGGGCGCGGGCATCCGCTTTGAGGCGTTGTTTACGAAGCGCGATCTGGGGATTACTGAGTGAGCACGCGAGCAGGCGCGAGGTTTGCGATTGTGGGGGCGGAGGCGGGCGGGGGCGGGGGGGTGGGGGGTGAGGTGCGGATGGAAAGGATGGCGGCGATGCGTGCGATCAAGAGCGTGAGGTTGGTGGTGGGGATGGAGGTACACGTTGAGTTGAACACGAGAACGAAGATGTTCAGCCGCGCACCGAGCGTGGCGGCGCGAGAGTTTGCGGGCGTTGGGTTGGCGGGGGGCGTGGGGGGTGTGGGGGGTGAACATGACAAGGCATCGGGCGGCGGTGGAGGGAGCGGAGGAGGCGGTGTCGGGCCGGGGCCGAACGTCGCAATTGATCCGGTGGTGCTGGGGTTGCCTGGTGCGCTGCCAGTGATCAATCGCGAGGCGATCACCAAGTCGATTGGCGTGGGGCTGGCGCTTGGGTGTTCGATTGCGAAGGTGACCAAGTGGGATCGCAAGGGATATTTCTATCCGGACCTGCCCAAGGGATATCAGATCAGCCAGTACGACCTGCCATTGTGCTTTGATGGGGCGGTGGATGTCACGACGGAGGAGGGCACGCGTCGGATCGGGATCATCCGGGCGCATCTGGAGGAGGACGCGGGGAAGCTGATGCACGAGGCGCCGGGGGCTTCAGGGTCGGGCGAGGCGCTGGAGGGCTCGATCATCGATCTCAATCGGGCGGGCACGGCGTTGCTCGAGATTGTGACGGCGCCGGACTTTTGCAGCGCCGATGAGTGCGTGGTGTTTGCGCAGGAGCTGCGGAATCTGTGCCGTTTTCTAAGAGTGACCGAGGGTGTGATGCAGAAGGGGCACGTGCGGTTTGAGCCGAACATCAACTGCGTGCTTGAGCTTGAGGATGGGCACGTTGTCAAGACGCCGATCGTCGAGGTGAAGAACCTGAACTCGTTCCGGTCGCTCAAGGGCGCGATCGAGTTTGAGCTGCGCGAGCAGCCGGGGCGCTGGCGCGAGGACGGGCGCGAGATGAGCGTGGGGAACAAGACGACGCGCGGGTGGGACGACGTGGGCGAGCGCACGTTTTTGCAGCGGCAGAAGGAAGACGCGGCGGACTACCGCTACTTCGCAGATCCGGACTTGCTGCCGGTGACGATCGACGAGGCGTGGTTGGCGTCGGTGCGGCAGGGGTTGCCGGCGCTGCCGGCGGTGAAGGCCCGGGCGCTGCGAGATGAGTTTGCGCTGACGCAGCAGGAGGCAGCAGCGTTGACAGAGGATCGCGCGGTGTGTGATTTGTTTGACGCGGCGGTCGACGAAGCCGCGTCGCGCGGGGTGGCGAGGCACCAGGCGGCGCGACTTATTGCCAACATCATGCTGCAATCGGGCGCCAAGCGTGCCAACGAACGCTCCGCGGCGAAGGTCGTGACCCATGGCCAGGGCGCACAGCCGGTGCTGGTCAGCGATCTGGGGGTGAGCGCGCTTCAGATCGGCGAGCTGGCGGCGCTGCGCGACGGGGGCAGGATTTCTGCGGCGCATGCTGATGAGCTGTTTGGCTTGCTCGCGGAGGGCGCGGGCGTGAGCGCCGAGGTGTTGGCGACTGAACGCTCGATGCTGCTGGTGCGCGATGACGCGGCGCTGGACGCGTGGGTGCGTCAGGCGATCGCGGACAATGCCAAGGCGGCGGAGGACGTTCGGGCCGGGAAGGATCAGGCGATTGGGCGGATTGTCGGCAGCGCGATGAAGCTCGCGGCGGGCAATGCCGACGCAACGACGCTGAGGGAGCGGATCGTGCGGGAGTTGCGAGGATGAGCGCGGAAACGGCCGAGGATTGATGGCTCGGTCGCGGGGGCGTGTGTGCTGTTTGCGGAGCGGCTTCGTTTGATGGTTTTGAGCGGGTGGCAGGAGAGGGCTGAGTAGATGGCGCGTGAAACTTTACGTCGTCGCGTGTTGGTGGTGACCGGGTCGCGGGCCGAGTTTGGGCTGCTGCGCCCGGTGATCGATGCGCTGCGTGGGCGTGATGATGTCGAGGCATTGGTGGCGGTCGCCGGCTCGCATCTGCTGGGCCCGGCGCGCACGGAGCGAGAGGTCCGCGCGGCGTACCGGATGGACGCGCGCGTGCCCATGCAGCGGGCCGGGGAGCGATCGCGGATCGACGGCGCGATTGCGGTGGGGCGCGGGGTGCAGGGGTTTGCGCGAGCGATCGCGAAACTCGCGCCGGAGTGGGTCGTCGTGCTGGGTGATCGCGTTGAGGCGTTCGCCGCGGCGAGCGCCGCGTCGATCGGCGGGGTCGGCGTGTGCCACATCCACGGCGGCGATCGTGCGGAGGGAATCGCGGACGAGGCGATGCGCCACGCGATTACGAAGCTCGCGCATCTGCACTGCGTCGCGACGGCGTCGTCGGCGCGGCGTGTGCTCAAGCTGGGCGAGCCGGCTGAGCTGGTCCACGTCACGGGTTCGCCGGCGATTGATGGGCTGGAGGACGTGCGGGCGCTGAGTGATGCGGATGCGGCGCCATTTGGAGAGCCGCGGACGGTATTTTTGCTTCATCCCTCGGGATTGAGCGAGGCCCGGGAGCAGCGGGTGGCGTTTGCGTTGATGCGCGCGGTGGATGAGGAGTCTCTTGGCGACGTGATCTGCCTGGCGCCAAACGCGGACCCGGGCGGAGAGATCATCCGGAGCGCGATTGAGGCGCGCTGTGCGCTGAGCGGGCGCGGGGTGGAGCATGTCGAGCGTCGAGGGGTGGTGAGTGTGAAGGCGGCGCGGCGCGAGGGGGACGCGAGGCAGCCCCGGCTGTGGACTTTTCTTGAGCATCTGCCACGGGCGTTGTTTTTGGCGTTGCTGAAGCGCATGGCGGCCCGCTCGGCGACGCCCGGGCTGCTGGTAGGCAACTCCTCGGCGGGTCTGATCGAGGCGGCGGCGCTGGGCGTTCGCGTTGTGAACGTCGGCCCGCGCCAGAGCGGACGAGAACGCGCGGCGAACGTCGTCGATTGCGCTGTTGAAGACCTCGAGACGCTGGGGGCAAAGGTGCGGGCGGCGATCGCGATCAAGCCCAAGGCGCTCGGGCGGCATCCGTATGGCGATGGTCACGCGAGCGAGCGGATTGCGGCGCTCTTGGCCAAGACGGACCCGGCGCCGGTCATCCGCAAGCGGAACACGTATTGAGATTCTGAGCGTGAGGCGAGCGTTCCGCTGAGCGATCAGGCCATCTGCGGCAGATACTCGCGAGCGCTCTCGCGGAAAGCGCGAGGCTGCACGCCAAGGTGGGCCCGCAGTTTGGAGAGGTCGGCGGTGCCGTCTTCCTGGGCCATCGAGGGCATGCCGTCGTCAAACGGGAGCCAGGCGCCGAGGCCGAAGAACGACGCGAGGCGCGCGACGTAGATGTGCGGCTCGCCCGGCAGGCCGAGGATCGGGAGTTTGGCGGAGCGCGGCACGTTCTCGCTGTAGAACTCGAGCATGCGGTTCCAGGGCATGACTTCCGGGCCGGCGACGTTGTAGATCTCGCCGATGCTGTTCTCGACGTTGAGGCTGGCGACGAAGGCCCGGGCGACGTCTTCGACACGGACGGGTGCGACCTTCGCGGCTTCGAAGCCGATGCGCCCGAGGGCGACGCCGTCGTCGTGTTCGACGAAGCGGGTGAAGTAGGGGACGAACCAGTAGGGGCTGAGGGTGCCCTGGACCCAGCCGCGAACCATCTGGGTGAACTCGCCTTGGGGGCCGTGGATCATGGCGGGGCGGATGATGGTCCAGTCCAGCCCGCTGCGGCGGACGAGGAGCTCGGCCTCGAACTTGGAGCGCTGGTACGCGGCGCGCCCGTCGGGCGTGACGCCGAGGGCGGACATCTGGATGAATCGCTTGATGCCGGCGCTGGCGCAGGCGGTGAGGAGCACTTGTGTGGCGTCGACGTGAATGCGGGCGAAGGTCTGGCCGCCGTAGGGCCCTTCGTGGACTTCGCGGATGATGCCCAGCAGGTTGATGCAGGCGTTGCAGTCTTGGACGAGGGCGGCGGGGGCGGCGCCGTCGTGGATATGGCCCGGGACCAGGGCCAGGCGCGTGTGCGAGCCGAGGACTTCGCGGGCCTTGCCGGCCTCGCGGACCAGGGCGCGCACGCTGAAGCCGGCGTCCAGGAGCTGGCGGACGAGCTCGCGACCGACGAAGCCGGTGGCGCCGGTGACCGCAACGGTTCGAACATGATCCATAAGGAGCAACCTTAGTCGGGACGCGCACGCCTCGCGCGGGCAATGATCGGGGGTGATGCTCCGATGTGACCAGCTCTCGTTTGCGTATCGGCCCGGGCGGCCGGTGCTTGATCGGTTGACGATCGAGTTCGCCCCCGGCTCGCTCACGGCGGTGCTCGGGCCGAACGCCGCCGGGAAATCCACGCTGCTTCGGCTGTTGCTGGGGACACTGACCGCGAGCGCCGGAACGGTCACGCTGGGGGGCGTAGCGGTGCGTGGGATGTCGCCAGCGCTGCGCGCCGGGCGCATCGCGTACATCCCGCAGGCCCCGTCCTTGGCGGAAGAGCTGAGCGTGCGGAGCGTGGTCGAGCTGGGGCGGCTGCGCCGGGGCGAGTCGGCGGCGAGCGTGGAGCGAGCGATGGAGCGTGCGGAGTTGTCTTCGCTGGGCGAAACGCCATTCGCAGAGCTCTCGGCCGGGCAGCAGCAGCGCGTGAGCCTGGCGCGGGTGCTAGCGCAGCTGGATGCGACCTTGCCCCCCGCGATGGAGACGGTGATCCTCGCCGATGAGCCGCTGAGCGCGATGGACCCGCGGCACGCGGTGCGGTGCCTGTCATGCCTGGCGGGCGAGGCTCGCGCCGGACGGACGGTGCTGGTGGTGCTTCACGACCTTTCGCTCGCGGCTCGCATGTGCGATCGCGTGCTATTGCTTCGTGCTGACGGTACCTGCCTGGCGCACGGGGCGACCGGCTTGGTCATCACTGATTCGAATCTCAGCGAGGCCTTCCAAACCTCGATGCGGGTGCACCGCGACGGTGAAGGCGGCGTGATCGCCGTTCAGCCGACGCTGCCGGCGGAGCCGCCGGTCGCGGCGGCGCGAGGCTAGTGTTGGTCCATGCAGGGGTACTGGTTCCAGCTCATCCTGGTCTCGATCTTCGTTGGGTTTTCGGTGATCCAGTGGGTCGTGCGGAAGGTGTCGCAGCAGCGCGCGATCAAGGCGGAGCGCGAGATCCAGGCGCGGATGCGCGACGAATCGCTGCGAACCGGGCGCGATCCGTCTAACGGCGAGCCGACTCGCGGACGACGCTCGCAGATGTCCACGCCGGCGGCGCCGATGGGCGCGGCGCAGACGCAGGGCCCGGATCCTCTGGCGCAGCGGCGCGAGCAGCTTCGTCGTTTGCGTGAACAGCGCGAGGCGATACGGAGCGAAGGCCGTCCGGGCAACGTGCAGGCGTCGCAGAGTCTGCCGCCCCCGATGCCCACTGCGCAGGTAGGAGGGGGAGGGGGTGGCGCGGGCGGGCTGATTCGCGCCGAACTTTGGCCCGGCGGGCCGACGATCGTGATCAACTCCGGGTCGCCCGCGGCCCAGCAGGTGCGAGCGGCGCGGCCCTTGGAACAGCGTCCGCCGGAGCGCCCGGCGCTCGCGCCGGGGGCGGTGAAATCCAGCCAGAAGCGCCGCCCGTCAGCCGAACGGGTGTCACGAGCTGGGGCCGAGGGCAGCTCGGACCGGCCGACGCGTCCGAGGCCGGTTACGCCACGCCCGACATCGGCGGTCAAGTCGGATGAGCGGCCGGCGCTGGTGCGATCGGTTGAGTTGCCGCGCACGCCGGCGCAGTGGCGGGCGGCGCTCATTCTGGGCGAGATCATGCAGAAGCCGGTGACTGAGCGCGGCCCGCGAGAGTTTTAACTCGAGTTGAAGACACGGCTTTGCAAGGGCGTTTCGGACACTGGCTCGAACTCGACCCCCGCGCCGAGTTGAGCGCCGGTTACTTCGTGGGCTTGGCATCTGCGACGCCGGGGTTGACGCTCACCCAGGTCTCTTCTTCGTCACGAATGGGTAGACCGAGGGCCGTGACACTGACGCGTTCCTTGCGAAGGAGCGTGCCCAAGTCTTTGGTGTACCAGGTCACGCTTTCGTTCTTGACACTCGCGACCCCGAGCGACGCCGTGAGGACCGTGCGAATGCGCACGGCGTCGTGATCGCCCAGCGGACCATGAACGCGCTGCGTGCCTTCGACGATGATCTCGTTGCGGGCCTTGCCGCGGGTCTGCACCTTGGAGAGGTCTTTGAGCGGGTGAACGACCATCTCGAACTCGCTGATCTCGCGCGTTCCCGGCGCCATGCTCGCTGGCAGCACAACCATCCACGGCACGAAGTCAGTGCGCACTGCGTCCTTGAAATCGATGATCGATGTCAGCAGCAGCTGGCCCGTGACGCCGCGGGCGTTCTCGCCGCCTGCGGACAAGGAAAGCTCTTCGCCGATCCTGGGCCGATTGGCCGCCAGCGGATTGGCGCCGGGCGTGTCGTCGCCCTCGCCGACGACCTCGCGCACGAGGAGCCCCGTGCCCGCGGCTTTCCGTTGAACCCGGAGAACGACGCTGGGATCTCGCTCGCTGAGCGAACGGCGGCTGGATTGAACCTCAAACGCGAGCGACTTGCCGGTGATGCCCGGGAGTGTTTCTTGCCGCAGCGGGCCGAGCGTGTAGGCGACGGGGCTGGAGCCTGCGAGCGTCACGGGCCGGTCTGCCGGGTCCGGCTCGGCGGCGAGCGGGGCCGATGAGCAGCCCGCGAGCGTGAGGGCGAGGGCGGCTGCGATGGCGGCTGCGATGGCGGTTCGCGGGATGATGTTGACCAGCGGGTTCATGGGGGACAGTACGGGAGGATCACGCGCCGGCATGTTGGCGATATACTGAAACCGATGAAGCAAAACTTCTTGCGGGGTGATGGCGTGTTGGGGCGCGGGTCGGCTGGCGGGCTCGTGCTTGCGGCGATCGCGGGCATTGCGCTTGTGGGCTGCTCGTCGGACTCGACGCGTCGGATGGGGGAGCAGGGGAGCATCTTCGCGGCGTTTGCGTTGCCAACGCCAGCGGAAGCCGCGAGATTCGCGGTGGACCCGTACGACGCGAACAAGCGCATCGTGGGGCTGGCGCTGCTCTCGAACGCGCCGTTCGGCGGCGACGAGGTCTACCTGAAGGTTTATCGCATGGCGCTCGGCGCGCCGCCGGCGGACAAGCCGGACTCTGACTTTGGCGTGCAGGCGGTCGCGGCGCGGGCGCTCTCGCTCCACGGCACCGGCGAAGACGCGCTGCTGATCATCCCGCTGCTTGAGAACAACGACCGTCGCGTTCGGACCGACGCGGTGCGCTCGCTTCAGCGACTCCACAACGCGCGGGCGATTGACGGGCTCATCAAGCGCTCGTCATCGCTGACCGAGGACGACGTGGATGCGCGAGCGGAGTCGGCGACGGCGCTCGGGCAATACGCCGAGCCGCGTGTGTTGCAGGCTCTCTTGGCTGCGCTGAGCGATAACTCGCTGGTGGTGAACCGCGCGGCGAGCAACTCGCTGGGCACGCTGACCGGGCAGACGCACGGCGAGGATCCACGCCTGTGGCTGGATTGGCTGAGCACGACGCGTGCGCCGTTTGCGAACCAGCGCCAGTATGTGTACCCGCACTTCGAGCGTGACCGCGTCTGGTATGAGTATCTGCCGTTTGTTCCGCCGCCACCGAACGAGGCGCCTGGCGTGCCGGCCGGGATGAGCCCGGGGCGCGCGTCGGGCTAAGCTGCGCACGCGCGAGGACGAACGCGGGATGGCTCGCCGGTCTCGCAACGATCCGTGTCCGCACGCTGGCTGGCCCTGCTGCAACCAATGTTCCCTCGCCGCCCGATGTCTCTGCGTCTGCACCGCCGGCTGACGCTGCTGCTGGTGTTTGTCGCTGCGCTGGTCACGGCCGCGATCGTGGGGGGATGGTGGCTTTCAAGACTGACGCCCAAGTGGTGGCTCGAACTGGATGCTCAGGACCCCAAGCTCCGCGTCACGGCGGAGAGCGTCGAGAACGGCATGACCACAATCCTGTCGGCCGCGCGCCCGAGTGCGCCGGGCGGGCGCGCCAGCGCACGCTGGACCCTGACGCTGGGTGATCGCGACGCTTCGGCGTGGCTGACGTCGCGTCTGCCGGCGTGGATCGAGCATCAGCTCGGCGAGAGCGCGTGGCCCAGGGGCGTCTCGCAGGCGCAGGTCGTGTTTGAGGATGGCGCGATCGTGGTCGGAGCGCGCACGAGCGCGGGGGCGACGGATCGGTTCGTGTCGATTCGGTTCTCGCCGCGGGTGGACGCGACGGGGCGGCTGTGGCTGGACGGCGCCGGTGCCCGCATCGGCGAGCTGCCCGCGCCGCTGTCCACGGCCCTGTCGTCACTGAATCGCAGCAGCAACGCGACGCTGCGCACGCTGTCGAGCGTGCTGCGTGGCGACAAAGCGATGGACGACCCGGTGATCCCACTGGCGGACGGTCGGCGCGTGCGCATCACGGGGATGACGGTGTCGCCGGGGTTGCTTAAGATTGAATGCGAGACAATCGTGCGCGAGCGCTAAGACGAAGTGTGCGCGTCGCGCAAAGCTTTGGCGCAGGTTGGCGCCGGGTTCGCGGTCGGAGCGCGAGGCGGGCGGACCAGGCGCGTGACCCGGGGAGCGTGGCCAATCGCGGAACCGACAGCTCGTGCTCATGGGGCAAACCCGCGATCTCGCACGATCGGCGTCGCGGGGTGATTTGACAAGCGAGTTTGCTATTGCTCAACTCAACACTTGGCCGACACTGGTAACCCACAAGTAGCCCGCCCACATCCTCCGAACCCATTTCGATCGTGAAGACACAATGCCCCAGCCTGTTCGTGCCGTCCGTTTGCTTGTCCTCGTAATTGCCTGCGCCGCGACGCTGATTCTCTCGACGATCATCGCCTCGGCGTTCTCGCCCAGTGCGTTTCGCGATCTTCGCACGTTTGAGCTGCTCGCGCTGGTCGCGATGCTCGGGCTGCCGCTAGCAACCGGGCTCGCGGTGGTTCACGAGCAGCAGGCGCGCGGGCGCGGCTGAGGCGTATCCGGCATCACTTGGTCCTGGGCGCGGGCTCGTCGCCGAAGACCTGGCGGTCAAGCCAGGTGTCCGAGCGATCAGACTGCTCGATCTTGTACTGCTCCGCCGCGGGCCCGCTGGCGCCGACGACCTTGGTGTAGCAGCCGGAGCAGGTCATCGCGCCGAGGAACGCGAGCAGCGTCGCCCCGGCGACGGCGCGAGTCGTCGTGCGGCGGGCGCTCGGTGGCTTTTGATTGGTCCAGACCATGCGATGCTCCTTTTGTCCCCAGCGGGCGATGGTAGTCCGATTCGCGCTCACCCCGGGCACGCCTGATTCCTGCGCTGTGAACGGGCTTTGCGTTGGCGGCTCCTGCCCGCCCGCGCGGCGTACTATTGGTATCCCCCGGCGTCGCGGACCTCTCGGTGTTGCGTCGGGGAACTCCGGAGTCACGAACGATGGGACTCGAAGCCGCCCTTCCCGCCGATACGTTCATGACCACCCAACTCCAGCGGGTGATCAACTGGGCACGTCGCTCATCGCTGTGGCCGATGCCGTTTGCGACGGCGTGTTGCGGCATCGAGTTGATGGCCGCCGCCAGCTCGCGGTTTGATCTTGCTCGATTCGGCTCCGAGGCCGTTCGTTTCAGCCCGCGCCAGAGCGATTTGATGATTGTCGCGGGGCGCATCAGCACGAAGATGATGCCGGTGTTGCAGCGGGTGTATTTGCAGATGACCGAGCCCAAGTGGGTGATTTCAATGGGCGCGTGCGCCTCGACCGGCGGCGTGTTTGACACGTATGCGGTGGTGCAGGGCGTGGACCAGTTCATCCCGGTGGACGTGTACGTGCCCGGCTGCCCGCCGCGCCCTGAGCAGTTGATCGAGGGCATCATGGCGATCCAGCGGATGGTGGACAACGAGAACATCCCGGAGCGTTTTCAGGGTGGCAAGCGCGTGGGGATGGGGCTGAGCGTTCTGCCGAACTTCCGCCCGCGCCCGCAGCCGGTCGGCGTGACGATGAACGCCTGAAGCCATGCCCAGCAGCCCGCCGCAAGAGTGGTTTACCAAGCCCGACAGCCCGGAGCGCGGCCAAGGCCTGCGCTTCGGCTGCACGATGTGCGGCAACTGCTGCACCGGCCCGCCCGGCTTCGTGCTCGTGAGCGATGAGGAGATCGCGGCTTTGGCGAAGCGACTGGGTGTATCGGCCCAGGAGTTCACCGATGGCTATACCCACATGATGAGCGAGGGGCGCTCGCTCAACGAAGTGAAGTTCGGCTCGCTGAACGACTGCGTGTTCCTTGATCGCGAGAAGATCCCGGGCAAGGCGGTCTGCGGCGTCTACGAAGATCGCCCGGCCCAGTGTCGAACGTGGCCCTTCTGGCCCAGCCTGGTCAAGAGCCGCGCGACGTGGGAGAGCGCCCGAAAGACGTGCCCGGGGATCAACCAGGGAACGCTGGTGCCGGTGGAGGAAGTGCGGATACGGCGGGACAGTTTCAGTATCTGAGGGGCTGGGGAAGGGATCGAGGGATCAAGGGTCCGAGGCAGCGGGGGACTGTGGTGAAGGGGTACTCGACAACGCCAGTGGGGCGGGGCGGGCCGGGGTGTGCGGGTGCGCGCGTTAGCGTGCGGGAGTTTTTGTATGGTGGGAGATGGGTCCGAACACGCGCAGGGGGCTGGGGTGCTGGCGGGCGCGTGGCTGGCGGCGGTGCGTGGTGGGCCGGTTGCTGAGGAGCTGGAGGCGCTGTACGCGTTGGCGTCTGACGCGATCGAGGCGCGTGGGCCGGCGTGTTGGGCGAGTGGTCAGTGTTGCAACTTTGAGGCGACGGGCCACCGGCTGTATGTGACGGGGCTGGAAGCGGCGTTCACGATCGAGCGGCTGGCGACGACCGATCACGCGCGCCCTGATGACACCGCTCTCGCGGCGGCGATCGCACGCGGGGGCTGCCCGTTCCAGGTTGCCAACTTGTGCGGCGTGCATGCGATCAAGCCGCTGGGCTGCCGCGTATATTTTTGCGATCGCTCGGCGCAGACCTGGCAGCATGACCTGAGCGAGCGTTTGCTGGGCATGATCCGCGAGCTGCACCAGCGCCACGCGATTGAGTACCGCTATGGCGAATGGCGGCAGATGCTCGCCATGTTCACGAGCGTCCCATAACGCGAGCGATGTCGAAGCGGGCGTGCGGGGCTCGCGGGGCCTGGCGTGGTTGGCGTTCTTCGATGAAGATGCGGCGTTGTTCTCGGGCCGCGGGGCGGGTCCGCGTTGTGGCGTGGTTTATGCGATCGGCGTCCCGCGGCGGCGGTGAAACGCGACGACAATCGGCCTCACGCCGCGCCTGTCCGAGAGTGTGGCGGTCGGCGTCGTGCGCGGGCAGTGATTATCGCGCGCTTCGTATCGCTGCGATCCGAAGCGCTGACTGTCAACCAAAGTTCGCGAATCAGCGCGGCAAGTTCTGCGCGCTGCGACGCGTGGGGCCTTGCTGCCTGAAGCGACACTCGGGCAAGACGGCCCAGCGGATTGGCGGCCTGCGAACGCTCTTTCAGCGTCCTCACGTCGTCGATGACCAACGGCCGGCGCGTGGTTCGCGTCGCCGGCAATTTGGAGCCCACACCTATGCGTCAACGAATTGGCGAAATCCTGGTCCGAAATGGCGTCCTCACGCCGGTGCAATGCGCCCGCATCCTCGATGAGCAATCGCGTACGCACCGGCCCTTTGGTGAGCTGGCGGAGATCATGTTCAACGTGACGCCGCACCAGCTCGAGGAGGCGTGGGCGGAGCAGTACGAGTCGATCACCGCCCGGGTGGACCCGCTGACCGAGCGGGTCGATCGGCTGGTGGCGATGCAGATCACGCGCCGGCAGGCGTGGCAGTTTCGCGTGCTGCCATTGAGGATGGACGGGACGGAGCTTTTGATCTGCACGTGCCGCGAGCACTTGCCGCGGGCGGTGCGGTTCGCGTATCAGCACTTCGGCACGGGGTGCTACTTCGTGATGTCCTCCAAAGACCAACTGACCGACGCGCTGGAGCACTACTACCCCATGGACGGGGCGGCCAGCGTGCTCAGAGCGACCGACGAGGCTCGGGCGCTGGTGCGGGGCGAAATCGCGTGACACCGCTCATGATCCGCGCCGCAACTCGCGGCGCTTGGCTTGCGCGTGCCCGGGGCAGCTCCTCCTGACGGGCACGCACGGCTTGGGGCCACCCTCCGCACCGCGCGGGCGAAAGCCCCCGCGACGGAGCGACCGAGCCGCACACGACTTCAACTCCCCGCGCGGGTTCCGACGTGTTCATCGGGAGGCGCGGCACTGAAGTCGTCCATCAACCGTCCCGGTCTTCGCGCGACAGCGCGACGCCCGGCCTGAGGAGAGAGCCCAAACGCGCCGTCGGCCCCGGGCGATGCACGCATCGACCCGCACGGCGTGGTCAGACACGATTGATCGCAGCGGATGAAGCCAGGGCGGTCAGCGCGCGGGTGCGAACTCGGTGCCCTGCCCGCGCGATTCCCACGCGTCGAGCTCCGCCTGACGAGCCGCGGCGACCTTGCGCGCCTTGCCGATGGCGTACTTGCCCAGCACGAATCGCAGCGGCGGCTGCGCCTCATCGCGCAGCGCCACGATCGCCCGAGCCGCGGCGTCCGGGTCGCCCGGCTGCTTGCCCCGCATCGATGCGAGCAGAGCCGCGAACTTGCCGACCGTCGCGCCATACTCCGGCGCGCTGACGGGCTGGCTGGTCATCGACCGGCTGGCAAAGTCTGTGCGGAAGGGCCCGGGCTGAACCAGCGTCACCTTCACGCCAAACGGCGCACCCTCGAGGGCGATCGCTTCGCTGGCGCACTCAAGCGCCGCCTTCGCGGCGCCATAGATCGAGAACCCCGCGTAGTTGGCGATCGCCGCGGCGGCGGAGATGTTCACGATCCAGCCGCTCTTCTGCGCCCGCATGAGCGGCAACACTTCGCGCATCAGGTTCAGCGCGCCGAAGAAGTTCACGTCAAAGTTCTGGGCGATCTGCTCGGGCGTCAGCTCCTCGGTCGCGCCGATCAGCCCGCGCCCCGCGTTGTTCACAAGCACGTCCACGCGTCCGTGTCGCGACGCCGCCTCGCCGACGACCTGGCGAATCTGGGGCGCGTCGGTCACGTCTAGTTGCAGTGTGCTGACGCGATCGGGGGCTTGGGACTGGAGCTCCGCGAGCGATGCCGGATCGCGCGCCGTCGCGACCAGCGTGTCGCCTCGCGCGATCACTGCCTGCGCGATGGCGCGCCCGAAGCCCGAAGAGCACCCGGTGACGAGCCACACATTGGACATGGTCATACTCCCGAACCTGTTGCGCCGCGGTTTGGCGCATCGTGTCTGTCGGCGGTGCTCAACGTAAGCACTTGGCGATTCCACAGTTTACCACCGCATGTGTACGCCCAAGTGGAAAAACCCACCGTTGGGGCCGATGTCGTCGAGTGTCGCCAAGGCAACACCGGTCTTGGCGCCATCGACGATCTCCATCGGCGCTTCCGGCCCGCCCATGTCGGTCTTGACCCAACCGGGGTGCGCCGCGTTCACCTTGATCTTGGTGTTCTTCAGCTCGTGGGCCAGGTGGTTGGTGAACATGTTCACCGCGGCTTTGCTGCAGTCGTACGCCGTGAACTTCATCGGGTAGATCGGCGAGTTGGGGTCGGCGTGCTCGGCGATCGAGCCCAGGATGCTCGAGAGGTTCACGATGCGCGCGCCAGAACTCTTCTTCAGGAGCGGGAGGAACGCCTGCGTCACGTTGACCAAGGCAAAGAAGTTCGTCTCGAACGTCTCACGCAGCACGCCGTCGCCCGCGCTGCTGGCGGCGCCGTCGGTGGCGTAGTTCAACGTCCCGGCGTTGTTCACCAGAATGTCCAGCCGGCCGTATTCCTTCTCAACCCGCGCGACGGCAGCCGCGATCGAGTCGCGCTTTGACACGTCGATGACGATGACCTTGGCGTCAACGCCCTGGGCCTTGAGCGCGTCCGCCGCGGCTTTGCCCTTGGCTTCGTCGCGCGCGCCGATCAGCACGCTGACGCCCTGTTTGCCGAGCTGGCGCGCGGTCTCAAGGCCGATGCCCTTGTTTGCGCCGGTGATCAGTGCGATTCGAGTGGCCATTGGAGAGCCTCAACTGTTCAAGGTACGAGAAACCGAGTGCTCGATGTGTGACGAGGCGCGTTGAGTCACTGAGTCTTGATGTCTGAAGTCTGACGAATGAAGCCGGCGCGTCGCTCACCACGCCCAGGGCTCGATCAGCCACTGGTAGCCGTTGCCCTGCTTGCGGATGTTGCCCAGGCCCGGCCAGGGGAGGTGATACGCGAAGGTGCGGAGGCGATCGCTGGCGATCCGCTCGAAGAGCGAGAGCCGCGACTTGATCGCGTCCTTCTTGTTGACATCGAGGTTGAAAGTCCAGCGCGGGTTGGCGAGCATGACGACGCGGTTGTGCATCACGTCGCCGGTCAGGACGACGCTTTCTGAGCCGCTGGTGACGATGACGGAGATGTGGCCCGGTGTGTGGCCGGCGGTGTCGACCAGTTCGAGGTCGCCCATGAGCTTGTCGCCCGGGGACACGAGCTGGAGCTGGGGCTGGATCTTCTTGAAGATCACCTGCCCGCGAGCAATCCACGCCTTCTTGGCTTCAGGCGGCAGGGCCGTCTCGCCCAGATCGGGGGCCGGGCCGGTCCAGAAGTCGTGTTCCTTGCGGCTGATGAAGACCTTGGCGTTGGGGTAGACAAGTTCGTCTTTGGCGTCGAGCAGGCCGTGGAAGTGATCGCCGTGGGCGTGCGTGATGACGATGCCGGTGATGGACTCAGGCGCGATGCCCGCGGCTCGCAGGTTCGCGGGCGTCTGGCCCACGCCCTCTTGCCCGGGGCCGAAGCCGGTGTCAACGAGGATCGTTTCAACGCTCATGCGAAGCGCCAGGACGTTGAACTCGATCGGGGCCTTGTCCAGCGGATGAAAGTTCTCACGCAGGGTCGCGTTGAGTTCATCGTCGGTCGCCTCGGGCGCAAAGAGCTGGTGGACCGGCGCGAAGGACGATGCGCCGTCATGGATCGCGGTGGCCTTGATCGAGCCGATCGCGAACGGGTAGAAGCCCTGCTTGGCCGGAGCCGCGGCTGCCGGTGCTGTCGGCGCGGACGTCGCAGTTGCGCTCGCTGTGTGAGAGTTGCTCGGCTGAGCGCGTGCGACCCTTGGCAGCAACGCCGCGCCAGCCAGCCCGGCACCAGCCGCGATGAACACGCGACGATCCAGCGTCACACCGGGCGAGCCCTCAGCTTGCCCATCAACGTGCTGACCCAAGCGGCTTGATTGTGCACCCTGCTGCGCCATATGCAAACTCCTCTGTGGACCGCCAAGATCCCGCGAAAGCGCCTCGACGTCTGGTTCCCTCGATCCCTCGATCCAACTTAGACCAAATCATTCTCCAGCACCACACGATACCGCGCCTTGCCCGACTTCAGGTGCGCGATCGCCTCGTTCACTTTGCTCATCGGGAATGTCTCAGTGATGGGCGACACGCCGGCTCGCTGCGCGAAGTCGAGCATGCGGGCGGTGTTCGCCGGGCTGCCCAGGGGCGAGCCGCTGAGCGTCTTCTGGCCCAGGATCATGGGGAACGCCACCACCGGGATCGGCTCGGCCACAGCGCCCACGACGTGCAGCCGGCCCTTGGGGGCCAGCGCATCGAGGTATCCCTGCCAGTTCATCTTGACGTTGACGGTGACCAAGATGAAGTCGAGCTTGCCCTTGAGCTTGGCCAGGTCAGCGTCGCGAGTGCTGTTGACGATGTGATGCGCGCCGAGCGAGCGAGCCTCTTTGGCTTTGGACTCGCTGCTGGTGAACGCGTAAACCTCGCAGCCCCACTTGTTCAGGAACTGAAGCGCCATGTGCCCCAGCCCGCCGATGCCCACGACGCCGACCTTGGCCAAGGCGGTGATGTTGCACTGAATGATCGGGTTAAAGACGGTGATCCCGCCGCAGAACAGCGGGCCGGCCTTGGCGCTGTCCATCCCCTCGGGGATCGGCACCGCCCACGCCCAGTGCGAGCGCACGCGTGATGCGAACGCGCCGACGCGCCCGACGATGGTCGCTTCAACCGTGGCGCAGAGGTTGTGATCGCCGCTCATGCAGGTCAGGCACGACATGCAGCTCCCGCTATACCAGCCGAGGCCGACGCGTTCGCCCACGCGACGCCCGTGTACCTTTGATCCGACCGCGACGATCGTCCCCGCGGCTTCGTGCCCCGCCACCAGCGGGAAGTTCGACATGCCCCACTCGTTGTCGAGCATCGAGAGATCGCTATGACAGATCCCGCAATGACTCACCGCGATCTCGACATCCTCATCGCCCAATGGGCCAAGGTCAACTTCGTGTCGCTCAAGCTTGCCGCCAGCGGATTTGGCCGCCATGGTCAGAACGCTCATGAATGAACTCCTCGCAGGGGTGCCATGTACGAACGGTCAATTTTAAGAGGTAGGCCGAAAGAGAGAATGCCTGCTCGTCGCGAACGCGGTTGCCATGCGATGCCCCGTCGCGCTGGGCGGTTACGAGAACTCGGCATCCAAATCACTCGGCGTCGGGCGGGAAATGCCTGCATCGCGTTTGTTGGCCCGCGAGCGCTTCTACGCTGACTCCACATGTCCATCCATCGCCTGTACCTTCCGGGTCCGTGGCCCACGCCGCCAGCCAGCGTCACGATCAGCGGCGACGAAGCCCGGCACGCCGTGCGCGTGAAGCGCGTGCGCGAGGGCGAGGCCGCAGAAGTCCTCTCCGGCGATGGCGCGCTCGGGCGAGGGGTGGTGGGCAAGATTATCTCGTCCAAACGCGACGACGCCCTGCGGATTGACCTGACGGAGGTCATCACCCAGGCCCGCACGAAGCCGCTGCTCGAAGTGTGGTCCAGCGTTCCCAAGGGCGGCGAGTCGGGCGACATGATCGACATGCTCAGCCAGCTTGGCTGCGACGTGTGGCGACCGCTGGTCTGCGAACGCTCGATCGCCGCTGCCACGGAGCACAAGCTCGATCGGCTTCGGCGCGTCTGCATCGAGTCGGCCAAGCAGTGCGGGCGTGCCCGGTTTCTTCAGATTGGCGAGGCGATCAGCTTCGCCGACGCGATCGGCACGCTGGGCGATAAAGTCTCCGCGAGCGGCCCCACAATCGCCCTGATCTGCGATGGCAATGGCGAGCCGGTTTCGCGCGTGCTGAGCCGGGTCAGCGGCGCAACGCGATTGGTTGCGCTGGTGGGCCCCGAGGGCGGCTGGTCGCCCGGCGAGCTCGCGATGGGCAAGGGCGCCGGACTTGGCGCAGTGCGGCTAGCAGCGCGAGTGCTGCGGATCGAGACCGCGGCGATCGCGATCGCTGCGGTGGTCGGCGCCGCGCCTCGCGCTGGTGAGAACTGATGCCTCGGGCTAATGTCGCCCCATGGGTGAACGCATGCTGGTGAGGTCGTTCGCAAAGTTGAACCTGGCCCTCGCGGTCGCGCCCGCCGAGCCCGCGTCGTCGGCGCGGGCCGGGTGGCATCGGATCTGCTCGTGGTTTGCCCCGATCGCGCTGCACGACGAACTGGAGATCGCGCCCCTGGCCAGTGGGAAGGCCAGCCGCTTTGACATCCAGTGGGCCCAGGACGCGCCGCGCCCGAGCCCGATTGACTGGGCGCTGGAGAAGGACCTGGCGTTTCGCGCCCACAGCGCGCTGGAGAAGCACCTGGGCCGCGCGCTGCCGATCGACATGACGCTCCGCAAGCGCATCCCGGTGGGGGGCGGGCTGGGGGGCGGCTCTTCAAACGCCGGAGCGATGCTGCGAGCGCTCCGCACGCTCTTTAACCTGGACCTCTCGCTCGATCAACTGCGCACGCTCAGCGCGCCGCTGGGCTCCGATGTCGCGTTCTTCCTTGACGAGGATCGCGAACCAAGCGACGACACCGAATCTTTAGACGGTCTGGACTTGACGCACGCCCCGCGCAGCGCCATCGTCAGCGGCTTCGGCGAAACGATTCTCCGCGTGGACACGCCGCCGGAGGACGTGCTGCTGTTGGTGCCCGGCTTCGGCTGCCCGACGCCCGCGGTGTATCGCGCGTTTGACGCGCTGCCGCCCCGCGAGTTTGACGAGGCCCGCGTTCACAACCTGGTGCGCCGCGCCAGCGGGCTTGATCCGGACGCGTCGAGCCACCCCCCCGAAGGTGATGACGACGCGCCGGCGATCCCCGTGCTCGATCTCTTCAACGACCTCGCGCTCGCGGCATGCAGCGTCGAGCCGCGCCTGAAGCGTGCGATGGAACTGGCGCTCGCCCCGACGCAGATCCCCGTCTACGTCACCGGCTCGGGGAGCACGCTCTTCGTGCCGTTCCACATCGAGGAGGACGACGAGGCGATCAACCGGCTGGCGGATCTGGCGGAGCAGAACCTGCCGCGCGATCACGTTCAGGGGCTGGGCGTGGTGGCGGTGCCGACGCGCGTGGTGTGAGATCTCGTGCTGCGAGTGCCTTCTCCGGTGCCCGCATCCATCGTCGGCGGCGTCACGACGTACAGATATTCTGTGTTTCGCAGGTGGCCGACGCGACCGACTTTCTCGCCGCGCGGGTTGTAGATGCCGATCTGCGCGCCAACGTAGCGCTTGTAATCGGTGCCGATGGTGCGGATGCGGGCCTCGCCCTGGTAGAGCATCGCCAGGAGCGATTCCATGTCGGCGCGGGTAATGAAGCCCTCGTCGCTGAATGAGACGACCAGCGCCCGCGATCGGACCGAACTCAGCAGCCGCGTCAGCGCGCCCGCGAACGCCGGGCGCGAGTTGAAGACGCTCTGACGCTGACGAACGTCCACCCGCTTGCACGCGACGCCGTAGACCTCCGGCTTGTCCCAGCGCACCAGCGACTCCCACACGTGGTAGTTGCCCAGGTAGCTGTGCTGGTTGTATGGCGGGTCGATGTACGCGACATCCGCCTCAACCGATCTCGCGGCGTCAAAGGCGTCCATCCGGTGCGCTTCACACTTGCCCCCCAGCGGCCGAGCCAACAGATCCGGCACGCGCAGCAACAGATCGTTCTGCGCCCGCGGTGCCCACGCCTTCAAGTACGCCATCTGTACGCCCGTCGTCGAGTCCACGCGGTCCGCGGCTTCCATCAACGACGTCAACACGATCGCCTTCAACTCCGGCTCCAGCCCCTTGCGCTCGATCTCGTCGCGAATCGCGTCAACTCGCGCGCCGTTCTTCGGGTGGAAGAACCGCGAGCAAACGCAGAACGTCTCGGTGAAGTACCCGCCAGTGGGGGCCAGGGCGTTGAACTCATCTATGAGCCGGTGCGCCGCGTCGATATGCTCGTCATCGCTCTGCACATAGCACGCCGCCAGCGTGTGCGCATAGCTGTTGTGATCGCACGCGATCACGCGGCTGCCCCGGCGCTTCAGGGCATGGCCCACGCGCGAGGTGCCGCTGAATAGATCCAGCACGGTCGGACATGCCCCGAGCGCCAGCGAGTCAATCGCGGCCAGGATCGCCGGGAGCATCAGGCGTTTGGAGCCGAGGTACTTGATCACGCTGGAAGAGTCTATTCGACGCGTGATCGAGCGGATTGCGCCGGCCTTGGGCCAAGGAGTAGGGCGCGGGGGACGGGGGAGGGGGGGAGGGGGGTGTGGTGGGGGGCGGGGGACGGAACGAGTGCGCGTGAAATTGCGGGCCGGGGCTTGAGTTTGGGCGGCGTGTGTCCGACCCTGTACACATATGGCCACAGCGAACCAGCGTCCGGTCGTCGGTATTGATCTTGGCGGCACGAACATGCAGATCGGCGTGGTGGATGCCGGGGGGAAGATTCTGGGCCGCTCGAAGAAGAAGACGCGCTCCGAGGAGGGAGCCGCGAGCGTCATCCAGCGGATCTTTGACGCCATCACCGAGGCGTGCAACGAAGCCCAGGTGCCGACGCGAGCGCTGCTGGCGGTGGGCATCGGCGCGCCGGGGGCGATCGACCCGGTCACCGGTATCGTGCTCGAAGCGCCGAACCTGCGCTGGAACCAAGTGCCTCTCGCGCGCACGCTCGCCAAGCACATCGGTCGCCCGGTCTACGTTGACAACGACGTCCGCTCCGCGATCTACGGCGAGCACCAGCTCGGCGCCGGGCGCGGCTGTTCAGAGCTGCTGGGCGTTTGGATCGGTACCGGCATCGGCGGCGGCCTCATCCTTCGCAACGAGCTGTATCACGGCTTCACCAACACCGCCGGCGAAGTCGGGCACATGACCCTCTTCCCCCACATGCCTCCGGGCTCACGCTCGATCGAGAACAACTGCTCGCGCACCGCGATCGTCGGGCGCATCCTCTCGCTGATCCGCACCAACCACAAGTCCATCATCCCCAAGCTCGCCGACAACGACCTCACCGACGTCAAAGCCCGCGTCGTCGCCATGGCCTTTGACCGCAAAGACCGCGTGACGGTGGCTGTCGTTGAAGACGCGGCGGAGAACCTCGGCATCGCCATCGCCTCCATAGTCACCGCCCTGGGCCTGCAACGCGTGGTGCTTGGCGGGGGCCTGACCGAAGCCATGGGCGAACGGCTGGTGTCGCTGGTCCGCCGCAGCGT
>JBBQMD010000039.1:0-26681 GCA_038328575.1 Phycisphaerales bacterium | reverse complement strand
TCGCCGGGCTTGGCGGGAACGTGCCCAGCGCGCTAAAGACACCCGCCGTCGAGCGCCTCGCGAGACTCACCCCCGTGGGCTGGCCAGTCACGCCGTTGAGCAGGCGTGTGCCGCCGATGTGCAACTGTGAGCCGTCCGGACTGGCGAACATGTCGGCGGCGTACACGTACGACTTGGTGTTGCCAGATGCGACCGGGGTCTGGGGCAACAAAGTGCTCCACACGCCATTCTTCAATCGAGCCAGCGCCGCTCCGCGCGCATTGCTTCCAGTGTAGATCGCGTCGCCGACATACAAGGCGGGCCCGTCACCTATGTTCATGAACTTCAGCAGCGTGGGCCCGCCGATGTTCGCACCGTTGGCGGTGCTGGTGCTCGTAAAGCCCGTGACCCTGGACCAGTCGGATCCGTTCCACTTCGCAAGCTTGACCGCGCTCCCGCCGGTCACGCTGAACGTGAAGGTGCCCGAGACATAGAGTTCGTCGGTTCCGTCGCCCTCGGCATCGCCGACGGCCATGCGCTCGGCACGCACGAAGTTCACAACAGTCGGAATTCCGCCGCCCACACCAATCCAAAACTGAGTGTTGGGATCCCACTTGGCAATGCCGGTGACGCCCGACGATACGTCGAACCGGCCGCACGCGTACAACTCGCCGTTGAAGATCTCAAGGTCGCGAACATCGTCCTGAGTCAGGCCACCCAGATTCTGGCCCATCTGCGTCCAGGTGGTGCCGTCAAACATCAGCGTTGCTGAGCGGGGTTGGGGAAAGCTGTTGTTGACGACGCCGCCAACCACCAGCACGCTGGGCTGCGATCCCGGACCCGGACCATCTGGGTCAAAGACCTGAATCGTGTTGAGTCGGGACATCTTGGTGAGCGGATCGAACTCGTTGAGCACCGAGTTGCCCACGATGTTCCAGTTGCGCCCGTCCCACTTGGCGATGTTCCACGCCGCCGATCGTTGTCCATCGGGAAGAAGGATATTATCAATGCGCCCAATCTCCTTGGTAGGGAAGTTGCCCACTGCGTAGAGCGCTGGGCCGGTGCCGTCATCCCAGATTGCCGTATCGGAAATCTGCGCGTTCGAGCCGGCAAAAGCAAACTGATCCGACCACGTTCCGGGGCAATCCCCCGCCATCACGCGCGGGCAGGCCGCCATCGCCAAAATCGTTCCCGCCAGGGCGGCCAAGTTCAGCGCGGTGCGTGTCGTCAGAAGGGGCATGCGGGGGCTCCAGAAAACAGTTGGGGATATCAGTGGCCGATTCAGGTTGTATCAGATACATTTCGAGTATGCACTCTCGGCACTCCACTGTCAAGCAAAATCTCTCCACCATCGTTCAGTTTCCTGCCGGAGGGTTCGTCGAGACCCATGCCCTGCGCACCCGCCAAGGGCCGTTCATCGGGTACGCTCTGCCGGTGAGCCGCATTGCCCAAAGACGCACCCTGTCCGAAGCCGATGTCACACGCCTGACCTTCCTTGCACGCGCGGCGGTACAGACACTTCGAGCGTATATCCGCGCTCTGCCCGTTCAGACTGTCCGCGGCCTCGCCGGTACCTTGAATGTCGACCAGAGCCTTGTGCAGCGCACCCTCGCCGGAATTGACGACACCGGCAATCAGCAGGCGCTGAATGCCCTTCTCAAGCTCCCGCCCGCCGCCTCGCTGCGCAAACTCCTCACAATTGCTCGAAACGCTTCTCCGTCAGTACGCCAGGCACGGGACGACGCGGCCGCGGCGCTTACAGCGCTGGATGCCGCCGCAACGGAACTCGGCGGCCCGCGCCGGTTCAAACTTCGAGTGCGTCAAGCGATCGAGCATGAGGATCGACCCTCGCATGCGGCGCACGCGCTGCCATTGCTCGACGCGGTCGCTGCGGGTGACCCTTCACATGTGATGCACTTTTCCTCGGCGGCGATCGCTGGGTCGGACAGCCGCGCCAAGGTCCGGGTCAACATCATCTGGCCCGATGCTACGGACTCCCAGCGATTCAACAACGCGCTGGCTGGCGGCGCGATCGGCACGCGTCACCGCCCGGGCGGAATGCCCATGTACGCGTACACGGACCTGGGCGAGACGCGCGACGCCGCGAAGCCCGGCCGGCTGACATCTACGCTTGAGCCATTTTCTCCCTGGTGCACCCAGGAACTCTCGACCAGCACGCGCCGATTGCCCCAGGGCGGGAGCGTTGTCGTCGTTGATGACCATCGTGCGTCCGGGCCCGAGGGCATCAATCTCATGCTCGCAAACCTCACGCAGTTTGAGCCGCATTCCCCCACGCTTTTTCTTACACTTCTCACCCCCATGCTGACCCCCGCGCGTCGGCTGATCGCCGACGTGTACCTCGAGCGCACGCTCGCGGCACGTCTGGTGCCGAAGGCCGGCGTGTTCATCCACATGCCCGCGATCCTCGTTGATCCGTCAGATGCGTGGCGCACGCAGATCCCCCAGCGCATCGCGGTTGAAGCACTTGGCCCGGGCTTCGCGCGCGCTGAAACCCACGCGTGGGACGGGCACGATCAACTCACCAAAGACCTCGCCCGGCGCGCGAGTGTTGACCCCGCAACGCTCGTCGGTTACCGCATCGACGTCATCAACCCGCTCTGGGGGATGGCGTATTGCATGTGGTTCGATCTTGTGACCCACTAATACGGATCACCGCTGAATCCAGCGCGCAGTCGGCGCATGATCGGTTGCGCGAGGCTGAAGTCTGTGGCGTGAGGTATTCGGCAAAGAGGCCGAGCCCCTCCCCGTTTTAGAACCCACACCCGTCAAAGAAGAGTCCGAAGAACAGGTTGTAATCACCTTCGGTGATGCCGTTGTTCACAAACGGCGGGATCCCACCGCCTCCAAACGGAGGGAGCGCCTGGCCCGTGTCGTCGGCGATGTCGCACGCAGCGCCCGCTGCAAAGAATGATGCGAAGAACAGGTTGTAGTCGCCCTCGGTCACGCCGTTATTTATGCCGCAAGGCGGGCCGAACGGCGGCAGCGCCAAGCCGTCGTCAAACGCGATGTCGGCGGGGGAGCAGCGGATTGGGACGTTAACCGCGAACGTAACCTCGTTACTGGTGACGCTGCCGCAGGCGTTGGTGACGATGCAGCGGAGGTTGCTGCCCTGGTTTGAGATGGAACTGATGTTCATACTGGGCGTGGTGGCCCCGGAGACATTGAACGTTGGTATGGCTTGGTTGTTGGCGTTGATCCCATTGGAGAGCGCGGCCCAGGCGGTGTTGAGGCCTGCGGGTTGCCATTGCCACTGGTAGGTGAAGGGGCTGGCGCCCGTGGCGGCGACGGAGAAGGCGGCGGTGTCCGAGGGGCATACGGTGACCGACACGGGCTGCTGAGACACCACCGGGATCGGCGGTGTGTTCAGGAGCACCGAGACGTTGTTGCTGGCCTGGTTCGCCACGGCCAGGTCGGGCCTGCCATCGGCGTTGAAATCGCCCACCGCGACGAACTGCGGGAAGGTGCCCACGGCGTAGTTGACCGCCGCCTGGAACGTGCCGTTGACGTTGCCCAGCAGGATGGAGACGTTGTTGCTGCTGGCGGCGTTCGTCACGGCGAGGTCGGGCCTGCCGTCGGCGTTGAAGTCGCCCACCGCGACGGACCGCGGGTTGAAGCCCACGGCGTAGTTGACCGCCCCCTGGAACGTGCCGGCGTTGGGGGGGGCGTTGCCCAGCAGGATGGAGACGTTATTGCTGCCCCGGTTCGCCACGGCCAGGTCGAGCCGGCCGTCGGCGTTGAAGTCGCCCACCGCGACGGACACCGGGACGTCCCCCACCACGTAGTTGACCGCCGCCTGGAACGTGCCGCCCACATTGCCCAGCAGGATGGAGACAGTGGTGCTGCCTAAGTTCGCCACGGCCAGGTCGGGCCTGCCGTCGGCGTTGAAGTCGCCCACTGTGACGGACGCCGCGAGGAAGACCACGGCGTAGTTGACCGCCGCCTGGAATGTGCCGGCGTTGGGGGGGGGGTTGCCCAGCAGAATGGAGACGTTGTGGCTGGCCTGGTTCGCCACGGCCAGGTCGGGTCTGCCGTCGGCGTTGAAGTCGCCCACCGCGACGAAGAACGGGCTGTCGCCCGCGGCGTAGTTGACCGGCGACTGGAACGTGCCGCCCAAGTTGCCCAGCAGGATGGAGACGTTGTTGCTGAAGGCGTTCGCCACGGCCAGGTCGGGCTGGCCGTCGGCGTTGAAGTCGCCCACCGCGACGGACTGCGGTTGGCTGCCCGCTACGTAGTTGACCGCCGCCTGGAACGTGCCGTTGGCGTTGCCCAGCAGAATGGAGACGTTGTCGCCGACGTTCGCCACGGCCAGGTCGGGCCTGCCGTCGGCGTTGAAGTCGCCCACCGCGACGGACCGCGGGCCGAAGCCTGTGGCGTAGTTGACCGCCGCGGCGAAGGAAAGCGGGCACTGGGCCAGCGCGGGCATTGTCGTTGCCAAGAGGAGGCCCAAGGCGGCAAGCCAGCGCGGCGCCTTCATGACCCCCGACGCTCTTCCAATGGTCATGGGTTGAGAGACTTTGGTCATGGATCGATCTTTCGTGTTCATGGAAACTCTCCTCGAAGTCATCGGAATCATCATTCACCCCATGACCCCGCGCAACTTCCTCATGCCTTGGCTCGCCCAAACCATGGGAATCGTTTCCCAGGTCTTGGGAACTGTCTTCTCGGTCATGGGTTGGCTCGCCAAGGTCATGGCCCGAGACAAAAAAGCCACCGGTTATATCGCGGGGTCCTTCAGCGGCACCTGCTCCGAGCCGCTATCTGCCTTTGAATCCTACCACAGGCTGTTCCGCAGGGCGATTGAAATCCAGCACATACAGACGTGAACAGAGGAGCTTTGGCCATGAGCGTGGTCTCGGCTAAAAAAGTCGAACTGTTGCAGTTCTTTGAGTCGCACAACGCATAATCCAATCTGGGGTGGGCCACCACTGCCGTGGCTAAACTTTGAGGAGCACTGCTGGGCGTACGGAACCCGATCCCTGAATCGTCAACATGGACGACCCGACCATCATCTTCCGAGTTCACGCCGTCAAGCAGATGTTTGCTCGCGGCATTTCGGAGGTTGACGTTCGAGCCGTCCTTGAAGATGGTGAGATCACTGAAGAGAGCCCGGAAGACCTCCCCTATCCCTCCCGGCTGCTTTTGGGCTGGGTAGACACCCGCCCACTCCACATCGTCGCGTGACTGGTTGGTGCGAGTACCATTGCGATCATCACCGTGTACGAACCAAACGACACCCGCTGGGAGTCGGGGTTCCGTGTGAGAAAGAAACCATGAACTGCCCCATTTGCAAGCACGGCCAAACACTCCCGGGTAAGACCAGCGTCACCCTGTCCGATCCTGCGGGCGTAACGATTGTCTTCAAGAACGTTCCCGCCCTGGTTTGCGACAACTGCGGCGAGGAGTTTGTAGACGAGGCCACCACCGGCGAACTGCTCCGCCAGGCCAAGGCCGCCGCCGCGGCGGGCGTCCAAGTCGAGGTCCGTTCGTACGCCGCGGCGTGAGGGCGAGAAACCTTCAACGAAAGTAAACGGGCTAGGCACACCTCACCTCTCGGGCTGACCGCGGCTCAGGCCACGTCGTTCACCACGCTGACCAAGGCGGCCCGTTCGGCCTTTGATGGTGCCCAGAACGCCCACAACCAATCGGAATAGCGGCGGGCCCTCGGGCCCTGATCCGTCCGCCCAAGAAAAAAGCCGCGGCACCATGCCGCGGCTTTCGTGGAGTGTTTGTCTTTCAAGGCCCGACCTGAAGGCAGGTCGGCGTTCTCGTGAATCTCTAGCCGATCTGATCAATCAGAACGCGCAGCCATCAAAGAAGATCGAGAAGAACAAGTTGTAATCCCCTTCGGTTACGCCGTTGTTGGTGGTCAGCGGGCCGAACGGCGGCAGTGGCGAGCCGTCGTCGTTGGCGATGTCTACTGCGGCGTTGGCATCAAAGAACTGCGCAAAGAAGAGGTTGTAATCGCCTTCGGTCACGCCGTTGTTCGTGCCGATCGCGGCGCCGATGGGCGGCAGCGGCGTGCCGTCGTCGTAGGCGATGTCGGCGGGGTTGCAGCGTGGCGCTGTGCACGCGCCGAACGTGAGCGTCGCGGCGTTGCTGTTGGTGGCGCCGCAGGTGTTGGTGATCACGGCCCGGAACTGAAATCCATTGGTGCCGATGTCGAGCGAGGCGATGGCCAGCGACGGGGTGGTCGCGCCGGAGACGGTGCCGAGGTCGGCGATCGCGCCATTGGCCAGCGACGCGTAAGAGCCGGCGGGCGTGGTGCGGAACTGCCACTGGTAGGCCGGCGCGACGAAGCTGCTCGCAGCGACCGAGAAGCCTACCGAGTCGCCCGGGCACGCGCTGGTGCTCGCGGGCTGGGCGGAGATTGACGGCAGGGGCGAGACGCAGGAGTCGGGGATGCCGTCGGCGTTGCAATCGATCGCGGTGCCGCGGCAGATGTCCACAGCGTCGCTGACGCCGTTGGCGTTGCAATCGACGATCGCGCCCGCGGCGGGGACGATCTTGAAGATCTCGCCGCCAGCCTGGTCGCAGATGTAGAGCTCGCCCAGCGAGTCTTCGCCGAAGGAGGTGATGGTGACGATGGAAAGGCCGCCGCCGGGGGCGAGCTGGGCGGTGCGGTTGGTGATCTCGGTGGGAATACCGTTGACGAGGCGGAAGGAGGTGATCTGCGAGGAGCAGAAATCAGCGAAGAGGTAGGCGCCGCGGAGCGAGGGGATCGCGCAGCCGCGATAGACATAGCCGCCGGTGATCGAACAGTTACCGCCTGTGTGCGAGTAGGTGAAAACGGGGAAGGTGAAGGCACCGCTGGCGGCGAAGGTGGTGCAGACGGAGTCAAAGTTAAACTGGGCGTTGCCCTCGTAGCAGCGCCAGCCATAGTTTCGGCCCGCAATGCCCGGGCCTGAGGCGGGCTGGAAGTTGATCTCTTCGGCGTTGTCCTGGCCGACGTCGGCATTCCAGAAGTCGCCGGTTGAGCGATCAAAGCTGGGGCGCCAGGGGTTGCGCAGGCCGAAGGCCCAGATCTCGGCGTCGCCGCCGCTGACGGCAAAGGGGTTGGACGCGGGGATTCGATAGTCGCGATTGGCGTCGGCGGGGAAGGAGTCGCCAGCGACGTCAACGCGCAGAATCTTGCCCAGGCGCTGCGAAGTGATGTCCTGTCCGTTGCCGCCCGGCTCGGTGTGGCCGGGGCCGATGTCGTTAAAGTTGCCGCCATCGCCAGAGGCGACGTAGAGGAAGCCGTCGGGGCCAAAGCCGATCCAACCGCCGTTGTGGTTGGATTGCGGCTGGTCGAAGGTCATGATGACGTCGCCAGCGGCGTTGGCGATGTTGGGGTTGGCAGACACGGTGTACGCGGCGACGACGGTATCGCCCGAGCCGGCGACGGAGGTGTAGTTGATGAAGAAGCGCGGGTCGGTGGGGTAGTTCGGATGAAACGCCAGCCCAAGGAGGCCCTGCTCGCTGTTGGCAGTGGTGCCGCCGGTGGTGATCGCGTCAACGTCAAGGAACGGCGTCGCCAAGAGCGTGTACGCTCCCGTGGTTTGGTTGATGGTGGCGATGCGGATGCGGCCCTGCTTCTCGATGATGAAGATGCGCGTCGGGTCGTTGGGCGCAGCGGTCACATAGATCGGGCGCACAAGCCCGCTGACCACCAGCGCGGAGGCTGGGTTCTGCGCGCTGGCAATGGGTGTCTGGAGCACGAGGGCCCCCAAACCGCCAGCACCAATCATCAGCGCAGGGGCAAGAACGCGAGAGAAATTTACCACGCGGCGGGCCACGCCGGACGCCAAGCACTTCACAGACATATTCATCAGACGCTCACTCCTGAGGCCGAGCGCTGGAGGGGGAGGCCGGGGACGCGCGCACGCAGCGCACGGACGGCATCAGGACATCCGCTCGGAGCGAGAGAACTGTACCACACGCCCCGCAGATCGCACACCGAATCGCGGGAGTCTGCCCAGATTGCAGACTCGTTTTCGGGCAGGGATCGACCTGATTATGTGCCCATGGACGCAAATGAAGAAAAACCCCCGGCATCGGCCCGGGGGAGGAGTGCGGCGAAAGTGGAGTAGGGGTCAAGGAGGTAGCGTGGAAGTGGGGGCGTGCGCGGGTGTTGTTACTGGGTGCGTGCCAATCGCTCAGCCCGCAGAGGGCGACTTCAGCAGCCGTCGAAGAACAGCGAGAAGAAGAGGTTGTAGTCGCCCTCGGTCACGCCATTGTTCGTGGTGAGCACGCCGAAGGGGGGCAAGGGCGAGCCGTCGTCGTTGGCGATGTCGCAGACCGGATTGGAGTCAAAGAAGTTGGCGAAGAAGAGGTTGTAGTCCGCCTCGGTGATGCCGTTGTTCACGCCCACGCCACAGGGTGAGAATGGCGGCAGGGGCAAACCGTTGTCATAGGCGATGTCTGCGGGGCTACAGCGGGTCGGGCAGGGTGGCGGGCAGACGTCGATGTTCTCGAGTTCCGGGACCACGATCGGCAACTGCAGCTGGACGCGGACAGTCGAGAGTTCCGACGTGATCGCCAGCGTGGTGCGGAGCATCGAGGGGGGCTGCGGGCTGTCCAGTTCGAAGAGATCCTGGCAGAACGTCCGGCCGTTGAAGTCGGTCCGGATGGACCAGCCGTCGCGCTGGGCGGCCGGCGGTCCTTGATAGGCCCCGGCTGTCAGAAATCCCTGCGCGGCCGTATTGCCCACGTCGACGCCCTGCAACTCGTGCGGGGTGCGGAAGGTGAAGCGGGTGCGGAAGTTGAACGCGCCAGCCAGATCAAGCGAGGTCAAGATAGCGCTTGATGTGGTAGCGTTCCCATCACGATCGTCCCCGGCCATCACAAAGCTGTTGCCGAAGGCGACGCGGAGCGAGACCGGCGCGATGGTGAAGCGATTGACCACGCGCTGCCACATGGGGTTGCCCAACGGGTCAGTGCGCATAACCACTGTAAAGTTGTTGGGGGCGGCGACCGTCGAAGGAACGAAGGGTCCTGCGACGATCACGCCGCCGAGCGCCAACGCGCTCTCGATAACATCGATGGAGGTGCCGTTCTCATTGGTCGGAGGCCCCTCGGCCACCGGCTGCGAGAAGGAATACGAGAATGTCGGCAAACCGCCGGCGTCGGTGCGCAGGAGCCAAAGGCTTGGATCGCCCGGGGCCGGCGTAGCGAGGATGACCTGCCCGGTCGCAAAGATCGAGCCAGCGTCGGTGGTCTGAAGGTCGTTGAGGGACGTGTAGTTGGCAAATCCCTGTGGGTGGGAGTAGGTGCGGTGCCAGAGCAGCACGCCGGCGCTGGTGAGACGGAACATCACGGGTCGCTGCACGTTGCCCGGCAGAACGACACGCCCCGTCACCACCAGATTTTGGGTGACGCGATCGGCGCGGATCGACACGCCCGTGTCCGCGGGGTTCCGAGAGCCGCGATAGGCAAATGACCACACGATCCCGCCCGCGGGCGACAAGCGGATGACCGCGATCTCCGTGCCCACACCCCCGGCGGACGTGGTGGCTGCGACGACGATCGAGCCGTCGGACAGGATCGTGGAGCAATAGCCGATGTCGTCGTCGTTGGCCGTGCCGATTTCCCGCTGCCAGACGGTGTCGCCGCTTGAATCAAGGCGGATGACGAGGATGTTCGACGGCGTAGTGGGCGTCGTAGAGCGACGTCCGGTGAGGATGCTCCCGCCGTCCGGGTACGCGCGCACGTCAAAGATCTGCTCGACGAGCGGGGAGGTGAGCGCACGCATACCGGGCTGAGCGCTGGAGATCGAGCCGCCGCAGGCGATCAATGTCGCTGCGGCGAGAAAACCGGTGAGAACACGAGAGGGTCGGTGCATGGTCAATCTCCAGAATTGTGTGGGCACGTTGCGGGATGAGTAAAGGGGCGCGGGGGGATGAGGCGTCGGCGCGCGCAGAGGCCAAAGAGTTGTCGCGGGCAACTGGCCGCGTGAGAACTCAGTCGCGCAGGCCACGCTAACTCAATCCATCTCTGACCGAAAGCAAACAGATTGCAAATCCCTAGAGAAGATTCTTGTATACAGCCCACAAGGCCGTATTTGTAATCTTCTAGAAGATTGTTTCAAGGGGTTTCACTTGGGTTTCTGAGCGCGGCGTCGGCGGCAATCAATTGCGTGCCACCAAGACGCGGAAAGCCGGCCCAGATACCGTCACCATCTCCGGAGCAACCCTCATGACGACCACCACGACCATCACATCGATCCCGCCTGCCAGCACCCCCGCTTCACCCAGCCAGCTCGCCACCGCGCGCGGCATGCTCCGCGAGATTGTCCTCGCCAGCGCCACCAAGCCCGGCTTCATCGTCTTTGCCCTCAACAACTCCAACTACGCCATCCACCTGCGCGTGCCCGGCGGCGAGGAGTCGCTGCGAGAGCGCTTGAACAAGCGGATCATCGGGACCATCCGCTGCGAAGCACGTCGGGTGGATGAGTGTCAGACTGGCGGGCGTTTTATTGAGCCGGTGCTGGGCCGCCCGCGCAAGGTGCAGGGGACGGTTCTGGCTCACATGCCGGGCGAGAACGCGCTGGTGATCAGCGCGGCCGGGGCGTCGATGGTGGACAGCGCAAGCCTGCCGGTGGTCGTGAAGCTCACCGACGGGCGCCAGCAGGCGACGCAGTTTGCCGTGGGCACGATGGTCACGATGGACGTGATGGACGGCGCGACATTCACGCCAGCGATGTGAGGTCAGGCAGTAGGCGGGGTTGAAGAAACTGGCCCGAGCAGGCGCGCGTCGCGCAGGGCGGGGAACTTGTCGCGCCAGGTGCGGATGGCTTCGATATCGACCTTGACGCTGAGCACGCTCGGCCCGTCGGGAAGCTCGCCGAGGACTTCGCCTTGCGGGCCAAAGGCGCAGGTGCCGCCGGAGTAGGTCAGGTGCGGGTCGCTGCCGGCGCGGTTGACACTGAGGACGCAGGCCTGATTCTCGATCGCGCGAGCCTGGGCCAGGACGGCGCGGTGGAGCTTGCGTGGCGCGGGCCAGTTGGCGATAACGCCGAAGACCTCGGCGCCGAGGCGCATGCCTTCGCGGAAGAGCTCGGGGAAGCGCAGGTCGTAGCAGATGACGGGGCAGACGGTGGTGGTGCCCTCGTCGCTGGTCCAGGGGTAGATGGCTGCACTGTCGCCGCCGGTGAAGAAATCGCTTTCGCGCCCGAAGCTGAAGGGGTGGACCTTGTCGTACTCGCAGAGGATGGCGCCATCGGGACCGGCGATGGTGGCGCGGTTGCGTCCGCGGCCGTCGGGGCCGAGCACGGTGCGGCTTCCTTGAAGCGTGATGCGGTGATCGCGGGCTATCTGGCGGATCCACTCGAGCGTCATCGAGTCGGTGTCGCTGGTGCGCGCGAGGTTGAACGAAAAGCCGGTGTCAAACATTTCTGGCAGCACGACCAAATCGCCAGCGCGGACGGACGGCGTGTCGCGAAGCATCGCTGACACGCGGGCGAGGTTTTCGGGACGGTCTTCCCAGGCGATGTCAGTCTGAAAGAGGTGGGCGATCATGGCTCATCATTCGGGGCGATTTCCTCAGCGGCCATCGGCGTTCCAGATGCATCGCAAGAAGCGGGCTTTTCCAGCGTTCATCAATCGGTTTTGGCCGGGGAGCGAACTTCTTGGCGTTCGGGCGCGTTGATGCGGCCGGGCATGGGCTTGCCGGTATGCTCGGTTCGTAGGAGGACTTTGCTTTGAGGTGGGTGGAAGAAACAACGCGGTCGGTGGATCAGGCGGGCGATGAGCACGCCGGGGCGCGCTTGTATCTGGCGAGCCAGTCTCCTCGTCGCCAACAACTTCTGCGCGAGGCGGGGTTTGCGTTTGAGGTTGCGCTGCCGCCGATGGATGACGGGGAACTCGCGGCGGGCGGCGCAGACCCGCGTCAATGGGTGTGTGCGCTGGCGTATTTGAAAGCGCGTGCGACCGGCGCGGCTCTCGCGAGCAGCGGCGCGGGTCGGGGCGTGGTGCTGGGCGCCGACACGATCGTGCTCAAGGGCGACCAGATCATCGGCAAGCCGGAAGACGACGCTGACGCACGCCGGATTCTGCGACTCCTGTCTGATGGCGAGCACCGGGTCGTCACCGGCGTTGCAATTGTTGCGGTGGGCCAGAGCGGCGCGGGCCAGGGTGAGCCTGCGCAGCGCGTGCTCATGGTGGACTCTGCGATCGTGCGCGTTGGGCAGTTGAGCGACGAACGCGTGGAGGCCCACGTTTCCAGCGGCGCGTGGCGCGGCAAGGCCGGCGGGTACAACATCCTCGATCAACTGGCGTACTCCTGGCCCATCACCTTCGAGGGTGATATCACGACGGTGATGGGCTTGCCGATGAAGCGACTGGCGCCGGTGCTCCGACGGACGCTGAGCCAACGCGACAAACGAATCGTCGCGGGCGTTTGAGCGTCGGCTGAACTTCGCGAACGCTGGTACGCTCAGTCGCCGTGACGTTGAGCCAGTTGCCAAACTCTGTGCCCACCCCTGCTCAGCCCGGCGGCGGCGGAACGGCCGCGTCGGGGGTGTTGTCGCAGTCGATGCCGCTGGCACCGCTGGGGCCGACGATGATGGTGTCAGGGTTGCTGGTGGTGATTCTGGCGTTGTATGCGATGTGGGCTCAGTCGGTGCCGATGCAGGCCAGCCGACGGCGGCTACGCGTCGCGACCTCGATGGTCATGATGTTGCTGCTGGGGGCGTTGAGTTTCGCGTTGACGAGCGTGACGCCAGCGTCGCCGCGGACGTTTTTGTTGGCCTGGAGCGTGGTGTTGCTGCTGGTGGGGCTAGTGCTGATGCTGGCGGTGATGGACGGCTTCAACACGTTCAGGTTATTTAACGCTGAGCGGGCGCTGGTGACGCGCCAGATCGCGGAGCAGATGGCCAGGGATGCGCGCGAGCGTCGCGAGGCTGCGCGCGAGAGTGACGCGGACAAGGGGTCTCACTGATGAAGCGCCCGTGGAATCTTGCACGAACGGTGTTGGGTCCGGTGTTGACGCCCTTGTATCGCGCGGGGGTCAACCGGCGCAACAAGGCGTTTGACGAGGGCGTGGGCGTGGTGAGCGTTTCGCGCCCGGTGATCTCGATCGGGAACATCACAACGGGGGGCACGGGCAAGAGCCCGACGACGCAGTGGGTGTGCCGTCGGCTGCTGGGGATGGGGGCGCGGCCTGCGATCGCGATGCGAGGGTACAAGCCAGACGCGACGGGCAAGAGTGACGAGGCGGGGGAGCACGAGCGACTGCTGCCGGGCGTGCCGGTGATTGTGGGGGCTGAGCGGGCGATGGCGATCAATGCGTTTCTGGGGACCGAATCTGGGGCGCAGGTGACGCACCTTGTTCTGGATGATGGCTTCCAGCATCGGCAGCTGGCGCGCCAGCTTGATGTAGTGCTGGTGGATGCGTCGCGGGATATTCGGAGCGAGCGGTTGCTGCCAGCGGGCGATCTTCGCGAGCCGCTGGAGGGGCTGATGCGAGCGGGCGTGATGGTGATCACGCGTGGGGAGTCGCTGTCGCCCGGGGACTTGAAGAACTACATCGGGACGATTCGCTCGCTGGCGCCGCGCGCGATTGTGGTCCACGCGAGCCACACCTGGACAGGGTTCACGCTGCGGAAGCCGGGAAGCTCAATTGATGAAGTGCTCACAGTTGGCCAGAATCCGCTGGCGGGCAAGCGAGTGTTGTGCGTCGCGGGGCTTGCAAATCCGAAGGGGTTTGTGGGCATGTGCGAGCGTGCGGCGGTGGGCGGGAGCGTGCGGACGCTGACGTTCGAGGATCACGACCCATATTTGCCGCCCGCAATCGAGACGATTTTGGGGGCGGCGCGAGATTGCGAGGTCATCGTGACGACGGAGAAGGACTGGACCAAGCTCGGAAGAGTTTCCAGCGAGCGCTGGCCGGCGCCGGTGGTGCGGCCGCGGCTGGAAATGGCGATCACTGCGGGGGAGGCGGACCTCGACGCAAAGCTGGCGGCGATGTGCGAATCAGTGAAGAACTGAGCACAATCCCTGCGGTGTTTGTGAGCGGTTCTTTAGTCGCGGCGCGCACCCTCTGACCGGATTGGGGCAATCGGCACAATCTTGACCCGATTGAACACTTGGCCGTGAAAACGACACGTCGGCGCGGTAGAACTGGTCTGCGGCGAAGCGTGTTCGATTGGCGAGCGATCGGGTGTGTTGGGCTTCGCGGCGGAGAAGCAACAATCCCAGGAGACATCTCATGGTCGTGCTCTCAAACTCTGGTGAGGCGTTGTTCCGTGTGTATCTCCCGGACGCGAGTTGTGTCGAGCTGGTCGGAGACTTTACTGATTGGTCGCGCGAGCGCGTCAAGCTGCATCGCGAGCCGCCCGGCTGGTGGGAGACCAAGCTGATCATGACCCCCGGCAAGCACCTGTTCTATTACATCGTGGACGGGATGCTGCAGCTCGCGGACTACGCGGCGCACGGCGTCAAGCTTGACCGGCACGGGCAGTGGCTGAGCGAGGTGAATGTCTGCGAGCGACCGAAGGCGGTGGCGACGGATGAAGCGCTTCACGCACCGGCGTGATGGAGTGCGCTGGTGAAGCGGGGCGACTCGGAGGTCCGAAAACGCTTTAAAGCTTGAGACGAGCGTGCCGACGGCCGATGGCTTTGAGCATGGCGAGTGGCTCACGAAGATCGGGCTTTACGTTGGTGGAGCTGATCGCGGTCATCGTGATCCTGGCGATCCTGAGTGCGGTGGTTGTGCCGCGGTACTTTGCCTTCAGCGATCGGGCGAGGATCACGTCAACCGTTGCGTCGTGGAAGGTGCTGACGCGCGCGGTGAACCAGTACATCATTGACAACGGCGCGATCCCGCCGAACGTGAATGATGCGCTGATGCCAACTCAGTTGAACCCGTATCTGGCGCAGGCGGACTTTACGAAGTCGCCGGCGGTGGGCGGGATGTGGGACTACGACGAGTGGGGTAACTTCAACGGCGGCGGCGCGGGCCTGCTCGTGAGTGTTTCGATCACGCAGTCCACCTCGCCGCAATCGGTGTTCCTGGAGATCGACCGGATGGTTGATGACGGCAACCTCGCAACCGGCAACATTCTGTCCCTGACCACCTACCCGCGCTACACATGGCGGGTGAGGTGATCCGACTGCACGAGTGCCGATTCCCGATTGCCGATTGCCGATTGCCGATCCCTAGTACTTCAGTACGCTGTGAACGGGTGCAAAGCCGGTGAGCTTGTCGCGGCCGCGGAGCGATTCGAGCTCGATGAGGACGGTCATGCCGACGATGGTGCCCTTCAGGGACTGGACGAGTTTGCAGCAGGCTTCCATGGTGCCGCCGGTGGCCAGGAGATCGTCAACGAGGAGGACTCGCTGGCCGGGCTCGATGGCGTCAAGGTGGATCTCGACGTGATCGGAGCCGTACTCGAGCTCGTAAGCCATCTTCATGGTTTTGGTGGGGAGCTTACCGGGCTTACGAACGGGGACGAAGCCGGCGGAGAGTGAGCGGGCGAGGGCGGTGCCGAAGATGAAGCCGCGGGACTCGGCGCCGATGACCAGGTCGATGCCCTTGGCGCGGAAGGGGTTGCACATGAGCTCGACGGCGAGGGCGAGGGCGCCGGCGTCGCGGAGCATGGGGGTGAAATCCTTGAAGACGATGCCGGGCTTGGGGAAGTCGGTGATGTCGCGGATCAGGGATTTCAGGCGGGCGGTCTGTTCCATTGGGCAGAGGGTAGTGGCGCGCGGGGGTGGATGCAAAGCAAGGCGGCGCGGAGCGCCCGCGGGATAGACTCGGTCATGGGTGATGAAGCTTCAAAGAAGACGGCGAAGATGGAAGTCGTGGAGCCGATCGGCGATCGCGTGCTGATCCGCAAGGACGACGACAAGAAACAGACTAAGCACGGCGTGCTGCTGCCGGACAAAATCGAGATCCCGACGATCACGGGGCGTGTGGTCGCGGTGAGCGCGAAGGTCGACGCGGACGCGGACTACCCGATCAAGAAGTACGACCGAGTGCTGTTCAACCCCAAGCACGCGATACCGGTTGAGTTTGAGGGAGATAATCGGTTGTTTGTGATCCCGGTGGATGATGTGGTGGCGGTGTTTCGGGAGTAGCGAAGGAGGGATCCGGGCAACGAGGGATCGAGGGATCTCGGGGGAAGGGAAGCGAGGCGGCGTTTTCGCTCAGCACTCGTTGCTCGTTGCTCAGCACTATCTCGCTCAGCATTCTCTCGTTCAGCACTCTTTCCCGCTCGGCACTGCTCTCGCTCGGCGTTTCCCATGATTCCGACTGTGCGTGACATTGCGAGGCTGCCGATCGAAGCGTGGCCGGAGCGGGTTCGTGTGGAGCCTGTGGGTCGGGCGTTTGATGTGGTGATTCGCGCTCCTGGGAGCAAGAGTTTGACGAACCGGGCGCTGCTGCTGGCGGCGCTGGCCGAGGGCGAAAGCACGTTGACGGGGGCGTTGGTGGAGGCCGAGGACGCGCAGGTGATGATCACGGCGCTACGGCGGTTGGGGGCGGTGATTGAGGTTACGGCGGAGGTTGATGAGCGCGGGGAGTCGTGCGGGAACGCGACCTTGCGGATCACGGGTGTGGGCGGGCGGTGGAAGATCAAGGCGGGGGAAGTGGTGACGCTGGACCTGCGCAATGCGGGAACGGCGACGCGGTTTTTGACGGCGGCCGCGGTGTTGCAGGCGGGGGAGAGCGGCGGGATTGTAATTGATGGCAATGCGCGGATGCGAGAGCGGCCGATTGGCGAGCTGGCGGCGCTGTTGCGGGGGCTGGGGTTGCGGGTTGAGGAGTTGGGGAGAGCGGGGTGTGTGCCGTTGAGGGTGGGGGCGCTGGTGGATGGGGCGGATGGGGGGACCGTGGCGGGCGGGGGGCGAGAGGTGGCGGTGCCGACGACGGCGTCGAGCCAGTTCATCTCGGCGTTGATGCTGATCGCGCCGTTTATTCGCGGGGGGCTGAGCTTGCGGTGGGTGGGGCCGGTGACGAGCTGGTCGTACATCAAGATGACCGAGGGGATCATCGAGGCGGTTGGGGCGCGGGCGGAGGATGAAGTTGGGCGAGTGATGCGCGTGCAAAGTGCGCGGGTGGGCGGGGGCCATGGCGTGGGTGAAGGGGCGGTGGGGCTGGATGGGTTTACGTATGACGTGGAGCCGGACGCCTCGGGGGCGACCTATTTGAACTGCGCGGCGGCGCTGGTGGCCGGGGCGCGGTGTGTGCAAAGATCTGAGGGGATCGGGTCGCTGCAAGGGGATGTTGCGTTCATGGATGTATTGGAGAAGGCGGGGGCGCAGGCGCGGGTGGACGCGGGTTCGACGGAGGTGATCGGCGGGGCGAGAGTGCGAGCGTTTGATCACGACATGGGTCAGATGCCCGATGTCGCGATGACGGCGGCGGTGCTAGCGAGCTTCGCTGCCGGAGGTGCGGGCTCGGTGATGACGGGGCTGCGGACGCTGCGGGTGAAGGAGACTGATCGCATCGCGGCGTTGATCGCGGAGCTTGCGAAGGTTGGCGTCAAGGTGGAGCCGTTCACGCATCGCGAAGCGCAGGGCGCGGCGGATGAGGGCGTGAGCGTTACGCCTCCATTGGGCGGGATCGATTGCTCGATGGGGGCTAAGCCGGTGGAGTTTGAGACGTACGACGATCACCGGATGGCGATGTCGCTGGCGTTGATCGGGCTGCGACGCCCGGGTGTGGTGATTCGGGATCCGGGGTGTGTGCGGAAGACGTATCCGACGTTTTGGCGTGATCTGGCGCGGGTGTACTTGTGACTGAATCGGGCGTGGGCGCATCTGGGGCACATGATGATGAAGCGCAGGCAAGGCACGGTGATGATGGTGATGCTGGCCTGGGGTGCCTCGGGCGCGTCGGGGCAGCACGCGTTTGATCTGGCGCGGAAAACTGGGCAGATGGTGGTGGTGACGACGCCGGGGGCGAAGGTGCCGACGGCGGCGGAGCTGGGGATGCCTAGGGACGAGCGGCGGGCAAAGGGGATCGTCGCGGAATTGAGCAAGGCCCAGGTGCAGCAGCTTGTGGTGACGGTTGATCGGGCGCCGGATGGCGCGGCGCCAAAGGCGGCGGAGGGTCTGGCGGCTGTGTGCGTCGTGCATGTTTCGGGCGCTGGCGGGACGTCGGAGATCTCCATCAGCCAGGGCGCTGACGGGGCGTATGTTGCGCGCGATGTCACGACGCTCTCGAAGCCCGGCAAAGGCACGGGCGTGGTGAGCACGAGTGTTACGCTGAAGACGGAACTGCTGGACCGGCTGCTGGGCGAGGTGGGATACCTGGGCTCGGTGGCGGCGGACGGGTGCGCCGACGCGCGGCAGCGCGTCTTTGAGGTTGCCCACCCGTATCAGCACGGCCCGGTGACGTTTGATGCCAGGACGATCGCCGACCGGCTGGGCACGGGCGGGCACTATCGATTTGAGCCGGTGACGCGGGTGCTGAGAGAGGAGAAGTTCTGGGCGCGGCTGCCCAAGGGGTATGAGCCGTCGCGGGCGTGGGGGCTGGTGGTGTGGACGGATGCAAGTTCGTCTGGGAAGCCGCCTGCGGTGTTGGAGTCGGCGTTTGATGCGCTGGGGCTTGTGTGCATCGGCGCGGCGGAGGCGGGGAACGAACGCGATGCGCTGCGGCGGGTGCAACTGGCGCTGGACGCCATGAGCACGGCGCGAAGGCGCTGGAACATCGATGGCTCGCGGGTGTACTTGGCGGGGATCTCCGGCGGCTCACGGATCGCGGCGTTGACGCAGATTTGTTTCCCGGAGCACTTTGCGGGGTCGCTGTGCGTGGTAGGGCTGGTGACGTATCAGGACATCCCGACGGGCGATGGGAGCAAGATCTGGGGAGCGCTGTGCGCGAAGCCGTCGGGCAAGCGGTGGCAGAAGTTGCTGACCAGGAGGATCGCGGCGGTGACCGGGAGCGGGGATTTCAACCGGACGTCGGTGGTGGCGATGACGTCGCAGTTTCAGCGGGACAAGCTAAACGTGCGGCTGTGGGACATTGAGGGGATGGGCCACACGTTCCCGACGCCGGAGCAGTTGGTGGAGCAGATGCGGTGGCTGGAGGAGCGGGGCGCGGTTGGCGCGGGGATGGGGAAGCCGGGAGAAACGCGGCTTGAGAAGCCGTGAATGTTGGGGTTTGATCGGGATTGCGGAGGCGGGTGTGGTCGTGAGGGGGAACGCTCGCCCTGCGAGCTTGAGGGATCTATCATTTTGGCTCAGTCAAGAACCCACCCCTCCGCGGCGCGCCGCGGAGCGAGATGGCGGTTTCCTATATCCCAGCACCTGTTCTCAGCAAAGGTTTTCCATGAGCATCGATCGTTCACTAAAGTCGTCGGGCGGCATGTCCAAGAAGCGGTCTGTGTATACCCGCGCCGAGCGGATCCAGCGCCTGATTGATGACAAGAAGATGGACGTCAACAAGAATGGCAAGGCATTGGGCCTGGCGAAGACTCGCGTCGGCAAGGCGTGACTTCCGTCTGATTCCTCACGCGCGGGCCCAGCGTCTCCCCCGCCCCCCACTGCACACACTTCTGCGCTTTCACAAAGTGACGGTGCGAGCAGGCTCGGGCGCGTGCGGGGAGTGATCAAACGTGTGAGCGCGGCGGCGCGGGGCGGATCTCTTCATTCGCTCCGGGCGATGGGTGCTGAGGCAGCGCGGCGGGCTCGGGGTGTGAACTGAAGGCGGCGACATGGATTTGAACGCGCTGATCAGCTCGCGGTCGTCGGTCATCAACGGATCGGGGATTCGGCGGGTGTTTGATGAGGCGGCCGCGACGCCCGGGGCGATCAGGCTGTTCATTGGGCAGCCGGACTTTCCGGTGGACGCGGCGATCAAGGGGGCGGCGGTCGCGGCGATCGAGGACGCGGAGGGGAAGAACCTCAACGGCTACACGCTGACGCAGGGGAGCGCGGATCTGCTGGCGGCGGTGCGGAAGCACATGCAATGGGATTTGGGCTGGACGATCGACGGCACGACGACCGATGCGATGGTCACCAGCGGCACCAGCGGCGCGCTGTTCCTGGCGGCGCTTTCGCTGCTGAACCCCGGCGACGAGTTCGTCATTCCCGACCCGTGGTTTGTGCTGTACCCGTACTTGACGCACCTGTGCGGGGCGAAGGCGGTTCTTTGCGACACGTACCCGGATTTTCGGATGACGGCCGAGCGGGTGGAGCCGTTGATCACGGCGCGAACGAAGGCGGTGCTGGTGTGCTCGCCCGGGAATCCGTCGGGTGTTGTGCTCACGCAGCGCGAGCAGCGGGACTTGCTGGAGCTGTGTCGGCGGAAGAACGTGCTGCTGATCTCGGATGAGATCTACGACGAGTTTTGTTTTTCCGAGAGCATGACCGCACGGCGCGCGGCGGACGCCAGCGTGCCGGCGTGCCCTTCGGCGGCGCGCGAGCCGGGCGCACAGGACGCGGTGCTCGTGGTGCGGGGCTTTGGCAAGACGTATGGCGTCACCGGGTGGCGGCTGGGGTATGTCGTGGGGCCGCGGGCGATCCTGCATGAGATGCGGAAGTTGCAGCAGTATGTGTACGTGTGCGCGCCGGCGCCACTGCAGGCGGGGGCGATCGCGGCGTTTGGCGTGGACGTGGGGCCGCACATCGCGGAGTATCAATGCCGACGCGATCTGGTCGTCTCGACGCTGAGCAAGGTCACGGAAGTGGCGATGCCCGGCGGCGCGTTCTACGCGTTTGTCAAGGTGCCAGAGCGGCTGGGCATGACCGGCGAGCAGTTCTATCAGCGGGCCAAACGCGAGAAGGTGTTCATCGTGCCCGGGCGGACGTTTAGCGCCCGAGATACGCACTTTCGCTTGTCGTTCGCGGCGCGGCCGGATGATTTGCGGCAGGGGCTCGAGATCCTGGTGGGGATCATGCGCGGGTAAACCGGGCGGTTCGAGGTGAGGCCCGAGCGCGGCGCACGCATCTATACTGCGTGATGCTCTGGCAACCCGCACTTCCCGAGCAGTACCTGAAGCCCACGCCCAGCGAGCTGGCGGTGTTGATCGTGGCACGCCGGAAGCAACTGGGCTCGGACCTGGTGATCCTCGGGCATCACTACCAGACCGACGAGGTGATCCAGCACGCGGACTTCACCGGCGATTCGCTGAAGCTCTCGCAACTGGCGGCGCAGAAGGTCGTGGAGCAGCACGCCAAGTACGTGATTTTCTGCGGCGTTCACTTCATGGCGGAGACGGCGGACCTGTTGACGCCCGACGGGGTGAGCGTGATCCTGCCAGATTTGTCGGCGGGTTGCTCGATGGCGGACATGGCGGATTATGACGATGCGCTGGTGGCGTGGGAGTCGCTCCATGCGGGTCTGAAGCAATCGCATGGCGGGCGCTGGAACGGGCGGATCATTCCGGTGACGTACATCAACTCGTCGGCGGCGATCAAGGCGTTTGTGGGTGCCAATGACGGGTGCGTGTGTACGAGCAGCAATGCGCAATATGTGCTGGAGTGGGCGCTGGCGGGCGGGGTGAAGGCGCGAGGGGCGGGCGAGGAGATCAAGGTGCTGTTCCTGCCGGATCAGCATCTGGGGAGGAACACGAGCGCGAGCATGGGGATGAATGTTGAGGCGCGAACGACGGTCTATGACCCAAAGTTGGCGCAGCGAGGCGAGACGCTGGGCGGAGCGACGCCGAAGCAGCTTGACGACGCGACGGTGATTCTGTGGGCGGGGCACTGCTCGGTACACAAGCTGTTTCGGCCCGAGCACATCCAGCAGATCCGGAGCGCGGAGGCGGCGCTGCCGCCCAAGGAGCGGACGACGGTGATCGTGCACCCTGAGTGCGCGAAGGACGTGGTTGATCTGGCGGATCTGGCGGGGTCAACTGAGTACATCATCAACACGGTGAACGCGGCGGCGGCGGGGACGAAGTGGGCGATTGGGACGGAGGTGCATCTGGTGACGAGGCTGAGCCGCGCGGCGGCGGCGCGAGGGGTGCGGGCGCACATTCTTTCGGAGTGTCAGTGCCTGTGTACGACGATGTACAGGATTGATCAGCCGCATTTGCTGTGGGTGCTGGACAATCTGGTGGCGGGGAAAGTGGTGAACCAGATCGCGGTGCATCCCGGGGCGCGCGAGCTGGCGCTGCGCGGGCTGAAGCGGATGCTTTCGCTGACGGCGCTTGGTGCGAAAGCGCCGGCGGTGAAAGTGCGGGTGCCGGTGAGCGTGAGCGCGGGCGCGGGAGATTGATGAAGGGCGGCGCGCGTCGTTGCGCGGTGCGTGATGTGTGATGGCGGGGGAGCACTCCTTCGGAGTGAGAAGAAGAGAAGCATCAAGAAACTTGGGGCGTCGATGTTCCGGGGGTGCGTCGCAGGGCCGACGCACGCCCCGGCTACTGGCGTGAAGGCCTTCGGCCTTCGGGAGGGCCGTCGATGATCAGGAGGGCCTTCGGTCTTGAAGAGGGCCTTCGGTCTTGAAGAAGGCCTTCGGTGTTGAAGACGGCCTTCGGCGTTGAAGACGGCCTTCGGCGTTCAGGAGGGCCTTCGGCTTTCATGATCCGGGCACGATTTGCACGGCGCGGGCGTGGAGGTGTTTGGCCAGAGCGCGGGCGAACTCGACAAGTGGCGCGCCGGGCAGGAGCGCTTCAGGGTCGTCGATGAGTGCGAAGCGGGCGCGTTGCACGGCTTCGACTTTGAGGTTGGCGAGAACGCCGAGCCGGTTGATGACTTCGCTCTGCGAAGCGGCGGGCTGAGCGGGTTCTCGGGGCTGAACGAGAATGATGAGGGCGGGGTTGAGGGCGGCGATGTCCTCGGCGTCGAGGGTCATGTAGGGGCTGCCGACTTTGATGGCGAGGTCGGCGTTGAGGCGGCGGGCGATCTGGTCGTGGTAGGAGCCGGGGCCCATGGCGGCGGGCGGGCTGGTGGTGTGCAGGATCAAAACCTTGCCGACGAGCGATCGCTGCGCGTCGGTCAGGGCCTCGTCCTTGAAGAGTTGGTCGAGCTGAGCGCGGAGCGGGGGGGCTTGCATCGCGGCGGGCGTGGCGGCGGAGGCGGGCGTGGCGGGGGCGGGGGCGGGGGCGGCGGCGCGGGCGGCGGCGCGGGCGGCTTCGCGCACACGGGAAGCCATGTCGTCGGCGGCGTCCATGGTGTCTTCGAGCGTGAGCAATGGGTAGTTGACGAGCGTCCAAGCGTGTTCGCGAGCGAGAGCTTTGAGTCGCTCGGGGAGCGGGCGGGCCCCCCACTGCAGGAAGACGTGGGTCGGGCGCACGGTGATGAGCTTTTCGAAGTCGATGCCTTCCTGGTCGCCGACGATGGGCAGGGTGCCGGGGCTCCAGGCGTCAAAGGCGTGACGCGCGACGATGAAATCGGCGAGGCCGGCGGCGCGGAGGTTGCTGGCGATGGCGGGGGCGAGTGCGACGACGCGCGGGATGGAGTAGGCGTTGGACTGGTTGGCGGCGGGTGTGCTGGGGGAAGTGCCGGGGGATCGCTCGCACGCCGGGGAGGAGAGGAGGGTCAGGGCGAGGACCACGATGAGGATTGGGGTGATGGGCGTGCGTTGGCGGCCGCGGGGGAGTTGTGGGGGACGGGGGGAAGCCATGCGGCAGCGTAGGGGACGGTGTGAGTTTGCGGGGTAAAGGCTGCCATCGTGGCAGTTGGCCAGCGGGCGGGTTCTCAGCAGGTTCAGGTGATGAGGGCTGGTGTGGATAGTCGAAACTTTGCTGCCGGACCAACGTATAATGGGGAAGCCCGAGCATGCGTTGCTAGGGGCACGGGCGGGGCGCACACTTTGTCTTTGAGGAGCGTTTTCTATGTTTCAGTCGAGCAATCCCACGTTGACTTCGGAGCAGTTCGCCGGGTGGCGCGAGAACGGCATGTCGCTGTCGCGGACGCGCAGCGACGTCATGACGGTGCAGGGCGCGATCAACGCGTCGCTGATCATGACCAGCGTGTGTATCGCGACCGCGATTGCCAGCGGCACGCTGCTGTTCAACCAGCCCGGGCTGGCGATGATTGGGTTCATTGTGGCCATTGTCGGCACGCTCGGCATCGGCCTGACTTTGTTCTTCAAGCCGCTGTGGGCCAAGGTGCTTGGGCTGCCGTTTGCGGTGTTTGAGGGCGTCTTTGTTGGTTTGTTCTCGGTGTGGGCGATGAGCGCGATGGCCGGGACGAACATCGGCGGGGCGAGCGGGGCCGGCGTGGTCTACGCCGCGGCGGCGGGGACACTGGGCGTGCTGGTGACGATGCTGTTGGCGTACAAGTCCAACGTGATCCGCGCGACGGGCACGTTCAAGAAGGTCATGGTGGTTGCGTCTGGTGGGATTTGTCTGTTCTTGATCGCGGCGATGGCGGCGCGGCTCTTCGGCATGAACCTGGACGTCATCTTCGGCAACGGGCCGCTGGCGATTGCGATCACGATCGGCTTGCTGGTGTTCGCGTCGCTGATGCTGATCATGGACTTTGACATGATCGAGTCGGGCGCGGCGCATGGTGCGCCCAAGGCGATGGAGTGGTACGCGGGGTACGCGCTGCTCACGTCGATCGTCATGATCTACATCCAGATTGTTCGGCTGATCATCCAGCTCACCGGGCGTCGCAACTAACTCACCGCTCTGCGTGCGTGCATGAGGCGCGGCTCGTGGGTGCGGCTGATTCGGATTGAATTAAACCCCGGCGGCGTCGCCGGGGTTTTTCGTTTGGCGGGGCGGGGTTCTGGTGCCGCGACGAGGGCGAAGCGTGTACCCTCGCAGGACTATGCACCCACAGCGCACACCGGTCATCGGCGGCAACTGGAAGATGAACACCGACCGCGTCACCGCGCTCGAGCTCGCGCGGGGCATCGCGCGAGGCGTGCAAGAGCTGCACGGCGCGGGCAAGCGTGTCGAGGTGGCGATCTTTCCGTCGTTTGTGTATCTCTCGGTCATCAGCGAGATGCTCTGCGCCGCGGGCTCGTCGATCGTGCTGGGGGCGCAGGACGTCTATCACGCGGAGCGCGGGGCGTTCACGGGCGAGGTATCGGTGCTGCAGCTTCAGGACGTGGGCGTCGGCACCGTGCTGGCGGGGCATTCTGAGCGGCGGCACGTCATCCACGAGGGCGACGATCAGATCAACCTGAAGGTCCGGGCGATCCTGCATCACGGGCTGCGCTGCGTGCTGTGTGTGGGCGAGAAACTGGAGCAGCGCGAGACCTACCAGACCAACACGGTCAACGAGCGCCAGGTGCGGCTGGGCCTGCGTGATGTGCGCCCCGACGAGCTGGACCGGCTGGTGATCGCGTATGAGCCGGTGTGGGCGATCGGGACGGGCAAGGTCGCAACGCCCGCCGATGCGCAGGATGCGCACGAGCACATTCGCAAGGTGCTTGCGGATCTGTTCGGGAAGGACGCCGCGATGGGCGTGCGGATCCAGTACGGCGGGAGCGTGAACGCGGGGAACGCGGCGGAGCTGCTGGGTCAGCCGGATATCGATGGCGCGCTGGTCGGCGGCGCATCGCTGAAGGACAGCGAGTTCCTGCAGATCGTTCGCGCAGCGGCTCAGTAGTGCTCCGCCAGCGGCGCGACGTCGCCGGTGAGTGGTGTGGGCATCAGCGCGATCGGTAGCGATTGAGAAAGTCGCCGGAAATCTTGCTTGCTCTTCGCGAGTGAGTGTGGTATCAATGAAGCAAGTCGGTTTGTGCCAGAGCGGGGGCGGGCGGCGCGTTCGGACGCAGCCGACGAGATGCTTCGAGGGTGATCGCGCCATGTCTGGATCCGCTTCAGATCGACGATCGAGCTCGCGCAAGGCGCGCTCGGCTTCCGGCGGGCCCGCGGCCCGGGCTGGCGGCGAGCCGGTCAACCCGAACCCGGATCCCGCGATCATCGAGCGCGATGCCGGCTCAGAGATTGATGACGCGAGCGTCGATGGGGCGGCGCTGGAGGCCGACGCGCATCCGGAGCTTGAACGCGTGGAGGCCAAGCCCCGGGCGCGAACTCGAGCGCCCAAGAGCAGTGCCGGCGAACTGAAGTTTGAGACGATGGCGGAAGCGATGGAGTTTCTGACGGATCGCGTGGATCTGGAGCGATCGCGCTCGCGCGCGACGATCGAGCACGCGTACACGCTGGACCGGATGCGGGCGCTGGCGCTGCGGTTGGGCAACCCGCAGGACGCGGTGCGGACGATTCACGTTGCGGGGACGAAGGGCAAGGGCTCGACGTGCGAGATGGCCGCGACGGCACTGGAGGCCTGCGGGTACACCGTGGGGGCGTACACCTCGCCACATTTGGTGGACATTCGCGAGCGGATCCGGATCAACCGACTGCTGATCAGCGAGCCGGACTTTGTGCGGCTGGCGATGGTGGTGGGCGGCGCGGCGCAGGCGATCGAGGCGGAGTTTGGCGAGGCGACGTTCTTTGAGCTGATGACCGCGATGGCGCTGCGGCACTTTGCCGAGCAGGCGGTGGACGTCGCGGTGATCGAGGTGGGCCTGGGCGGGCTGCTGGACTGCACAAACATCATCATCCCCGAGGTGACCGCGATCAGCCTGATCGGGATGGATCACATGGAGATCCTGGGCAACACGCTGGAGGAGATCGCGGCGCAGAAGGCTGGCATCTTCAAGCCCGGCGTGCCGGCGGTGGCGATCGAGCAGACGCCCGAGGTGTTGGCGGTGTTTCGTGAGACGGCGAAGAGGGTGAACTGCCCGCTGCATGTGGTGGGCACGGACATTGATTTCACTTATCGCTCGGAGCATCAGCCGGGGGTGGGGCCGGTCATGCGGGTGTCATTGATCACGGAGCGGAACGAGTATGACCA
>JBBQMD010000038.1:0-26790 GCA_038328575.1 Phycisphaerales bacterium | reverse complement strand
CCAGCCGCAAAAGCCGGTCGATCTGGACCTCCATATTCTTCTTGGCGGCCCCATCCTTGAAACGCTGCGGATGCTCACGAAGTTGCTTGAGGTCGATCATGGGCGGAGGGTAGGTGAGTTGACTCCAACAAACAGGCACACTCAACGCGCAACGCGTTTCATCCGCAAGGCCGAAGGCTCTCCTGAACGTCCAATGCCTCGTCAACATCGAACGCCCGCTCTTGAAGGCCGACGGCCCTCACACCAATCGCCGGCGCGTGCGCCGCCCCTGCAACGAACTTCCACAAACGCGACGCCCCCGCACTAAGAGATCAACTCTCCCCCCCGACGGCCGATGGCCTTCACGCCAATAGCCGGGGCTTGCGTCGGCCCTGCGACGCACCCCCGGAAAAGCGTCGCCCCGGATGAAGAGATCAACTCTCCCTCCCAAAGACCGAAGGCCTTCCCGCAGACAGCCGGGGCGTGCGTCGGCCCTGCGACGCACCCCCCGAAAAGCGTCGCCCCGGATGATCGATGCATCTCATCCTCGCACCCTGAAGGGGTGCTCCCCGCGCCCAAACACACCACGCTCATACTCCCACCCCCTCACTGCCCCCTCCCCCCCGCATGCAGCCCCGCCACCCCCGCCACGATCAACCCCGCGCAGACAAACCGCCAAGCCGTCGCCGGCTCCTTCAACACCGTCACGCCCACCAGCATTACGCCCGTCGCCCCGATCCCCGTCCACGCCGCGTAGCCAACCCCCGCCGGGATCACCCGCAGCGCCAGCGATAGTAAATAAATACTTGCGGCCCCGAACACCACCGCCACCACCGAAGGCCACAGCTTCGTAAACCCGTCCGACGATCGGATCCCGAGCGCCATGCCCACCTCGAGCAGGCCCGCGCACACCAGGATCGCCCACGCCGCGTTCGTGCCCATCGTCGGCCCCGCCGCGTTGACCGCGCCACTCACACCCTCGCCCACCGCACCCACGCTGCTCGGCTCCATCTGTTGCTCCTGTGCGAACTCGCCGGTATCTCACCTGTCGCCCGCCACGCATCACGCTCGGGCTTGCCGCCCACGCCCTAGGTCGCTGTTCGCCGCGTCGGTATGCGCCTGATTCTGACACTCTCAGGCAAACGCCCACGCCCTCTCCAGCGTAACACTCCAGCCCCCGCGGCATCCAACGAGGTATGACCATGAGTGACCGTCCTGTGAACACCGCCCACGCAATCGCCATCCCCGCCCCGCGCCCCACCATATGGATGATCGTCCTCTGCGCGATCGCCGCGGCCCTGGGCTTGTCCGGCTGCTCGCCGCAGAGCGGAGCCCCAGTCACGCAACCGGCCCGAACCAGCACACCCGCGCCCGCAAGCGGGCCTTCTGCGACCAACGCGAGCGTCGCGCTTGCGCCCTCGGGCGCTGGCACCAAGAATCCGTCTGCATCAACCACAACCACCACGCCCGGCGCGACCGCCGCGCCGGCAGATCTTTCGAAAGGACCGAACGGCATGGAACTGGCGACCTTTGGCGCAGGGTGCTTCTGGGGTGTTGAGCACGTGCTTCGTCAACAGCCCGGCGTGATCGACGCAGTCTCGGGCTACAGCGGCGGTGCCTCCGCAAACCCCACCTACGAGCAGGTGTGCTCCGGCCGATCCGGACACGTTGAGGTCGTGCAGGTCACCTTTGACCCCAAGAAAATCTCCTACGACCAAGTCCTAAGCGTCTTCTTCCGTCTGCACAATCCCACCCAGGTCAACGGCCAGGGGCCGGACATCGGGGATCAGTACCGAAGCGTGATTTTCTACCAGTCCGAGGCTCAGAAAACCGGCGCCGAGAAACTGATCGCCGACCTCACGGCCGCCAAGAAGTTCAAGCGCCCCATCGCCACCACAGTCGAGCCGTTCGCCAAGTTCTGGCCGGCGGAGGAGTATCACCAGAAGTACTACCAGCGCAAGGGCGCCGAGCCATACTGCCATGTCCTTCGTGCTGACTATTGAGCCGGCGGGCCAGAATCTCAGTCCGCCACTCACCCGAAGGTATCCCGCAATTGAGGGGTGATCTTTAAAGTTACGGAACCTTGCCTTGGCAAGGTTATAGAAGACCCTACGAGCGAACACCAAACCCGGCCTTGCCGGGTTTTTTGTTTGTCTCGGAGCGGTGGCGGACGGCCTCCGAGGCTGAAAACGAGGTATACTGTGGGAGCTTCACAGTCGCGACGCTCTGGCGTGGCGAGTTGGCGGGCGGCGTTCTGTCGTTCGCGGCGTGTGAAGGGTTCAAGGCGCGGCGCAGTCTCGCCGCGCGTCGGGAGTCTTCCCAATGGTGAAAGCCCGGGCATTTACGTTGATCGAGCTGCTGGTCGTGATCGCGATCATCGCGTTGCTGGTGGGCATCTTGTTGCCGGCGCTTTCAAAGGCGCGCGACACGGCGAAGGCGACGATCTGCATGACCAACATGCGCCAGATCGGCGTCGCCTTCAACACGTACGCCAATGACAGCAAAGAGCAGGGGTGGGAGACGGGCAGCGGGGCGCCGATCTTTCGGTTCTGGTACGCGGCGCCGCGCAACCAGCAGCGCCCGGCGGACGCGAGCAACCCGATCGACCTCGGGCCGGCGCTGAAGTATTTGAATCTGTCAGACAAGCCGCTGGAGTGCCCGACGAACCAGCGCCGGACCGCGACCAAAACGACCAGCAGCTCCGGCGACCCGCAATGGGCGGACCCGCAGAACGCGGTGCAAAGGGTGCTGTGGGACGAGTACCTGTCTTCGCGGGCGCTGAACTTTGATTTCACGATCGCGACCGGGGCCAACGGGCTGCCCTTGTACTCGCAGACGCGCGTCGCGTGGGACAACCGCACGCAGAACATGACGGTCCAGGCTATCCGCTCGGCGCCGACGGCCACCTCAGCGGTCTACTTCAACTCCATCCCGATCTACTTCGAAGAGGACACTGAGTGGTGGAACGGCAAGAGCGTTGACGGCATGTTCAGCAACTGGGATCAGGTCGCCGTCCGCCACTTCAAGAAGGGCAACATCTTGTTTCTGGGAGGGCACGTCGAGCCTTTTCAGCCCACACGCGGCCCAGACCCGCTCACACAAAGCGACGTCGGTGATTTCACCGGCAACGACCTGTGGGCCAGCAAAGGCGCTCGCTGGTTCCAGTACGCGCCATCGTGGCCCACGACCGCTCGCCCCTTCGGCTGGGCCAAGAACCCGCGCCAGTGAGGGCGCTGAAGCTCGCGCAACTGATCACGCCCGCTTGCTGACTTGCGCGAGCGCTTGGATAAGAACCTGAGCAGAAACAAAGCCACCCGGCGGTGAGCGCCGGGTGGCTTGATTGATGTCATGCTCTTGCGAGACTGCCGAACTCAGTTCTTCTTCTTCTCGATCTTCTCGATGGCCTTCTCCGATTTTGCGTCGGCGGCCTTGCCCTTGGTGTAGGTGATCTCCATGATCTTCATCTCCATGGGCTTGCCATCTGGGCCGGGCATGCTCATGTAAAAGTCCGAATGATGCCTGTCCTTCGACTCGATCGTCATCACTTCGCGGAAGTCCTTGATCTGGCCGTCGGCGGGGTCGGTGAACTTGCCCTTGAGGGTGAGGACCTTGCCATCTTTGTCGGCTTCGCCATTCAGGACCATGATGCTGCTGGACATGGAGTCGTACCAGACGGACTCGAAGCGCTTATCGACGTTGTTGTAGCCCATGACGCCGCGCCCGAGATAGGGTTGGCTTTGGCTCTCGCCCTTGAAGTTGATCTCCATGAAGCGGCCGCCATGGATCATGGTGTTGACGCATTCGCCTTTGGACTCGGTCCACTTGCCGTCCATGCCCATCTCGCGGGTGGTGGTGGTCCAGGTGCCTTCGCACTGCCTCATCCACTCGTGCATCGGTCCGGGCTTGCCGGCTTGGGCGTACTTCTCCTTCATGGCCTTCTGGTCGGCCTCGGACATCGCCGGCATGGCGGGCATGTCGCCCGTCTTGCCGGCGGGGGCCTTGGCCTTGTCATCGGCGTGGGTGAGGACGATCGGACAGAAGAGCGCACACATCGCAACGACCGAAAGAACCTTGTTCATACCAAATACTCCGTACACGAATCAATCCGCGTGCTTGCCCGGGGTCGACGCCGAGCAACACGCTCGGCAGAACATATCACTCGGGGCCGGTTCGACCGCCAAGGGCGGCACGCGGTTCTCTAGTCTATCAGAACCCAACCAAGGCGTTTTCGGTCTGGCACAATGAACAGTTGTGACGCTTCGAGGTGTACCATCCCTTGCGACAGACGCGGGGCAAACGCTGGCCCGGTCAGGCGGGCACGTGAACTCCAGCGTCCTATGCCCGAGCAAGGATGCGCGAATCCGCGTCCGAGCCGTTCTCGAATCGGTTTGCGACCCGGTGAGCTTTTTTTAATCACCCGTCGGCTTTGAGACGCACGCAATGGAAAGCGATCCGACCTTCAATCTTCGCGGGCTGGTGGAGTCAAGCACGCCCAGGCTGCTGGAACTTCACAGCGACTTCGTGAACCCCGCGTATGTCAAGGTGCTGCGGACGATCGGCTTTGACATCAACTACGCCAGCGCCCGCGGCGCGTATCTGTTTGACGATCAGGGGCGCAAGTACATTGATTGTCTGGGCGGGTACGCGATCTTCCCGCTGGGGCGCAACAGCCCGGAGATCCAAAACGCGATCTGTCAGGCGATGGACTTGCAGTTGCCGAGTCTGCCGGGGATCGGGCCGTTTAAGCTGGCGGGGTTGCTGGCGCAGAAGCTGCTGGAGATCGCGCCGGGGAACTTTGGCAAGGTGTTCTTTGCCAGCGCCGGTGCTGAGGCGATTGACAGCGCGATCAAGATGGCGCGGATCTCTACCGCGCGCCCGGGCGTGGTCTACTGCCATCGCGGGTACCACGGCCTCACGATCGGCGCGCTCTCGGTGACGGGGAACGCGGAGTTTCGCGATGGCTTCGGCGAGCTGCTGGCCTCGACCGTCGAGATCCCCTTCAACGACCTCAGTACGCTGGAGCGCGAGCTCTCGACCGGTCGGCACGCGGCGTTCATCGTCGAGCCGATTCAGGGCAAGGGTGTGAACCTGCCGAGCGAGAACTACTTGCGCGACGCCGCGGGGCTGTGCAAGAAACATGGCACGGTGTTCATCGTCGATGAGATCCAGGTCGGCATCGGGCGCACGGGCAAGTGGTTTGCCAGCGAGCACTTTGGCTGCGGCCGCCCGGAACAGGGCGGCTCGTGGCAGCCAGACGTGATCGTCGTGGCCAAGGCGCTGTCGGGCGGGTACGTTCCGGTCTCTGCGGTGATCGCGCGCGACGAGGTGCATCGCGCCGTGTTCTCATCGATGGCCAACTGCAGCAAGATGCAGAACACCTTCTCGATGAACGACCTCTCGATGACCACGGGTCTGGCAACGCTGCACTACATGCGCGAGCGCGAGACCTGTGCGCACGTCTCGCGCGTGGGCGACTATCTCATGGCGGGCCTGCGCGACCGCCTGCGGCGTTTCGAGATGTTCAAAGACGTTCGCGGCAAGGGCCTGATCATCGGCGTGGAGTTCCAGCGTCCCACGAGCCTGGGCCTGCGGCTGGGCTGGGACATGGTTCACAAGCTTGATGAGAGCCTGTTCTGTCAGGCGATCCTGATGCCGCTGCTCACGGACCATCGCGTTTTGGCGCAGGTGGCGGGGCACCGGCTGGACGTGATCAAGCTCATCCCGCCCTTGACGCTGAACGAGGCGGACTGCGACCAGATCATCCGCGCGTTCGAGGCGACCGTCAGCGCGTGCCATAGCCTGGCAGGGCCGATGTGGGCGGTGGGCAAGAAGCTCGCGGCGGCGAAGCTGCGGACGGCAGGAGTTTGAAAGAAATCTCGAGTCTCGAGTTGCCAGACGCAGGACGCCAGCTGCGAGGTGCGCGTGGCTTGGCTTATGCGGCTTGTGCGTCGCCGGCTGGACCGGGCTTTGCCTTGCTGTTGGCGCGCATCTGGTCGTAGCGCTCGCGCTTGCTCGGGTCTTTGAGCATCGTGTACGCCTTGGTCAGTTTGCTGAACTTCTCCGAGGCGTCCGGCGCGGTGTTGCGATCTGGGTGGAGGCGTTGCGCCATCGTGCGATAGGCGTCGTGCAACTTCTCCGCTGTCGCGGTCGGCTCGACGCCGAAGAGCTCGTAGAGGTCTTCGCAAAGCAATCGCTGCTCGAGGATCGAGCGCGGGGCGGGCGCGTCGGCGTCGGTCGTGCTCTTGGGTGCCTGCGTGCCGGCGCGTCGCGGGCCGGGCTGCTGGCCGACATCGGCGAAGCCGTGTTGCGCGAGAGCTTCGACGGCGGAGGCGACCTCGGGTTTGAGATCCACGAACTGAAAGCCCGCGGACCAGCAGCCGAGTTTGTCAGCGACGACCCAGGCGACGCGTGCGGTGACGATCACCTGCTGAAACTGCGTGCTGAGGCGCATGGAAGTCTTCTGGCCAGCGACGAGCCCCGGGTTGCGGGGCGAGCGAACCTTCATGCCGGAGGCGGAGAGATCGATGACTTCGCCAAAGGGAGTCGCAAAGCCGTGCGGCTTGAAGCGTCGGGCCCGCGTCTTCTGCGCCTTGGCGGGTTTACGGAGCATGTTGGTGATGGCGGCGAAGATCGACATACTGCCGATATCGGGCCGCGCCCACCCAGAGTTTTGACCAGGTGTCCGGAAGGCAGTTTATCTCGTCCGAAAATCTCGATGCCCTTCACTCCCCAGCCTCACGGCACCGTAAAGCCGCCATCCACTAGCAGGTCCGACCCGGTGATGAACGAGCTCTCATCCGAGAGTAGAAAGAGCGCCGCCGAGGCGACGTCGTCGGACTTGCCCAGCGGCCTGCACGGGTGCAGCGTGGTCATGTACTTCTTTGCGTCATCGCTGCCGCCAACAAAGCGGTCGAACGTGTCGGTCTGGATCACTGCGAGGCTCACGGCGTTCACGCGGATGTTGTGCGTGGCCACCTCCATCGCGGCGCTCTTGGTGAGGCCCAACACCGCGTGCTTGCTGGCGACGTAGATCCCCGCGCTGGCCATGCCCACGCGCCCCGCGATCGAGCCGGTGTTGACGATCGACTCGCCGCCACCGAAAGCGATGGATGTGTCCGCGGGCTATCGGGGTTATGCCGGTTGCAGGGGCGCTCTGCGCGGTTTGTGTGTTGATTTTGGTGGGCGGCAGGGCAATATGCCGGTGGCATGGGCGTTGTGCTTGTCACTAGGAGACTCACATGTCGAACAAGGCTCGGAACGGGTTTTTCACGATCTCACGCATCACTCCCTTTGCGCTGTTGCTCGCAGCGGCGACGCTCGTGCCGGTGACGATCGCTAGCGCCGAACCGGATCAGCCGCCGGCGAAGCGTCCGGAGCGCGGCCCGGAAGGTCGCGCCCCGCGTGGCGAAGGCGAGCGCGCCCAGCGCCCGATGACCGAAGCGCAGAAGAATTTTGATGCCAACAAGGACGGCAAGCTGGACGAGAGCGAGCGCACCAAGTTTCAGGACGAGATGAAGAGCCGCGGCGCGAAGTTCAAAACTTTGATCGACACCAGCGGCGATGGCAAGATTTCTGCTGACGAGTGGAAGGCCTTCAGCCCCGAGATCGCGACTCGTCGCGACGAGATGGTCAAGCGGATGGAGGCGAGCCCCGAAGGCGGCCCAGCAGGCAAGCCGGGCGAGAAGAGCCCGGGCGGCGAAGGTCGCCCGCCTCGTGAAGGACGGCCGGGTGGCGAAGGTCGTCCGGGTGGCGAAGGTCGTCCGGGTGGCGAGGGTGGCCCCGGTGGCGAGGGCGGGCGTGGCGGCGGGCGTGCGCGTCTTGACACCAATGGCGACGGCAAGATTGACGAGAGCGAGAAAGCCGCGGCATTGAGCAACTGGGACGACATGCAGCTTCGCATTGCCGCAGAGTTTGATGCCAACACCGACGGCAAGCTCTCGGCTGACGAGAAGACGAAGATGGAAACGACGCTGAAGGAGCGTCGCGAGGCACGGCCCCAAGGCGGCGGCGAGCGTCGGCCTGCTGGCGGTCGCAAGCCCGGCGGTGCCGGTGGCGAGAAGCCCGCGCCCGCGGGCAAGCCGTGAACGATTGAGACAAGATGAGACTCAAGGGCGTTCGGTTGCCCGATGAGGGTGTCAAGGGGCCGCGTTCGACAAGAACGCGGCCTTTTTTTCGCAGTTGCGGCGCGTGCGCGACGAAGCTTGGGGGTTCCCCGGGCGCGGATGAGCCGGAGTGCCGTCGCCGGGAGGACGGTCTCGGCGGGAGTGAACACACCGAATTCCAGGGTATTGGGTTGTTAAGAAACGCATAAACCGATAGTCTCAGGTCTGGATCCCCTTGCCCATATGGAGGTTCAATGTTTCAAGCCAGCCACACGGCTCTGGACGCGGAGGGTCGATCGATCGTGACCCTGCAGGGCGAAGCGGGGATCTTGGCGCTTGAGGCGCTGGAGCGTGAGATGATCTCCATCTCAGCGACTTTGGCGCGCGTGTTAGTCTTTGATCTGAGCGGGTTGACGTTCGCTGCGAGCATCGCGATCGGAAACCTGGTTGCGGTTCGCAACTCTCTCCACCAGCGCGGCGGGCGCTGCTTTCTCGCTGGGGCACGAGGCGAGATCGCCCAAGTCTTGCATCGCTCACGCGTGGACGGGCTGTTTGAGATGGTCGGGAGTGTTGACGAGGCGCTGGCGGCGACGAGGGCGTGAACGAGAATGGCAACAACAGGTGAACTGAGGCGCGGAGGCTCGGGCTCTTCGCGCGCCCGCGCGAAGATTCCGTTGACTCACGCCTGACGCGGTTCGTTCTTCACTGGCGGGTCGAGCTTCGATGGCGCGATCTGCGGGTCTTCCAGCGGCAGGAGGCGCGCCAGCATCAGGAAGCGCGCGAACTGGTCCTGGACTTCGATCAGCGAGTCGCCGGCAAACTTTTGTCGCAGGGCGCTTGCGATCTCAAACGCCACGACGTTCTCGATCACCACGCTCGCGGCGGGGACCGCGCAAACGTCGGAGCGCTCATACGCAGAGGGCGCTTCGGATTTGGTGTTCAGATCGATGCTGGGCATGCCGCGAAGAAGCGTGCTGATGGGCTTCATGGCGGCGCGAACGACCAGCGGTGCGCCGTCGGTCATGCCGCCCTCGCTGCCGCCAGCGTTGTTGCTGCTGCGAACAAACCCGAGCGACGGGCTGGCGACGCGCGACTGATCAAACGCGATCGGGTCGTGTACCTCGTGTCCGAATCGCGATGCGCACTCAAAGCCCAGACCAAACTCCACGCCCTTGATCGCCTGCACGCCCATGACCGCGGCGGCGATGCGCGAGTCCAGCCGGTCGCGCCAGTCCATCGTGCTGCCGATGCCCGGCGGCAGGCCGAAGGCGTGACACTCGACCACGCCGCCGACGGTCGTCTTCTGGACCTTGGCGCGATGGATGATCTCGCGCTGCTGGGCCGTCGCGGGTTCGTCGGGGCAATAGGTGTCGCTCTGATCGCGGAGGGTGCGCAGTGATCGCCAGTTCTGCTCGTCTACGCGCACGTCGCTGCGCGCAGCGTGAACGCTGCGCGTGAAGCCGAAGACTTCGATCGGCGTGCCCGGGAACTCTGGCGAGCCAGCGATCTGGCGCAGCAGGCAGCGGGCCAGCGCACCGGCGGCGACGCGGGCGGCGGTCTCGCGGGCGCTGGCGCGTTCGAGGATGGCCCGGCAGTCCGTCGTCAGGTACTTCACGCTGCCGGCGAGGTCGGCGTGTCCGGGGCGCGGGGTGTAGACCGGGGGCGTGCGCTTGGCGTCGTCGAGGCGCGAGTCGCGGTTGATGATGCGCATGGCCACCGGCGAGCCGATGGTCTTGGCGTTGCGGACGCCGGAGAGGATTTCGGCGACATCGGTTTCGATGTTCTGCCGCCCGCCGCGCCCGTAGCCGCCTTGTCGGCGGGCGAGTTCGGCGTTGATGAACTCGATATCGACGACGAGTCCGGCGGGCAGACCGCTGACGATGGCCAGGAGGCCGGGGCCGTGGGACTCGCCTGCGGTTTGATAGGTCAGGGCCATGTCAGGAGCGTATCGGCTGTCGGCGTCAGCGGGTTGAAGGGGGCGATGCGGCGTGGATGGGGCGAGGAGAGCTCACTCGTTCATTCGCAGCCACGTCAGGCTGAGCGCGTCTTTCTCCGCCTGCTTGAAGCCGGCATCGCCCACCGCTTGCACGCTGTGGAGCATCCAGCGCTGAGCCAACAGTCGCTCGGCGGGCGAGACCGGGAGCATGAGTTCGCTGCGGTGGCGCTCGAGCGCCAGCCAGAGCGTGAGGGCCTGCGCGTGGCTGCCCTGTTCGCTCAGCAAGTTCGCCTTCACCGCCAGGCCCTGAATGAGCCCGACCTTGTCGCGGATCATGCGAAGGACGCCGAGGCCCTTTTCGAGCTCTTCGTCCGCCGCGGTCGTTCGCTTCGCGGCGAGGTTGATCTTGGCCAGCATGCAATGCGTCGCGCCGATGCCCGGCTGATCCTCGATCTGCTCGTGCAGTACCAGTTGCTCCTTGGCCAGGCGCTCGGCTTCGGGGAGCTCGACCTGCAGGAGCTTGAGGTACGCCCACATGCCTTGAATCTGCCCACTGAGTCGCGGGGCGAGCTGGCCTTGGTTGCCTGTTCGCAAGGCCGCGGCGGCCAGGAGGGCGCGCTGCGCGTCGATGAGGCTGGCGGTGTAGAGCGAAAGGAAGCCCAAGCCGAGGCAGCCGCGCGCGACGAAGTCGCGCCGGTCGAGCTTGTTGCCCAGGTCGATCGCTTCCTGGAGCATGTTGCGCGCAGTGAGCGGCTCTTTAAAGATTAGCGCGCTGGCCAGCAGGAGCAGGCAGTCGGCGGTGCCCGTCTCGTCGCCCAGCTTGCGACTCAGATTCAAGGCCTTGCGCTGCAGCGCCACGGCCTCGAACATGTCGCCCTCGTGATACGCCAGCGTGCCGCTGGCGCTGAGGCCGGCGGCCTGCGTTGCGGGGCTGAGGCGATTGTGCCCGCGATCGAACGCTTTTTCGAGCGACGTGCGCGCGTAGCCGACGCGCCCGCGGATCTCCCAATATGCCCGCAGGTTGCTCAGGAGCAGCACCGCCTGCTGATGACACTCGTCGGTCGCGGCGGACCAGGCGATCGCGCCGGCGATCACGTCAATATCGGCGTCCACGTCGCGCAGGCAGCTTGGTTGCGCCGGGCTGTCAAGCAGCGTCTTGATCGTGTCAGACCATGTGGCCAGGTGCCCCAGCAGGCGGTGGTTGGCCCGCATGAGCGTGTCGCTGCGCCGGTGTTGCTGCTGGATGCTCAGACGCAGGGCCTGCGGCAGGAAGATCCGCTCGGTGCCGCCGGGGCCAGCCTCACGCACCAGGAGCCGCCATTGGATGTTCTGTTGAATGGCCTCGGTGTAGGTTGGGCCGCAGACGGCGATGGCGGTGGCCAGCGAGAATCCGCCGCTCATGGCGCTGCACATGATGAGCGCCTCGCGCGCTGGCACGGGCAACTGGGAGAGATAGCGCGAGGGGGGCGTGCTGCCGGGGGCCAGGTCGATCAGCGAGATCGCGTCGGCGGGGTCAATGGCTTCGACATCCGGCAGCGCGTCGATCGCGATCGAGTCTTGCGTGCTCGCGGCGGTCATCACCGGCGATGAGCGCGAACGCATGAGTTGGAGCGCCTGGCACACCTCGGCGGCGGAGCCGGGGCGCTTGGCGGGGTCTTTGGCGACCATGCGCGCGATGAGGCGGGCGGCGGCGTCGGGCGTGCCGGCGCGGATGGTCGAGTAGTCCGGCTCGTGAAGCAGGACACTGGCCATGACTTCGCCAGCGGTCTTGCCACTGAAGGCGCGCCGGCCGGTGAGGGTTTCGAAGAACACGGCGCCGAGGGCGAAGAGATCGGAGCGGGCGTCGACGGTCTGGCCGCGGGCCATCTCGGGGCTCATGTATCCGGGCGTGCCGGCGACGAGCGAGTCAATATCGCTGGCGGCGAAGGCGGAGGTGGGCACTTCGTCGGTGATGACGCCGTCAAGGGTGCTGGCGCGGGTTCCGCCGCGGGCGAGGCCGAAGTCGAGAATCTTGACGATACCCTTGGGGGTGATTTTGATGTTGGCGGGCTTGAGGTCGCCGTGGACGATGCCGGCCTCGTGAGCGGCGGTGAGCGCGGTGGCGATGGCCTCAGCGATGGAGATGGCTTCGGGCGCGGGCAGCCCGCCCGGGACTTGGCCCAGGCGGTCGAGCAGCGTGGGGCCGTCGACGTATTCCATCACAAGGTAGACGGCGCCGCGGTCCTCTGCGATGTCGTAGATACTCGCGATGTTGGGGTGGTTGAGCTGCGCGAGGATCTGAGCCTCGCGCCGGAACCGCTCGGCGCGACGATGCTGATCAGGGGCGCTGGCGTCGGCGCCCGCGGCGGGCGGAAGCGTCTTGATCGCGACCTGCCGCCCCAAGCGCGTATCGCGCGCCAGGTAGACCACGCCCATGCCGCCCCGACCGAGTTCCCGCTCGATCTTGTACGGCAGATTTGGAAGCGCGATGGTCATTGTGAATGCGGGCAGGGCTGGCGAGAACGTCTGTGGGCGGTGCGGATGGGGCTCAGGGCTTCTTCGCGTCGGTCGATGCGGGCGCGGGCTTGGGCGCTGGGGTCGTGGTCGGCGCGAGCGGCTCCCAACTGACGTGCCAGACGATGGGGTCGGCTTCTTGTGACGCGATATCTGAGGGGATCTGGAGCACGGCCTGGGTCTCGCTGCGCGTCGCAGCCACGCCGCGGGCGCGAAGCGAGACGCCGGAGCCCAGAACCTTGCCCGGCGCGTTGATCGTGATCTTGACGCTGGAGGCGAGCGTGCTCGTGCCGGGGTTTTCGGTGATGATGGCGCGGGCCTGATCGCGATCGGCGTCGGTCGAGCCGGCTAACAGCGACGCCCACGCGGCGGACTTGCCGCGCGGGAGCGTGACGCGCAGGATCGACGGCCCGCGTCCGGCGCCGCTCTGGCTTGCGGCGCCCCCGGCGACTTCGAAGGTGATCCCGGCGAGGGTGAGGTCTGAGAGCGTTGTGAACTTGCCCTTGCTGACGATAATGCCAGCGCGGCCGGTCCAGGTGATTGTGCCGCCGCTGGTGGCGTCTTCGACGGGGCGGCCCTTACTCGGCGTGACGATGCCGGAGGTGACCAGCGTGCCCGAGCCATCGGGAGCGATATCGATGCGGATGCTGGTCGCGTCGGTCTCGTCGCAGCCGGGGATGAGCACCAGGGCGAGCGCAGCAAGCGTCGCCAGGGGTATGAATCGACGGCGCATGGAGCGCGCCGAAGCGTGTGTACGAGCGAACATGGGGAGTTCTCCGATCAACGAGAGTCTAACGGATTCCGGGCAGGCTTGCGGGGGGCGACGCCCCCAGCACGCCCAGGGACGACGCGTGCCGGGGGGTGCAAGCGTACGCGAAACAAAAACAAAATCGCCCCGAGCGGCGGGGCGATGCGGTTGGACGGGTTGTTGCCGAAGCTTCACTTGCCAGAGGTCGCGCTGGCGAGCTTTTCGGCGGTGACGTCGCCCTCGAAGAACTGCTTGAAGGTTCCATCGGGGCCGATGACGACCACTGAGGGGAAGCCACGAACGTTGAGCTGGGTGGCGACGTCGTCGCCGTTGACCAAGGCGGGAAAGCCGGGGTTGGCCTCGGCCCAGGTCTTCTTGAAGGCGGCGATATCGTCATCGCTACGCAGGCGACAGGCGACGGCGAAGGCCTTGGTGTCCGCGCCGCTAGAGATGCTCTGGAGGGCGCTATTCAGGCTGGCGGAGAGAGGAAACTGGGGACCGAAGAAGGCCAAGACGACGGTCTTGCCCTTGAGGTCGGCGCTCTTGACGGGGGTGTTGTCCACGGCCGCGAGCTCCCACGCGGGGACGGCGGCGCCGGGAACCAGCCCGCCGGGCGGGTTCTTGAGGCCGGTGCCCTTGGGGGTGCTGTTGGCTGGCGGGACCTTGGCGGGATCGCCAGCGGGGCCGCCGGGCGGGGTGACGGGCTGCGGGGCCTTGGGGGCGACAGGCGCCGGGTCTGCGAGGCGCTGAGCCTTGTAATCCTTGGGGATCGCGACTTCGAGGTCCTTGGCGGCAGGGGCCTTGTCGACGTTCACCTTTGAGAATGTCCAGTTCTGGGCGAGGCCGCCCAGGCGGCGCTCGTAGAAGCGGGGGAGCTTGTCAACCATGCCGATGGCGATGGTGCGGGTGAGCTTGCCATCGACATCGACCTTGATGACCTGGCAGGGGACGCCGTCAAACTCTTTGGTTTCGAGGACTTCGATGGAGCGCCCGCGGATCTCGGATTCGAACGGGGCCTTGCCGGTGGGCTCGAACGGCCCGAGGACCAGGCGCTCACAGCGCGAGACCCAGATGTCTGAGACGGAGTTGGCGCCGGTGGGCTGGGTGAGGACTTTTTTCTGGGCGTCGTCGCGCCAGGTGATGGTTCGGCGCATGGGGCTGGTGCCGGGGGCGTCCATGGTCTGGATCAGGACGTCGATGTCCTTGTTGCCACCCTCGCCGACGATGAAGAGGCTGCCCTTGTAGCGGGTCTGGACGGGCATCTCCTTGCTTTTGAGCATCATGACATCGAGGTCGTTCACAGCGCCAACGCTGCCGCCCGGGCCTGGCTGGCTGGTTTTGACGTTCATCGTCACGTGCTGAACCTCCGCGATGGCTTTGGCGGAGTCTTCTAGAAGCTGCTTGGCGGCGGCGTCAACCTGGGCCATGAGGCCCGAGGCGAAGACGAGCACGGTCGCAACGGGGACGAAGGCGAATCGTGTGAAGCTCATGGGAACGATGCTCCTGGGGAAAGGGCGGGGAGGCTTGAGTCTTGAGGCGGCCGGCTTGAGACAACCGGGGCTGGCGGACGGTTGACGAAGGATATGACTTGGATCATCGGACGTTGCGGACCCGCAGAACAAGAAGTGGCGATGGCACGCGTCGCTGCCGGTAAAACCGACTCACGCGTGTATCAGGCTTGCGCCATCATTGGCGTGGTGGATTCAGGGAATCGACTATCCTCACGACGTCTGTACACCTCTTGCGCCGGACGAACACCAACGCTACCAGATAATCAAATCCCGAACGTAGCGAAAAGTGAGCCTTTGGGGCCGGTGAGCGGCACGTCCGTGGAAACGGCGACGTCAATGTCTGGTCCGCTGAGCGGTGGCGACTTGGCGCAGGGCGGGCGCGGGTTGCCGGAGGCCACCGTCGGAATTGTCTTGCTGGTGATTGGTATCGGGTTTCTGATCACGGCGGTCTGGAGGGATTGGATCCGGCCGGGATCGTTTCGTCGGGCGATGGCTCGAGACGCGCTGGGGAGTGAGCCGGGAGGCGGGCGGCGGGTTCGGTCGGTTGACCATATTGAGCCGTTCGCGCCGTTTGGATTTGCGGGCGGGGTGTTCGTAGTTTCTCTCATCGCGGCCGTGGCGGGCAAAGCGGTGGCCGATGGACTGGAGCTTTCGGTCCAGAGCCTGTCGGGCACGGCGGTGATCATGATGGTGACCTATGCGTTCAGTGCGCCGGCGGCGGTGGGGCTGATGATCGTGTCCGATCTGATGAATCGTCAGCGTGTGAGAGCGGGCGCACTGCCCGAGGTGCCTGCAACGGTCGATGGGCGTGCGAGGCGAGGCATGGCGGATATCGGCGTGGGGCTGGCGCTTGTGATCCCGGTGGCGGGGGTGTTAGCGGTCGTCGGCTCCGTCTCGACGATCGTCATGCACTACTGGACCGGGAAGGTTCCTGATCAGCTTGCGCATGAGTTGCTCAAGCGATTGGCGAGCGAGGAAGGGCAGTGGGCCTCGGCGGCGGTGATCGTGTGCGGGGCGATCGGAGCCCCGATCGTCGAGGAGATCATGTTTCGCGGGTTTCTCCAGACCGGGCTTCGACGCGTGACCGGCTCTCCTTGGACGGCGATCCTCATCACTAGCGCGCTGTTTGCGCTCGTACACGTCACGGCGGTCCCGGTGTACGCGCTGCCAACGCTGGCGGTGATGGGCATCACGCTGGGCGTGCTGATGGAACGGCGCGGCGTCTGGGCGTGCATCGCGCTGCATGCGGCTTGGAACACAGTTCAGTTCGCGTTTGCGCTGCTGCTGTACGCGTAGAGCACGCGATGAAACGAACGCTGGCTCCTCACGGAGCGTGAGGGGCCGGCGGAATATTCGCGAGCGCTGAGGGTGGTATTCGCTGAGGGGCCGGGGATTACTGATCGTGCCCGGCGTTTTCGGGCAGTTCGTGACCGGCGTCGCGGAGGGTGCGTTCGCGGGAGGCGAGTTCGAGGTCGTGATCGACCATCATGGCGGCGAGGGTTTCGACGCTGGTCTCGGGGACCCAGCCGAGCTTCTTCTTGGCCTTGGCGGGGTCGCCCAGGAGCAGATCGACCTCGGCGGGGCGGAGGTAGCGCGGGTCAAACTCGACGTGCTTCTTGAAGTTCAGCTTGGCGTGCTCGAAGGCGAGCTCGGCGAAGTGGCGCACGGAGATGGTGCGGTTGGTGGCGACCACGTAGTCGTCGGCCTGGTCCTGCTGGAGCATCATCCACATCATCTTGACATAGTCACCGGCGAAGCCCCAGTCGCGCTTGCTGTCGAGGTTGCCCAGGAAGACTTTGTCCTGGAGGCCCATCTTGATGCGGCCGACGGCGCGGGTGATCTTGCGAGTGACGAAGGTTTCGCCGCGACGGGGGGACTCGTGGTTGAAGAGGATGCCGCAGGAGGCGTGCATCTTGTAGCTTTCGCGGTAGTTGACGGTGGCCCAGTGGGCCATGACCTTGGCGCAGGCGTAGGGGGAGCGGGGGTAGAAGGGGGTGGTTTCCTTCTGAGGGACTTCGAGGACCTTGCCGTATTGCTCGGAGCTGCTGGCCTGGTAGTAGCGGACCTGCTTGCCGGACTCGGCCTGGTATTCGCGGATGCATTCGAGGAGCTTGAGCGCGCCCATGCCGACGATGTCGGCGGTGAAGACAGGCATATCAAAGGAGACGCGGACGTGGGACTGAGCGCCGAGGTTGTAGACCTCGTGCGGGTGGACGGTGCGCATGAGCTTGCCGAGGGAGTTGGAGTCGCAGAGATCGCCGTAGTGAAGCTTGAGCTTGCCGCCCTTGACGTGGGGGTCGAGGTAGATGTGGTCGATGCGCCCGGTGTTGAAGGAGGAGGAGCGGCGGACGATGCCGTGGACTTCGTAGCCCTTGGCGATGAGGAACTCGGCGAGGTAGGATCCGTCCTGACCGGTGATGCCGGTGATGAGCGCGCGTTTGCCGACGCCGTCGCGGGCGGCGAGTTTTTTGGTGATGGAGTCGGTGAACTTGGGCGACTTGGGCGTGCTGGACTTTTTGGCCACGGGTGTTCTTTCGGGGAGGGGTGCGGTCAGCGGCGATTCGGTCGGCGACGCGGGGCGTCAAAAGCGTCCGGCGTGGAGTCGGCAAACACCCCGGCCAAAGGCTCGGGGGAGGTCAGGGTAGACCGGATCTGTCGGCCAGTTTGTGAGGGTTCTGTAGAGACGCTACGAGCCGAACGCGGCGTAGGTGATCGAAGCAAGCATCACGGTCAGCACAACCGGCCCTAGCCATGCCCAGCGCTCCATCTGCGGGGGGGCTTCGGCCGGCATCCGGATATCGCCGGAGCGCCCGCCGATTCGGAGGTTTGATACGCACAGGATGAGCCAGAGGAGGACGAAGGGCTCGAAGTATCGCTGCCAGGAGAGTGCTTGGGCGGATTGCGCCGCGGTGAACGCGATCAGGGCGGTGGCGAGCACCCAGCGGGCGCGGTGGTCTACGCCACGCCAGAGCAAACCCAGGATTGCCCCGCCCAGGACGGCCAAGAACCACATGATAAGGTTGGTGTGATCTGCGATCACGAGGCGGGGGAGGCGAACGCCGGCGAACTCGCTTCCACCCTCGAAGCGCCGGGTGATTTCCCAGAGAGCGCCTTTGCGGGTGGGTGTGCTCCAGGTGGTGGGTGGGACGATGGCGATGAGAGCCGCGGCGGCGGCGCCGATTGCGCTGGCTTTGAGCGTTCCCCAGAGGTTGTCGATGCGAGGCAGCCAGCCGCGTGATGCGGTCATGCTTGCGCTGACAATCCACCCGAGGTAGAAGGTGCCGAAGATCCCGATGAGCGCCAGGATGAGGACGGGGGACGCGGGCGAGAGGCCTGTGACGGCGGTGGCGTTGCCGGTTCCGCTGGCGGCGAGCGGGTTGGTCGCGGCGCGGAACATGGGCGGCGCGATGCCCCCCCAGAGCCAGATGAAGTATCCGAGAATGATGAACGCGGGGACTGTCGCTACGACGCCGAAGGCGACTGCTCGCGAGGTCACGGCGCGCAGGAGTTCTGGGATTGATGTCGGGTTGATTTGGGCAGGGCTGGTGGAAGCGTCGGTGCTGGTGCCGCGGCGCATCATGGCTTGGTTGACGAGCACGGCGATCCAGATGGGGGCCGCGGCCCAGATGTGGATCTGACGCGTGAACACCAGGAGCATCATCAGGACTGACGTGCACACCAACCAACTGGGCCGCACACGCCAACCGGCGCGCGATATGGCCACGGCGCTGGTGATGACGAGCGACACGAAGAGCCATGCCAAGTTGTCGGGCAGCAGATACATCGCTGACTGAACGATGTAGCTGGAGGCCAGCAGCGGGAGCGCGATCGCGAGCGCGACTGCGACATCGATGTAACCTGAAGTTCTTGTGGGGCTAGATCGCTGCGATTCGCGCCACTTTAGTGCGGCTGCAAATACTCCGATCACGAAGAAAAACGCGATGAGCACCGCGCCGCTCGTACGCAGCGTCAGGACGAGATCGCTCTTACCAGACACTCCGATCAGCGTTGACATCGCCAAGTGATACCCCGGCGTCGTCGCTGAGAGGTAGTTGGAGAAGTCGGGCGTGGGCCACTGCTGGGCGAACTGCCGGATGACGGGCAGGTGAAAAGTGTCTTGATCAAACTTGGCGCGCGTGATGTTTAGGCGCGGGTCCGAATCGCTGTATCTGATGAGGACCATGAAGCAGACGGCCACGATCAGAAACACGCTAGCGGAGGCCGCGCCTTGGCGGCGCAGGCTTTTCTGCTCGTCTTGGCCAGCCATGTCGATCTCTGGGTTCACGGCTCACCCCGATTCACGAAGACCCGAAGCTCGTGACCGTACCACCAGCGACTGAAGAACGCGCGGCGTTCGACTTGCATGCCTGCGCTGACTGCCCACGCTTCCACGTCGTCGATCGGAGCGTAGTGGATCCACTGGCGCGCGAGGATCAGATCGTGTAGTCGGTTCATGAGCGCGCGCCAGCGGGGCCGGCGGCACATGTCTTTGTAGATGAGCGTGCCGCCGGGGCGCACTCGGGCGCAGGCGAGGTCGATGACGTTTCGCTGAGCGGCGGGGGGGACGTGGTGGAGCACGTCGATGATGGAGACGACGTCGAACGTTTCGTCTGGCCAAAAGGCGCGAACGTCGAGATGAATGAACCGAAGGCGGGGCTGAGTGCGTATGGGCTCGGGCGGCGGTGGCTCAGTGGGTGAGGCGTGTTGCGCGAGATTGATGGCGGTCGTGCTTGAGTCAAAGCCGAGGCCCGAGGCGAGGCGGCCGGTGGTGTTGAGGAGGTGAAGCCAGAGGCCGCCGCCGCAGCCGATATCGAGGATGCGAGCGTTGGCGGGAACGTGCGGGATGAGCTCTTCGAACGGACAGATGTAGGGGCGGAAGCGTTGCAGGAGGCGGAAGAGGAGCGGGCCGCGGGTGAAGATTTTGGAAGCGATATGCGAGAGTGCGGCGGCGGAGGGAGCGTTCGACCCATCCGGGGCGCTGGTGCCGGTGGGCGTGGTTTGTGGTCTCGTAACTGGTGCCGACGAGGGTGGTGACATCTGCTAGGCTCTTGATCGGCTGAACCGCTGTTGATCCTTGGGCAATGGTTGCCCGCGAGTCCGATGAAGGTGGGCCTTGCCCGGACCGGTTCACAACGACGTTGTCGCCTCATCGCTTGTTCGCACGCGCATGACACAGAGCTCATCGATCAACGGCGAGGCGAACGTTCATGCGGGGGACCCGGTGCGCGGGGCGGCGGCGTGGCTGAAGCTGCTGCGGATTCATCAGTGGTCCAAGGGTGCGTTCGTGGTTGTCGGGCCGCTGTACGGGCAGGCGCTGGATTCGTGGCACTCGGCCCTGGCGGTGGCGGCGGCGTTCGTTGCCTTCGGTCTCGCGTCCAGCGGGTGCTACGTCGTGAACGATTGGCGCGATCGAGAGGTGGACCGCACCCACCCGCGTAAGCGGCGGCGGCCGCTGGCGGCGGGGACGATCAAGGTTTCGCACGCGCTGGTGGTTGCGGGCGTGTGTCTGGTGATGGCGCTAGCGCTGCCTTGGATCGCGCTGGCGGCGGGGGCTGCGCCGCCAGCGCTAACGCACTCGCCGACGGCGATGCACCCGCCGCTGCTGGCGGCGGTGCTGACGACGGTGATCATTTTCGCGTACATCGTGAACACGATGGCGTACTCGGTGTGGCTCAAGCACGTTGCGATCGTGGACGTGATGAGTCTCTCGATGGGCTTTGTGCTGCGGGTGCTGGCGGGGTGCGCAGCGGTGATGGTTGAGCCGTCGGCGTGGCTGTTGAACGTGACGCTGTTTCTGGCGATGTTCCTGGCGTTTGGCAAGCGGCTGGGCGAGCGCAGGACGATGGGCGAGGAGAACGCCGCGAGCGCAAGGAGCGTGCAGGCGCAGTACACCGAGGACCTGCTGCGGATGGTGGTGGTGGTGACGGCGGTTGCGTGTCTGGTGACGTATTCGGTGTATGTCACTGGAGCGCCGGCGCGCCGAACGTATGGCATGAACCTGCTGTGGATCACGATGTTGCCGGCGACGTTTGCGTTGCTGCGTGCGATCCTGCTGCTGGAGCGCGGGCGGTACGACGACCCGACGGAGTTGGCGGTGAGCGATCGACCGTTCCAACTTGCGGCGCTGCTGTTTGCGCTCATCACCGTCGCCATCATGTCGGTTGGGCGCGTGGCGGTGGTGGGGAGCTAGATGAGCCAGCCTTTGTGACGCAGGATCGCAAGCGACGGCGGGGCGATGTGCGGCCCGTGCGCGTTGACGAACCGCGGCGCTTCGGCTTTGCTCAGCCATTGCGCCTCGGTGGCTTCCCAGTCTTTGCGTGTGCGGTCGCCTGGGGCGCGGGTGGGATCGATGACGCCCGGCCAGGGCAGAACGAAGCAGAGGTCCAGCGAGCGTGCGAGCGTGTCATTGACCGCGAAGAGCGCACGCGGCGGCGCGGCGAGCGCCCTGCCCAAGAGCGATGGGGCGTCGATGCCGATCTCGGCGCTGATCTCGGTGAGCAGATGCGCGAAGAGCGCACCTGCGCTGATGTGCTGTGATAGACCGGTGACGTCGAGGCCGCCGCCGGGGCCGATCTCCCAATAGCCGGGGTAGACGCGGGTCTGATGGTGGCGGCGTTGAATGAAGACGTGCGGCGTAGCGCGGGCGTCGATGCCAAGGAGTATGGCTTTGAGGCCGAGCAGTCTGGGGTGTTGCTGAGGCTGCTCGATCACCAGCCGCGCGAAGTGTTCGCGGCGGGCGCGGATGATGACGGCGGCGTCGGGAGTTGACGGGACGATGAGATCGGTCACGCTTGCGAATGTGCCGTCGTGCAGGCGCGGGTTGCTGGCCTGCATCGCGGCCCACGCGGCCGCTTCGGCGGGAGTCAGATCAAGGGGGGGCGCGGCGTCGAGTTCGATCGCGTGAACGCCGCGTGGGAGCGCGATGATGGAGGGCAGGGGCGAGGATGATGACGAATCGGAGGTCACATCCCGCCCAGGAGCTTGCTGATCGCGCCGGAATCTGCGAGCTCGGGGATGCCGAGGTCTTTGGCTTCGCGATCGACTTCGGATTTGAGGATCTCGACGACGCGGGCCTGGGCGGCGCTGATCGCGCCGATGAGCGTGCGCTCTAGGCGTTCTTTGGCGATGGGGTCGCTGGCGGCGGCGGCGAGGGACTCGGGCGCGAAGGTGATGGACTCGATTTTGGACTTGGCGTTCATCACGACTTGGACGGAAGAATCGGGGGCGTTGACGGTGATGCGTCGGTCTTCGAGGTTGGTCTGGACGCGCTTCATCGCGGCCGCGATCTTGTCCTTGTTCTTCATCAGGGACGCGACGGCGCCCATCATTTTCAGGTTGTCAAACATGCGGCGGGCTCGTGAAAGAGGGAGAGCGAGGGTGAACGGGCGGGCAAAGCGCAGGCGGCAATGGGCAGAGGACGCTAGTCATCGATCATGTCGTCGGGCGAGAGCGCGGGGTTGAACGCGCCGGGGGCGAGCGGGAGACCGGCGTCGGGCGATTCGACGTCGGCGGCGGGGGCTGTTCTCTCGGGCGTGACGCCGGTGGTGTCCTTCCGAAGCGTCGTCTTGCTGACGCGCCCGGCAAAAAGTACCACCGCTTTTTGCACCAGCGGGTGCGCCTGGGCTTGCAACTCTTGGGCATTCGCGACTCGATTGGGCGTGGGTGCGACTTTTGGTGCGCCGCACATCGGTTGCGGCGCGAGGTGCGGGTCGGCTCGTGGCGCGAGGGGGGGCTTTGCGCCTTGAGGCGCGGCCGGTGTGGTGACTTCGCCAGCCAGGATCTGCACGTTGATTGAGCGATTAAGCACCTTGGCGAAGGCGTCGGTCAGGGCGGGGATGTAGCTGGCCTGCATGCCGACGGCCGCGGCACCGCCACGCAGGCAGACTCGAGCGGCGGTGATTTCTGTCAGCCGCAGTTTGCTGACTAACGAGTAGATCGAGGACTTTGGGCGGAGGTGCGCGAGTACCTCGGCCCACACTGCGTCGACGCTTTCGCTCTCGACTCGCGGCGCGGCATCACTGGCTTGCGGCGCGAGTTCGTGCTTTGCCGGCGCGGCGCTCGCGGGCGGGCTCGGCGTCGTGATGCTTGATGTTGAAACGTCGTCTCGCTCGCTCCAGTCAGGCGGCTCGGGCGCTTCGGGCTCGCTCGGCGTGGCGGTGACCACGGGCTTGGGCTTGACGATCGCGCTTGCTTGGCGTGGGGCGGGCGGTTGTGGTGTGGGTTGAGCGGGCGTGGGGCTGAGTGGTCCCGGGTGCGGCGAGCGGGCTTGCGTCGGCTCTGGTGGAGCCGCGAGGCCGGTCGCCGACCCGGTCAGGGTTTTTTTACGCCGGCTCCGTTGGGTGCTGCGCCAGCGGCGAGAGCGATCGCTCGTTGCGCCGGGGCACCGGCGAGGGTGGTGCCGGTGATCATCGCGGAGACATCTGCGAATCGCTCGGTGTACGCAAGGCGCACCATCAGCGCATCGACGAGCGCGCGCGGGAACGAGCAGCTTTTCGCGTTGCGCGAGACGCTCTCGCACAGCGCGATCATGTGGACCAGCGCGGCGCCGTCAAACTTTCGCGATTGCTCGACTGCCTGGTCGCGTGCTTCGCCCTGGAGATCGACGAGTTCGGTGCCGGGGCCGCAGAGGCTGAGGGCCATGAGATCGCGGAAGCGCTCGGCGAGGGTGGTGAGGAGGGTCTCGCCGGAGGTGCCGCGTGAGAGGAGGGTGTGGGCGCGCTCAAGCGCGCCGGCGGGGTTGGCGTCGGCGAGGGCATCCACGAGTTCAGCGACGACGGTGCGATCGGGCAGTCCCAGGAGTTCTTCGAGGAGCTCGGGGGTGAGGCGTTTGCGGCCCGCGGCGATCAGGCGATCCAGCAGCGAGAGCGCGTCGCGCATCGAGCCGTTGGCCAGGCGGGCGACCATGTGCAGGAGTTCGTCGTCGGCGTCGATGGCTTCTTGCGTGCTCACGGCGCTGAGGTGCGAGGCGATCTGCGCGACGGGGATGTTGCGGAAATCGAAGCGTTGGCAGCGCGACTGGATTGTCGCGGGGACTTTGTGGGTCTCGGTGGTGCAGAGGATGAAGACGACGTGGTCGGGGGGCTCTTCCATGGTTTTCAGCAGGGCGTTGAACGCGGCGGCTGAGAGCATGTGGCACTCGTCGATGATGTAGACTTTCTTGAAGCCGCGCAGGGGGCGGTAGACGGCGTTGGCGATGAGCTCGCGGGTTTCCTCGACCTTTGAGTTGCTCGCGGCGTCGATCTCGATGGTGTCGGTGTCGCGCCCGGCCATGATGGCGGCGCGGATCTCGGGGTCGTTCTTGGGGTTGTTGAGGGCGTTGGCGAAGATTCGAGCGCTGGAGGTTTTGCCGACGCCACGGGTGCCGGTGAAGAGGTACGCGTGCGCGACGCGTCCTTGGGCGATGGCGGCCTGGAGGGTGTGCGCGATGGCGTTCTGGCCGACCAGCTCGGCAAAATCCTGGGAGCGGTAGCGCCTTGCGAGAACGGTGTAGGTCATGGCGCAGTTTACGCCCCGGCGCGTGCGAAGTGAGAGCGACTTCTGCCTGGAAAGAATGCCCCCGTCAGGGGCGCGGGCATGGCGATCAAGTCCAGCGTGTTCGCCCGGAATGACAGCCGATCAACGGCGCTCAGGCCGTGCCGGCGACGCGTTCGACTTCTTCCATGTCTGTTGCGCCCTCGGCGGCGAGGCGCCAGCCGCTCTGCTGAAGGGTTGTGAAGAGGCCCTTCTCGATCACCTTCTTCATCTGCGCGATGGTCGGTTCTTTGAGCACGATGTCGCGGAGTTCGTCGGTGAAGTCGAGGAGTTCGAAGATTGCGCGGCGGCCGCGATAGCCGGTCTTCAGGCACGCGGGGCAGCCGACTGGCACGCAGAGCTCGTTCTTGCCTTCGAGGTACTTGCCCATGGTCGTCGCTTGGCGCGGGGTGATGCGCACGCGGCTCTTGCAGTTATCGCAGAGCGCGCGGACGAGGCGCTGGGCGAGAACGAGTTCAAGGGAGCTGGCGACGAGAAACGGTTCGACTTTTAGATCCAGCAACCGGAAGACCGCCGAGATCGAGTCCTTGGAGTGGACGGTTGAGAAGACCAGATGCCCCGTCATCGCGGCCTGCATCGCGGTGCGGGCGGTTTCTTCGTCGCGGATCTCGCCGACGAGGATCACGTCCGGGTCTTGGCGCAGCACGGAGCGGAGCAACTGGCTGAAGCCGTTGCCCTTTTTCTCGTCGATGGGGATCTGCGTCGTGCCTTCGAGCTGGTACTCGACCGGGTCTTCGATGGTGACGACGTTGGTGGTTTCGCGGTCGATCTCGCGCAGGGCGTTGTAGAGCGTGGTGGTTTTGCCGCTGCCGGTGGGGCCGCAGACGAGGATGAAGCCCTGCTCCTTCTGCCCGACTTTGCGGACGCGTTCGTGCATGTAGCTGGGCAGGCCGAGCTCGCTGAGCGAGCGGGGAGCGATCGCGGCGTCCAGCACGCGGATCACCATCTTCTGCCCATGGACGCTGGGGGTGACGCTCACGCGATAGTCGACGCGTCGAGACTTCAGCCTTGAGGAGAAGTGTCCGTCGAGGACCGCGTCGTCGTGCGACATGCGCATCTGGCACGCGGTCTTGACCATGCCGACGATTAGCGAGCCGACGCGCTCGGGCAGGTCGCAGATGCTGACCATCTGGCCGTCGACGCGGACGCGGGCGTGAAAGTTTGCCTGGCGCGGCTCCATGTGCAGGTCGGTCGCGCGGCTCTTGGCTGAGAGCAGCAGGAGTAATCGAAGGGCCATGGGGCCGGGGCCGTCGCTGCCCAGGGCTTCGCTGGGCTCACCGCGCGAGTCGAAGAGGACGACCTTTTCGTCGACCTCGTTCTTGGGCGGGAGGTTGGCCAGGGCGGCGCGGAGATCGGCGAGCCAGGCCATGTTGTCGGCGCCGCGGGCAGACTCGCGGGCGGCGGCGGTGGCTTCGGCGCTGCCGGGCTCGGCCTCGATGGCAAAGCTGTGGGAGCCGACCTTGACGGAGTCGCCGGGCTTGAGCGAGTGCTCGGCGTTGAGAACCCTTTGGTTGTTGACCTTGGTGCCGTTGCGCGAGCCGAGGTCGCGGAGCTTGACGCCTCCCCGCCCGTCGGGCTCCAGGACGCAGTGGTAGCGCGACGCGCTGTCGTCGTTGAGCGAGAGGGTGTTGTCCTTGGCGCGGCCGATGGTCACGCTGGAGTCGCCCAGTTGCAGTGAATAGCCACGTCCGTCGGTCGAAGTCAGCTGAAAACTCGCCATGAATGGACGCCGCCTCCGTACTGCCCGTGTCACGAGCGGTGGATTTCGGGCACGAGGGGCCCGGACCCGCGGTCCGATGGTATGGGGGCCGCGGGCTCACCGCCTTGCACGCGCGCGATGATCAGGCCCTACCCTCGTGCCTATGGCCATCCGCTCAGAAGACATCCTGCATGTCAAGACACCGGGAATGAACCGCCTGGAGTCGGCGTATCTGCCCGAGATCATCAAGGGTTTCGGCACCACCATGCGTCACTTCTTCACGAGCTTCGGCGGCATGGGCAATAGCCGGACGATGTCTTACCCCGAAGAGCGGCGCGAGGACATGAAGATCGAAGATGGCGGGATGGAGCTGAAGAACTTTCGCGGGTTTCATCGTCTGAACCGCGACGAGAAGGGGCGCGTCAAGTGCGTCGCGTGCATGATGTGCCCGACGATCTGCCCCGCCAAGTGCATCCACATCATCGCCGGGGAGAGCCCCTGGGACGATCGCGAGAAGTACCCGGTGAAGTTCGAGATCGACGAGCTGCGCTGCATCTATTGCGGCATGTGCGAGCAGGCCTGCCCCTGCGACGCCATCGAGCTGACGACGCTGTTCGACCTGACCGGTCTGAGCCGCGAAGAGATGATGTTCGATAAAGAAAAGCTGCTTAGCGTCATCGATCATACCGTGGCGTCGGGGACCTACCCCGTGCGGACGCATTCGGGAAGGATGAGCATTGCAACGGAGCCGGCTGATTAACAGGCAAGGACCGGCCCTTGGCGTCCTCTTT
>JBBQMD010000037.1:0-27391 GCA_038328575.1 Phycisphaerales bacterium | reverse complement strand
CGCGTCCCAACCAACATCATCGCGCTCGCGCCGCGCCCGCGCACGCGACAACCCTGCGCACGTAACCGCGTTCACCAATCCATCACCACATACTCACCATCACCCCCAACCCATTCACGCCCGCGGCTTCCAATCCGGGATCGCCGCCTTGAACTCCGGGTCCGTGTCATCGAACACCGGCACGATCTTGTCCTGCAGAATTTCCTCGATCACCAACTCAAGGTCGCTCCGGCCGTTCCGCTCAACCATTGGACGCGCGCCGTCCATCAACTGCACAAGCCGCTTCTGGATCAACACCGTGAGCTTGAACCGGCCACCGACCTTGTTGATGATCTCGTCACTCTTCAGGGCTTCGATCATGGTGCTCCTCAAACATCTGCGCGGCCGTCGCCGCTGGTCTTCATCCCGAACAATAGAAACCGCCGCCGCCCCATCCGCTCCCCGCTACACCGACGAAACGCCCCCGGCCCAGATATGAATCTTCACCCCGATAAACGCGGAATTGTGGAAAGTTGTAGAATTTCCCACGGCCCTCGCCGATGGTGTATACTAGGCAACTCGGGCTCGGGGAGTGCGTTTGCTCGCTCTGTTTGTGCCGGTGTCATCCGGCGCGTTTCGCCTCTGAAACGGTAGTCCGCGCTAGCGCTGCATTTGCAGCGGTCGCTTGGCTTCCAGTGATTGTTCTAGAAGATCTCCGTCGTGAGAGCCCCGGTTGTTCCAGGGGCGGGGCGCTCAGCGACATCGGACCACGACTCTGACGTTTTTCCCTCCAGGGCGTTTCGCCCCGGGTGGCCGCATTTCGCAGGCCCCCCGCCCGCATGCAAGGACTCGCGGATGCTTCTGAAACAATGGTCGTACGGGGACAAGGTCGTCCACCTCGATCGCCCTGAGTGGGGCGTCGGCGTTATCAACACCGTGACGGCGGATTCGCACGATGGCAAAGCCTGTCAACGCGTGACCGTCCGGTTCGATCGCGCTGGCGTCAAAACCCTCTCCACGGGCATCGCCATCCTCATCCCGGCCGACGACGCGCCGAAGCTCCACGCCATGGAGACCGGCGTCATGGCCGACGACCCGTTGCTGGGCGATCGCGGGGCGGTCGCCGCCCGCGAGGTCATGATGAAGTTACCGGACGTCGCCACCGACCCCTTCACCACCCCCGCCGCCCGCCTCAAGGCCACCCTCAACCTCTATCGCTACAGCGAGCAGGGCGGCTCGCTGATCGACTGGGCCGCGGGCCAATCCGGGCTGCGCGACCCCATGACCCGCTTCAATCGCCACGAGCTGGAAGACCTTTTCCGGCGCTTCGCCCAAGTCCGAGATGAGCACCTTCGCAAGGTGATCCTCGAAATGAAGAAGACCGACCCCGGCGCCATCGCCCTGCTGATGAAACAAGCCCCGCGCTCGGCGATGAACGCCATGAAGCGGTTTGACAACATCCGCTGACGCACCCGGTCTCCCTCGTGTCGCCCCCGGGCCACACGCCGCGCAGACCCACCTTCATCCTGTGAACTCGATACGCTCCGCCTGAGGACGAAACCTCATTTTCATCGACGGATCGATCCTTTTACCGGACCCACGTGCCTGGCACGCCAGCCGCGCGGCTCCCGGCGCGAGGGTTGTTTCTTGTTCATCGTTCCCGTCAACCGCGACGCGAACGCGAGCCCGAGACGACCCCCAACATCGCCGCCTTCCTGCACGGAACACAAACCCATGCACGGGGCGGCACCAGAAAGGACGATTCCCATGAACGACCAGGACTTCCAGAAGCGTTTGGGCGATCTTCTCGATCAGATCAGCACCCTGCCCGAGGGCGATCGCGACCGCCTCTCTCAGCTCGCCAGCGAGACCAAGGACCGGCACGAGCGCATGCAGAAGACTGTCACGGACCTCCAGGAATCCCTCGATTATCTCCGCCTTTCTGTCAAGTACGTGATGTTTGACCTTGAAGCCACCCGGCGCGAGAACGCCTACCTCCGCAAGCTCCTGGAGAAGCGGTCCAACCTCGGCCAGGACGCGAGCGACGAGAACGAGTAATCCCCTCCCCGCCTCGCCCACCCCCCAGTCCGGTAGTTCTCGGCAGCCTCAGTTTGATCGAGAGCCTTACCGCGGAGCCAAGTCTTCTATAAGTATAAAGTTTCAGAAATAAACCTGAACAGGGGGTAGTCGAGACCAAAGGCACGGGTTCAGAGAAGAGAGCCTCAACAAACGGATTTCGCTGCTATCCACGCGGCCCGCGGAGCATTCCGCGGGCCGCGTTCCGTTGGCGGATGCCGAGCTTTTCTCGCGATGATCGCCCCTGACCTCTCGGGTGTGTCCGCTGACCGAACATCTGGAAGAGTGCCCACGTTCCGCCGAGTCTTGCAGCGTTCCCGAGATCCTCCGGACGAAACCCGTATCGAATCTGGTGAATCTGAGGTAGACTTTCATGACGGCGCAACGAAGTTCTGCGGCGCGGCGCATCTTGATGGTGGGGCGGGGAGAAGCGAAGCAGGGAAGGTGGCTGGTAAGAAATCGCCGGGGAGGCCGGCGGGGAGGTCTGCATGAAGAAGCTTGCAATGGTTGATGGCGGTGGGTTGATCGCGGCGCTCGCGGTGTTTGTGATCGCGGGCTCGGGCGCGGCGCTGGCACAGAACCCCAGCTCGCCAGCGGCGACGCCGAGCAACACGCCGGCTCGCGCGCCGAGCGCACCGGCGGCTGCGCCTGCGGCTCCGGTCGTCACGCCGTCTCAATCTCCGGTGGTTTCGCCGAACGCGCGTCCGGGCGGCTTGCCGCGTCAGAACGTGGCGCCGCAGATCATCTCGGGGCCAAACCTCTACATCACGCCGACGGCGCCCGCGCTGGTGGGGCCGGGTTACAACCGTCCGCCGATGCGGTACTACAACGGCGACGAGGTGATTCGCCGGAACCCCAATCGTCAGCCGCAGCGAGGGCCGGTCCAGGGCGATTACATCGGCCCGCGCCTGGGGCGCACGCTGGGCGATGGCGAGTCGGTCGTCGCGCTGCCGTATGACAATCGATCAGGCGTCTCCATCCGGGGCGACTTCGCGACTGACAACTTCCGGCTGGGCGTCAGCTTGAACAGCGGCTCGACGTTTTATCGGCGCCACTGGGCCGATGGGTACATCGGCGAGGGCTTCAGGCGGGGCTGCTTTGGGTACTCGCTCGGCGGGTACTCCGCGTGGAACAACCGCTATTACAACAACAACTACCCGGTCTACGGCAATTACGTCGGCGCGTACGTCATCGAAGATGCGAAGCTGCTACCCACCCCGACGCCGGCTCCCGCGGCTTCGGTGCCCGGAGCGCCAGCGCAGATTGTCCCGGCGCCGACCGGCCCGACGGGCCAGCCGATCGTGCTCGCGGCGTTTGATCGTGCTGTGCTGTCGATTCGAGATGGCGAGTTTGATACGTCGGCTAACGCGCTGCGCGAGCACCTGCGTGCCTTCCCGCGCGACGTTGTGGCGATACGGCTGCTCTCGCTAGCGCTGATGGGTCAGCGCCAGAACGCAGAGGGCGTTGCGCTCATCGTCATGGCGTATCAGCTCGACCCGACGCTGGCGTATCGGCCCGTGTCAGTGGAGTTTGACAACGCAGATGACCCGCGCGGGCCGCTCGCTCGCGTCTCCGAGGGCGCCGTCGCCTTCGCGCAGAAGCAGGGCACCAGCTCGTCATGGCTCGCGGCGATCGTCACGCTTCAAGGCCGCGACCTCAAGGCCCCCGCACTGCGGCTGTTGAAGCGAGCCGAGGAGAATGGACTCGAAGCGCGAGTGGCGGATGAGTTGCGGAAGGCGTTGAAGTGAACCGAAGAACGGCAATCGGCAACCGGTAATCGGCAATCGCTGGGTCGGCAATCGCTGCGTCGGCAATCGGGAATCGGCAATCGGCAACCGGGGAAGACCGATGCGAGGCCGATCAATGCTTCGTCATCGATGCGTAATTTTTGGTGCGTCGTGTCGAGCGCGGTTCGTTCACGCTGCGAGGCGTAAGTTGTTTGCTTGCTGATTCGCTTCGCGCCGGATCGCGAGCAGTGTGACATCGTCGGGTTGGTGCAGCGAGCCGCTCTGGCGATCGAGCGTGCCGATGAGCTCATCGACGGCTCCGACCAGGCCGCGCTCGTGGTCGCGAGCTTTGAGGGCCATTTTGGAGAAGTGCCAGAGGTGTCTTTCGTGCGCTGCGAGGGTGGCGACGTCGGGCTCTGGGCAGTCGCTCTCGAAGGCGCGTTCAAAGCCGTCGGAGTAGATGGCCAGCGTGTCCCCGGGCTCGAGGCAGATTTTGAGGGACGGGAAGGTGACGTCGGAGATCGCGCCCAGGGGCGGGCCGCCAGCGTCGAGCTCGACGCGACCGACGCCGGTGTAGACGATGGGGGCGGGGTGGCCGGCGACGGCGGATTCGAGTTCCCAGGAGCGCGTGTTGAGGACGCAGTAGGCGGCGGTGACCAAGAGGTGCGTGTCGCCGCGACGGTCGATGAAAGCGTCATTGAAGCGTGAGAGGGCTTCGCCGGGCGAGAGCACGCGGGCGCCCGGCGCGTGCGAATCGGTCATGGGCAGGAGCTTGCTCAGGAGCATGAGCGTGATGGCGGCGGAGATGCCGTGGCCTGCGGCGTCGGCGACCAGGAGGCCCAGGTGATCGGGGCCGAGCTGCACGACATCGAACATGTCGCCATTGAGGCTGGAGCTGGCGCGAGTGATGGAGGCGATGGAGAGCCCGTCGATGGCGGGCAACTGGCGGTTGAGCAGCTCGCGCTGCAAGAGTGCGGCGGACTCCATTTCTTCGTGGCTGCGCTCGAGCATCGTTGCGACCGACTGCGTCGCGCGTTCGAGGGCGCGGCAGCGGAGCGAGAGATCACGCATGGTCCGGCTGGTCGCGAGCAAGCCCAAAAGGACCGAGGCGATCTGACGGTCGTCGGCGGTCACGCCCAGCTCGACGACGCTCGACGCGGCGCTGGGGAGGATGGGGGCCGGGGCGTCGGTGATGACTAGAAGCGGGACGCCGGCCTCGGCGCAGAACTCGCTCACGCGCTGGCGCGCAGCGCGAACGTGCTCGCCCCGGCTGAAGAGCAGCACGCAGTCAGCGCCGTTCAACGCCTGGTTGAGCGCGGCGGGCGGCCAGAGCTGCGTCAGCGAATTAAGCGTGGTGACGAGTTGCTCACGCGCGGGGCAGAACGCGCTGATCGAGCCGGCGCGAGCGCGGGCGACCTCCAGCGGAACGCCGGCGACCAAGACCAGAACTTTGAGAGGACCGTCCATCATCGCGTTGTCGTCGATCCGCCCCACAAGACCCCCGCGCGCCGCACGCCCCCCACGACCCCCCACGCCCCCCCACCGACCGCACCGACCGCACCGACCCCACGTCCCAAGCCACACCTAGAGGCGGTGCCCGCGCGTTGTTCCGCTTGAAGGACTATCGGTTGAGCGCGGCGGAGGCTGAAGCGTGACACGATCGACGCGAGCGACAATCGCGCCGGTGCGTGATGCGACAAGCGCCAGCGGCTTGCACGCCTTGCGGTGCGAAGCGGCAGACGTGCGAAGAGTCGGGGAAGGCCATGCGCCGGCGATGCGCAACTGGTCGATGCGCGTTCTCGGGCGTGCGCGATCAGCGGGCGCGTTTGATTAGGGCATCGCGATCAAACTGGATGAGGTCGCCCTCGTTGAGTTTCATCTTGCTGAGTGATCCGCCGGCGAGCTCGATGACAAACTGGGCCGGGAAACGGCTGCTGTAGCCTTTGAGGCGGGCGTTGTACTGCGGGTTGTTGGCGTCGGCGGGCGCGCCCTCGCCCCGGGCGGGGTCACGGGGCGGCTCGGCGGCCATGGCGTGCATGGCGACGACGCGCCCGGCGGGGTCGAGATAGATGATGTCGATGGCGATGGGGCAATCGCGCATGACGAAGGCGTGGACCGCGACCTGCTCTCGTGGGAAGACGAAGATCATGCCGCCGTCGGGCTCGATGTAGGTGCGTTCGGAGAGGCCGCGAAAGCGAGAGGGATTGTCGAGGGCGAGCTCGAGGTGAAATCGTTTGCCAGCGATTGGGACGGTGGCGATGGTGGCGCTGCTGCGGTCATCGCAAGAGGCGGGGCCGAGCGCGATCAGGCCGCTGAGGACCGAGAGGAGCGCGAGGGTTGCGAATCGATCGGACATCAACCGCCATGCAGCAACCATGCGTCATCCTCCGGCGTGAACGTGATAGGACCCGGGCGGCGTTGTGCGAAGGCCGCGATGTCAAGAGAATATGCAAACTCCTGGGCGCTGAGGGGATTGCGAGTTTCGTGCCCGCACCAGTGTGCGATGAGGCCGAGGACGCGCTCGGGCGGAACTTTGCGGGCGCGATAGGCGTCGACGCGGGTATCGGCGTGGCGCTTGGCGAGGCGCCGGCCGTCTGGCCCGACGATCAGCGGCAGGTGCATCATCCGTGGCGGGCGGGGCACGCCGAGCGCTTCGTAGAGCAGGAGCTGGCGCGCGGCGGAGTCAAGCAGGTCGTCTCCTCGGATGACTCGCGTGATGCCCTGGCGCGCGTCATCGACGACGACCGCGAGCTGATACGCCGGCTGGGCACGCTTGGTCCAGAGGACGAAATCACCGATGGATGCGCCGGGGGTGCGGGCTTGCGGGCCAGCGAAGTCGTCAGTGAACTGGACGATGCGCGAGGCGGGGGTGAGGAAGCGCCAGTTGGTCCCGGCATTAACGAATGGCTGCGGCGTGCCGGCGATGAGCGGGCGGAGCGAGGCGGGGAAGACGGACTCGCTGGCGGGCGCGGGAGCGAGCGTGGGCGCGGGCGTGGGGGGCGGGTCAGCTTGGGACGTGCCGGAGTGAGTCGGCAGCGCAGGTGTGATGAGCGCTTTGTTGCTCTGCGGGGCGCTGGCGGCGGCTTCGATCTCGGAGCGTGTGAGCTCACACGGGTACGCCAAGCCGCGGCTGGCGAGCGTTTTCATGGCGCGAACGTATGGCTCAAGGTCGGTCGATTGGATAATCGGGCCTTGGTCCCAGTCGATGCCGAGCCAGGAGAGCGTTTGCTGGATGCCGTGGATTGCTTCGGGCTTGACGCGCGGGGAGTCAAGGTCTTCGATGCGCAGGATGATGGACCAGTTGTTACGACGGGCCAGGGCCCAGTTCACCAGGAAGGTGCGTGCGTTGCCCAGATGCAGCGCGCCGGTGGGTGAGGGGGCGAGGCGGGTGATCTCTGGGGTCTGGGCGAGCGCGGCAGATGGCGGCGTGTTGAGCACGGGCGAGCGTACCCCCTCTGACTGCAAGACTCGTCGCGCTGGATGATTGGAGAGGTTCGTGCGGCGGAGTGGCGGGCGCGGCGTATCCACAGCCGTTTGCCCACCCGTACACCGAACATCACAGGCTGTATAATGTGGATGTGTTCGAGCATGGAGCCCGCTATGGCGAAGTCCAAAGATCCGCGACCCGTTCAGACACCTGCGCAGAAGGCCGCGACGCAGCCGAAGCTGGCGCACCTGCGGCTGAACGATGACCAGGTGACTGAGGCGCTCTTGGCGTGTCCGGAGTGGGGGCACGTGGGCGAGGCAATCCAGCGGACCTTTATCTTCGCAGACTTTTTGAAGGCGATGAGGTTTGTGGACAAAGCCGCGGCGGAGGCGGAGCGGCTGCAACATCACCCGGACATCCTGATCCGGTACGACAAAGTGACGATGACGCTCTCGACGCACGACGCCGGGGGCATCACGCAGAAGGACGTGGATTTGGCGAAGGTGCTCGACGGGATGGCGTAAGACCCCCGCTGCTTAACCCTAGCCCACCCCTAGCCCCCCCCTACCACCCTTCACTAACCCCCTACTCCCGCTTGGACTGGCCGGGGCCTTCGGGGCGAAGTCGGCGGGCGTGGGACGCTGGGAGGTTCTGCGGAGCGAAACCGGTGGGCGCGCCGGTGCGAATGGTTTGGTGCATGAATGCGATGGCCCCGGCGGCGATTCGCAGGGTTTTCCTCTTGACAGGCGGGGTGAGTTCGGGCAGACTGTCAAGGTGGGGTTTGTTGAGGTACGGTTGTTTGGTGGGGCGAGCCGGGATGGCTGGGGGATCAGGGTGACAGGATGGGGTGAAGCCGGGCGTTCTGCTCGGGCTGAAGATCGCGGGTCGTTTCGTCCCGGGCTGGATTGTCCGTGGCGGGCACCTTGGAGATTTCCCATGTTTTCAAAGTCGTTGTCGTGTAGGAATGTCGGACCATCGAGCGCGCGTGCGGGCCTGCGTGGGTTTACGTTGATCGAGTTGCTGGTGGTCATCGCGATCATCGCGCTCTTGATCTCGATCCTGCTGCCCGCGCTGTCAAAGGCGCGGACGCTGGCGAAGATGGTCAAGAGCATGAGCAACGAGCGCCAGGCGAACATTGCCTTCGGCCAGTATCGTCTGGACTCCAAGGGGTACGCGCCGGCGGTGATGTCGTGGACGCGCACGTGGTTCCCGCCGAACCCGCTGAACCCGGCCCAGGGCCTTGAGGGTTTGGCGACCTGGGGCTTTGGCGGCAAGAACAACGACGCCAGTTGGGCGGGGCGCTCGTTTGACATTGAGGCGGCCGATCGCCCGTTGAACCAGTACCTGGTGAACAACACGTTTGATGCGCCGGCGCGTCCGCAGCGGATGGCCGCGAACGACCCGCGACGCACGGCGGAGGTCTGCGAAGTGCTCAACGATCCGTCGGATCGGGTGACGTATCAGCGGGCGTGGAACCCGGCGAACCCGACGCCGACGGTGGGCGTCAGCAGCTACGAGGACGTGGGCACGAGCTACCACTATCAGGTGAAATGGTTCGACCCGATCTACGCGCAGTGGACGCGCCCGACGCTTGGCGGCCCGTTCTTTGGCGCTTTCAACTTCGGTGCGCAGCGGCTCCGCGTGAGCGACGGATATGTCAGCTCAAAGATGGTCTGGCTGAACGACCAGTACGCCGACGTGGTGGCGAACTGCACGAATCCGGGGTTTCGTTTGAAGAACGGCTATGGCGACATCAACAAGTCGGTGATGGCGTTCCTGGACGGGCACGTGGATTATCTTGAGGTGTACCCGGGGGCGACGCCGCGGTCATTCAAGAACGAGAACTATCACTTTGTGTTTGAGAATCTTCGGGTGCCGTGAGCGGTCGGTGGGGTGTTGACTCGCCGACGCAAACCGCGGCAAGGGAGCATTCATCGCTCGCGCGGGCTTTCGCCGATACTCGAAGATCCGGAGGTTTACTATGAACGTCGTCTCTGCGGCGGGTCCGCGTCGCGTGCCAGCGTTTACGTTGATCGAGTTGCTGGTGGTCATCGCGATCATCGCGCTCTTGATCTCGATCCTGCTTCCCTCGTTGAGCAAGGCGCGGACGCTTGCGCGATCGACGCTATCGCTCAGTAACCTGCGCCAGCACGCCGGATATCTGTCGAGCTATAGCAACGACAACAAAGATCAGATGCTGAATCCCTTTTCGCGCACGGCACCCGGCGGCCCGACGTCTGCGTGTGCCAACAACAGCCTCTTCTGGGTGTGGGCACCACGGCGCACCTGCAACGTCGGCTGGCCATACGGCCCCGGCTTCAGCAACTCGGGCACGGAGAGCTACGGGTATCACTGGCTGGCGCACATGTTCTATTGGGATTCCGAGGCGCTCTCGCGAAACCCGATCATCACGGCCCCGGGTGATATCGCGCTGCAGAATTGGTTCCGCACCAACAGTGCCGCCCAGACCGACATCGAGTGGATTTTCCCTTCCTCGTACTGGTACCCGCCGGTCTTCTGGCAGGACGCAAGGCGTTTCAACGGCCCGACACGCCAGCTCCCGCTGCCGAGCAACGACTACTGGATTCGGCGCAATCGCCAGACAGATATCGCCAGCCCGTCAAACAAGGTGCTGCTCTTTGAAGGGCGCGACTACTTGCACCCGGAGAAGCCCATGTGGAATGACGCGCGCTCCAGCGTCCGCATCGCGGCGTCCGACGGCAGCGCGACCATCATCAAGATGGCGAACGTGATCGAAGACACCGCCATCAGCGCGACCGACCCGACCAAGCTCAAAGCCCCCGCGGGCACCTGGAACCCGGGCGAGGGCGAGATGGCGGGGTATCTTGAGTATGGCACGCCGCAGGGCTTCCGCTGGACGTACAACGGGCCGGCGTACTTCTGGGCGACGCGCGACGGCATCCGTGGGCGTGATTTCCTTCGTCGCTAAACGTGGGCGAGAGACTTAATCACATGCACTCACTCATCTCCGAGAAATCGCGTGAGCAACTCTCAAAGCCCGTCACTGGGGCAGGCGTCGCCAAGACGGACCCGGCCAAGGCAAGGCGTCGCGTGCTGTTCGCGGTGCTGGGTGTCGTCGCGCTGATCGCCGCCGGTTGGGCGCTGTGGCCCGCGGCGGCGGAAGTGTCGAACAAGTCTGTTGAGAAGGGCGGGCAGATCGCGACGCAGATCCGCGAGCTTGAAGAGGCGGATAAGCGGATCCGCCCGCCGATGGTCGAGACGCCCCCGCCAGACCCGCGCGCGGTGCAAGGCGACCCGTCGCTGGCGCCGAAGAACTTGCGGAGTCGCACGCCGAAGTAGGCGCAAGGGTTTCGGGCGTGTTAACGACCCAACTGCGCGAGCGTCGCGTCCAGCAGCGCCTGGCTCTCGGCGAGGTCGCCTAGTGGCTTGAGCGTGACGCGGATGCGGACGCCGGTGTGGAGCGTGAAGATGTGGATCTCGGCGGCGTTGCGAGCCGCGGCGCCGGCGTATTCGCCGGTGAGGCGGCTTTCGCGTTCGGTGGTAAAGCGGCCCATGACGGCATAGCCGCGCATGCCCATGGCCTTTTCGGCAGCCGCGGCGGCGGCGAGGACGCTGACCTCTGGGCCGAGGTCGGTTGCGAGCGTGCCGAAGGAGTAGCTTGCGGCGCGCCCGTCCTGACCAACGGGGACGACGGATGTCTGACATCCCGTGAGCAGGAGTGAGCCGGCGAGCATGAGGGACTTGGTGAATCCGGAGGCGTGGGTCATCGGCGGCGTCCTTGGGCTCGGGGCTTGGCGCGAGGGGCTTCGTCGCGCGGGCGGGGTGGCGGCGTGCCCGGCGCGTTCATCAACTTCTCGAGATCGGCTGCGTGGAGCTCGAGACTGAAGTCCTTCAGCAATCGGGCGAGTTCGGGATCGACCTGGACCATCGGCGATGGGGAGGGTGGAGTTGGGGGCGCTGCGGGCTGAGCGACCGGCGGGGCCGCGGCGCGACGGCGTGGCTTGGGTCGGGTCGCGAACGCTGGCTGCGAGTTGGAGCGGGCACCGCCGGCGCGGGCCATGACATCATCGACCTGCGCCAGGAGCTCGCGCAGGGCGAACTCCTGATCGGCGTCGAGGGCGTGGCTCTGAGGTGAGGTCGAGATGTCGGGGCGCGGGGTATCGCCCAGGAGGATTTTGAGCCAGACGCCAACCTCCGCGGCGGGAAGAGGGACGCGGGTTGCGAACTCGGGACGCTCGGCGCGGGCGCGGGCCTTGTGGCGAACGGGGGAAAGGCGGTGATCGGTGGAGAGCTGGAGCAGAAAGGCGGCGCTGGTGAGGGAGCGCAAGCCGCGACGGGTGGCGACAGCGATCAGCTCGCGATCGCTGCTGACCAGAGTTGCGGAGCGCCCGTGGTGGCAGGCGTTCATGCGGTCGACGAGCACGTCGTCGGCGGTTCGCCCGGAGCCAGCGTAGGCGATTTCGAGGCCAGTATCGGCGCGACCGGGAGGGGTTGGAGCCGCGCGGCCGCGGCCGTCTCGCTCTCTCCGCCCGGGGTGGCCATCGCAGACGAGGAGGAGGCGGCGTTTGGCGAAGCGGCTGATACCCAAGAGGCGCACGAGGCCGTCGAGATCAATGCCAGCGATCTCCGGCGGGAGAACGCCGGTGGTATGGAGCACGTTGGAGACGTCGATGAAGAGCACGAGAAGGGGGGAAGAGTCGCGAGTTGCGAGTTGCGAGTCGCGAGTGGGGAAGGCGAAGGGGAGGGAAAAGGGAAAAAGTGGTGAGTGGGAGGGGGTGCGGGGGTGCGGGGGTGCGGGGGTGCGGGGGTGCGAGGTTAGGGGTGAGGGCGGGAAAGGGGGGCTGAGGGCGGAGGAGTGACTTGACCCGTCGGTGTTCGTCCCCTTTACTTCCCTCCTCTCACCGAGGCGCCTTGGGGCGTTCGGTGTGTGAGCTGCGCTCCTGCCTGCCCCCTTGCCAACTTGAGGAACGATATGGCGATCCGTGTGAAGTCTCGTAGCGGCGAATCCACCGACCAGATGCTGCGTCGGTTCAAGAAGCTCTGCGAGAAAGAGGGCTTGACGAAGGACATCAAGCGCAAGGAATACTACGAGAAGCCCAGCGAGCGTCGTCGTCGCGACATGCGCAAGGCGATTGGCCGACGGATCCGCGAGGCGATGGAAGCCGCGGGCGAGCTGCCGAAGCGCCCGATGCGCGCTGGCCGCGGCGGACCGGGCGGACCCGGCGGCGGCGGCGGCGGTGGTGGCGGCGGCGGTGGCGGTGGCCGGATGTGAACTGGTGCGCTCGGTGATTGTCCCAAAGGCTGATTCAGCGCTCGGGCCAACACGCTGGACTTGCTCACAGACACCGACCCCCTTTCCAAAATCGGCTCAGTGTGTTATCGTTCGCGTCCCGACATGCCCTCTGATGGGCATGTCGGGACGCGATCGTTTGGTCGCGCGATCGTGGGTCCATCACCCTTGGCGGTCTGCTCACTTGCCATATTCCTACGGAGGTTGCGCTTGAAGTTCACACTCGGGATCCTCGACACGCTCAGCCCGCAATCGGCTCTTCGGCGGCTGGCGGGTTTTACGCCCGTGCTGCTGGTCGCGCTGGTGCTTGCCCTCGGGCTGCTCGGCACGCCCAGCGCCCACGCGGCCACGCCCGTCGGCATCGATGTCCCGGTCTTCCAGAAGCCCGGCGGCGAGGCCAACCTGATTCTGCCTGATCTCAATCAGGTCACGTTCTTTGGATCCACCAAGGAGAACGGCCTGGGCGGGCACGATCTGCTGTTGTCTGGCTTCTTTGTGTCCTTCCTCGGGCTGGTCTTCGGCGCTTTCATTTATTTTCAACTCAAGAACCTGCCGGTTCACAAAAGCATGCTGGAGGTCAGCGAGCTGATCTACACGACCTGCCAGTCGTACATGATCCAGCAGGGCAAGTTTCTTGCCAAGCTGTTCCTCTTCATCGGTGCCATCGCTGCGACGTACTTCGGAGTCTTTGCGCCAACGCCGAACATCGATCCAGCCACCGGCGAGTTCATCTCTGGCTTTAGCACCGGGCGCGTAGCGCTCATCATCGCCTTCGCAATCGTCGGCGTCCTCGGGTCGTACGGCGTGGCGTGGTACGGCATCCGCGTGAACACCTTTGCGAACAGCCGCACCGCGTTTGCCAGCCTCAAGGGCAAGCCCTTCCCGTGCTACGCGATCCCGCTCAAGGCTGGCATGTCGATCGGCATGATGCTCATCAGCGTCGAGCTGTTCATCATGCTGGCGATCCTGCTGCTGCTGCCCCATGATGTGGCGGGAGCGTGCCTCATCGGCTTTGCCATTGGCGAGTCGCTCGGAGCCGCGGTTCTGCGCATCGCGGGCGGCATCTTCACCAAGATTGCCGACATCGGCTCGGATCTCATGAAGATCGTCTTCAAGATCAAAGAGGACGATGCCCGCAACCCCGGCGTCATCGCCGATTGTGTCGGGGACAACGCTGGCGACTCGGTTGGTCCGTCCGCCGACGGCTTTGAGACCTATGGCGTGACTGGCGTGGCGCTGATCGTGTTCACGATGATCGCGGTCACGCCGAGCATCTTTGCGCCCAAGGAGATCAGGTTCCCCGACGCGGGCGGTGATCGCATTGTCTCCTACGCGTACGCCACCAGCGTGGTTGATGTGGCCGCGTCGCCGGAGTATCAGGAGGCTCTGGTCAAGAAGGCCGAGCTCTCGAATGACCCGGCGACCAAGTCCAAGCTGGAAGCTCTTCAGGCGGACGTGAAGAACGCTGCGGTGGTTGCCGCGGCTACGGACGCCGTTGTGCCCGCTATCAAGACGGCGCAGACGATCCAGATCAAGCTCTTGGTCTGGCTCTTTGCCATGCGCATCCTGATGGTCCTGGCCAGCGCGTTCTCGTACTGGTTCAACGAGTTCCTTGCCAAACGCACGTTTGGCAACGCGAGCAAGATGAACTTTGAGAAGCCGCTGACGCGTCTTGTGTTCATCACCAGCTTTGTCGCCATCGTGCTGACATTTGCTGCCAGCTGGTTCATGCTGGGCGGAACGGCCGCGAGCAACTACAACCTTGATGGCCACTTCTGGTGGATGCTCGCGGCAATCATTTCCTGCGGCACCGCCGCGGGCGCGATCATCCCCGAACTTGTCAAAGCCTTCACGAGCACCGAGTCGCGCCACGTTCGCGAGGTGGTCAAGAGCTCTGAACAGGGCGGTGCGTCGCTCAACATCCTCTCGGGTCTGGTCGCCGGCAACTTCGCGGCGTGCTGGCTGGGCTTCGTCATCATCGCGCTCATGTCCGCGGCGTACGGCATCAGCACGCTGGGCCTCGAGAAGATCATGCTCGCCCCGGCGGTGTTCGCCTTCGGCCTCGTCGCCTTCGGCTTTCTCAGCATGGGCCCGGTGACGATCGCGGTTGACAGCTATGGCCCCGTCACCGATAACGCTCAGAGCGTGTTTGAGCTCTCCACCATCGAGACCACCCCGGGCATCAACGAAGAGATCAAGCGCGATTTCGGCTTCACGCCCGACTTTGACAAGGGCAAGGAGTTCCTGGAAGAGAACGACGGCGCGGGCAATACCTTCAAGGCGACCGCGAAGCCGGTCTTGATCGGCACGGCGGTGGTCGGCGCAACGACGATGATCTTCTCGATCATCGTCGTGCTCACCGGCGGCCTGCAGACCAACCTTGACAAGTTAAGCCTGCTGCACGCGCCGTTCCTGCTGGGGCTCATTACTGGCGGGGCGATCATCTACTGGTTCACCGGCGCCAGCACGCAGGCGGTGACGACCGGCGCGTATCGAGCGGTCGAGTTCATCAAGGCGAACATCAAGCTTGACGGTGTGACCAAGGCGAGCGTCGAGGACAGCAAGAAGGTCGTGACCATCTGCACGGAGTACGCGCAGAAGGGCATGTTCAACATCTTCCTGGGCATCTTCTTTGCGACGCTCGCGTTCGCGTTCGTCGAGCCGTTCTTCTTCATCGGCTACCTCATCGGCATCGCGCTCTTCGGCCTGTACCAGGCGATGTTCATGGCCAACGCTGGCGGCGCGTGGGACAACGCCAAGAAGATCGTCGAGACCGACCCGGAGTACAAGGGCACGGGGCGCGGCAAGGGCAGCCCGCTGCACGACGCGTGCGTCGTGGGCGATACCGTGGGCGACCCGTTCAAGGACACCAGCTCGGTCGCGCTCAACCCGGTGATCAAGTTCACGACGCTCTTTGGCCTGCTGGCGGTAGAGCTGGCAATCCACGTCAAGGATCCGGGCTTCAAGCACACGCCGCTGACGATCGGGTTGGCGGTTACGTTCCTGCTGATCTCGATGTACTTCATCTATCGCAGCTTCTACGGCATGTTGATCAAGAGCGACGAGAAGCACTGAATCGGGAAGAAGTGGCAAAGTGGGAAAGGGGCAGAGTCGCGGGGTGGCTGAGGCCGATTTGACACGAGTCACGCTTTCGTAGATGAGATTGCCAAGGCCCCGGACAGTGTCCGGGGCTTTTTCGTTGGGGTGGGATTGAGATCACTCCCCCAGTCTGTCACTCCGCCACCTTGCCACTTCGCCACTTCGCCACTTCGCCGCTTCCTTGCTCTGCCACTTCTTCAATCGGCCGCTTCCCTTTCCTCGTCGCGTCCACTACCCTCAGCTCCATGGCGCAGCCCGACTTTTTCACTTGGCAGCTCATCATCTCCGCGACCACCATCGTGGTGGTCATTCACATCCTGCTGGGCCTGGCGGGCCTTTCGATTTATCTCGAGCGCAAAATCTCCGCGTTCATGCAGGACCGCATCGGCCCGAATCGCGTGGGCTTCGGGCTGGGCCTGCCGCTGTTGCAGAAGCTGACGTTCAACTTTTCATTCTGGGGCCTGGGCCAGTCGCTGGCCGACGGCATCAAGATGATGCTCAAGGAAGACTTCACGCCCGCTGGTGTGGACAAGGTGTTGTTCCGCCTCGCGCCGGGCTTCGCGGTGATTCCCGCGCTGATCTCGTTTGCGATCATCCCCTGGGGCGGCCTTGTGGCGATGCCGGAGTGGACGCTGCCGATTCTGGGCTGGACGCTCGAAGCGCAGACGGTGGCGGTGGCGGGCGCGAACATCAACATCGGCGTGTTGTACCTGCTGGCGATTTCATCGCTGTCGATCTACGCCGTGGCGCTGGGCTCGTGGGCGAGCAACAACAAGTTTTCGTTCCTGGGCGGGCTTCGCGCCAGCTCGCAGATGCTGAGCTACGAGATCCCGATGGGGCTGACGATCCTGTGCGTGCTACTGGCGGCCGGCTCGCTCATGCCCACCGAGATCATCAAGTGGCAGCACACGCACGGCTGGCTGATCCTGGCGCAGCCGCTGGTCGGGGCGATCCTCTTCATCTGCATCCTGGCAGAGTGCAACCGGGCGCCGTTTGACAACGCCGAGTGCGAGAGCGAGCTGGTGGGCGGGTATCACACCGAGTTCTCGTCGATGCGCTTCGGCCTGTTCTTCCTGGCGGAGTACACGCACATGGCGGTGGGCTGCGCGCTCTTCGCGGTGCTCTTCCTGGGCGGGTGGCAACTGGCGCCGTTCATCAACCTGCCGGGGCTGTCGCCGGAGGACACGATGTGGTGGGCGCCGCTGGCGAAGTTCGCGGTGCTCTTCGGCAAGGCGGTGGGCCTGGTGTGCTTCATGATGGTGGTGCGGTGGTCGCTGCCGCGCATGCGGTTTGATCAGGTGATGCAGATGGGCTGGCAGGCGGTGATCCCGCTGTCGCTGCTGGCGGTGGTGGGCAACGCGATCCTGATCTATCTGGACCTGGCGACGCTGCTGCCGATGCTGGGGCTGAACATCGCCCTGGGTGTGCTGCTGCTGGCTGTGCAGCCGTTCATGCCGAAGTCAGATTCGAACCGTCGTCTGCCCATGGCCGGCTCGCGCTTTAGCCCGCTGACCACCGACAACGCGAGCGCGCCCGACCTGCAGGGCATCTCACGCGTGGACGACCCGCGCGCGATGACGGCACCGCTGTCGTCGCATTGAGTGGAACGTTGGCAACGGCTCATCCGTTCGGCGAGAGCTCAGCGCGCCGGTTGACTTGGAAGACCGTTGGCAGCATGTGGTTGCGGCCCTTGTAGAGGAAGACTTGGCCGCTGATTGTGAATGAGACGCTGTCGCCGCCCTTGTCAAAGAGGCGTTCCATGGCCGCGAGGTTCATGGAGGGCATGAGGACCATGGCGGGATCGACCTTGCCGTTGGCGTCGCCATCAAAGCTGAAGAGGAACTCGCCGCTGGCGCCACGGTTCATGCGTCCGCGCCGGTTGGTGACGAATGCCCCTTCGCGCATGAGCCGCCCGGTCTGGCGATCGCCGCCAGCGCTGGGCGCGCTGGTCGCATTGGCGGGCGCGCCCGGCGTGGCCGCGCCGCCAGGCACACCAGCGTTGCCCTCACGCGTGCGCGCGGCCTGTTCAAGGTCGCGCATGATCTGATCGGCCGGGCTCAGCGCGGCTGGGGGAGTGGGCGCGGGGCTGGAGTTGGCGGCGGCGGGCGGTGCGGCGGGCGGTGCGGGCGCAGGCGTTGCTGGCGGAGCCGCGGCCGGGCGCGTGGGCGGCGTGTCCTTGGGGCGGGGGCCGACGGTCGGCGCGCTCTGCGCGAGTGCTCCGCAGTTGATCGCCAAGAGCAGCCCGCTGGTGAGCACGCATGCGCTGAGTCGTTGATTCTTTGGCATCGAGAATCTCCTGGACGTGATGGAGGACGGTCAAGCGGCGAGCACGGGTGGCCTCGGCCTTGGACCTTGCGATCGGCTCGCGAATGAAGAGGCGTGACTCTCAATCGTACCAAGGGCAAGCGGGGGACGATTGCGGACGACTGTCAGGGTCAGCCAGAAATCGGACGTGCGCCCGCGCGGCTCGGTGGTAGGGAGGATGGGTGAGTCCGGCGCCCGCCTCGGAGCGGAGGGCCACCTTAAACAGCGGGCCACCTCAACACTTGACCAACTCAGGCGGCGGGCCACCTTGAATCCCGGGCCTGCGTCTTGCCCGCACGCCCTAGCGCCCGTAAACTGGCTCACGCTGGCCGCGTACCAAAGTGGTTGAATGGAACGGATTGCAAATCCGTTGGACGCAAGTCCCTCGTCGGTTCGAATCCGACCGCGGCCTTTTTCGGGGAGGGGGAAAGTCGCGAGACGCGAGTTTCGAGTTGTGAGTCGCGACGGGCGGACGGCGCTTTCGCCGCGAATACCATCGGCTATGGCGATCACCAGCAACGGCGCGGCTCTTTCCCCCGACGAAGTCAGTTTGCTCGCGCGACGCTTCCGTGACGATTACCAGAGCGTCCGCGATCAGGTCACCAAGGTCATCGTCGGCCACAGCGAGATCGTTGACGGCGTGCTCACGGCGTTGTTCTGCGGCGGGCACTGCCTGCTCGAAGGCGTGCCCGGCGTGGGCAAGACGCTTCTGATCCGCACGCTGAGCCGCGCATTGAAGCTGGACTTTGCACGCGTGCAGTTCACGCCCGACCTCATGCCCGCGGACATCACTGGAACGACCATCGTCGCAGAGACCGACGACCAGCGCGGCGGGCGCTCGCGGCAGTTCGTCTTTCAGCCCGGACCGATCTTCACCCAGATGCTGCTGGCCGACGAGATCAACCGCGCGACACCCAAGACCCAGAGCGCGCTGCTGGAAGCCATGGCGGAGCGCTCCGTCACCGTCGGCGGCACCACGCACCAACTGCCGCGCCCGTTCTTTGTCATGGCGACACAGAACCCGCTGGAGCAGGAGGGCACGTACCCGTTGCCCGAGGCCCAGCTCGACCGCTTCTTTTTCAAGCTGCAAGTGGGCTACTCAAGCCGGCGCGAGCTCTTTGACATCGTCAGCCGCACGACCGCCGGGAGCGATGCGACGGTCGAGAGCGTTGTCGATGCGTCGCGCATCATCGAGCATCAGAAGCTCGTGCAGCAAGTGGCGATCGCGCCGCACGTGCAGGATTATGGTGTGCGCGTGGTGATGGCGACGCACGCCGCGGGCGAGGGTGGCAGCTCGGGGGAGTTTGCAACGCCGATGGTCAACCGATTCGTGCGCTTCGGCGCCTCGCCTCGCGCGGCTCAGGCGCTGGTGCTGGGCGCAAAGTGCCGCGCGCTCTTGGACGCGCGACCCGCGGCTTCGATGGACGACATCAAAGGCGTCGCTCTCGCGGCTCTCCGCCACCGATTGATCTTGAACTTCGAAGCGCAAGCCGAGCGCGTGGACACCGACGCAGTGATCCGCAACATCCTCGACACGCTGCCAGTGGGCGTCGAAGGCTCGCTCTTGCGGTAACGTCTCCGACAATGCCTTCCCCGTTCCCGTTCCCCGTTCCCGATTGCCGGATGCCGACTGCCGATTGCCGACCCACCTTCACACGTTGAAATACTTCGCCTCGGGGTGATGCACGATGATCGCGCTGGTGCTTTGCTCCGGATCGATCTGCCAGTTGTCGGTGAGCTCGCAGCCGATGCGCGAGGGGTCGAGCAGTCGGAAGAGTTTTTCCTGGTCGCTCATGTCCGGGCACGCGGGGTAGCCGAAGCTGTAGCGGCTGCCGCGGTACTTCTGCGTGAACAGGTCCTTGACGCGGGGCGAGTCCTCGTTGCCGATGCCCAGCTCCTGGCGGATGCGCTTGTGCCAGAACTCCGCGAGCGCCTCGGCGGTCTCGACGCCCAGCCCGTGCAGGTACAGATATTCGCTGTACTGATTGCTCTTGTAGAGCTCCTGCGCCGCCTCGGTGGCGTGCTTGCCGACGGTGACGCAGTGCAGCGCGATCACGTCGCGCGTGCCGCTGGAAACATCGCGGAAGTAGTCGCTGATGCACAGGCGCTTGCGGGCGTCTTGGCGCGGGAATGTGAAGCGTTCGATCTCGCGCGCGTGGTCGATCGGGTCGTAGATGACCAAGTCGTTCGCGTCGCTGCTACAAGGGAAATAGCCGTAGACGACGCTGGGGCGCAGGATCGCCTCGCGCTTGCAGCGTTCCTTGAGGCGCGTGAAGATCGGGCCGACGGTGTCCTCGATCTGGTGCTCGAAGTCGTCGTCGCTCATCGCGCCCTGCTTGAACTGCCACTGCCCGCGATAGAGCGCGACCTTGTTGATGAACTGATAGACCTGATCCAGATCGATATCGGTGACGACGCGCGAGCCGAAGAACGGGGCCGCGGGGATCGCTACATCGGTGCGAACACCCGAGCGCTGGATAACGCTGACGCTACCACCGCCGGCACCCGCGCCGGCCGACGCGGCTTTGCCAGCCTCGAACGCCGCCATCTTCTGCGCACTCTCGGCGCGTGAGCGGGCGATCACTTCCTCCGCGGCCGATCGCTTGGAAACGCGATTCTCGATCTCGCTGTTGAGCGTGTCTTCCAAACGGTTGACCAGGTGGTCCATCGTGCGCAGGCCCTCGAACGCGTCCTTGCCGTAGTAGACCCGCCCCTTGTAGAGCGTGCGAAGGTGACCCTCGCAGTAGTGGCGCGTGAGGGCCGCGCCGCCCAGCAGCACGGGGACATCGATCCCCTGCGCGTTCAGCTCGTGGAGGTTTTCCTCCATCACCGTCACGCTCTTGACCAGCAGGCCGCTGAGGCCGATGGCCTGGGCCTTGGTCTCGCGCCAGGCCTTGATGATGTCGGCGACGGGCTGCTTGATCCCGATGTTGTGAACCGTGTAGCCGTTGTTGCTCAGGATGATGTCGACAAGGTTCTTGCCGATGTCGTGTACGTCGCCCTTCACCGTCGCCAGCACGATCGAGCCCTTGGTCTGCCCTTCGCTCTTCTCCATGAAGGGCTGCAAGTACGCCACGGCCATCTTCATGACCTCGGCGCTCTGCAACACGAACGGCAACTGCATCTGCCCGCTGCCGAAGAGATCGCCGACGACCTTCATCCCCGCCAGCAGATGGTCGTTGATGATGTCCAGCGGCTTGTACCTGGCCATCGCCTCGGTCAGCGTCGTCTGCACGCCTTCCTTCTCGCCATCGATGATGTGCGCCTGCAGGCGCTCTTCGAGCGTGAGCAGCTTCTGCGACTTCTTCGCGGCGCCCGTTCCCTCGGCATCCTTGAACAGCTCAATAAACTTCGACAGCGGATCAAACGTCGTGTTGGTCACGCCCGGGGGCAGACCGGTGCCCCCCAGGCTCGCGTCGCGCCGGTCGTAAATCAGATCAAGTGCCGCGTCCCACTGCTCGCCCGGGATCTTGTTCTGGGGCAGGATCTTGCTGAAGTGCAGGATCGCGCTGGTGAGGCCGGCAACCTGCAGCTCGTGGAGGAACGCGCTGTTAAGCACGACGCGCGCGGCGGGGCGCAGACCGAAACTCACGTTGCTGAGGCCGACGGTGGTCTGGCAGCTTGGCAACGCCTGCGAGATGCGGCGCACCCCCTCGATGGTTTCCAGGCCCGAGCGCCGATCGCTGGCCATGCCTGTGCTGATCGGCAGCACCAGCGGATCAAAGACCAGATCCTCGGCTTCCATGCCATGCACGCTCGTCGCGCGATCAAAGGCGCGCTGAGAGATGGCAAGCTTGCGCTCCGCGGTGCGCGCCATGCTTGCTTCCTTGTCCTCGTCAATGGAGCCGATGACCAGCGCCGCGCCGTAGGTCATGGCCAGGCGGCAGACCTCGTCGAACTTGTGCTCGCCGTCTTCGAAGTTGCCCGAGTTGATGATGCACTTGCCCGGCGCGTGCTTCAGGCCAGCCTCCAGCGTCTTGATCTGCGTGCTGTCAAGCATCAGCGGCGCGTCCACCTGGCGCACCACGCGCTTGACGACTTCCGCCATGTCCTTGGCGTTGTCGCGCCCGGCATAGTCCACGTTCAGGTCCAGCACGTGGGCCGAGTCGTGCCGGACTTGCTCGCGCGCCAGCGAGACGATGCCGTCAAAGTCTTCTGCTTCCAGAAGTTGCTTGAACTTCTTGCTGCCGCTGGCGTTCATGCGCTCGCCGATGATGAGGATCGAGTTGTCCTGGCGGTAGTCCTGCGGCTGATACAGGCTGGTCACGCCCGGCGCTGGCGGCGTCTTCTCTATCGCGGCGCTGAGCGACGGGACGGGGGCGCTCACGACCGTGCCGCTCACGCCCCGACCCGGGGCGCGTTTCTCCAACGCCTCGTGCAGTAGTTTGATGTGCTCTGGCGTGGTGCCGCAGCAGCCGCCGACGATGCTCACGCCGTCCCGCTCGACAAACTTCAGCATCGCCTCGACAAACGGCTGCGGCTGCAACGGGTATTCCGTGCGACCCTCCACCAGCACCGGCAGGCCGGCATTCGGCAGGCAACTCACAAATCGCCCGCGCGTGCGCCCCACGCCCCAGTGCTTGCCCAAGAAGTGAATGTGATCCGCCATCTCCGCAGGGCCAGTGGCGCAGTTCAAACCCAGAGACACGATCGGGTACTGACTCAGCACGCTTGTCGCGGCTTCGATCGACGAGCCGACCAGCATCGTGCCCGTCGTCTCGATCGTCACGCTCACCATGATCGGGATGTCGTCGACGGTCTTGTTGCGCTCCGCGAGCGCCGCGAGAATCGCGTTGATGCCGCACTTGATCTGCAAAATGTCCTGGCAGGTTTCCAGCAGCAGGACATCGGTGCCGCCGTCGATCAGGCCGCGAGCCTGCTCTCGATAGCTGTCGAGCATCTCGTTCCAGTGCGTGTTGCCCAGCGTGATGAGCTTCGTGCCCGGGCCCATGCTGCCGATCACAAACCGCGGCTTGTCCTTCGTCGCGTGCTTGTCGCACGCGGCCCGCGCCACCTCCGCCGCCATCTTGTTCAGCGCGTACGTCTCGGGCGTCAGATCAAACTCGCTCAGCACCAGCTTGTTGGCGCCGAAGCTATCGGTCTCCACGGCGTCCGCGCCCGCTTCAAGATATGCCTCGTGAATCTCCTGAATCACGTCGGGGCGCGTCTTGACAAGGATGTCCGTGCAGTTCTCGCAGCCGCAGTAGTCGCCATCGACCGAGAGATTCCTCGCGAAGATCTGCGTGCCCATGCCGCCATCAAGCAGCAAGACCCGCGACGCGGCGTGTTTGGCAAACTGGCTGGCCATGCTCGAGCTCCCGAATCCATCCGCGCCCAGAAACCGATGCGCAACAAATCCATGTTCATCCGTATATGCGGATCAATGGATAGAATAGCCGAAGTCGCCCCAAATTGCCAGTCTTAGCTCCTCTCCGCCGACGAATCCTCGCTTCCCGGACCGGAACCCCGCTCAGGGTGTCGCCCGCGCTGGCACGCCCGTCGGCGTTGTCGACGGCGCTGGCAGCGCCAGGGCCGCGTCCACGCCGGTTTCGAGCACGGTCGCGAGGCCGCGCTGGCCAGCGGCGCTGGGGTGGATGTCATCGCGCCAGACGCTGGGCGAATCGGCGTCGTGAGCGCGGAACCATGGGTCGGTCTGGAATATGGGCACATTCAGGGCCGCGAGTTCGTTGCCGAGCTTCGCGTGCCCGATCAGCGGCGACTTTTTGATTTCCATCTCGCGCCGCATGTGCTGAACACCCGCGACGCGAACGCCGTTGGCGCGAAGGCGGGTGACCAGCGCGCGGACTGAAGCGAGCGTGCGGTCGCCTCGTTCCGTGGGCGGGTTGGTGTCAGTGTCTTGCGTGGGCTGCGTGCCGCGAAGTTTTTCGATCGCGCGGGGGACGTAGTTGGACAGGCCCTCTTGGATCGCGAGCCAGGGGCGGCTGGTGGGCATCTCTGGCCCGAGCGAGGCGTAGGTGGGTTCGTCGCCGTAGTCGATGGAGTTCAGGACGATGATGGCGATATCGGCGTCAAAGGTGCCGTAGGACTTGGTGTACTCAAGCAGATTGGTCGGGCCCCATGACCCGGCGGAGATGTTGAGCACGCGGACGGGGCGATTGAGTTTGAGCACGAGCGATTGCTCGATCAGCGTGGTGGCCAGGTCGCGATCGTCGGTGGGCGAGCCGCCGTTGACAACGCTATCGCCCAACACCAGAACGCGCAGCTCGCGCGGGTCGGTCTTCTTGGGCTCGATGTCCGGCGAGCGCATGTGCCAGCGGTTGATGCTGACGGTGTTGCCGAACCGCTTGTACACCCCCGGGCGCACGGCGTATTCCCAGCCCTTATCGGTGTCATACAGCGGCGGATCACCCATGCCCACCACGACGCGCAGCACGACCTCAAGCCCGATGAGCCCGACCACGCTCACCAGCCCAGCAAGCAACAAAGCCCGACGAAGCCGTCGGGCCTTGCGGGAGATCGTTGGTGCTGGTGTGGCGCGAGCGGGCGCTAACGAGACCATCTTCGCGTGCCCCATCTGCGGCCAGAGCGGAACGCCGCGGGTCTCAAGCCTGCGCGGGCGCGGCCTTCGGGGCTTCCTTCTTGGCGAAGTAGTTGCCCTGGAACTTCTTCTGGAACTTCTCGATGCGGCCCGCAGAGTCGACCAGCACGTTCTTGCCGGTGAAGAACGGGTGCGAGCCGGACCACACTTCGACATGGATCTCAGGGACCGTCGCGCCGACAGTCATGACCAGCTCGCCGTTGTGGAAGACCTTGCAGTCGTTGTAGTACTTGGGGTGGGTCTTGGATTTCATGGGAAGCTCCGATTCAGGGCCGAGATGCTAGGCGGGAAGTTGTGGCGGGTCACGTCCCCGCGGGGGCAAGTTCTACGCCGTTGCTCGGCAGTTGTGGGGTCAGCGGCGGTGTGGCATCCGGCGACGGCGACCCTGGGATCAAGAGTGGGTTTGTGTTCGGGTCGTTTCTGATCGGGCCTTCGAGCGTGCCGAGTTTCTGGACGACGAGGCTGCGGAGGCGGAGGCCGAGCTCGGGGTTCAGGGTTCCTGTGCCGGATTGCGAAAGTGAACGCGGCTTACCTAGTAGCGACGTCCCGCCGTGCGTGGCTGAGAGAGTGATCACTCGGTCGCCGCGGAGTTCGATGTCAAAGCGGTCCTCGATGCCGGTCGGCGACAACGGGTTCGCTATTCGTAGTTCTGACGTTGGCTCAGACCACACACCGTTTCGACGAGTCGACCACGCCGCGGAGAAGGACGCCGTGTATCTACCAGAGAAGAGCAAGGTGGGCCGATTGGGATGCCACGTCATTGCCGGATCTCGCGCGGCGAAGGTGATGAGCAGCGCATCACCGTCCGGCCACTCCATCTGTGCGATCCGATTCGGAAGCAACCTAACAGCTGTATTGCCGGCAGCATCGCTGGACCAGAACGGAACATACTTCGGCAGTAGCCTTGTGAACGAGTCGACATACGAGTGCTGGTACTTCACAGCGTAGACCGCAAGCGATCCGAGAACCGCAACAATACTTACACCGAAAGAGATAGTAAGCCACAAATGCTGGCGAAACAATCGCGAGCCCTCTGTCGGCAGAACTCTGGCATAGCGCAACGCGAAACACATTCCGAGCAGCAAGACTCCGAGCAGCAGCCCGAACTGAGATGATGGCACACATCCCTTCGGCGAGAGGACCACCCACGTTGCTGGACCAGGGCTGTACTGTCTTGGGAAGCTGACCCACCAACAGACCACGGCGAGACAGACGGCGAGGATCGCGACGCCGTGCGGCTGCCGCCCTCGGCGGGTGAACCGCAGTGACACGAGCACCGCCGCCGCGATGGAGCACACGCTGACCGCGAGACCAAACCAGTTGTTCTGCTGAACTACTCCAGCAGCAAACCAGGACGCAAGCATCATCGCCACACTTGAACGCTGATTGAGCGTGTACTCGAACGCGTCCCTCGGCGGCTCCCCGACGGAGAACCAAAACTGCTTCAGCTCGGTTGCCCGCAAAATTTGACGTGGCCACGCGAGCGACGAAGAATCGTCTCCGTTCATGAGTTGTGTTGCGTCAAGCGTGATTAGTGATTGCAACATAATATGGCACATAATGTACACGACCACCGCTGCAATCGCGACAGAAATCGCATTGCACACATCTACAGAGACAGGGCGGTCGGGCGTATTCATAAGCCTCGCCAGCCGCGCGAGCGGTTGGCGAGGAGCGTCTATGGTTCAATAATAATATTCGGAAGGAGCGCACGTAGTCCCCGGCGGGTTCAATCCGGGAGGGGCGGAGATGTCGATGGCGTAATGGGAATCAAGAGTGGGTTTGTGTTCGGGTCGATCTTGATCGGGCCTTCGAGCGTGCCAAGTTTCTGGACGACGAGGCTGCGGAGGCGGAGGCCGAGTTCGGGGTTGAGGGTGCCGGTTCCAGACTGGTAAAGCGTTGAAGGCTTTTGATAAAGTGACGTATGCCCGTGAGTGCCCACGAGAAGCACAACTCGCCCCTCCGACACGGTGAGGCGAAAACGATCGTCGGTGCCAGCGACGGGATCTGAGGGTCTAAAGTCGACTTGAGGCTGCGACCATACCCCGTGCCGACGGATCGACCACGCGGCCGCGAACGATCTTGTGTATTGCCCTGCACTGGCCCGAGTCACCTGTGCTGGCGACCATACCAGTGAACCGTCTCTCGAGGCGTAAGTAATCATGATTGCGTCGCCATCAGGCCAGATCATCTCCGCGACTGCATTGGAGTGCAGGCGGACAGAAGCAGTATTGAAAATGGTACCCCACTCTAAAGGAAACGTATACTGAATGTATTGCTTATGGCGTTGACTTAACAAATAATCTTGGTAGGTGACAAGATAAACTGCTAAATACCCGATCAAAGCTAGACACGCTGTAATCACTGCAAAAATAATACGCTTACTCTTTCGTGAACTTTTGCTTATCGTTTCAAAAATACGGTCTTTAACTGTAATAATATTCTTCAATACAAACATTACTATGATTAACATTGAGATAATAATGCCAAAATAATAGTTAGGTAGGCACGCACCTGAAGACGACACTATCCACGTAACTCCAGGAGGCGATTCAAGTCTCTCAAAGGTGAGCCACCAAGCCGCTACTGACCCCACGCAAACAACCATTGACAACCAACGAGGCGAAGATAACTTACGATAGCGATGCGTCGTTAACGTCGACGTTATGAACACGCATAGAAACGTTACCGCACACTGGATGGCCCGATCTCCTTGGAGGAAGCCTTGAGCAATCCACTGCCCAGTCGCGACCCCGCTATGACCTCGTTGGTTCAACAAATACTCAAACGAATCAGAAGGAGGTGTACCAGTGGAAATCCAAGGTTGGTTAACACCGGTCATGTGTACAAGCATTATCATCCATGATAACTTGTTGGTATCGCCTCCGTTCACAATCGACGTCGCATTTATCGTAATCTGCGACTGGAGAAATAATTGACAAATACAA
>JBBQMD010000036.1:0-27478 GCA_038328575.1 Phycisphaerales bacterium | reverse complement strand
CCGTGGACGGCGATGCGCGTTCCCGATCCTGCCCCGGCGGGGCAGAGGAACCGCGCGGGCGCAGTGCAGCCCGCCCCCACCGCGCGGCTCCGCTCGTAGCAGGGGAGGTGCCGGAGGGGGCAGCGGCCCCCTCTGGCATTGCATCATGGCCGGAGTTGAGGGCAGCGGCCCCCGCTGGCATTGCACTATGGCCGGAGGTGAGGGAGGACAAACGCCGCGCGGTGGTTCACCGCTTGATGTCGCGGATCTTCTTGGCACGGGCTTTGAGCGGCTCGGCGTCTTTGATGCGGTCGGTCTTGCGGTAGAAATCGGCCAGGTTCTCAAGACTCGTGGCCACATTGGGATGGTCCGCCCCGAGGGCCTTTTCAAATATCGCCAGCGACCGCTTAAGGAGCGGCTCGGCCGCGGCGTACTGGCCCTGCGCGTAATAGAGCCCGGATAGGTTGTTCAGACTCGTGGCCACATCGGGGTGGTCCTTGCCGAGGGCCTTTTCATCAATCGCCAGCGCCCGCTTGTAGAGCGGCTCGGCCGCGGCGTACTGGCCCTGCGTGTCATAGAGCGTGGCCAGGTTGTTCAGGCTCGTGGCCACGTTGGGGTGGTCCGGGCCGATGGCCTTTTCCAGGATCGCCAGCGCCCGCGTGTAGAGCGGCTCGGCAGCGGCGTACAGGCCCTGCGAGGGATAGAGCATGGCCAGGTTGTTCAGGCTCTGGGCCACATCGGGTTGGTCGGGGCCGTGGGCCTTTTCATCAATCGCCAGCGCCCGCTTGTAGAGCGGCTCGGCCGCGGCGTATTGGCCTTGCGTGTCATAGAGCGCGGCCAGGGTGTTCAGGCTCGTGGCCACATCAGGGTGGTCCTTGCCGAGAGCCTTTTCATCAATCGCCAGCGCCCGCTTGTAGAGCGGCTCGGCCACGGCGTACTGACCCTGCGTCTTATAGAGCAAGGCCAGGTTGTTCAGGCTCGCGGCCACGCTGGGGTGGTCCTTGCCGAGGGCCTATTCCCAGATCGCCAGCGCCCGCTTGTAGAGCGGCTCGGCCGCGGCGTATTGGCCTTGCGTGTCATAGAGCGCGGCCAGGGTGTTCAGGCTCGTGGCCACATCAGGGTGGTCGGCGCCCATCTCCTTCTCGGCCACCGCCAGTGCTTTGGTCGCCACCACCACGCCGCGGTCATAGTTGCCTGCGCGCAGCAGGTCAACTGCTTCCTTGTTGAGCGTCTCCCACTCGACCCCCTGCCCGCGAGCAGGTGTGGCGGCGACGAGCATCCGCAGGGCGGACGCGATCATCCCGAACTTGGCCAACAAGTATTGTCGTCCGCTGTGCATGCACGGCTCCGTTACGTTGGCCAAGGCAGAACCGCACGGCACCGCCTCTGCAACTCCAAAGAGTATTTCAGACCAAGGGACCCCCATCACGCTCTAGGGCCGAGGGCAAGTAACATCAAAGTCCCGTGCCACCGAAGTCGGCTTGCCCTGAAGCCGACTTCGGTGTGCTTGATGGAGCACTGTACCATCACCCGCACCGGCACCAACTTCGATCCCAAAGCCGATCGGCTTCGGTGGCACGGGTGGCGCAGCACATCAACGCTGCGCCAGGCGATGGTAAGACTTCCATGCCACTTGCCGGTCCATGGCTGGTGCCTCTCAGGGTGATGAGATCAGAATATCGGATTCATCTGCATGGTCTGCGGCTGCTCATCCGCCGCCAGAGGGTGCTCGAAGCCCTCGGGCTTGACGGCGAGAATCGAGCACTTGGATTCCGCCAGTGCCTTCTCCGCCGTGCTCCCCAGCAGCAGGTCTCGCAGGTTGGTCCGCCCGCGCGTGCCCAACACGATCAGGTCGGCCCCCACCTTGCCCGCGTACTCGACGATGCCAGAGCGGTGGCCCACGTACTCGTAGATCGCCATCGTGCTCCGCAGCGCCGCGTGCGGCTCCAGCGCCGGGCGGCAGAACTCGGCGAGCCGGCGCTCAAGCCCTTCACGATACTGCCGCTGTGCGGGCACGGGGTTCTGCGACATCGGCGTGCCGAGGTGCAACGTTTGCCACGGATCCTGACACACGTGCAAAGCATGTAGTTCTGCCCCATCCATCGCGGCGAACAGCGCCGCCCGCTCCACCGCCCGCAGCGAGTTCGGCGAGAAGTCCACCGCCGCGACGATGGTCTTGAACGGCGCGTTCCCGCTCTCGGGGCGCGTGTCCCGCACCAGCAGCACATCGGTCATGCTCTTGCGCACGCAGGCGGTGGCGACGGTGCCCATGCCCACAGCCGGTGCGCAGTTCCCGAACGCGCCCATCACGACCAGGTCAGCCTTATCCTCGCGGGCACGCCGCAGGATGCCCACGATGCGGTTGTTAATGGAGACTCCAATCGGCAACCCCGCCGCGCCGGGAATGTCCTTGGCAAAGTCTGCCCACGCCCTCTCGGCGTCCTTGACAAGGCTGTCGCGGATGCCCTGCTGCATGGGCGAGAGGGCCGTTTCGATCTCGATGACCACGGTCGTGTCAATGACATGGACGACGTGGACCTTGGCCTTCGTTCGCGCCCCGATGCGGATCGCCTGCCCGAGCGCCACCGCCGAGCAGCGCGTGAAGTCGGTTCCGACCACGATCGAGGAGAAGGAGAGTGTGCTATTCATGGTGATATCCATTTGAGAGAGGGTCAACTCTTAAAGGATAGGATAAGCGGCGGGCTTAGCGGCGAGCAGGAGCGAGGCGGCCCGCGCCAGCGTGGGGGGTCCGACTACGCGCCCGCTCGCGCTGGTCCAGGGCGGGGCAGCGGCTCACGCACCAACCGCGACACGTAGCATCAAAGTCCCGTGCCACCGAAGTCGGCTTGCCCTGAAGACGACTTCGGTGTGCTAGAAATAACTTCGTACCATTACCCGCACCGCCGCCGAATTCGATCTCAAAGCCGATCGACTCCGGTGGCACGGATGGCGCGGCAGATCAACGGCGCGCCAGACGATCGTGAGCCTTCGACGTCACCTTCGCAGCATCAGCAAGCAAGCCCGACGGAGCAAGCCATGAACTACCCTTTTGTGATCCAAAGGGACAAAAAGAGCGACGACGGCGTCAGCCAGCCCGACTTGCCCGGCTGCGTCTCCGCCGGCGCGACTGTCGACGAAGCCCTCGCGCTAGTCCGCGAGGCGATCAAACTCCACTTGGAGGCAATGATCGAAGACAGGGGTAGAACTTTGGCAAGCCGACGAGATCAAGCTCGACACGGCTCCAGCGGGATCAAGTGGGCGATACTGGATTCGAACCAGTGACCTCTTCCATGTCAAGGAAGCGCGCTAGCCAACTGCGCTAATCGCCCATGCGCCGCTGCGTTCAGCGGGAGAGAAGCGTAGGCGGCGTCGATGTGCTTTCCAAGTGATTCGCGCTCCAACATGGCCTGCCTGCCAAGGTGCCCCGCCTTGTCAAAGCGTCCTCCTCACCAATCTGCAAGGACACCCTCACCACCAACCGCACCCCACCCTTCCTTCCCGCCAAAACAAAAAAAGGGCCGAGCTCCTCGCTCGGCCCTTCGCACTTCCGTTCCCAAAACCCCCCACCACTTTAATCAGTTACCCAAAATCACGATCTCGACGCGACGGCTGTCCGCCTTCGTCCTCATCGGCTTCGCGCTGCCGCGACCCACCGAATCAATCCGCCCGCTGCTGATGCCCTTGGACACCAGATACTTCTCAACCGACGACGCGCGTGCCGCGCTCAGCGCCTCGTTCGACGAGAACTTCGCGGCCGCCTTGCGGATCGGATCACTATCCGTGTAGCCCTCGACGCGGATGCGGTTCGACGAATACTGGCTCTTGATCGTCCGAGCAATCCCATCCAACTCCCTCCTGCCCGCGGCGTTCAACGTCGCAGAACCCGCCGCAAACGCGACGTCACCGGCCACCTTGAGCACCACGTCTCTGTTGCGGGGCTCGCGGGTAGCGCCGCCGTTGGGCGAGTCCATCGGAGGAAAGTTCATCGTCGGCTGATTGGCGCGAGCCTCAGCCGACGCCGCCCGCTGCTCGACTTCGAGCCGGCGAGCCTCGCTCTGACTCAACTGCTGCGCGATCGCCTCCTTCTCACTCGTGATAACGGCGATCTGCTCCGTCAGCGTGTCCATCTTCTCCTTGTCGTTGCTGCACCCGCCGAGGCCCAGGGCCGCGACAACACCAAGGACCAACACGCCCATCCGAATAATCCCAAAGCTTGAACCGTTCATGAGAACCTCCGTGCTCGCTGTGCCCGCGCGATACGCCGTCCGTCGGCGGGTTCGCGAAGAGCCTGTGTGTGTGATCTGCTTGCCCAATCGGTCGAGGCGAAGTTTAGCCGCGCTCACGGGATGTTTATCGGCGCAAGGTGCGGAAGAAGCCCAGAAAGCCACGATTCAATCAGCGGCTTGAACAGTTCCACCAGCACGATCGCGATCGCCAGAAATGGGCCATAGGGCATCGCCCGGCGAGCCGAACCCGAACCCACCATGGATAGCACCGTCCACAGCAGCCCGACGAACGCCGCCCCAAAGAACGCCAGCGTCACGTCGATCCACCCCACGCACGCGCCCACCCCGGCCATCAGGTGTACGTCGCCCATCCCCATCGCCTCGCGCCCAAACGCGGCGCTCCCCCCGATCCGCACCAGCCACACCACGCCGCCCCCGACCAGGTATCCGAGCACCGCGCCAGCCAGCACTTGCAGCCACAGCGGCGCCACCAGCGCTTCAGTATTTGCGGCTGACGCGGCCATTTTTTGGGCTATCCATCCGCCGGCCAAGCCGCCCAATCCAACCGGCGCCAAGAACGCAAGCTCCGCGACCATCTCGCGCCGCGCGTGCGGGTAGTCCATCCACGCCTCGGCCTGGTTTGGCTCCGCCGTCGCCGGCGGCCCCATCAACCGGAACACCAAGGCGACCCCCAGGGCCGCGGCCCCCAGGCCCGCCAGCGCCCCGATCCATCCGGGCTGCCCGAGGCCGCGCTGGCTGACCGCCGCGCCGATCGCCGTGAGCCCGACGACCATCGCCAGCGCGATGATCAAGAGCCCGCTCAGCGTCGGCCTCCCTGTCAAAGGCGGTCTGCCGACGGGCACCGAAACTAACTTATCAACACCAACCGACAATGGCGCGGTTTGGCTCTCCGCAAAGCCCGCGCTCGCTACGCCGCCAACCGTCGGCACGTCCTTCGTCTCCTTCGTCCGCTGCTGGTCCTCCCACTCCTCGAAGTCTGCAAACGACCGCCGGATTATCCCCGTGCGCAGCATCAGCAGGCTCACAACCAGCCCGACGCCGCCGCCGAGCGGCGCGCCGATCCACCACCACTCGGTCGGGGTGGGGATGGTCCAGGGCCAGCCGGGGGCGGTGCTGGGAAGGGTGCCGCGAGAGAGCTGGATGTAGAGCGCCCAGAGCGGATGGATCGTCAGGCCCAGGATCGCGGGGGTGAGCGAAAGCTCCATCGGGATCGTGAAGGTCTTGGCGTCCACGATCGTCATCGCGATCAGGCAGCCCAATGTCAGGCTGAGCATCGCAAAGATCGGCCACGTCGCGCCCGGCGCGCCCCAACCCGCGGCCCATTCCGGCCGTATCGCCCCCCAGTTCACATCCAGCCACACCGCGCGATCCGGCAAGCCAAACCACAGCACGAAAAACAGCGTGAACGCCAGCGCGACAAACAGCTCGACCAGCGGATACTCCGGGCTGATCTTGCTCTTGCAAAAGCGGCACCGGCCCCGCAAAAACAGCCACCCGAAGATCGGAATGTTCTCGCGCCACGTCAGCGTCGTTTCGCACGCCGGGCAGCGGCTCGGCGGCGTCACCACGCTCAGCCCCATCGGCAGGCGATACACCAGCACGTTCGTCAGCGAGCCGAAGCACGCGCCGAAGGCAAAGATAAACGTCGCCGGCATCAGGACTTGCGCGAAGAACAGCATGGCGTCGGGCGAGAGTGTGAACACGCCGGAGAGTATCGGCCCGAGCAAGACGCCGAGTCGAGTGCTCGCGGGGCGCGCACACGCGACGCGACGACGCCCGCTACCCCGGTTTCTTCGGGTCGGAGGCTGAGATACTGCTCTGCATCTGCTGGGTCAGATCGGCGAACTTCTGCTCGACCTGATCCTGGATGCGCTTGCAGTGCTGATAGAGCGCGGCCCCGCGCTCGTACTGCGCCATGCTCTGTTCCAGGCCGATCTGGCCGGTTTCGATGCGCTCGATGATCTCCTGGAGCTGGTCGCGCGCGTCCTCGTAGGACAGTTTGGGATCGAGGGTGATCTTGCTTTCGGGCATTGGCTTGCTCATCGGATGTTCCAGGCTGTGGTCTTACAGAAGCTTCGGCGCGTCAAGGTTCTAGAAGAGTCCGAGCTGGCCGTCAAGGTCTGACCGGCCCGGCGCAAAGTCGGACGGCGGCCCGTTCGCGTCGCCATCGCGCGCGCGTTGCGGGCCGCGACGCGACACTTTCGCGCGCGGCAACGCTCGCGATGGTGCCGCTTCCGGAGGCGACGCGCCCTCGGGTGGGTTGATCGCGTGGTCTTGGGCCGTCAATAGTGCTGACTCGGGGGCTGGTGTGGTGGCGGGGTCGCCGACTGTGCCGCGCACGGGGAGCGAGCGCGGCGGGCTGTCGCTGCCGACCATGGACTCGATCACGCCGTCTTGCACGCGTGTCGAGATTATTTCGCCGGGGGAGACATCGCTCACGCGCCGGACGATGCGCCCGAGCGGATCGGTGGTCACGGAATAGCCGCGTGCGAGCACGGACATCGGGCCGACGAGCCCGAGTTGGCGCTGCATGGCTTGCAGCGAGTCGCGCCGCGAAGCGAGCGATCGCGTCATCGCCTCGCGCAAGGAGGTCTGCAATCCCTCGCTGTCGAGCGCCATCACTCTGGCACGCATGGCGTTGGCCAGACGATCCGCCAGCCCGCCCAGTTCGAGCGCGCGCCGGTGAAGCACCACGGTGGGTCGAGCTCGCTCCAGTCGCGTGCTCAGTGTTTCCAAACGACGGCAGTCGGCATCAAGCCGAGCTCGCAAGACTGGCAGCAGGTGGCGGCGGGTGCCGGTGAGGGCGTCGGATTCTTGGCGAAGGGCGCGCCGAAGCGCGCTCTGGAGCCGGCCGCGCACCATGTCGAGTTGCTCGCTGAGTTCTTCGCGATCCGGCGTCAACCGCATCGCGGCCTGCGTCGGCGTGCTGCAGCGCTCGTCGGCCACCAGTTCCGCGATCGTCGTGTCCGTCTCGTGGCCGATGGCGCAGACGATGGGCACCGGGCAGCGGAAGACGCTGTCGGCGACGATGCGTTCGTTGAACGCCCAGAGGTCTTCGATCGAGCCGCCGCCACGCGTCAGCAAGATCACGTCAACGCCCAGTCGCGCAGCGTTGCTGCCGGTCCACTGGATCGCGCGAGCGACCTCTGGCGCTGACTGTCGCCCTTGCATGAGCGCGTCGATTAGCACAAGCTCAACCGCGGGGCAGCGTCGCTTCATGGTGTTGATCACGTCTTGCAGCGCGGCCCCGCTGCGGCTGGTGATAATTGCAACTCGCCGAGGGAATGTCGGCAGCGGGCGCTTGCGTTCGGGTGCGAAGTAGCCCAGCCCGCGCAGCTCCTGCACGAGTTGTTGATACGCAAGCTCAAGCACGCCGGCGCCGACGGGCTCGATCTTCTCGACCGCGAAGCTGACCTTGCCCTGGGGCTTGTAGTACTCGACGCGCCCGCTCAAAACGACCATCTGCCCTTCGCTCGGGATGAAGCCGACGCCCCGCGTGCGGCCCGCGAACATCACGCAGTTGATCACGGCCCCGCCGACCTGGCCTTCCTTGAGCGAGAAGTACCAGTGTGTGCGGTTGCTGAAGTTGCTGATCTCGCCGATCACTCGGATGGAGCCCGGGAGATGATCGCGGATGAGGCCTTCGACGATGGCCGCGAGCTGCGCGACGCTGAGCGGGGGGCGCTCGGTGGGAGCGCTGCTGGTGGCGGCGGCGGAAACCTCGGCGGGTGGCGTGGCGCTCGCAGAGCCAGCAGGGGCGTTGGGCGGGGCTGCGTTGAAGAGCCCGCCGGCGCGCGCCGGGCCGGGGCCAGCGGGCACGCCGCCCATGCGACTTGGATCAAAGGGGAGCCGGCTCACGCGCCACCGCCTTGGGTGATGGCGGGCACGACGCCTCGAAGCTCGTTGTTGGCGTCGGCGATGCGGGCGTAAGCGCGCACGACCGCGACGGGGTGAGCGAAGCTAGGGCGGCGCTGCATGACGTATGCGCGCCCGCGCTGCGCGCGGGCTGCGTTGTCCTGTTCGTCGTTCGCCCAGCGAGCGAGCGCCTCGCTCCAAGCGACGGGTTTGCTGTCCGGGAGAATGCGCACACCGTGGGCCTCGTCGGCGGCTTCGACGAAGGGATCGGCGAGCATGAGGACGCCCATCTGGGCGCTGAGCGCATCGAGCAGGAGCGTGCGGTGCTCGCCGAGTGATTGTGGCACGAGCAGGACATCGGCCTGCACGAGGAGATCGCGGCGCGACTCTAGACCCTCGATGATTGTGATCGCCCCGGCAAGGCCGAGTTCGGCCGCCCATTTGGTGAGCGGGAAGCCCTCGGCGGCGCTGGCCTCAACAAACGCCAGCACCTCGCGCCCCCCACGCGCGAACTGCGCGATGCCTTCGAGCGCGGCGCGGGCTTGCAGGGCGCTCAAGGCGGTGCGTCCGGCGCGCTCACCCGAGAGCACGAACATGATCGAGATGGGGTCTTTCTCTTTGCGCACGCGCCGCGGCGATTCGGTGACGTGTACGCCCCATGGCGCAAGCTCCACGCGCTTCTGGCCCAGCTGTGTCTGCGCCACGCTCAGGAGATTCTGGTCGGGCGCGACGCAGAGTGAGCGCCCGCCCAAGCCCGAGCGTCGCAGCAGCTTTGCCGCCAAGCCGATGTGCTCGCGCGTCCAGAGTTCAATCAGCGCTGCGGAGCCGCACTGTCGCGCCAGCGTGAGGCCGAACTTCATGGAGTCGACGCCGAAGCAATGCACGACGTCGATCACGCGCGCAGCGCCGGCGAGCGCCGCTCGTGCGCCGGCGCGCCCGCCCTCGCTCATCGCGTTTCGCTCCAGCTCCCGGGCCAGCGAGCTGGCGCGAAAGCCGAGCGTCAGGGGCAGGCCCTCGTCTGCATAGGTCACTGGCGTCGAGTAGAGCGAGGAGCCGACTTCGAGCGCGCCGCTGCTGCGGGGCACGGCGTGCAAGACGCGGACGCCCTCGTCGGCGAGGCCGATCTCCAGGCGCGCGATGAGCGCCTGTTCGCGAGCGAGGAACCCGGCGTCTGGCAGTATCAGCGTTCGCAACGTGAAGAACCCTCCGACGCACGCCCGCGCTACGGTAGCCGCGAAAGCCCTCATGGACCTTGCTGGATTCGTCATCGTGCTGCTGATCGGGGGCGTTCTGGCCTGGATTTTCTGCGTGGTCACGATCGCGTGGAGCCTGACGCACCCGCCGCGACGAGGGTTCACTTGGGCGCTCTCGAAGTCTCAGCCGGCGACGCCGGCGGAGCTGCCGCCGCCATTTGGCCCGAAGCGTTTCGAGGCGTGGACGTTTCGCTCATCGCACGGGCGCGGCGTGTTTGAAGCCTGGGACATTCCGGGCGACGACTCGCGCGGGCCGGTGTGCATCTTCACACATGGCTGGGGCGACTCGCGAATCTCGTCGCTCGACCGACTGGGCGCGCTGTCTGCGTGTTGCTCGCGGGTGATCATGTGGGATATGGCGGCGCACGCCGACACGCCGGCGAGCCGGGCCGAGGCGTCGCCGGGTTGGCTGGCGATGGGCACGAACGAAGTGCTGGATTTGGTTGACTTGGTGCGCACGGTGAGCGACGGGGAGCGGGCGGGCGGACGCCCGCGCGTGGTGCTGGCGGGCTTCTCGCTGGGCGCGGGGATCAGCATCGCGGCGGGGGCGGACGATCGAATTAGCTCGCTGATCAGCGGCGTGATCGCGCACGCGCCGTATCGCCTGCCGGCGACGCCCGCCGAGAGCGTGCTGATGCTGCGCGGGATGCCACACGGCGTCACGCTCAGCGCAGCGCTGATGATCGTCGGGGTGCTCGCGCGACAGCCGCTGACGTGGTTGCGCGCTGGCGGGTCCTTTGATCGTGCGGGGCACGCGTCACGCCTGCGGTGTCCGCTGCTGGTCATTCAGAGCGAGGCGGATGCGATCTGCCCGATTGCCGATGGACGTGAGATTGCTGCTGCCGCGGGGGCCGCGACGGGGACGCGGGGGAGGACGGGGGGGACGGGGGGGACGGGGGGAACGCTGTGCGTGCTGAAGATTTCGGGCCATAGCGAGTTGTGGTCGCACGCCGAGGCGAGGATTGCGGGCGAGGCGATCGGGGCGTTTATCCGCTCGCTCGCGCCGCTTCCGAGCGTGGGGGCGTCGCCCGAGCGTTCGGGCGCTTGAGCGCGCGAGTGTGGATGTTGCCGCTGGCGGCGCCGCTCCAGGCGAAGCGCGGGTCGACCTTGAAAGTGCGGGCGAACATGCCGCTTTTGCGGCTGGCGCCCCAAAGGTCAACCGCGGGATCGGTCGCGGAGTCAACAAGCACGCGAAGGACTTCGCCCGCCGGCGCGAGGCGCACGTCGGTGACGCTCTGGGAGTGTGTGCGATCAAGGCCGACGGCGACGCGCACGATGGCCGCGAGCTGGCGAACCATGGCGCGCTCGCTCTCGCTGAGACCCTTGAGATGAGCGTGCCGGTCTTTGGGCTCGCACCCACGGTGGGAGCGCGCGATCGCGGCGATGAGACGAACCTGGCGGCGCTTCCACCCGGGCAGATCGCTGTGCAGGATGAGGTTGTACGAGTGAACGTGGTGGCGGTCGTAATTGACGATGTAGCCAACATCAAGCAGGAGCGACGCGGCTTCGAGCAAGCGGCGCGCTTCGTCGGTGAGGACCGGTTCGTTGCGGTCGTCTTGCCGGAGTTGATCGAAGATGCGCAGGGCGAGCATCGCGATGTGCTCGCTATGCGGCTGATCGCAGCGGCAACTGCGGGCGAAACGCCGGACGCTGGCCATCGAGTCGCCCGCCTGCGAGACGACGCGCTGGGCGCGGGTGACCTCGTCTTGTGGGTAGAGCTCCGCGACCATGGTGAGCAGAAGGCCGTCGCGGATGCCGCCATCGTGGACGCGGACGCGCTCGACGCCCAGGCGTTTGCAGAGCGTGTGAAGAATACTGAGCGCCGGGACGATGATGTCGGCGCGATCGGCGCTGAGGCCCGCGACGCGCGAGCGTTTGGCGAGGTTCATGGAGCGCAGGTTGTCGAGGATGACTTTGAGTTCGGCACGTTTGACTTCATAGCCGCGGACAGCGCCGGTTGGTGCCGGGGCGCTTGCGCGTTCGGGGGCGATGCGGGCCATCGAGAGCTGGGCGAGGGTGGTGAGCGTGCCGCCGGTGCCGATGATGAGTTGCGGCTGGATCTGGCCGATGGCGACGCGGGCGCGCACGAAGCGCTTCAGGTAGCGACGTAGCTCGTCGTATCGCGCGCCGGCGGCGGGGTTTGCGCCGCCGAATCGCTCAGTGAGTTTCACCGCCCCGATGGGCAGGAGCTCGACTCGCTCGATGAGCCCGGCGCTAGCGGTGACAACCTCGGTGCTGCCGCCGCCGATATCGACGACGCTTGCGGTCATGCCCGAAAGATCAAACGCGCCGGCGACGGAGCGGTAGGCCAGCATCGCTTCTTCCTCAGCGGAGATGATCTGGACGCTCAGCCTCGTGCGTTCGTGCGCCAAGCGGCAGAACGCGTCGCCGTTGCTGGCCTCGCGCACGGCGCTGGTCGCGACGGCGCGCAGCATCTTGACGCCGAATCCCGAGGCGATCCGCACCATGCGGCTCAGTGTTCCCAGCGCATGCTCGATCGCTTTGGTAGAGAGCTTGCCGGTGGCTTCGAGGCCGGCGCCGAGGCGTGTGAGTTCCTTTTCGTCGTCAAGGACGCGGTAGCTCCCGTCGGGGTGGGCCTCGGCGATGATGAGGCGCATCGAGTTTGTGCCGATATCGATCGCGCCGATTCGCTGGCCCGGCGCGCCGTGCGTGCCAACGTCCGGGGCGGTCGCGCGCTGGCGCTCGGGGTGAACGAATGGGAACGTCAGCGGCTCGGGTGCGTCGAGATCCCGGGGTGATGCGACTGGTTCGGCGGCGAGGATCTCGCGAAGGTCGGCGAGGGCGGGCCGGCCCTGGCCCGACCAGTGAGCGCGAGCGTGTGTCGCGTGCTCGCCGATGGAGCGGCGCTTGGCGGCGATCAGCGCTCGGAGGCCGGCGATCGTGGCACGTTCGTCGGCGGAGCGCTCGCGGGGGGTGCCTGCCTTCTTGAGCGTCTTGGCGAGGAGCTTCTGGGCATGCTCGGCAACCATCGCGCAATCGTTCAACTGACCCAATGCCTGCTGGAGTTCGGCCAGACCTTGGGCGACTTTCGTCCCGATCGCGGCGAGCGCCGGCTCGCAGAGTTCGACGGCGTAGCGCACGCGCTTCAGCGCGATGCGAAGCTGGTGAAGTTGGTCCACCTCGCGCAGCTCTCCCTGGCCGATCGCCTCGGCGGCGTGGACCATCTGCCCGAGTTCATAGCGCCAATCAAGGCGGGACTGCCCCGGGGTTTCACTGGGCAGGTACTGAGCGAGCAAACCCCCCAGTTTATCAATGTGCTTTTGCTCGGCGCTGGCGACTTCCTTCAGTTGGCGACGGGCTCGCTTGCTGTCGGCTTTCGCCTGACGGCGCAAGGCCTCAGACCCCACCCAAGTGGGGGTATCGGGCGATTCGTTGCCGACCAGGTCTGCGAGTACGTCCGCATCCCGAACGTGGCCCGCGGCCCGCCGGACGCGGTCCACACTCTCGATGATCGACCCCGGTTTTTCGCGGTGATCCGCGAGGTCAAGGGCCGCTTGGACGCGACGGCACAGGACGCGGACCTGGTGAACCCGCTCGACACTTATCGAACGGCCTTTGGCCATGCGTCGGACTCGCCGGGCGAGCTTGTCGCCGATGTGCCGGCCCGCTAGGGCAAGCCATCCGGTGGCCGAGGCTGGTGGCCCGAGGGTTTGATCTGGCGAAGGTGGTTTCCGACCGAGAATCAAGGGAGTTCTCCTCGGGGAAGCGACCGTATCGGTCATGGCGCGAGGTGAGGCAGGGGCATGTTATCCGGAGCGGTGAAGAAAATCGCAGAGCAACGCTCACCATTGTTTTACACAGGGCATCAACTGACTGACGACGACCGCCAGCATGGGTTCCCAGGGCTGGTCCGGATCCGCTGCGAGCGTTTATCTGAAGTTTTCCAAACAGGTTGCAACCGGGCTTGGCTCGTGTCACAATGTTGTGGTGACGTGAGTGGTCGTCAAGCCGTGGAACTCTACGCGGCGGTACCTATGCTCAACCAAGCGTGCATCGCGGCCTGTGTCCTGGCGATTTTGACCGCCTCGTATTCTGCACGCGCTGGCGACGTTGTGGACATGCTGCCACAGGTTGCGGTGGTGCTTGATCCGATGGACGTGGTCGGGCGGAAGGGCGAGTTTGAGCTCTCGGGGCGTGTGATTGTCAGGCCTCGGATTGGGCGCGACGGAGTGGCGATTCCCAGCCGGGCGCTAACGGCGCTCAAGCCGCTGTTGATCTCGGTCGTGGAATCTACCGGGGAGTGGATCGTTGGCGTGCCCGAGAATGAATCTGACGGCGGGTTCATCCGTCGCCTGCGTGCGACCGGGCAGTTTCAGTACGTGACGCCCGATTGGCTCTGCTACCCGGCCCGGGGCGGTCAACTGGACCCGCTCACGGACCAGCAGTGGCATCATACCGTGTTGCAAACCGCCGACGCCTGGACATCAACGATTGGCTCTCCCGATGTGATCGTCGCGGTTGTCGATTCGGGCGTGGATGTGAATCACCCCGACCTCGTTGGCCGGCTCTCGCTCCCCGGGCACAACAGCGTCGGGGCCAGCCCGCTCGCAGATGCCACCGGCCCGTTCACGGATATCTCGTCCACCGGTCACGGCACGCGCTGCGCGGGCATCATCGCGGAGCAGAACAACAACGCGATCGGCGGCAGCGGCGTCGCGCCGGGCGTGCTTGTCATGCCGGTCCGCTGCACGAACAACGCCTCGGGCAGCGCGTTGCTCTCGGACATTCTCAATGGCGCCGAGTGGGCATCGCGCAATGGTGCGCAGGTCATCAACATTTCGTACAACGGCGTTAGCAGCCCCAGTGTCGGGCTTCGCGGCACAATCCTGAAATCGTTCGGCTCGCTGCTGGTCTACGCGGCGGGCAACTCCAACGCCGAGCTCTCTGCCAGCGCCGACTGGCCCGATGTCATTATCGTCTCGGGGATTGATCGCGCTGACCAGCGATACTCGCAATCCAACTTTGGCTCACCGATCGACATCGCAGCGCCGGGCGTGAACATCCTGACGACGATGACGCTGAACCGCTATGCGACCTCGACGGGAACTTCATTTGCATCGCCTCAGGTCGCGGCGGTCGCGGCGCTGCTGTGGTCGGTCGCCCCCGCCGTTTCACCAGACGATATCGCGAGCGTGCTGACCACCGGCGCGATTGATATCGGCGCGCGGGGGCGCGATCCGGAGTTTGGCGCCGGGCGGTTGAACGCCGCTCGCTCGGTCGCGCTGCAACAGGGACGAACTCTCCCCTCGCTTCGGCCCATTGGTCCTTTGCAGACCCTGAACGGGCTGCGCGCCGAGTATTTCCTCGAAGCAACTACGACTGACCTCTATCTTCCGCTGTTCTACTCGCTTCAGCCGGCGAAGTCCGTCACCCTTCCCTCGCTCAGCATCACGCAGGGCACGCTCTTTCCCGCGGCGACTCCAGACGAGTCGACTACGGCGCTGCTCACCGGCTATTTCCGCGCCAGCGTCACCGGCACGTATTCGTTCTCGCTGACGTCCTTTGGCAACGCGCGGGTGTATCTGGGGCAGACCTTGCTGGTGAACGCCGAGAGCGGGACAAACCTCACCACGTCATACGCAAGCATCGGCATGGATGCGGGGCTGCATTCGATCCGCGTCGAGTACTCGTGCCCTGATCAGAACGCGCTCCTGGTCATGCTCGTGCAGACACCGACGCAGTCGTACCCGGTGCTGGCCGACGCCACCATGCTGGCGCAGGATTACAACCGCACCGGGGCGCTGGACATCGCCGACGGCCCCGGCCAGCCGGGTCGCAACGATTCGGTGGACGAGGGGGATTACAACCTCTTCTTTCGCGCGTTCTTCAGCGATGACCCTGCCCTGATGCTGAGCGCCGACATCGCCGATGACTCCGGCGCCGCGGGCGGCAATGGGCGCGTGACCGAGGGAGACTACAACTTCTTCGTGCGGATCTTCTTCGAATGATGGCGGCAGCGGCGACGCGATCGATGTCAGCGCTGGCGCCGGCTTACAGCGCGTAGTCCTTCGCCGCGTGCAGCTGCATCTGGAGCATGCTGAAGTATGCGCCGCGACGATCCTGCAGCTCATCGTGCGTGCCCAGCTCGATAATGCGTCCCTTTTCCAGCACGACGATGATGCCGGCCTCGCGGACGGTGCTGAGCCGGTGCGCGATGACGAAGCTGGTGCGCCCTTTCATCAGCGTCGAGAGCGAGCCTTGGATCAGTCGCTCGCTACGCGTGTCGAGGTTGCTGGTTGCCTCGTCGAGGATGAGGATTTTGGGGTCGGCCAGCAGCGCCCGTGCGATGGCGATGCGTTGTTTCTGGCCGCCGCTGAGGCGCACGCCGCGCTCGCCGATGATCGTGTCGTAGCCCCTGTCGAGCCCGACGATGAACTCCTCGGCGTTCGCGGCCCGGGCCGCCTCGACGACACGTTCCATGCTTGCGCTGCGGTCGGCGTATGCGATGTTGTCCGCGACGGTGCCGTCGAAGAGGAACACGTCCTGCTCGACGATGCCCAGGAGACGCCGGTAGCTTTCCACGTTGACGCGTCGCAGGTCGATGCCGTCGAGCTCGATTGAGCCAGCGGTGGGATCGAAGAATCGGGCGACGAGGTTGCAGAGGGTGGTCTTTCCGCTGCCGCTGGCACCGACGAGGGCGACCATGGTCCCGGCGGGGACGTTGAGGGAAATGTCGCTGAGCACGGGCTCGGTCTGCTTGGGATAGGTGAAGGAGAGATCGCGGAGACGAAGCTCGCCGCGCACGTGAGCGCGAGTGAGCTCGATGAGTTGCGGACGCGGGGCGAAGGCCAGAGCCGCGACCGCGACGTTTCCGGCGGCGGTGGAGTCGGCGGTCGCGGGAGCGGCGATGTCAAACTCAGAGGGCTCGTCAAGGATGTCGAGGCAGCGGTCCCACCCGGCGAGGCCGTTCTGGAGTTGCGAGGCGGTGCCGACCAGGAGCTCCATCGGGCCCAGGATCATGCCCAGGTACGCGAGGAACGCGCCGATATCGCCGATGGTCAGTCGCCCGTTCATGACCTGCGAGGCGCCGTAGGCCAGGCCGATGGCGGTGGCGCTGGGGATCAGGAGCATCCAGAGCGACTCGATCGCGCGCGACCACCACCAGACAAACATCTCCTGGCGCGTCATGAGGTGGTTGTTCTTGGTGTAGCGCGAAGATTCGCCACGCCGACGATCAAACGCGCGGACGATCCGCATGCCCGCGAAGGCCTCGGTGGCCTGCGCGTCGGCGGTGGTGCGGTTCTGTTTGATGACCGTGAAGACCGGGCGAATGCGGCTGATCCAGGTGCGGTGCGTGAACCAGACCGCTGGCAGCAGGGAGACGCCGCCAACGAGCAGACGCCAATCGAGGATGGCCATTGCACCGAGCCCGCCCAGGAGCGTGATGATCGCGCGGAGCGGGTTAAACATGACGCTGAAAAGCATCTCGCCGACGACGCCGGCGTCGTCGCGCAGGATGCTGGAGACGCCGCCGCTCTTCATGGCCGAGAGGCGGTGTAGCGGGAGCGTCGAGAGATGGCCGAACACCAGGCGCCGCACCTCGCTCTGCACGAGCTTGCTGAGGCGCGTCATCTGGTGTCGGCCGATGGTGCCGACGATGAGCGAGAAGATCACGACGCAGATGGACGCCAGCGCGATCCACCACGCGAGCTCGAGCCTGCGTTCGCCCCAACCCATGCGCTCCAGTTGCTCCAGCTGTCGAGCGCCGGGGGCGATGGCGTAATCCAGCGTGATCTTGGCGCCGATCGGCGTCACCAGCGCGATCACCGCCGCGATGATGACCGATGCGAGCGAGACGCCGAACTTGCCCTGGTGCCCGCGCAGCAGCGGAGCGAAGCGACGCAAAAGCTCCCAGAACGATCGCTGCGCCTTGCGCTTCTCGCGGGCCTGGTCAACCGTCCAATCCCGCTTGGGCTCCGATGGTGCGCCCTTCTTTCGGCCGCCCTTGGCATCGTCCTTGGGCGATGATCGCGAGGTGTCCGCGCCCATGGGCGACGCGCTATCGCCGCGCAGTCCCGGCTTTGACCCATCCTTGGAATCGTCTCGACGCGCTAGCAGGAAATCGGCGAACCGTGATTTGCTCGAAGGGAGAATGCTCGGCACGTTGACAGGATAGGGACGCGAATCGCGCAGACCGCGCGCGAGCGCGAGGTTCGGGCAGCCGTGCGGCCTTCATCCTGTTTCCAAAATGAAAAGCCGCGAGCATGTGCTCGCGGCTTTATTGGATCACTTGTTCGGGCTCGCGCCTCAGCTCTTCATGCCGGCCTTGATCACTTCCTCCTGCAGGTTTCGCGGCATCGCGCGATACTCCAGGAACTCCATCGTGTTGCTTGCGCGACCCTGGCTCAGCGAGCGCAGCTGCGTCGTGTAGCCGAACATCTCGCTCAGCGGCACTTCACAGGTCACGAGCTTCACCACGCCACGGTCCTCTTGCTCGACGATCATGCCGCGACGGCTGCTGATGTCGCCGGTGATCGAGCCGAAGTATTCCTCGGGCACCGTGACGACAACCTTCATCACCGGCTCCAGCAGCACCGGCCCGGCCTTGTGCACCGCCTCAAGCAGCGCCAGGCGGCCGGCCTGCTCGAAGGCGACCTGCGACGAATCGACCGGGTGGTACGAACCTTCGTTCAGCGTGACCTTGACGTTGATCAGCGGGAAGCCGCTGATGATGCCGCCCAGGGCGGTCTGGCGCACGCCGTACTCGACGCTGGGGATGAACTCCTTGGGGATCGAGCCGCCGACGACGGCGTTGTCGAACGCGAGGGCATCAGAGAAATCCAGCTCCTCGGCCGCCGCCTGCTCCGGGGTGATGGGCTCGATGTTGATCCAGCAATCGCCGAACTGGCCGCGACCGCCGGTCTGCTTCTTGAAGAGCCCGCGCACGTCTTTGACCTGACGGCTGATGGTCTCGCGATAGGCCACCTGGGGCTTGCCAACCTCGACGCCGATCTTCATGTCGCGCGTGAGCTTGTTGCGGATGATCTCAAGGTGGAGCTCGCCCATGCCGCTGATGATGGTCTGGCCGGTTTCCTCGTTGTAGTTGGAGCGGAAAGACGGATCCTCGCGCCGGATAACCTGCAGCGCGTCGCCCAGCTTCTGGCGGTCGGCCTGGGTCTTGGGCTCGATGGACATGCTGATGACCGGCTCGGGGAAGGTCATGCGCTCGAGGATGATCGGCTCGTCCGGATCGCAGAGCGTGTCCCCGGTGAACGACTTCTTGATGCCGACGACCGCGACGATGTTGCCGCAGGTGGCCTCTTCCAGCGGGATGCGGTTCTGAGCGTGCATCTCGAAGATGCGGCTGGCCAGCTCGCGCTCGCCGTTGCCGGGGTTGATGACGCGCATGCCCTTGACCAGCTTGCCGGAATAAATGCGCATGTAGGTCAGGTCGCCGTGCTGATCGGCGACGACCTTGAAGACCAGCGCCGAGAACGGCGCGTCGTTATCGTGCGGACGGGTCAGACGCTCGGTCTTGTCGCGCGGGTTGGTGCCTTCGACCTCGGACTTCTCGCCCGGGTTGGGGAGATAATCAATCACGCAGTCCAGAACTTTCTGCACGCCGACGTTCTTCAGCGCAGCGCCGGCCATGACCGGGAAACAGCGCTTCTCGATCGTGCCGCGACGCAGGGCGGCCTTCAGCTCCGGAACCGTGGGCTCCTCGCCATTGAGGTACTTCTGCATGAGGTTGTCATCGAGCTCGCTGACGCGCTCGACCAACTCGTGGCGCCAGGTCTTGGCGATCTCCAGCCAGTCGGCCGGGATCTCCTTCTCGATGATGATCGAGCCCTTGTCCTCGGCCATGTAGTAGTGGGCCTTCATCGTCACCAGGTCGATGATGCCTTCCAGCTCGTGCCCGCGCCCGATCGGGTAATGGATCGCGATGCCGTTGGCACCCAGACGCGACTTGATCGTCTTCATGCAGAAGTCGAAGTCCGCGCCGATCTTGTCCATCTTGTTGACGAAGCACATTCGCGGCACGCCGTAACGCTCCGCCTGACGCCAGACCGTCTCGGACTGGGCCTCGACGCCTTCCTTGCCGTCAAACACCGCCACCGCGCCGTCGAGCACGCGCAGCGAGCGCTCGACTTCAATCGTGAAGTCCACGTGACCGGGGGTGTCGATCAGGTTGATCTTGTATTCCTTGCCGTCCTTCTCCCACGGGCAGGTCGTCGCGGCGGACTGGATGGTGATGCCGCGCTCCTGCTCTTCCTGCAGGAAGTCCATCGTCGCGGTGCCCTCGTGGACCTCGCCGATCTTGTAGGTCTTGCCGGTGTAATAGAGGATTCGCTCGGAAACCGTCGTCTTGCCTGCGTCGATATGGGCGCAGATGCCGATGTTGCGGATGTAGCTGAGGTCGGTGGTCATGGGTACTTTCTGTGATTGGCTTCTGTGCCGCGGGCTGGTTCCCGCGCCGTGTGATTGGACTCGATTGGAAAACTGTCAACCTTTGCAGGACCGATCGCAGCCCGGGACGTCCCCGGCTTGATCGGCGTCAGATCGTGTGATTGGAGTGACCCTGCGCCGCCCGAGCGTGCTCGCTCAGGCCGGGCTCCAGCTCGGTTCGGCGTCGTCGTCCTCGTCGCTGTCGCCCGACATCGCAAGCCTCGCTCCGCGTCCATTCGTGATCGTCGCCGGTACCGGCTTTCGCGCCGTTCCGTGCAAAAACCATGCGTTTCGCGGTTCGGCATTGTTCGCAGCCATCAGGGTCGAATCAAGACGGCGTCGACCTCACGGCGCTCGGCGTCCGTCAGGCCGCGGGTCTGCCGATCCAGCCGCATCATCTCATCGGCCCGCAAAGCCCCCTGCGCGGCTGCTTTCAGCCCGGCGGCACGCTCCGGCACATCGGCGTCTGTCACACGATCACGCAACACCCGCAGCAACATCATCCAGTGACGCGTGTTGCCGGCGTCGGATCGAGTGCAGGCTTCGAGCAGGCGAACATGCTCCTGCCGCGTCAAGACACCCTGCACGCCGGCATCAAGCAGAGCCCCGCCAGCGGAGGCATCCCAGGCGAGTTTGGACGCGTACGCACGCTCCCGCTCATCGGTCGGTCGAAAGAACACGTCGCGGGCCAGGGCGGTCGCGGTCTTGCTGTCGCTCTGGACCAGCCGGCGGGCGGTGTTCAAGATCAAACGCTTGCGCTCGCGATCAATCCGCCAATCGCGGATGCTCGGGAGCCACGAGCGCAGAGAGACAGCGTCAAGGGCGCTCGCTGCGTTCAGCGTCAGCGCTGGCTCCGCGCGGTTGCTGGCGGTCAGCAGCCCCGCTGGCGTCGCGAGGACGTCAACGCCCGTCTCACCGGCAAGTCGCTCGGAGGCTTCGATGACCATGCGCGCGTATTCACCCGCCGGGATGCTGCGATCGCCCTCCAACCGGACGATCATGCGCGCCAACGCGATCGCTCGCAGCGGCTCCGCGGCTCGCTGCAGCGCACGATCAAACCCGAGCGCGGCGAGGGCCGCGGCGGCGAAGGCCAGGCCGACGATGACCACGATCGCTCCGCTCGCTCGCGATCGCGGCTCGCGATGGGGCGCGAAATCGCGCCGCGTGGCGCCGGCGCTGCTCGCGGCGAGCCCGAGCAACGCAACAAACACGCCGCAGGATTGCGGCCAGGAGCCGGTGACTTCGATCTGGGCGTGGGTGAGCATCGCGATTGCCCCGGCCGCGACGCCGAGCTTTGCAAAGCCGTCGCGCATGGCGCTGGTCATGGCGCACACGCCCAGCACGCACCACAGCACGAGGCCGGTGACCATCATCAGGCCCTGGGCCGGCCCGAGGGCGGCGCGTTCCAGGTAGAGCGAGCCAAGGACGACAAGGGCGCCGACGGCGCAGATCATGCGTGCGAGCGTGCGCTCCACGGCGTGCTGGACCTCGGTTTCATCAGCGGTGAAGGGGGCGATCAATGTCGGTGCGGATGCGTGATCGCCAGTCGAGGATTCTGCGGCGTGGGCCTCGACCAATCCGGCGCCGCAGCGCCACGCCCACCAGAGGCCGAGCAGCGCGAGGGCAACACCGGCGATGCCGAGCGTGGCGCTCCAATCGAAAAAGATCGAATGCGGAGATGCGACTTCCTCCGGGCTGAGCGGGTTCTTGAGGCGTGTGTACGCCTCTTTGAAGCCGTCGGGCCCGACGCCCAGCAGCGGGCGCTCGCCAAAGACGCGAAACGCGGCTTCGACATAGAACGCGCGAAACCAGATCGAGAGCTCGCTGAGACGGTCGCCGATGACGCCGCGGATCGCGATCACGCCCAGCGCCCCGAGCACGGACGCTACGCCAAGCGCACCGGCCAACCGCGACGCCATGCGCCCGCGGCTGCCCCCGCCACTGGCCAACCGTACCAACGCCGCGAGGAGGCCTAATACGCTCACGCCCAGCGCCATGGCGACATAGCCGCCCTTGCCCCCTGCCATGATCACGCCGCTAATCGCAAGGGCCGTCGCGCCGGCGCAGGCGAGGATGAGCCCGGAGCCGGTCCTGGGACTGGTCTCAGCGCCAGCGGCTTTGCGCCCGGCGCGCCGAATGCGCCACGCGCCAAACGTACACGCCAGCCCGATCGGCACCAGCGCGGCACAGATTGACGCGAAGACATTCGAAAGCCCGAACCAGCCGATCGCCTCGGTCTGACTGATGCGCCGCTCATACGCTCGCGCCATCGTCGAGCCGGGCTCCCACCCTTGGCTCTGGTAGAAAAGCGTGGAGTTCTGCTTGAAGCTCTCGATCATTGCGGGCTGTTCGACGAAGACTTGCAGCGCGCCCTTGCACGCCAGCAGCGTTGAGAACCCAACCAGGCAGCCCGTGATGAGCGAGCGCACGCGCCGATCGGTGCCGACGCCGGCGGCGCTGAGGACGACGCCCAGCGTAATGGCGCTGAGCCACGACGCGCCGATACGCAGGTGCTGCAAGTCGGCGTGAGGCGCGAGCACGCCGTGATACCCGATCACGATCGCAACCACTGCCCAGACGCACGAGGAGATGAGCGAGACACGCCCGCGCAAAAGCATCAGCGCCGCCCCCGCGGCACACATGCTCACGCCGTCGATCGCGATGGACCAGCCGGGCGTCAGGCCACTGGAGGGCGCGGGGTCAAGCAGCGGGTCGGCCTCCCAGCCTGCCAAAGTTTCAAAGCCAACGCACGCACGCAGCAGCAGCACGCCGAGCGAAATGGCGATCGCGACGTGCGCAGCGACGGGCGCTTCAACATCGTCCTCGCCTCGCGCGACCTCGCTCATGGCCGGTTCTCGCTCGCGCTGTCCGCGCCAGCACGCTGGCCATCCACCGGCAGCGTTCGCGCCGTCGCCTTTCGCTCATAGATCGCGACGATCAGCAGCACCAGCATGGTCTGGCTTCCCAGGATTAGCGCTTGCCAGGGCTTCAGCGTGCCGAGCATGATCGCACCAAGGGCGGTGATGCCGGTGAGCCCGTGGATCACCACCACCGACGCGCGCTGGCTGAGCCCGCGCTGCACCAGTCGATGCGAGAGGTGCTGCAAGTCTCCAACGAATGGCGACTTGCCCTGGCTCAATCGGAGCACGACAACCGACGCGAAGTCGTACAGCGGCACCGCCAGCACCATCAACGGCATCAGCACCCCGTACCACCCGCCGGCCAGCGTCGGATCGACGTACGTTGACCGCACCGTGAGGATTGCCAGCGCAAAGCCCAGCACCAGCGAGCCGCCATCACCCATGAAAATCGTCGCGCGCGGCATCGGGTAGTTGAAGAACAAAAACCCCACACACGCCCCCACCACCAGCGCCAGACACCCCGCGATGAACCACTGCGGCTGCGCATGCGTCATCGTCGCGGCCATAAAACACGCGCCCGCGATCGCGGCGACGCCGGCGCTCAGGCCGTCCATGTTGTCCATGAAGTTCATCGCGTTCGTGACCACGCCGACCCACACGACCGTGAGAATCAGGCTCAGCCACGGGCCGCCGACGTGCGGGTCCAGCAGCGTGAGCAGGCGCGAGTCGGTCTGCCAGCAGACGACACCCGCGACGCAAAGCATCACCGGGAGCTTGATCGATGCCGGCAGCGGGTGCCGATCGTCCAGCAGGCCCATCACGTGCATGGTCAACAGCCCCGCCAGAAACCACAGGGCGACCGGCGTCTGGTCTCTGAGTCCCTGGCCATGTATCGGCAGGTCGCTGTTGTATTGGATGATGTCAGCCCACAGGGGCGAGTGGACGAGCGCCATGATCGCGACGATCGGCAGCGCAATCGTGAGAAAGATCGCGATGCCACCGATGTTGGGAACCCGCCGGATTGGTGCCTTCACCTGCCCCGCGACGCCATGGCCGTCGTGCGCTTGCATCAGGCGGCCGATCCAGCGCACGCACATCGTGAGCACCAGCGACATCAGCGTCGCGCCGCACAGGAGCATGATGCACGCCTCGAACATGCGAGGCAGTGTACGAGATGTCGGGCGAGATCACGCGCGCAAGCGGCGCGCACAACAAGCGAGGCAGCCCCGATAGCCGGGGGTCGGCCGGTCACGCGCGATCAGATGCGAGCCGAACGCTCACTCACCCGGCTCTTTTCTTGTCAGGCAGGATCACCACGTCCGCTTTGGCCATCGGGATTTTGATGTTGGTGCCGCAGTTCTTGCAGCGGACGATCTTCCCGCGCGCGACCGTCGGAACGGCCAAGACGCGCCGGCACGTCAGATTCGGGCACAGAATGCGAACCGTCTCGGTTGACATAGGCATCCCTGCGTGCTGCAAACTCTTCGCGACTCGCGCCCGCGAGCGCAACAGCCGTGAACTCATATCGCCAGCCTGCGCCCGCGCCTTGACCTTCGCGCCCGCTGGGCGTCGATGCGACGCGCTTGGCACCGGCACAGGCTGCGCTTCGGCCGCGCAGACGCGCGTTTGCGGACCAACACGCTCCGTCTATGCTTTATCGGTCCAACGGAGACCGTCGATCCGCCTGCGCCCGCGCTTTCGAGCTCCCTCGTTCACGCGCTCCCTCGTCACCCGGTCCCTCGGCCCCCTCCCCCTTCCTTTCCCCCATGACCCACTCAACCACCGAGCGCGGCACAGTCGTCGTCGGCCTCCAATGGGGCGACGAGGGCAAAGGCAAGATCGTTAACTATCTCGCGCCCCTCCACGACGCCATCGCCCGCTACAACGGCGGTGCCAACGCCGGGCACTCCGTCGTCGTCAATGGCGAACGCTTCGCGCTCCACCTCATCCCCTCGGGCATCCTTCACAAAGGAAAGCCCGCCATCATCGGCAATGGCGTCGTCGTTGACCCGCAATGGCTACTCGAGGAGATCGCCAAGCTCGCCTCGCGCGAGGTAGACACCTCGGCGCTGGTGCTCTCTGATCGCGCACACGTCGTCATGCCCTGGCACAAGGACGAAGACGACCTGCGCGAACGCTGGCTCCGCGTTGCGTCAGAGACCTCAAGCTCCCAACCGATCGGCACCACCAAGCGCGGCATCGGGCCTTGCTATGCCGACAAGCACCAGCGCTCCACTGCCATCCGCGTCATCGACCTGCTCCGCCCGGACGAGCTTCGCGCCAAGCTCGCTTCCATCGTGCCCATGAAAAACGCGACGCTCGGCGCACTGGCCGCCGCGCTGCCCGAGGCCCACCGCCCGCCAACCTCGCCCGCTTACACCATCGATGAAGTCGCGCGCCAGTGCGAGGCCTGGGGCACGCAGCTTGCCCCGATGATCGCCGATGCCTCGTCGCGCCTCATGGACATCATCGACGCCGGGGGAAAGGTGCTCTTCGAGGGCGCCAACGCGACGCTCCTTGACGTCGATCACGGCACCTACCCGTTCGTCACCTCGTCCACCACCACCGCCCTGGGCGCCCCCAGCGGCACCGGCGTGCCCATGAACGCGATCGGCAAAGTCCTGGGCATCATGAAGGCCTACTCAACGCGGGTCGGCTCCGGCCCCATGCCCACCGAGCTCATCCGCTCAGAGTCCGATCGCGCTCTGGCCCACCAGATCCGCGAGCGCGGGCGCGAGTACGGCACCACCACCGGACGACCCCGGCGCGTCGGCTGGCTTGACCTCGAAATGGTCCGTTACTCCGCCCGGCTCAACGGCGTCACCGAGATCGCAGTGATGCTGCTGGACGTCCTGGAAGGGCTCGAAGAGCTGCGCGTCTGCACCGGCTACACCCTTGACGGCAAGCCCGCCCGCTTCAACCCCGACGCCACCTGGCTCGCCCGCGCCATCCCGATCTACACCACCCTCCGCGGCTTCATCGGCGATATCAGCAGCGCACGCAGTTTCGCCGAACTTCCCGCCAACGCGCGAGCGTACATCGAGCTCATCCAGCGCCACCTCGGCGCGCCGGTGCGATATGTCTCGGTCGGTCCGGATAACGCTCAGACCATTCAGATGCCCTGAGCTTCTTCGCTCGACACGCCCTTTCCCCGGGCACACCCTCGTGAGCATTCACTCGTCCACCCCGACGCTCTCCCCCGCCGGCATCGCGGCCCTTGAGGCCATCAACGCGCGCTCGCCAAAGGCGCGCCCGCACGAGGCTCTGCCCGACGTCTGCCCGTCGCGATTGCCTCGTCATGTCGCGATCATCATGGACGGCAACGGGCGATGGGCCAACGAGCGACAGCAGCCCCGGATGATGGGACATCGCGCCGGGGCCAAGTCGGTGCGGTCGCTGATGGAGACCGTCGGCGAACTCGGCATCGAGTGCGTCACGCTCTATTCGTTCTCAATGGATAACTGGAAGCGCCCGCAGGCCGAGGTCGAGGCGCTGATGCACCTCTATCTGGAGTACATGTCGCTGGAGCGCCCGGCGCTGATGGATAACAACGTGCGCTTCCGCCAGATCGGCCGAAGCGCCGACCTGCCGCCGATCATCCAGGCGGGCGTCGCGGCCCTTGAGGCCGCAACCGCCCACCACACCTGCGCCACGCTCTGCCTCGCGGTCAACTACGGCAGCCGCGCCGAGATCACCGACGCGGCTCGCGCCATCGCGCGCCAGGTCGCCTCCGGCGAACTGAAGCCCGAAGACATCACCGAAGACACGCTCTCAGCAAACCTCTACGCCCCCGATCTGCCCGAGCCGGACCTGCTGATCCGCACCGCTGGCGAGATGCGTCTGAGCAACTACCTGCTCTGGCAGATCTCGTACGCCGAGCTGTACGTCACGCCCACCCTCTGGCCGGACTTCGGGCGCGAGCAGTTCCTGGACTCCATCCGCGAATACGCGCGCCGCTCGCGACGCTTCGGCGGCCTGAACACCAGCGCGACCTGAAGGTTTGTTCACAACCCCCGGCGCTCATTGCCACACGCCTTGCGTCTATGCTGCGTCATGGCGCGTCGGCTTATTTTCGGTCCCATCCTGATCCTGCTGCTGCTGGCGATCATGTGGCTCGATCACCTGCTCACCAGCGTTGTGCTGCCCAAACCTCTGTTGTTTCTGGCCAGCGCCGATGGCACAGCGCAGCCGGGCCTCTTGTTGCTGGTGCTGGGGGTGGTCGCCGCGAGCCGCGGCGGATACGAGCTCGCTCGCTTGTTTCAAGCCATGCACATCGAGGCCTCGCCCAGGAGCCTGAGCATCGCCGCGGCGGCGGGCATGTTGGCGGGCGCGCTCACGATCGGCCCGCACGCGCCAGCGGTGTTCCAGACTAACGCGGCCGCGGTGCTCGGATCCGCGGGCATCATGGCGGTGTTGTGCGCCATGCTCGCGTACATCCGTCATCAAGAGATCAAGGGCGCCGCGACCGCGGTTGCCGCGACCGGCTTCGCGTTCCTGTATCTCGGGCTCGCGCTCTCGTTCCTCATGGCGGTGCGCCGTGAGCACAGCGTGTGGGCGATGGTTGCAGTGGTGTTCATCGTCAAGGCCTGCGACAGCGGCGCGTACTTCACCGGCACCGCCATCGGTCGCCACAAGCTCATCCCGTGGATCTCACCGGGCAAGACCTGGGAAGGGCTGGTCGGCGGGCTGATCACCTCGGCGCTCGCTGGCGTCGCGTTCGTCGCGCTCAATCGCTCGTTTGACAGCGCGTACGCGCCAGCGTCACTGTCGCTCACCGATGGTGCCGCGCTGGGCCTCATCCTCGGGCTCGTCGGTCAGGCGGGCGACCTCTCGGCATCGGTGCTCAAGCGCGACGCGGGCGTCAAAGACGCCGGCA
>JBBQMD010000035.1:0-27597 GCA_038328575.1 Phycisphaerales bacterium | reverse complement strand
GCCTCCGCAATCTTCTTCGCGTCGGGCAGGTATTGCAGTTCGAGCTTCGCATACGGCATGATGGTGTCGAAGCCGCAGACGCGTTGGACGGGGGCGTGGAGGTGGAGGAAGCAGCGTTCCATGATGATGGTGGTGAGCTCGCTGGCGAGGCCGCAGGTCTTGGGGGCCTCTTGGACGATGACGACGCGGCCGGTTTTCTCGGCGCTGGCGCAGATGGCGTCGGTGTCCAGCGGATTTAAGGTACGGAGGTCGATGAGTTCAACCGAGAGGTCATCGGGAAGTTGGTCCATCGCGGCGAGGCACTCAAAGACCATGGAGCCCCAGGTGATGATGGTGACGTCGGAGCCTTCGTTGACGAGCTTGGCCTTGCCGATGGGGATGGTGTATTCCTCTTCGGGGACTTGCTCGCGGAAGGAGCGGTAGACGCGCTTGGGCTCGAAGAAGAGGACGGGATCAGGGTCGCGGATGGCGCTGAGGATCATGCCCTTGGCGTCGGCGGGCGTGCTGGGGCAGACGACTTTGATGCCGGGATTGTGGATGTACATGACCTCGGGCGAGTCGGAGTGGAACTCGGGGGCGTGAATGCCGCCGCCCCAGGGGACGCGAACGGTGAGGGGGACGGTGAGGCTGCCGCGGGTGCGGTTGCGGAAGCGGGCGGCGTGGTTGACGAACTGGTCAAAGGCGGGGCCCATGAAGCCCTCGAACTGGATCTCGGGGATGGGGCGCATGCCAGCGAGGGCGAGGCCGATGGAGGAGCCCATGATGCCTGACTCGCTGAGCGGGGAGTCAACAACGCGATCGGGGCCGAAGCGTTTTTGGAGGCCTTCGGTGACGCGGAAGACGCCGCCGTTGAGCCCGATGTCTTCGCCGATGCAGATGACGCGCTCGTCGCGCTCCATTTCCTGGAAGAGGGCCTCGTTGATGGCGTCGACAAGGGTGAGGCCTTTTTCGGACATTTGGGGCGAACGCGGCATGGGCGGTTCCTGGGAGTGCGAGGGATGCGGACGTTCAGGTGATCAGGTGGTCTAGTGGTCTAGTGGTCGGGTGGTCGGGTGGCCAAGTGGACAAACTGACAAGAGCGGAAGCGAGGCGGTGATGACGCGGGTTAGCTGGCTTTGCGTTTGCCGGGCGGGTGTTGTTGCGAGGTCGGCAGCGGGTGGTTGATCTTGGTGATCTTGGCCTTGAGGCGTTTGAGGATCGGGCGGATGGCGCGGATCTCGTCGTCGGTGAAGGCGCAGACCATGACCGTCCGCTCGGATTGAGCGTCTCTCTTTTGGGCGAAGGTGCGGAGATGGTCGGCGGGGGAGCCGCGGCCGCTGAGAAGCGCGACGACATCGGGATCAAGCTGGACCCACCAGGACTTTTCGCGCAGCCATGGGAGCGCGCCGAGGCGCTTCCATTGGCCGGACGCCGGAACGTCACGCGAGATGGGGTTAGCGGCTTTTCTCATACGCTTGCTGTTCGAGTCTCGTGGCCTTTCGTGCGCTGATGATTCGGAGGTGATCGGGCTCGCGGACGGCGAACACGACGAGCAATATTCTGAGCTTTCCGCCGATGCCAACGACGCGGTAGCGGTCTTCGCTGGCGGAGTGGTCGTTGTCGGAGACGTAGATGGCCCAGGGGTCGGCGAAGACGTCAAGGGCTTCTTCAAAGCGGACGGCGTGCTTGGCGCGGTTGCTGGTGTTCTTGGCCTCGTCCCAGGTGATGCGTTCGCGCGGGAACTTGAACATTGAATCGCTCTGGGGTCACCTCACGCGGGTTGAGTCGAGGCCCGCAGGTTTGCCTGCTCGGGATCCATTGACAACGAGTTGGTCCGAAGCGTGTCGCGTTGCTTGCGGAGTTCTTCGGGGATCTCGGCGTACAGATAGTTAAACATTTCGTCGGTGCTGGGCGCGGGATAGTTGAGCGCTTCGTCGGCGATCTTTTTGATGCGGGCTTCGGCGCGTTCCTCGGCGTTCTTCTGCTTGGTTTCGTCCCAGAGGTTGCGGGCCTCGAGGTACTTGCGCGTGCGGATCATCGGGTCCTTGTTTTTCCAGGACTCGACCTCTTCGCTGGAGCGGTAGCGGCGGGCATCGTCGGCGGTGGTGTGGTCGCCCAGGCGGTAGGTGATGGCTTCGATGAGGGTGACGCCGCCGCCTTGGCGGGCGCGTTCGCGGGCGTCGGCGGTGGCTTTGTAGACGGCAAAGAGGTCGTTGCCGTCAACCTGGATGCACTGGGCGCCGTAGGCGAGGCCCTTTTGCGCGACGGTCTCGCTGGCCATTTGCTGATCGCACGGGACGCTGATGGCCCACTGGTTGTTCTGGCAGAAGAAGATGGCGGGGACGTTGAAGACGGTGGCGAAGTTCATGGCCTCGTGGAAATCGCCCTCGCTGGTGGCGCCGTCGCCGAAGTAGGTGATGACGACGCTGTCGGTCTTCTGGAGTTTTTGGGCCCAGGCGATGCCGGTGGCGTGGAGCATCTGGGTGCCGATGGGGATGGCGATGGGGGTGATTTTGACGCCGGGGGGGATGATGCTGCCGCGCTCGTCGCCGGCCCAGAAGAGCAGGACGTTGCCCATGGGCATGCCGTGCATGAAGAGCGCGGCGTTCTCGCGATAGCAGGGGACGAGCCAGTCGATGCCCTTGCGCATGGCGAAGCCGGAGCCGAGCGCGCAGGCTTCCTGGCCCTTGTTCTGCGGGTAGGTGTAGAGGCGGCCGGAGCGCTGGAGCTTGAAGGCGACTTCGTCGAGCTGGCGACACTCGACCATCTGCTCGTAGAGGAAGAGAACCTGCTCGGGCGTGAGCAGGGGCGAGCCGTCGGGGAGCTTGGCGAGTTTCTCGTCAAGCACGCCGTGCTCGTCGAGGATTGAGAGGTACTCGATGTTCGCGGTGTACGCGGTGCGGACGGGCATCTCGGGCTCCTGAGAAGGCGAATGGATGAGTATATCGTGGAGCGGGCAGAGTGGAGAAAAGGACTTGGCCACATGGCTACATGGCTACATCGCTTCATGGCACATTGCCACATGGCACATCAAGGCGGGGGACCGGCGGTGAAGAGTGAGAGTGGTTTGGGTGAGGGGTGAGTTCGGGGCGTGCGCGTGGTGGGCGTGAATCGGCTAGGCTGATTGCTTGGAATCGCCCTCGCCGGGTGAGCGTGCCGCGTACGGCGCTGCCCGGGCTGCTGGACGGAACATGGCCGGGCTCATCGTAAGCCAAAAGCGCCCTCGAAATCTCTCACACTGGCACGCGGGTCCCTTGCTCTTTGGAGACTGGGGGACCAGTCGTTTGTATGTGCTGGGCATCGCGGCGGTGACGCTGGGGCTCGCGGCGCCGTATTACCTGCTGGCGCTGAGCGTGCTGATGGTGATGGTGGCGTGGGCGTACACGATTGTGTGCCGTTCGTTTCACGACGGCGGCGGGGTGTACAGCGCGGCGCGGCAGTTGTCGCCGTTTGTGTCGGTGATTGGCGCGACGCTGTTGCTGGCGGACTACATCGTGACTGCGGCGTTGTCGCTGGTTGAGGCGTTTGCATACTTCGGCACCGGGGGTATGAAGATCCTCGGGCTGGCGGGGGACGGGCAGGTCGTGACGGTCACGCTGTGCGCGCTGACCATCGCGGGCATCGGGTTCATCAACTGGTTTGGTGCGCGGGCGGCGGGCGAGTTTGCCAAGTGGATCGCGGTGCTGTCGATCGGGCTGTCGGCGATCGTGGCGATCCTCGTGCTGCCTTGGGTTCCGGCGGGGCTTGGGGCGATCCGGATGGACGGGGATCCGTGGCTGACGCGATGGATCAACTTCACGGGGATCATCCTGGCGCTGTCGGGCGTTGAGGCGGTCGCGAACATGACCGGCATCATGAAGGAGCCGGTGGACAAGACGAGCCGGAGGACGATCTGGCCGGTGCTGGCGGAGGTGGCGACGCTGAACTTGGTCTTCGGCGTGGCGCTGATCGGGCTGATGGGGGTCGGCGCGGCGAATCTGCCGTCGATGGCGGATGTCGATTCGCTGCACATCGCGGGGCACGACTACGCCAAGCAGGAGATTCGAGGGCACGCGATGAAGGTGCTGGCGATCGAGGGTGGGCAGCGGATGTTCGGCGAGACGGCGGGTTTCGTGTTCGGCAAGGCGACGGCGATCGTGTTCGGGCTGCTGCTGGTATCGGCGGCGAACACGGTGGTGGTGGGGATTGTCAGCGTGTTGTACGCGCTGGGGCGCGATGAGGAGTTGCCCAAGGGGCTGACGAAGCTGAACTACTCGGGCATGCCGAAGTGGCCGCTGGTGATCGCGTGTGTCGCGCCGGTGTTGCTGCTGTGTTTCTACTACGAGCTTGAGCCGCTGAGCCATCTGTACGCGATCGGTGTGACGGGCGCGATCACGATGAACCTGACGTGTTGCGCGCTGAATCGCAGGTTGAAGATGAAGGCGTGGGAGCGCGCGGGGCTGTGGAGCGTGGCGGTGATCATCACGCTGGTGTTCCTGACGATCGCGGCGACGAAGCACGATGCGGCGATCTTCTGCGGCGGTCTGGTGGCGTTGGTGCTGGCGGCGCGGTTTGGCGTGCGGCGGCTCAAGGCGCGCGAGACTGGTCTGCCGGAGCCGGAGATCGGGTGGCTAGCGGTGCTGCGTCGCGAGCCGTTGCCGATTGACGCGAACAAGCCGCGTGTGATGCTGGCGGCGCGCGGGCGGTGGCAGGCGGAGTTTGCGGTGGACATGGCGCGCCGTCGCGGCGCGAACCTGTTTGCGATTTACGTGCGAACGCTGCGGGTCTTGGATGCGAACCCGAGCCATGTGCCGCGAATTGAGGATGACCCGGCGGCGCAGGAGTCGCTGGGGACGATCGCGGAGCTTGCGCAGCGGTATCGCGTGCCGTTCATCCCGATTTACGTGAGCAGCCCGGACATCGTCGAAGAGGTGATCGACAGCACGGTGACCTATGGGTGCGACACGCTCATCATGGGCAAGTCGCGGCGGAGTAATCTCGCGAGGAGCTTGGAGGGCGATGTGGTGGCGCAGGTGGCGACGCGGTTGCCGGAGGGGGTTGCGCTGATCACGCGGGAAGCGACGCCTCATCCGTTGCCGCCGGCGCCGACGGTGGAATGAAGTCGCGAGTCGCGAGTCGCGAGTCGCGAGATGCGAGTGGGGAAGGGGAGGCGCGTTGGGTGAAGTGGGGCGCGTGAGTGAGGAGCATCCCTTTGGGGTGCGGGGATGATGGCGTGTGTTGGTGCGTCGGCCCGAGGTGTTTCCGGGGGTGCGTCGCAGGGCCGACGCGACCCCCGGCTATTTTCGTTGCAGGCCTTTGGCCTGGAGGAAGTGGTGCGGTGGCTTTCCCGGTTGCCGGTTGCCGATTCCCGATTCCCGATTGCCGGCTCCGGCGATCGTGACTGGCGCTGGAGCTGCGGTACTCCATCGCCATTCCGATCCGGCTGGCAAGCCTTACTCGGAGAACATGGCTTCGACGAAGGTGTCGGCGTCGAAGGGTTGGAGGTCGTCGGGGGTTTCGCCGGTGCCGATGAACTTGACGGGGATGCGGGCGACGGCGCGGATGGCGATGACGATTCCGCCGCGGGCGGTGCCGTCGAGTTTGGCGAGGACGATGCCGGTGAGCGGTGCGCTTTTGGAGAACTCCAGGGCTTGGCGGAGGGCGTTTTGGCCGGTGGTGGCGTCGAGGACCAGGAGGGTTTCGTGCGGGGCGCCGGGGATCTGCTTGGCGAGGACCTTGTAAATCTTTTCGAGCTGGCGCATCAGCGGCTCTTGGGTTTGCAGCCGGCCGGCGGTGTCAACGATCAGGACATCGATGTTTCGCGCGAGCGCGGCCTTAGCGGCATCGAACGCGACGGCGGCGGGGTCGCCGCCTTGCTGGCCTTTGATGACTTCGACACCGAGGCGCTCGCCCCAGATCTCGAGTTGGCGGACGGCGCCGGCGCGGAAGGTATCGCACGCGGCGAGGAGGACGCGTTTGTTTTGTTTGCGGAAGTAGGCCGCGAGTTTGGCGATGCTGGTGGTTTTGCCGGCGCCGTTGATGCCGGTGACGAGGATGACGGTGGGGCCGGTGCCGGGCTTGGCTTCGATGATGTCGGTGCCGGGGGCGGTGGAGCGCCAGGTGACCGAGTCGATGTTGACTACGCCATCGACGACGCCGAGGGCGAGGAGCTCGCGCACTTCGCGCTTGAGGTGATCGAGGAGGTCTTTGGAGCTTTTGAGGTGGCCTGCCTTGTAGTCGGCGCGGGCGGAATCAATGAGGCGTGTGGTGGCTGCGACGCCGACGTCGGCCTCCAGAAGCATGATGCGGACGTCGTCGATCAGGGCATCGTCGAGCGTGCGGCCGAGGACCAGGGAGCGCAGGGAGGTGACGAACGTCTCGCGCGTCTTGGTGAGGCTTTCCTTGAGCTTCGAGATGATGCCGGTGAAGAAGCCCATGAGGGAGGGGTGCGGAGCGGCAAAGCAGCAAATCAGCACAACAGCAAAGTAGCAAATACGGAGAGGGGGGGAAGGGGGAGGCAAGGGATCGAGGGGGGACGGGGCAGATGGCCAAATGCCATATGACCAGTTGGGCGGACAAGCAACGCTGGAAGGGCTGAGGCGGGAGGGGGCAGGGGAGGAGTGGAACGGTCGGCAGCGGGGTGGTGTGTAGGGGATGGCGTTTGAACTGGGGGTTTGCGGGGGAATATAGACGGGTGGGAGGGGTTGGTTGGTTGTGGCGCGCGGAGGAGTTGGGCGTGTGCGGGTGGAGTGGTGCGTGAGCGGAGTTTGCGAGTGAGGGGCTTTGGTCCTAGACTGTTGCTCGGTTCGGATGAGGGAAGTGCGTCACCGCGATGGGCGATCACAAGCCGAAGCTGCTGCTCGTTGACGGTCAGTGGACCGTGCCCGGACAACCCCCGGCGGATGCCACTCGGGTCGCGGAAGCGCTGGCGGGGCAGTTTGACGTGGTGCGGAGTGATTCGATCGACGCGCTGGCGGTGCTTCGCGAGCAGTCGATCGCGGCGATCATCGCGCCGGCGGGGGAGTTTTTGCCGCTGAACAGGTCGCTTGCGCAGGTGCAGAGCCACGCGGTGTTGAACGCGCTGGGCGAGGGGGTGTGCCTTGCCGATAGCGAGGGGCAGATTTTGTGGAGCAATATCGAGTTCTCGCAATACACGCTGCAGACGCAGGCGCGGATCAGCGCGGTGTGTCGGCAGGCGTCAAAGGCGGCACTGAACAGCGCGATGCCGTTGGGGGATGGAGGCGAGGTGGCGGGGGCGACGGGTGCGTCGTCGGGCAGCAGCGGCGGGCGCGACGTTCGGCGACGGTTTGACATCGCGGGTGATGGCGACGTGCGTTTCTTTGAGGTGCTGGTGTCACCGGTGGAGTCGGGCAGCGCGTCGGGCGGGGTGCTGGCGGGGCGGTTGGTGGCGGTGGTTCGAGATGTGACGGTGCTGAGGCGGACGCAGCAGAAGATGGCCGCGATCGATCGGGCGGGGAGCGAGCTGGTGCGGATCGATGCGGAGGTGGTGCGGAAGCTGCGGACGACCGAGCGGCTGCGGGTGCTTGAGCAGAAGATTGTGAAGTATGCGCACGACCTGCTGAACTTTGATCACTTTGCGATCCGGTTGCTGGACGAGCGATCAGGGAAACTTGAGCTGGTGATGTCGCACGGGCTGCCGTCGGAGGCGATGGAGGTCGAGCTGTTGGCGCGGCGCGAGGGGAACGGAATTTCGGGGTATGTCGCGTCGACGGGGCGGTCGTACATCTGTACGGATACTCGCACGGACCCGCTGTATGTGGTAGGGGCGGTGAGCGCGGCGTCGTCGCTGACGGTGCCGCTGTGGCTGAGCGACAAGGTCATCGGGATCTTCAACGTCGAATCGACGGAGCCGAACGCGTTCAGCGAAGAGGACCGGACGTTTGCGGAGATGTTCTCGACGCACGTGGCGCTGGCGGTCCACATCCTGGACTTGCTGGTGGTGGAGCGGTGCGCGACGGGGCAGGCGGTGACGGGGAACGTCGAGGGCGAGTTGAGCGAGCCGCTGGAAGACATTCGCGCCATTGCGGCGAAGTTGAAGGAAGCGTTGAGCAAGAGCGGCGCGGGGCCGGGGGGCGTCTCGGGGCCGGGGCTGGATGCGGGCACGACCAAGCAACTGGAGCGGATTCTTGCGGACGTTGATGCGATCAAGCGCCGGATGAAGGACGTTGCCAGTGGACCGGGGACGATCCTTGGCGCTGAGAAGGCGCTCACGGATGCGGCGCTGGATCCGGCGGTTGCGGGGCGGCGCGTGCTGGTGGCGGATGATGATCCGCGCATACGCCAGACGGTGCGGCAGTTGCTGATCGCGCTGGGGGCCGAGGTCGTGGCATGTGAGAATGGCAGCGAGGCGATCGCGGCGCTCAGCGGCGTGTTCCCGAGCGGGAGTGTCACCACCAGCGCCGGGCCGGGTCAGGAGCGCGGCGCGCCGGACGCGCGGGCGACGGACGGCTTTGGCGGCGGCGCGGAGCCGGCGAAGCACGCACACTTTGATCTGCTGATCAGCGATATCAAGATGCCGGACAAGACGGGATATGAGATCTTCGCCGCGGCGCGCAAGACGCTGCCGGGCTTGCCGGTGATCCTGATGACGGGCTTTGGATATGACCCGCATCACTCGATCGTGCGTGCGAGCGAAGAGGGCTTGCAGTGCGTGTTGTTCAAGCCGTTTCAGGCGGAGCGGCTGATCGAGGAAGTACACAAGGCGATGGCGCGACCGGCGAAGTGAGCGGGCCGTGGGATGGTGTTGCGAGCGGGGACACTTGCGATGCGGTCGGAATGCGCGACGCGCCGGGCGGGCGTGGCGGGCGTCAGACGGCGTTTATTCGGCGAGGTTGAATTCGGCGTGGAGCGAGCGCACGGCGGCGGGGCCGTCCTTGTCGAGCACTGCGAGGGCGATCGAGAGCTCGCTGGAGCCCTGGGCGATGGCCAGGACATTGATGGAGTCGCGGGCGATGGCGGTGAAGACGCGGGCGGCGACGCCTGGTGAGCCGCGCATGCCAGCGCCGACGCAGGCGACGATGGTGACGGCGCGCTGGACATCAATAGCGCGGGCGGTGCGCTCGCCCAGGACGCCGATGATGGCGCGTTCGAGGGCCGAGCGGGCCTCGTCGGTATGCGCGGCGCTGACGGCGATCGAAATTCCCGACTCGCTGACGCTCTGGCAGATCATGTGGACGTTGACGCGTGCGGCGGCAAGGGCATCAAAGATGGCGGCGGCGGTGCCCGTGCGGCCGATCATCGTCGCGCCGCCGACGGTGATGAACGACATGTTTTTGAGCGCGGGAACCGCGAGGACGGGTCGCGCGAGGCGTTGCGAGTTGGTCTGCGAGCTTGGAGCGCTTGCGCGGGTTGCGCGTTCGACGGTTTCAGCGGAGGCGATGAGCGTACCGGGGTTGTCGGGTTTGAAGGTGTTGCGCATGCGGACGGGGATGCCGCTCTCGCTGGCGGGTTCCAGGGCGCGCGGGTGCATGCTTTTGGCGCCGAACTTGCCCATCTCGACAGCTTCGCCGAAGGTGATGTGGCTCATGAGGCGGGCGGCGCCGACGACGCGCGGGTCTGCGGTCATCATGCCGTCAACATCGGACCAGATCCAGATCTCGTCGGCTTGGAGCGCGGCGCCGAGGATGGTGGCGGTGTAGTCGCTGCCGCCGCGCCCGAGGGTGGTGGTGACGCCGTGCTGGTTGCCGGCGATGAAGCCAGCGACGACGACGGGTTTGCCCTGCGCGACGAGCGGACCGAGGCGCGATCGCACTTGGAAGACCGAGAGCTCCATGAGTGGGTCGGCGCTGGTGAAGTGGTCGGTGGTAACGATGCCAGCCTCGTAGCCGTCCATGGCGGGGCACGACATCGCGGCGCCCATGAGGATCGTGCTGAGCCGCTCGCCATAGGCGACGACGGCGTCTTTGCTGCGCGGGGTGAGCTCGCCGATGGCGCTGATGCCCTCGACCAGCGTTTCGAGCTTTCGCAGCGTGGTGTCGATGAGTGGGAGACAGCCCAGCGTGTTGGCGGCGGCCTCGTGCTCGGTGCGGATGCGCGAGAGCACGCCCAGGACCGAAGCGCGGTTGCCCGCGGCGGCGCTCTGGCCAAGGTCGAGCAACTGCTCGGTGACGCCGTCCATGGCGCTGACAACGCAGACGACGGCGTGGTCCTTGGCGTGTGCGAGCGCGAGGCTTGCGGCGTGACGGATGTTGTTGGCGCCGGACATCGAGGTGCCGCCGAACTTCATGACGATTTTCATGGGTGGGCCTTGGCGGGATGATGGTCGAAATCGAGTTGCCAGATATCAATGAGGTCGCGGAGAATGGCGGTGGCGGTCTCTGGCCCGCCAGCGCCGCGCCCGATGATCACGACTTCGCCGCCGACGGCGCAATCGAGCGCGACGGCGTTGAGGCTGCCGCCGACGTTCAGGGGCGAGTTGAGCGGGACTTCTTCGGGCGCGACGGACATTCCTGAATCGTCGATGCGTCCGATGAGTTTGATCACGCAGTTGCGGGCGCGGGCGTCGTCAAGTCGCTGGCGGGCGAGGCCACGGATGCCTTGGCGATTGACGTCGGCGATGGTGGCGCGCCGGCCCATGATGTGGTTGGCGAGAATAGTGAGTTTCATCGCGGTGTCTACGCCATCGATGTCGTTGCTGGGGTCGGTCTCGGCGTATCCGAGTCGGACGGCTTCGGCCAGCGCGTCTTCGAACTGCTCGCCGGTCTCGGTCATGCGGGAGAGGATGAAGTTGGTCGTGCCGTTGATGATGGCGCGCACGGCGCGGACGCGGTTGCCCTGTGCGCAGCGCGCGGCAAGGGCCAAAACGGGAGTGCCGGCGCCGACGGTGCCGCTGAAGCGGAAGCCGACGCGGTTGTAGCGGGCGAGTTCGAGCAGCGCGGGCATGGCGACCGCCAGCGGCGCCTTGTTGACAGTGACGACGTGCATGCCGGCGCTCATCGCGGCGCGAAGGTGAGCGATGGCGATGTCGGGGCGGCGGAGGTCTGAGGGGGAGGTTTCGACGAGGACATCGCAGCCGACATCGCGGATCAATCGCTCGCTGGGGGCGCCGAGTTGGCCGTGGGCGGGCATGGCACCGACGGTGGCGTGGGCGTTTTTGCAGGCGAGCAGCTCGCCGGAACTGAGCCCGTGTTCGCTGACGGCGGCGCCGCGGCTGTCCATCACTGCGATGATCTTGGGGTTCAGCCCGTGGCGTGCGAGGAGGACGTCGCGCTGAGCGTCCAGCAGCTCGACGAGCGCTTTGCCGACAACACCGAAGCCGACGAGGGCGATGCGCATGGGGCTTGAGTATCCACCATCGATGGCCCGGAGGCAAGTTTGCGGGCGGCGTGCGGGCGGATCCGGCACGAAATCGCGAGATCTGCCTTGTGCTGGCCTTAGGGAAGGCGGGCGGGCCGGTCCGGGAACTCAGGCTCTTCGCGTGGCCTTGAGCGCGGCTTTGGCGATGCGGATCTGGGCGCGAACGCGAGCGGGGGCGGTGCCGCCGACAACGTCGCGTTTGGCGAGCACGGCGTCGATCGAGAGCTCCTTGAAAATGTCCGGCCCGATGCGAGTGTCGACCTGGCGCATCTGAGCGAGCGTGAGCTTGTGAAGCGGGACAGCGAGCTCCAGCGCGGTGCGTGTCAGGCGACCTGCGAGGTGGTGCGCATCGCGAAAGGGAGCGCCGGCGCGGACGAGGTAGTCGGCCAGGTCGGTGGCGGCGGAGAAGCCGTCGTCAGCGGCGGCGTGCATGCGATCGCGATTGAGGGTCATGCCGCTGAGGCATTCGGGGACGATGCGGAGGCAGAGCGAGAGGTGCGCGACGGAATCAAAGAGCGGCTCTTTGTCTTCCTGCAGGTCTTTGTTGTACGCCAGGGGCAGGCCCTTGAGCGTGGTGGCGATGCGGACGAGGTTGCCGATGAGCCGACCGGACTTGCCGCGAAGGAGCTCGGCGGCGTCGGGATTCTTTTTCTGTGGCATGAGGCTGGAGCCGCTGGTGACGCGATCGGACATCTGGATGAAGCCGAACTCGCTGGAGGAGTAGAGGATCAGATCCTCGCCCAAGCGCGAGAGGTGGATGCCTGTCAGCGCGATGCACGAGAGCGTCTCAAAGACGAAGTCGCGATCGCCCACGGCATCGAGCGAGTTGCGCGAGGCTTCGAGGAAGCCGAGGTCCTTTGCGAGGGCTTCGCGGTCGATGGCGTAGGCGGTGCCGGCGAGGGCGCCGGAGCCGAGCGGGGAGACGCAGACGCGCGAGAGCGCGTCGCCGAAGCGCTCGTGATCGCGCCGGAGCATTTCGACGTAGGCGAGACACCAGTGCGCGAAGAGGACGGGCTGGCCGCGTTGGAGGTGGGTGTATCCGGGAAGGACGGTGCGGTGTGAGAGCTCGGCCTCGGCGAGAGTCACGAGCGATTCGATCGCGCGGGTGATGAGCTGGCGGAGCGAGACAATCGCCTGCGCGGTCCAGAGGCGGACGTCGGTGGCGACCTGGTCGTTTCGTGAGCGGCCGGTGTGGAGCTTCTTGCCAAGGTCGCCGACGAGCTCGATGAGTTCACGCTCGACGAACGAGTGCACGTCTTCGTCGGTGGCGGCGTTGATCTTGGCAGTGGTGGGATCGGATTCGCGCTGAGCGAGGGACGCGAGCGCCTTGACGAGCTTGGAGACGTCGGCGGGCTTGAGAACCTTGGCGCGGCCTAGCGCGCGGGCCCAGGCGATCGAGCCCTCGATGTCTTCGATCACCAGCGTGCGATCGAAGCCCAGGGAGTTGTTGAGGGCTTTGAAGAGGTCGGAAGTTTCGGTTTGGAAGCGGCCGCCCCAGAGGGCCATGGGAAGTCCTTTGTGAGCGCGAGCGAGTGGAGAGTTGAGCGTGAACTGGAGTGAGAGACTGCGGTGATTGCGTGTCGAGCCGGGTCCGTGCGCCTGCTTTCATCGCGAGGGTCAACGTTGAGCCGGTCGTCGGAGCCTGCAGTGATCAGGACTTTTTGGCGCTGCGGGTGACTTGCTTGTTTTTCTTTGCGCTCGCGCTACGTTTCTTGCCTGTGTTGGCATTCTTCAGGGCCGCGATTCTGGCCGGGAGCGTGTAGAGCCGGATGAAGCCGCCAGCGTCCTTCTGGTCGTAGACCGCGTCGCGGCTGAAGGTTGCGAAGGCCTCGCTGAAGAGGCTGTTCTCGCTCTTGCGGCGGACGGTCGTCGCGGTGCCCTTGTAAAGGCGGACGACGATCTCGCCGGACATCACGCGGCTGATGCTGTCAAAGGCGGCCCACATGGCCTCGCGCTTGGGCGTGAACCATTGGCCGTTGTAGATCTCGCGGGCGAACTCAAGGGCGAGGCGCTCGCGGAGGTAGGTGGTTTCGCGATCAAGGACGAGCTGTTCCAAGCCGCGGAGAGCTTCCATGAGGACGGTACCTCCCGGGGTCTCGTAGCAGCCGCGCGACTTCATGCCGACGAGGCGATTCTCAACGATGTCGATGCGCCCGACGCCGTGACGCCCGGCGATGGCGTTGAGCTTGATGACCAGTTCGTCGGCGGGGAGAGCCTTGCCGTTGAGTGTGACGGGTCGCCCTCGCTCGAAGGTGATGCTGACGTCTTCGCTCTTGTTCGGCGCTTCCCAGGGGTGCGTGGTGAGCATCCAGATGTCATCGGGGACGGTGTTCCACGGGTCTTCGAGCGCTGCGCCCTCGTGGCTGATGTGCCAGAGGTTTCGGTCGCGGCTGTAGATCTTGCGGGCGCTGGCGGTGGTGGGGATCTTGCGGTCGGCGAGGTACTTCAAAAGGTCTTCGCGCCCGCCCAGGTCCCAGAGGCGCCAGGGCGCGATGACTTCGAGATTCGGCGCGAGCGCGGCGTAGACGCTTTCGAAGCGGACCTGGTCGTTGCCCTTGCCGGTGCAGCCGTGACAGAGGCCGTCGGCGTTGATCTGGAGGGCGTACTCGACCTGGGCACGGGCGAGGATCGGGCGCGCGATCGAGGTGCCCAGCAGGTAGCGGCTCTCGTAGACGGCGCCGCTGATGAGCATGGGGAAGCAGAAGTCCTCGGTGAACTCGCGCTTCAGATCGACGACGACGCAATCTTCGGCGCCGCTGTTGATGGCTTTCTTCTCGACGCCTTTGAGCTCCTCGGCACCTTGGCCGACATCGCCGACGACCGCGAAGACCTCGCAGCCGTAGTTTTCCTTCAGCCACGGAATCACGGCGGAGGTATCAAGGCCGCCTGAGTACGCAACAACAACTCGCTTGGCCATGTGAGAGATCTCCGGAAAAATGCGAATGAGCGTAGCGGGGGAGTTGAGGAAGCGGGGGCGCTTTGGAAGCGGAGCGTTGCAGGGAGAGCCGTGAGCGCGGGCTGAGGTGTGAATGGTGGTGGGCCGAGCTTTCAAACCCAGCGCTCTCACCTGTCGGCCATCAACTCGACCATCGCGCCCATCTGGGTCCACAGTCGATTCTCGGCTTGGTCGTAGACGACGGATTGCGGGCCATCGATGACTTCTGCGGAGACTTCCTCGCCACGATGGGCCGGGAGGCAGTGCATGAAGATGGAATCTTTGCGGCCGATGGACTGCATCAGCCGCTCGTTGACCTGGAAGGGACGCAGGGCGCGCTCCTTGGTATCGCTGCCGCTTTGGTGCATAGAGATCCAAGCGTCGGTGTAGATCGCGTGCTGATCGCGGACGGTGCTGATGTCGTTGGTGACTCGTACGCTGCCTCGCTGAGTGAGGGCGGTCGCGGCCGCGGCTTGCATGATGTCCTCGTCGGGCTCATAGCCCTTTGGGCTCAGGACTGTGACGTGGACCCCGGCCAGCGCGCAGGCCTGCACGAGCGAGTGCGTGACGTTGTTGCCATCGCCGACGTACGTGACGCGCAGGCCGGCGAGGTCGTCGAAGCGTTCCTTGATCGTCATCAGGTCCGCCAGCGCCTGGCACGGGTGATGCTCATCGCTGAGGGCGTTGACGACCGGCACGCGCGAGTGCTCGGCCAATTCCTCGAGCGCCCGCTGCGAGAAGACGCGGGCGACGATCATGTCGACCATGCGGTCAAGGTTTTTGGCGAAGTCCTTGAGGCTCTCGCGCTCGCCTAGGCGCTGGTCGTGGTGGGGGTAAAAAAGTGGGTTCCCGCCGAGTTTGGCGACGCCGACATCGAAACTCACGCGGGTGCGGAGCGAGGGCTTTTCGAAGATGAGGATGACGGTTTTGCCCTTGAGCACCTGGTCAAAGGCGCTGGGGTTGGCCTTGCATCGGGATGCGACATCGAGCACGCGTGCGAAGCGTTTGGGGCTCAGGTCAAAGACGGTGAGCAGGTCGCCGAACGCGGGCGCTTCGTTTCGGCTCGCGCTGGCTCTTTTGCGGGATGAGATCGCGGGCTTGGGGGTGGCCATAAGCGGTAAGCGTACCGGCGGAGGGTCGGAGGCGTGGGGTTGCCCCGGGCGAATTATGCGTTATTCACTGCGCTTGAACGCCGCGAGGACGCGGTCTTTGACGCTGGCGCGGTCGACCAGTGGCGCGGGGTAGTCCAGCCCATGGCGCAGCAGAGCCGGCAGTTCGCTCGGGTCGTGGAGGGCGTCGCCTTGGACATCGCGAAGCTCGGGCACCCAGCGCCGAATGTACGCGCCGTCAGCGTCAAACTTCAGGCTCTGGAGCACGGGGTTAAAGATTCGGAAGTACGGCGCGGCGTCGGTGCCGGTGCTGGCGGACCACTGCCAGCCGCCGTTGTTCTGCGAGAGATCGCCATCGATGAGGTGCTGCATGAACCAGCGCTCGCCCTTGCGCCAGTCGATGAAAAGATCTTTGGAGAGGTACATCGCGGTGATCATGCGCAGGCGGTTGTGCATCCACCCGGTGGCGCGGAGCGCACGCATCGCGGCGTCCACAATTGGGATGCCCGTGCGACCCTGCGTCCACGCTTCAAAGTGATCGACGCGATCGCTCCACACGATTTGCTCGGTCTCGGGCTTGAAAGCGCGCCCCATGCAGACGCGCGGGAAGTTGACCAGGACGCTCTTGTAGAACTCGCGCCAGATCAGTTCGCTGATCCAGGTGTCGGCGCCGGTGTTGCCGCCGATGGCTTTGTTGTCATTTACGTCCATGGCACGGGCGAGGCATTGGCGGGCAGAGATGAAGCCGCTGACGAGGTAGGGTGAGATGGCGCTAGTGCCTTCAAGCGCGGGCAAGTTGCGATTGACTTTGTATGACGCGATGCGCGAGGTCACAAACGCATCGAGCCTGCGCGTCGCCTCGCGCTCGCCTGCGGGCCAGAGCTCATCGGGCACGTCTGACGGGAAGTCAGCTTGTGTGAGAGGGGGCTCTTCGCTGGCAACGCCGGTGGGTTCCTGCTTCGCCGGAGCGCCGCTTGGCGCAGCGCCGCCGCGCTCAGCGAGCGCGACGAGCCAGCGGCGTTTGTAGGGCGAAAAAACGCTGTACGGCCCGTCGTCGCCGGTTCGCAGATCGGCCGGCGGGATGATCGTCTGATCGTGAAACAGTCGCAGGGAGCGATGGTCGCGTTCCAGCGCCGCCGCGACTCGATCGTCGCGGGCCATCTCGTGCAGCTCGTACTGCCGATTGGCGTAGACCCGCTCGGCGCGGACCTCGTGCGCGGCGTGGCTGACGACGGTGGCGACATCGCGGATGTGCGGGGCGGTGCGGATCAGCAGCGGGATGTTGAGCTTGGCGAGGTCGCTCGAGAGTTCGCGAAGCCCGCGCAGGATGAAGCGGACTTTGACGTTGGCGTCGTCGTGGCGGGTCCAGTCTCCCGGGCTGATGACGTAGAGGCCGACGATGTTGCGAGGGCTGTCGCGCGAGGCCGCGAGCAGCGCGGTGTTGTCGCGCGTGCGAAGGTCGGCACGGAACCAGTGGATGATTCGCATTGGCGATGAAGGTTGCCGAAGGGGGTGAAGGGGGTGTGAAGGCGGCGTGCGATCAGTCAGCGCGTGAGCTGCCTTTTAGCAGCGCGAGCACTTCGCGTCGGCTGTCGGGCTGGTCGCGATAGACGCCGCGAAGAGAGACGGTGGTCATGAGTGCGGAGTGCTGGTGTACGCCGCGCATTTGCATGCAGGTGTGGCGGCCTTCGATGATGACCGCGACGCCCAGGGGATCGAGTTGGTCTTCGATGGCATCGGCGACCTGGAGCGTGAGGCGTTCTTGCACCTGCGGGCGGCGTGCGAAGCCGTCAACGGTGCGGGCGAGTTTACTGAGGCCGACGACCTTGCCGCGAGAGGGGAGGTAGGCGATGTGGGCTTTGCCGAAGAAAGGGAGGAGGTGATGCTCGCAGAGGCTGTGGAACTCGATATCGCGGAGGATGACGGGGCCATCACACTCCTGGTCAAACTGGCGTTGCAGGTGAAGGGCGGGGTCTTCGCGCAGGCCGGAGCACATTTCGCCGAAGGAGCGAGCAACGCGCCGGGGGGTATCGAGGAGGCCGTCGCGGGCCGGGTCCTCGCCGAGGGCGATGAGGAGTTCGCTGACGGCGCGCTCGATGCGAGCGGTGTCGAATGGCTCGAGGTGCTCGGGGGATGAGCGAGAGGAATGTTCGGAATGTGTCAGGTCATCTAGGTGATTGGAGACAGAACGGGCGAGACCGTTGCCGTTGGCGTGAGGATCAGTCGTGATCTTCAAAGATGTTTCCCTAGTGAAGTGACGATCGAGAGGAAGCGTGAAAACGTTCAAATCGTCCCTTCATGGTACGTTCGACTGCCCTCTTCGATCAATGAATCTGGCAAAACGATCAAATCGTTCAAGGAAGTCGATTCCTACTGCGGCGTTTCATACGCTTTTCTTGGTCCCCCGCCTCTGGAGACGCACATCAAGAGGACGGCGCTGACTCTTTGGAAGAGTCGAACCGCCCCCGACTCATCGCCCATGGACACCACGCTCAGCCCCAGCCAACTTGCCCGCTCGATCGGCGTCAGTGAGTCGTCCCTCAAACGATGGGTCGACGACGGCGCGCTGGCCGCGGTGCGCACGCACGGCGGGCATCGGCGGATCTCGCTCAACGAGGCGGTGCGGTTTATTCGATCGATCGGCGCGACACTGGTGCGACCGGATCTGCTGGGCATCGGCGAGCTGGCGGACCTGCCGCCGAACTGGGCCCAGGGTGAGGACGTCGCCGATCGGCTGTATCGGTCGCTGGAGGCGGGCGACGTTGGGCAGAGCCGCGCGTTGATCCATGGGCTGTATGTCGCGGGCTGGAGCCCGGCGCGGATCTTTGATGGCCCGCTGCGCACGGCGATGTCGCAGATCGGGACGCTCTGGCTGCACGCGGAGTGGGGGATCGTCGTAGAGCATCGCGCGACGAACATCGCCATCCAGGCGATCAGCCAGCTTCGGCTGTTGATGCCGGCGCACAGACCGGATGGGCCGTTCGCTGTGGGGTGTGCGCTTGAGGGGGACCCGTATCTGCTGCCGTCGTTGATGGCGTCGGTGACGCTCGCGGCGGTGGGATTTTCGGACGTCAATCTGGGGCCGATCACGCCGTCGCGGGTGCTAGCGAACGCTTCGGAGCATTATGACGCGAAGCTGGTGTGGATCACGGCCAGCGTGATCGCATCGGAGGAGGCGTTCAGCGCCGAGGTGGTCGGACTCTACGAGCGACTGCGCGCGAGGGGGTGTCGCCTGGTTGTGGGTGGTCGGGCGGTGACGCCCGGGATTCGCGAGGCGATTGCTCATTGCGCCACCCTCAGCGACGGAATGACCGAGTTGGCAGCGGTAGGAGGGGAGCTGCTTGGCGAGTTGAAGGGCGTGCGTCTGGAGTAGCGAGTTTGCGGTGCAGGGTGCCAGGGGCGATATTCTCGGCGGGGAGTTTGAAGGGTCAAGGGTTTCCGGTCACAGCGAGCGGCGTCAGCGTCCGCAGACGCGGCGGGCGAGGCGGCGGCGCTTTACCAGAAGGTGCAGCCCGCAGGCTCGCCCTCACTCGGCGGGCTTTGAGTTGCTGTGTGGCTGGTTGCGCGCCGATCTTGCGTGTGGATGGGTCGTGAGCGGCCTCGGGCAGTGGCGGGTGATTGAGGCCAAACTCAAACTGGAGAGGATGAGATGTCGCAGAACTGTTTGCGCAAGCCTGAGCGGGTGCTCGTGGTGGATGACGAGCCCCATGTCGCGGGCGTGATCTCGCGCAAGTTTGCCGAGCGGGGGTATCGCGTGGTGTCGGCCGCGGGGGCGGCGGAGGCGCTGAATATTTTGCGCCGGCAGCACTTTGATCTGGCGATCGTGGACTATCTGTTGCCGGGGGTTGATGGCGTGCAGCTCTGCAACGAGTTGCTCACGCGCCCGGCGCTGTGCAGGATGCCAGTAATCATGCTGACGGGGATGCCGCACGCGTTGACCGAGCAGCGGCTGGCGGCGGTGAACATTCGCCGGATCATGAGCAAGCCGTTCTCGCCCAGCGATCTGCTTCGCGTCGCGGAAGAGATCATGGCGGACCCGCGGGTGTCGATCGAGGACGACCCGGACGCGTCGCTGCAAGCCGCGGCGTGAGCGGGTTACTCGGAACGGGCGGACTGAAGCGTTTCGCGTACGACGCGATCAAAGAGTTGGATGGGCGCGCTCTGGCGAGACCAGCGCTCGAACTGGTGGCCCGCCTGGCGCACGAACATGGACGCGCCGTCGATGGTGCGCAGCGAGCGCGCGCGGGCGGTGCGGAGCAGGGGCGTCTCTAGCGGGGCGTAGACGCAATCCATCACGATGCACTCGGAGTCGAGCGTTGCCAGGTCGGCGTCGCTCAGTGGTGACGCGTCCGGCGCGGGGCCGATGCCCATGCCCACGGGCGTGCAGTTGATGATTGCGCGGGGCTTGGCGTCGCGCAGCTCGGCGGGAGCGATCGCGCGGAGCTCGGCGTTTGCCGGGGCGTGCGCGCGAAGCTCATCGACGACGCGCTGCGCGTTTTCGAGCGTGCGGTTGAGCAGGAGCACGGGGCAGGCGTGCTCGAGCAAGATGGTGGCGATGGCGCGAGCGGTGCCGCCGACGCCCAGGATGCAGACGGGCGCGGGGGGCACGATCAGAGCGGAGAGCAGGGCCCAGGCGCTGGTGGCGTCGGTGTTGCTGAGGGTCATGGAGGTGGCGTTGCCGCGCGGGTCGCGCTCGATCGTCAGCGTGTTGGCGGCGCCGCAGCGCTCGACCAATGGGTCAATCTTCCAGCGCGAGTCGCCCGCGTCGCGCAGCTCGCGTGCGAGGCGCACGAGGTTCTCCTTGTGCGGCATGGTGACGGAGCAGCCGTGAAAATCCAGGTGGACGTGGTCGATGAGCTCGGGGAGCGTCGCCTTGAAGTGCTCGTACTCCGGCGGCACGGGCAGGGGCAGATAGACCGCGTCAACCTGCGTGGCTTCGAAGCCGGCGTTGTGGACCAGAGGCGAGAGCGAGTGCTCGACGGGGTAGCCGACGACGCCGTAGACGCGGGTGGTGCTGGAGATGGAGCGGAAGCGGTAGAGATCAAGCAGCTCGTCGATGACGGGCTGGCCGGGGGCGGTGGCGGAGTTCCGGCGGAGCGAGGCGAAGGTGAGGAAGGCGTCGAACTTTGGCGCCAGCACGCGCGACATGAGGCCGAAGGGGCCCATGGCCAGCGCGATCATCGGCTTGCCCAGGACGCTGGCGCGCTGGCGGACCTCGGCGAGGATGTCCAGCAGTTCGAGGTTGTCGCGCAGCGAGCGGGCGCGATAGGCAACCTTGACGATACGAGCGGCGGGCTCGGCGTACATCTGCTCGATGCGACGGATGAGATCCGGCGGGCGGGTGTGGAAATCGTGTACCGAGAGGATGAGGCCCGACGAGACGTCGCGTACTTGCGAGGGATGGTCAACCGCGAGGTTGATCTTCTGCTTGATGTTCGCGGAGCGCGCGTAGGTGGCGAGTTCGACATCGATGTACGCGGGGGGCGAGTCGGCTGACGCTGCGGCCTCGTCCGTCGGGCCGGTGCCAGCGGGGAAGCTCGCGGAGCCGAGGTGTTCCAGGAGCGAGATCCGGGCGTCGTCGGGGCCGTCGTATTGCCCGCCTTCGAGCACGGGCCGGCAGGTGACGATGCAGGGCAGGGGCGAGGCCTTGACGAGGCTGAGGATCGCGGCGGTCTGGGCGCTCATGACCGAAGCATCGCCCGTGAAGTAGGAGTCCACGCGATACTCGACGACATCGGCGCCGCGGTCGCGTGCTTCGCGTGCGGAGGCGATGGCCTGGGCCGGGTCGTCAAACAAGATCGGCACGCAGAGGAGTGTCACGGGGCCGATCGTAGAAGCGGCGGGGGGCTCACGCGGCGGCGTCGGGCGCACAGGATTGCGGGGTGGCGGGGCGTTTCAAGAACGGCTGGAGCCTCGCGTAGGTGATGCTACGCCAGAGCCATTCCATCGGGCCGAAGCGGAAGAAGCGGAACCAGAGACTTGCGAAGAGAAGCAGGATGAGCCAGATGCCGATGACGAATCCGGCGCGCTCGGCCCAGGAGGTCTGGCCGAAGAATCGCAGGCCCCAGTGCACCATCACGAACGACATGAGCAGGCTCTCGCCCAGGTAGCCGGTGAGGCCCATGCGTCCGAGAGCGGCGAGTGTGCGGGCGAGGCGCGGGAGGTATCCGCGCTCGACAACGATCATGATCAGCGTGAGGTACATCAGGGCCGAGAGCGGGCCGCCCAGGGCCATGCAGAACATTGAGCCGGCGCCCGCGGCGTAGGACGTCGTGGCGTAGGGGGTCAGGAGGTAGCCGATGATGTTGAGCGGGAATGCGAGGGCGAGGCCCAGCGTGATGAAGAGCGTGCGGAGACTCCGGCGTTGCCCTTGGAAGTAGCCGAGTTTGAGCAGCGCGGCGCCGAAGCAGAAGCAGGCGATGATCTGCGGTGCCATTGCCAGGACGATGAAGACCAGCGAGCTGAGGTAGATGGCTAGGCGCATGACCAGCGCATGTGCGAAGGGGCCGTCCTGGAACGCGCTGCGCTCCAAGACGGCCATGCGCGGGTCGTAGATGTTCTGCTCGGAGCTCATGACCTCGATGAGGCGCTCGTAAAAGGAATCGTTGGGGTCTAGCGGGGCGGGGTCGGGCATGCTGGTGAACTGGCTCATCATCGGACCAAGGAGGCCAAAGAGCGACGAGAGCGTGACGCCGATGAGCAGCGCGATACCGGCCAAGATGAGGAGCGTCTGCGGCTTGCAGCGGGCCAGCCATACCATGAACACGCCCAGGAAGGCGTAGGTGAGCAGGATGTCGCCGCTCCAGAGCAAGACGATGTGCAGCACGCCGAAGCACGCCAGCGCCGCGAGCCGGCGCACGGCGGCCCAGCCGAAGCTGCGACCGGCGTTCCGGGCCGACTGGAACATAATGGCGAGCCCGACCCCGAACAGGAGCGAGAAGAGCGGGTAGAACTTGCCGGCGCAGAAGATGCTGGTGAACGAATAGGCGATCACGCTGAGCGTGCTTTCAGCCGTGGGCAAATCTTGCTCGATCATCTCGCCGAAGGGCATGCCGAAGAACGCGGCGTTGACGAAGAAGATTCCCAGGAGCGCGATGGCACGCGCGACATCCAGGGATTGGAGTCGGTCGGCATCGCCGATGGGGCCTCGGTGGATGGGAGCAATGGGAGTGCCCGCGGGCGGAACGTTAATCGGCAGGACGATGGGCGGGATGGGGCCGCGGAAGCCGCTGGGTTCGGCGGTGGGCGTGGTCATGGGACGAGGATACCCAGAAGGAGTCATTGGGCGTGGAGGCTGGTGCCCGCCGCGGCGCCAGCGACGAAGCCCGAGGCCCACGCCCACTGGAAGTTGAAGCCGCCGATGCGCCCGTCAACATCGCAGAGTTCGCCGATGATGTGCAGGCCGGGGCAGACTCGCGACTCCATGGATTCCAGCCGGACTTCGGCCAGCGGCACGCCGCCAGCGGTGACTTCTGCGTAGGTGTACCCGCGGCTGCCGGTGACTGGTACCGGCATGGCGCACACGCTGCCGGCGAGGGCCAGGCGCTTGGCGCGCGGGAGGTTGTCGCAGGGCGCTTGCGGGTCCACGTCGGCGTGCGCGAGCAGGGCGGCGAGGAGGCGCGAGGGGAGATGGTGCGGGCGTCGATCAAGGAACACGCCGACGGGCATGCGCGCGGCGGCGGCGATGGCGGCGCTGAGCGACTCGGCGTCGGTGGTTGGTAGCCAGTTGATCAAGAGCGATGCGCCGGGGTCGGTGGCGCGGGCGTCGAAGTAATAGCGGCTGATATCGAGCGGGCCGGGGCCGCTGAGGCCAAAGTGGGTGCAGAGCGTGGAGTTGGTGAACGAGGCGAGGCGCTTGGCGTTGCCAGCGTGGACCGAGAGCGTGGTGGGAAGCGTGAGCCCGCTGAGGGCGCGGATGAACGAGGACTCGTGCACGATGAGCGGGACGAGGGCGGGGAAGACGCGCTGCGTGATGGTGTGCCCGAGGGACTTGGCGAAGGAGTAGCCGACGCCGTCGGAGCCCGAACGCGGGAGAGCCATGCCGCCGGTGGCGAGGATGACGCGTCGAGCGAGGATGGTCTCGGGTGGTGGCGCGGTGTGTGCGAGGTCGTCGCGTATGGCGGCGCTTGGGTCTGAGAGCGTGTCGCCAGCGTTGCCTGACTCGGCATCGGGCGACGGGCTGGCGGGCGCGCGGGTGATGAGGAACTGGGCGTCGGAGGTGCGAGCGATGCCGACGGCGCGCCAGGGGTGGCGAAGTTCGACGCCCGCGGTGCTGGCGGCGCTGAGCAGGGCGTCAAGGATGGTGTGGGCGTCGTCGGTGGTGGGGAAGAGCTTGCCGGTTTCTTCACGCTTCAGCGTGACGCCTAGCGACTCAAAGAACTCGATCGTGCGCTGCACATCAAACCGCCCGAGGACTTTCCGCACGGCGTTGCGCGATGAGCCGGCGTATGCGGCTTCGTCGACCTGGTGGTGCGTGACGTTGCAGCGCCCGCCGCCGGCAACGAGGATCTTGGCGCCAAGTTTTTTGGCGCCGTCGAGCGCGATGATGCGCAAGGGTGGCGAGCCGGGCGCTCTCGCATCGCGCAGCGTGCGCCCCGCCCAGATCGCGGCGAAGAGGCCGGCGGCGCCGGCGCCGACGATCGCGAGGTCAAACTGTTCAGCGGAATGAGGCGAGTCGGTCACGAGCCGAGTTTACGGTGGGCCCGGTGCGGGGAGCGGCGGCGGCACGAATGCATCTGGTCGGGCCGCGCGGCTAGATCGCGTCGAGGATGGCAGGCACGACTCTCACGAGTGCGACGCTGCTCAGAATGCCCAAGAGCAGCGCGAGCGTGCCAGTGAGGATGCCGACCCACGCGTGGGTGCGCCCATGGATGGCGGGATTGGCCTTGAAGCGTTTGAGGGCTTTGATGCCAAAGACGATGGCGACGGTGCCGCCGATCAGGCCGAGTGGGCCGGTGAGGCAACTGATGAGCCCGACGTAGTAGGAGATGAGTGAGGCCGGGTTGCTGGTTGGGATGATGCGTCCGAGGCCAGTGTTGTCGAAGGCGGGCTGGTCCGTCGGCGGGCGGTGAACGTTGGTCGTGGCCCGCACCAGGTGGTTGGCCAGTTCAGCGTGGACGGAGGCGTCGGAGATGCCGCCATCGGGCCCGACGAGTTTGGTGCCGATGGGCAATCGCCCATCACGCGCCCATGCTGCGATCTGGGCGATCGGCGCGGGGCCGAACTCCTGACCATCGGGCAGGCGAACGGTGTAGGCGGTGACGGGTGAGATTGATGGGGAGGACATGGGGGAAGTGGCAGAGTGGCAAAGTGGCGAAGTGGGGGAGCGCTGCGATTGGTGTCAGGGCGTGGGGAGCTTTTGGAGGCTGGCGAACCAGCGGTCGGCGAGGTGGCCAATCAGCGGCAGAGGCACCGCCTTGTCGGTCGCGGCGTTGATGATGCCCATGATCATGAAGATCAGGTAAACGACCACCGCCAGGAGCAACGTCGGGGGAGTCAAGCAAACGACAATTGGAATGAACGAAATCACCGCGGCCCCGATCGACATCGCCGCAAGCAGGAGCACAGCCACCATCACCTGCTTGGCATGGTACAGCGAGAAACTGTTGTTGCGGATGATGAAGACGACGATGGCCACGATGGGCAGGACGTAGGACAGGATCGCCAGCAACTTGCCGTCGGCGACTTCGCCGGGGCTCATCTGAGGCGTGGATCCTGGCGCGGCGGCGAAAGGGTCGGGCGTTGCGGCGGTTGAACTGGAGGGGCCAGGGATCGGAGGGGGGATGTCGGACATCGGCTTTCACTCCAGAGTGGACGCGCGGATCGGAGCTGAGAGCGCAGCAGTGTCGCGTGAAACCTAGACGGCTAGGGAGCGAGTTAACTGGCAGCACCGGCGGCAGCAACAGTCGCGGAGAAAACTTTGTTGATAAAAAAGGGGACAGTGACCTTCACAGCCGACCCGACGAGCGTGATGATTACGGACTGCGGAAGCGGCACGTCGCGCGTCTTGTGAATCGTGAAAGTGGCAACGAGGAACGTAAGGACTATCCATAGTACGATCGACAGGATCCCGTCGAAGCGGATAAGGTCAGATACGAACCAGAGAACCATGTTGATGGTACTTATGTACAAACCGGTATGGAAGGCGGAAGGCCAGTCTAGCGGCTTCTTCGCGATCGCTGGAATCAAAAACTTCAGAAGCGTGCCCCACACCAAGGTCTCGAAGATGATGACAACAAGGATGACAAGAGGATCGCCAAAGATGTTGCCTGAGAGCGAGCCCGTCTCGGCACCGGGGCTTTGGGTCGCCGTCGTCTGAACAGCGACTGCGATTGGACCATTGAAAATGCTGAGCACGCCAGTCATTCCAGGCAGCCTATCAGAAGCCGCGTTGAGTCGCAACCGCATCGGAAACCGCAGTGGAAACCGTCCCCCTGCAGCCCTCAAAGTTCCGCAAGTCTCCGCTGCGTTTCCTGTTCTTGCAAATCGGCGAGCAGCCGATCCCAATCGCCCGCTTGCAGATCGCGCAAGGGGTATTCACCGGCGAGTCGTTCATCGGCGACGATTCCTTCTTTGAAGCGATAGGTGCGGATTTTCTCGCTGCGGTCGCCAGAGCCGATCTGGGCACTGCGGGCGGCGCCGCGCTGCGCGGCTTTCTGCTGGCGATCAATCTCGTACAGGCGGGCCATGAGCAGACGACGTGCGCGGTCGCGGTTTTGCTGCTGGCTCTTGGCTTCCATCATTTTGATGGTGATGCCGCTGGGCTTGTGATGGATCTGCCAAGCGGTTTCGACTTTGTTGACGTTCTGCCCGCCCGGGCCCTGGGCGCGGGTGGCCTGCTCTTCGACATCGCGTGCCCAGTCGATCTTGACTTCGACTTCTTCGGGCTCAGGCAGAACTGCGACAGTCGCGGTGGACGTGTGGATGCGTCCCGCGGCCTCGGTCGCGGGGACGCGCTTGACGCTGTGGACACCGGCCTCGAAGTTCATGGCGGACCAGACGCCGGGGCCGCGGATGTTCAGGACGCAGGAGCGGATGCCGCCGGCGCTGGACTCAGTGACGAGATCGAGCGTCTCGACGGACCACGCCCGGCGGGTGGCGACGCGCTGGTACATCTCCAGCAGGTCACGGGCCCACAGCGCGGCCTCGTCTCCCCCCGTGCCGGCGCGGACTTCGACAATGACCGATGCGACGCGCTGGTCGTCTGACTGAACCAAGGCGGCGCGCAGGCGGCGCGCGACGACTTCGATCTGGCGCTCGGCGAGGGGGAGTTCTTCGCGTGCCAGGGCCGCGAGGTCGCGATCGGGCGAGGCGAGGGCGGCGGTGTATTCGTCGGCGTCGGCGTTGAGGCGCCGAAGCAGGGCGAGATCAGAAACCACGGGTTCGAGCGCGGCTTTCTTGAGCGAGAGATCGCGGACGATTTTGTGGTCTGGCGCGCCGGCGGGGTCGTTGAGCTGGCGGTCAATCTCGGCATGGCGCGTGGAGAGGGCCTCCAGCTTGCTCATCACGCGGGGCGGCAGGATTGTGGAAGCCACGGAGCTCGGCACGGGTGAGTTTAGGTGCTCATCGGTGCGCCGCGGCGCTGGGCGGTCCGCCAGGGGTAGGCGGGGAGGTCGGCCCGCGAGAAGGGCTCGAAGTCGTCCCAGGCGCGGCGCTCGCCCTGCCAGGGGTTTTCGAACGCGACGAGGCGGCGCGCCGGGCCGGCGGGGTCAAAGAGTTCGAGCGTGACGCTGTAGTTGGTGATGGCGTGGGCAAGGGCGGTTTGAATCGCGGGCATCCAGTGGTCGTCGATCACGATCAGGCCAGCGGGGCGGACGAGGCGAAGGGCGTAGAAGAGATCGAGGCTGACGTAGTCGTACCAGTGGCCGCCGTCGATGAGGGCGACATCGAACGGACGCCCGCCTTCGGAGAGCAGTCGCGGGAGGGCGAGGTGTGAGGGTTCGACCAGCAGACGCGTGAGCCGACCGGCCCCGCTCCGGTCAAGAGCCTGGACCGCGGCGAAGTCACACCACTGCGGGTCCGGGTCAATCGTCACGTGCTGGGCATCGGGCGAGGCGACGGCGAGCAGACCCTCGACCATGGCGAGGCTGGAGAGTGCCAGCCCAAGGCCAACCTCCAGCGTGCGCGAGGCGCGATGTTGGATGACTAGGTCGCGGAGCGCATCGGCCGCGGGCTGGTCCATCCCGGCGGGCCAGAGCTTGGTGGCGCGTCCGGAATCAGAGACAAGCTCGCCAGCGGCGTAGGTCTGGCGCCGGAAATCGGCGACCTGGGCGCGAAGTG
>JBBQMD010000034.1:0-28710 GCA_038328575.1 Phycisphaerales bacterium | reverse complement strand
GCCGAAGAAGTTCATCCTCGACATGTTCCCGTATCCGAGCGGCGCGGGGCTGCACGTCGGGCATCCGCTGGGATACATCGCGACGGACATCACGGCGCGGTATCACCGCATGACCGGGCACAACGTGCTGCACGCGATGGGCTTTGACGCCTTCGGCCTGCCGGCGGAGCAGTTCGCGGTGCAGAACAACATCCACCCGCGCGTGGCGGTGGAGCGGAACATCGCGTCGATGCGCGCGCAGCTTCGGCGACTGGGCCTGGCCCATGACCCGCGGCGGAGCGTGAGCACGACCGACGAGTCGTTTTATCGCTGGACGCAGTGGATCTTTCTGAAGGCGTATAACAGTTGGTACGACGTCGAGTCGGATCGGGCGCGTCCGATTCAGGACCTGGTTGCGCTGTTCGCGACGGGCAAGCGTGTGGCCGCGGACAAGCGCGGGTGGGACACGCTGAGCGAGGGCGAGCAGCGGACGCTGATCGACGAGCATCGCCTGGCGTATCTGGCGGAGGTGCCGGTGAACTGGTGCCCGATGCTGGGCACCGTGCTGGCCAATGAGGAAGTCACGGCGGACGGTCGCAGCGAGCGCGGGAACTTCCCGGTCTTCAAGCGCCCGCTGAAGCAATGGATGATGCGGATCACGGCGTATGCCGAGCGCCTGGTGAATGACCTTGAGGGCTTGGATTGGCCCGAGAAGGTCAAGGTCATGCAGCGAAACTGGATCGGGCGTAGCGAGGGGGCGGTTGCGGACTTTGCGTGCAGCACGCGCCGTATTCGAGTGTTCACCACGCGCCCGGACACGATCTTCGGCGCGACGTACATCGTGCTCAGCCCTGAGCATGAGATGGTCGATTTCATCCTGCCCGAGAAGTATGGGTCTTTGGCAAACCCGTTCACGCGGGCGATCTTCCCGGGCGCTGAGCGGTTGCTGGGGGCCAACGTCTCGCCCCGCCAGATGGTTGACGCGTATCGCGCGTTCGCGGCATCGCGCAGCGATCTGGAGCGCACCGACGGCAAGCTGAAGACCGGCGTCTTCACCGGCGCGTTTGCGCTCAGCCCGGTGAACGATGCGCGCGTGCCGGTGTTCATTGCCGACTATGTGCTCAGCGGCTATGGCACCGGCGCAATCATGGCGGTGCCGGCGCACGACGAACGCGACTTTGAGTTTGCCAAGGCCTTTGCGCTGCCGATCAAGGACGTGGTTTACAACCGCCAGCTCGCGGCCATGGCGTACTACGCCAAGCACGCGACCGATGCGGGCGCGGCGCCCGCGGATTGGCGGGAGCAGCTCGCCGACTTCCTGGGGGTGGTGACGTCTGACGGGGCGGAGCATCGCTCGCACGAGAGCGTGCTGAAGCTCATCCGCAAGCGGCGCGACCCGGCCAGCAAGAGCGTCGTCGTGTCCACCAATGCCGATGCGCCGGGCTCGATCGGCGAGCGGCGCGGCGTCGTGCGCGCGTTCTGGCTTGAGACACTCGACGAGCTGAAGATCAACGACTTCGCGGAGTTCGCCGATCGGTTTGCCAAGGGCGAGTACGCGCTGCGGCGTGATGAGGCGTTGACCACGCTTGGTGTGGCGGTCAACAGCAGCAGCGCGAAGCTGACGATCAACGGGCTGGAGACGAGCGCGGCCAAGCAGCGCGTGTCAGAGTTTCTGGCGAAGGTGGCCATGGGGAGGGCGTCGATCAACTATCGCCTGCGCGACTGGCTGTTCTCGCGCCAGCGCTATTGGGGAGAGCCGTTCCCGATCGTGTTCGATGAGCAAGGGCGCACGCACGCGCTGCCGGAGAGCGCGCTGCCGGTAGCGCTCCCGCACATGGAGAACTTCCAGCCCAGCAGCAGTGAAGACCCCGCAGCCCCGGTGGTGACGCCGCTGGGACGCGCGACGGACTGGGTGAGCACGACGCTGGACCTGGGCGATGGGCCAAAGTCGTATACGCGTGAGACGAACACGATGCCCAACTGGGCGGGCTCGTGCTGGTACTTTCTGCGGTATCTGGACCCGACGAACGAGACGGCGTTTTGTGATCCGATCGTCGAGCGTTACTGGATGAGTGGCGCCGACGGCAAGGGCCAGGGTGTTGATCTTTACGTGGGCGGCGTGGAGCACGCGGTGCTGCACCTGCTGTACGCGCGGTTCTGGCACAAGATGTTGTTTGATCTTGGCTACGTCTCGACGCGCGAGCCGTTTGCCAAGCTGTTCAATCAGGGGTACATCCAGGGCTTCGCGTTCAAGGACGCGCGCGAGATCTATGTCGATGCGTTCAGCGTGCGGCTGCCCGATGGCGCGCTTGCGTTTGAGAACCAGGACAAGGACGGGCCGTTTACGTTTGAAGGACAGCCGGTCACGCGCGAGTACGGCAAAATGGGCAAGAGCCTGAAGAACGCGGTGGCGCCGGATTACGTCTGCGATGAATACGGCTGCGACACGCTTCGAATCTACGAGATGTCGATGGGGCCGCTGGAGGCCAGCAAGCCCTGGAACACGCGCGACATCGCGGGGTCGTATCGCTTCCTGCAGCGCCTGTGGCGCAATCTCATTGATGAACAGACGGGGCTGGCGCGAGCGAGCGACGAGCCAGCGCCGGCGGAGCTGCGGCGCGCGCTGCACAAGACGATCAAGGGCGTGCGCCATGACATGGTGACGATGGGCTTCAACACGAGCGTTGCCAAGCTCATCGAGTTCAACAACTTGCTGACGAAGTTCTGCCAGGGGGCTGGCGCGAGCGTGGCGGTGCCGCGAGAGGTTGCGGAGGCGCTGACGCTCATGCTGGCGCCGCTGGCGCCGCACGTGGCGGAGGAACTTTGGAATCGGCTGGGGCACGCGGGCACGCTGGCGTACGAGCCGTTCCCGGCGTTTGACGAGCTGCTGGTCGTTGACGACCAGATCGAGATTCCGGTGCAGGTGCAGGGAAAGGTGCGCGGGCGGGTGATGGTGCCAGCGAATGCGGATGCGAAAGCGATCGAAGCCGCGGCTCTGGCGGATGAGAAGGTGCGGGCGAGTCTGGAGGGCAAGGTGATCAAGAAGGTGATCGTGGTGCCGGGGAAGATGGTGAATGTGGTGGTGTGAGAGCGTCCGCTCGGGTGTTCGGAGTGAATGCGCAGAGGTCCGGGGTGCCGCAACCCATCACGTCCCGCGCTTGGTTCCCCAGATGTCCACATGCAGGCGGGTGCAGTATTGCCAGCGGTGCGCGATGCAGGCGCGGGCGAGCCATTGCATGCGCTCGGCGGAAGGGCGCGAGGTTCCCTCGGGCATGAGCAGGATGTCGGCGGGTTGCCAGTTGCGGAGCTTGGCCAGCAGCGATTCGATCTCGATGAGGTCGGGCTCGGCACAGACGACGAACTTGAGCTGACGGTTGGGGTGCGCGTCGATGAGGCGTTGCAGCGCGTCGAGGTTGAGGCGGCGCTGCTCGTGGCGGCCATGCGGGCCGGCCCAGTCGGCGCTGCCGCCGCGGGCTTGCGCGTCGATCTCGCTGGGCGTGCTGCTCGCGAGCTTCGGGCTGATTGACATCAGGTCGGCGTGAAGATCCTGGTACACCGTGCCGGCGGTCTCGATGGTGACGCGCAGGCCGGCATCGCGGAGTGATCGTGCCAGCTCGGGGAGATGTGGGAAGATCAGCGGCTCGCCGCCTGTAATGACCGCATGGTCCACGGCGCTCTCGCGGGCTTCTCGCACCAGATCCGCCAGCGTCCGCGGCGTGCTCTCGGGCTTCCAACTCGAGTAAGGCGTGTCGCACCAGCGGCAGCGCAAGTTGCATCCCGCGAGGCGGACAAACCACGACGGGACACCCGTCCATTTGCCTTCGCCCTGGATCGAGACGAACGTTTCGGTGATCGGAATCTGCTGACCGTCTGGCGCGGGGTTGGGCGAGATCGTTTCTTCACCAAGCGTCGGAATCACCGGCAACGAGGTCATAGGCGAGAGTATATTCCGTGTCTCCGATTGATCGATGGCGACGTCAGGGCGAAGATCGGCGAAGGATGGCGGGATGTGAAGCCGTGGGCGGTGTCCTTGGTATACACCCGAACCCGAGGCGAGGTGCCGGGGGAGCGGGGCGGGGTCCGCCCGTCGATGTCCAGCGTGGAGTGAACTTCGAGAATCTGCCATACTGCGATGATCTTGGCGAGTCATTCAGAAGTTCGAGGGTGGGTCTTGGCGCTGGCGCTCGCGGCGTTCAGCGTGCTGCTGACCGCGTGTGACGATCACTCGACGGGCGCGGCGTCACATGTTGACGGCCCGCCCGCTCGGGCGATCGAGGGGGCCAAGACTCTCGGCTCCGGCGGGGACCGCCCGGGCAAGTACTTCACGCCGCGCGGCGTCGTCAGCGATGGCGACACGCTGTGGGTCGTGGACCGCACCGCACGCGTGCAGCAGATTGATCCCGCGAACGGCGATTGCCTCCAGTGGTTCAAGATGCCCGAGTGGGAACTCGGCAAGCCGACCGGGCTGGCGATCGGCCCGGCGCCGGGGGAGCGGCCGGGGCAACAGGCGCTCTACATCGCCGACACGCACTACCACCGGATTGTGATTTATGCGTTGCCCGAGACGCCGCGCCGTGCCGCGCCGGGGAGCGGGCCGGCGGCGGGCAAGCAGATCACGCCGACGCTGCTGGCGAAGCTGGGCGACTATGGCGAAAAGCCCGGGCAGTTTGTTTATCCCTGTTCGGTCGCGATCCTGCCGACTGCCGACGGGTTGGGCGTGGACCGGATCTACGTCGGCGAGTTTGGTGGCAACGATCGCGTGCAGATCTTTGATCGCTCTTTGGCGTGCATCGGCTCGTTCGGCACGATCGGCGACGGCACAAATCCGGACCCGACACGCATCGAGCTCAGCCGCCCGCAGTCGATGGCGATCCATCCGGCGCGCAAGTCGCTCTTCGTCGCCGACTCGATCAATCATCGGCTGGGCGAGTTCACGTTTGATGGCGTGCTGAAGCGGTGGATCGGCGCGGAGGGGAGCGGGCCTGGGCAGTTTCGCCACCCGCGCTCGATCATTGTCGCCCCCGATTTGTCGCTGCTGGTGGTCGAGTTCGGCAACAACCGAGTGCAGCGGATTGACGTTGAGAGCGGGCGGTCGCTGGGGGTGTGGGGCAAGGCGGGCGGGCGCGTGGGGGAGCTGGCGGAGCCGTGGTCGGTGGCGCTGGTGCGCGGGCGGGCGTACGTCGCTGAGGCGCGAAACAACCGGATCACGTCGTTTGTCCCGAACTAAGAAGCCGTGCCTGGGAAGAATCGCACAGAGCATCAAGCGTTTCAGCAAGTTCGCACAAAGATGAGAACCACAATCACACTTTGATCGTCCGACGCCCGACGGGCGGCCAACGATCGATAGTCCGAAATCACCTCAAATGGCCTCTGATTCACCCCGTCCTTCCACGCTCTGCGCCGATTGCCACCCGCGATGTTCCATGTGATTCCACACCTCGGATCGATCCTCTCGCCGGGCGTGGCGCCGGTGGTCTTCAATCGACCGCAGTGGCTGCTGCTGTTGATCCCAGTGACGCTGGTGCTGATATGGATCGGGCGCAAAAGCCTCTCGGGGATGGGCACGCGCTTGCGGAGGATCGCGCTGGCCTGCCGCGTGCTCGTGGCGGCGCTGCTGCTGGCGGCGGTGGCGGAGCCGCAGTGGACGAAAGAGGCTGAGGCGGTCGCGGTCACGGCGGTGGTTGACGTCTCGCGCTCGCAACCGGGGGACACCATTGGTAAGACCCGCGAGTTCCTCGCCAAGGCCGCGGGCAACGCTCGCTCGATCGACCTGGTGGGCATGGTCACTGCGGGGCGCGAGGCGTATGTCCAGCAGCTGCCGCGTTCGGTGCGCTCCAGCGAATCCTTGGAAGCCACCGATATCGGCGCGACCGACGGCACGAACCTCGAGTCCGCAGTGCGGATTGCGCTGGCATCGATGCCGCCCAACGCCGCGAACCGGCTCTTGCTGGTCAGCGATGGCAACGAAAACATCGGCAGCGTGATGCAGGCGGCGAAGGCGGCAAAGGCCGCGGGCGTACCGATCGATGTGCTGCCGATCAGGTACACCAACAACGCAGAAGTGCTGGTCGAGCGGTTGATCGCACCGAGCGTCTCGCGTCAGGGTGAGAACGCGCGGCTTCGCGCGGTGTTGACAGCGACGCGCGCCGCGCGCGGTTTGCTGACGATCCTGATGAATGGCGAGCCGATCGACCTGAATGGCGATGGCCCGGGGGTTGCCAAAGCGGTTGAGCTTGAGGCGGGCGTGAACGTGCAAGAGGCGCTGGTGAGGCTGCCGCGGCAGGCGGGGCCGGTGCGGTTTGAGGCGGTGTTCGAGGCGTCGCCCGGCGCTGACGGCAAGTCTGGCGACACGCTCACTGAGAACAACCGCGCGATCAGCGTGACGTTTGTCAGCGGCGTGGGGCGCGCGCTGGTCATGACCAACAAGCCCGAGGAGGCGTCGCAGCTTGTCAACGCCCTGCGCGAGTCGCGCATCGAGACTGAGGTCCGCTCGACGAGCGAGGGGCCCCCCTCGCTGGCGGAACTCGGGTCTTACGAGTGCGTCGTGCTGGTCAATACGGAACGATTTGATTTCAGCGAGCGCCAACAGGAGGAGCTCAAAAGTTACATCAACGACTTGGGCGGCGGGCTGATCATGGTCGGCGGCGACCAGAGCTTTGGCGCTGGCGGCTGGATCGGCTCGTCACTGGCCGAGGCGCTGCCGATCAAGCTGGACCCGCCACAGAAGCGCGAGATGCCGCGCGGCGCATTGGTGCTGGTGATGCACTCGTGCGAGATGCCCAACGGCAACTACTGGGGGCGGCGGACGGGCGAGGCGGCGATCACCTCGCTCTCGGCCAAGGACATGATTGGCATCATCGAGTACAACTGGCAGGGCGGGGACAACTGGGTTCACCCCATTACCGAGGTGGGCGACAAGGCATCGGCCTTGCGCTCCATCAACAGCCTGACCTACGGCGACGCGCCCTCGTTCGACACGATGCTGACCGATGCGTACCAGGGCCTCAAAAAAGCCGCGGCGGGTCAGAAGCACATCATCATCATCAGCGATGGAGACCCGCAGCAGAACGATCAGAACCTGATCAACAACTTCGTCGCTGCGAAGATCAGCGTGTCCACCGTCGCGGTGTATCCGCACACGTATGGCAACGCGTCGGCAGATCTCAATCGCATGCGCAGGATCGCCCGTCTGACCGGCGGTCGCTATTACGAGATCACCAACGCCACCGGCGGGCTGAACAACCTGCCAGAGATCTTCATCAAGGAAGCGCGAACGATCAAGCGCTCGCTCATTCAGGAGAGCGAGCCCTTCAGCCCCAACCTTGCTTACATGAGCGAGGCGATGCGCGGCATCTCCACACCCGTTCCACCCATCACCGGCTATGTCGTCGGTGCTGATCGCGAGGGGCTCTCACAGGTCGTCCTTCGCGGCAAAGAGAACGACCCGATCTTGGCGCAGTGGCAATACGGCCTCGGGCGCGTCGTCACTTACACCAGCGACGCGACTGGCAAGTGGTCAAAGGCGTGGATCGGCTGGCCTCAGTATCGCGCGTTCTGGGAGCAGCACGTGCGCTGGGCCATGCGCCCGGTCGGCAGCCCCAACATCCGCGTGGTCACCGAAGATCGCGGCGAGATGACGGCGGTCGTCGTTGAAGCGCTCGACGAACAGGGCGAGCGGCTGAACTTCCTGCGCTGGCAGGGGCGCATCGTGAAGCCGGACCTAGCCGCGAGCGGCGTCGATCTTCGACAGGTCGCCCCCGGGCGCTACGAGGCCCTCGTGCCCACCGCCCAGAGCGGCGCGTACACGCTCAACATGGGGTATCAGTCCAATGTGGACGGTAAATCGATTCGTGGCTCAGTACAGGCCGCGATCACGCGCCCGTTCAGCGATGAGTTTCGCTCGCTGCGTGACAACGAATCGCTTTTGCGGCAGGTCGCTGAGGAGACCGGCGGGCAGGTGCTGACCTTTGACGACTCGACCAAGCCCGAGCGCTCGCCCTGGCGCCGCGCCGGCGTCACGTTGCCGATCAGCCTGCAGCCAATTTTTATGACGGTCGCGCTGATCGCGCTGGGCATGCTGCTGGTCGATGTGGCGATCCGGCGCGTGCGGATCGACGTGCGCGCGATCGGCGCGGGCGTCGTCGCGATGCTCACGCCGAAGGCGAAGGTCAAGGCCGGTGAGCAGATCATGGGGCTGAAGGCGGCGCGCGACAAGGCCCGCGACAAGATCGATGCGCAGAGCGGGATGCCGCCGAGCGGGAACCCGGGCGATGCCTTGAGCTTGGCGCAAGCGGCGTCGGGATACGCGTCGACAAAGTTTGATGCCAGCGCGGCGGACATCGCTTCGGCCAAGGGCCAGTCGGTGATCGATGCGCCGCGCCCCGACGAGCCCCGCCGCGTTGCTGCTGAGGCCGAGAAGGCCAAGGGCACGCCCGACGACGAGGGGATGTCCCGTCTGTTAAAGGCTAAGAAACGAGCACAAGAAGAACGCGGCGAGTAAATTCCAAACCGTTGCGAACCCAGAACACCCGCGATCACCGCACAGCAGCACAGCCCATTGAACAAAGCTCTCCGCTTCCCCTCTCCCGCCTCACGCCTCATGCCTCATGCCTCATGCCTTCGCGATCTCCAGCACCGCACCAACTACTCGGAGCCCGAACCATGTCCGTCGCCGCTGACATCAACACGCCCGCCGAGGTGAAAGCCCGTTGTGAGCAGTTCCGCAAGACCTTCAAGGGACTCAGCGATGAGATCGGCAAGGTCATCGTCGGCCATCGGCCGGTGGTCGAGGGCGTGCTCACGGCCCTCTTCGCCGGCGGGAACGTGCTGCTCGAGGGCGTGCCCGGCCTAGGCAAGACGCTGCTGGTCCGCACGCTGGCGCAGACGCTGAGCCTGCCCTTCAGCCGCATTCAGTTCACGCCCGACCTCATGCCCGCCGACGTCATCGGCACCAACATCGTCACCGAAGACCCGCAGACCGGGCGGCGCGGCTTTCAGTTCCAGCGCGGGCCCATCTTTGCGCAGATCGTATTGGCCGACGAGATCAACCGTGCCACTCCCAAGACTCAATCAGCATTGCTTGAAGCCATGCAGGAACGCAGCATCACCAGCGGCGGCACCACCTACAAGCTTGATGCGCCGTTCCTCGTCCTGGCGACGCAGAACCCCATCGAACAAGAAGGCACCTATCCGCTGCCCGAAGCGCAGCTTGACCGCTTCCTGCTCAAGATCGTCGTGGGGTACTCGCAGCTTGACGAGCTGATGACGATCCTGGATCGCACGACGGCGGGGCACAACCCCGAGGTGTCAAAGGTCATGGACGCGCCGGCGATCCTGGAAGCGCAGCAACTGGTGCGCGAGACGTTTGTAGCGCCGCACGTGAAGCAGTACGCCGCGAGGCTGGCGATGAGCACGCACCCGGGCGGGCGGTTCGCGCCGGAGATCACCAACAAGTACGTTCGCTGCGGCAGCTCGCCGCGCGGGGCCCAGGCGCTCATGCTCGCGGCCAAGGTCCGCGCTCTGATCGACGGCCGCTACCACGTCGGCAACGCGGACATCAAAGCGGTGGCGCAGGATTGCCTGCGGCACCGGCTGATCCTGAACTTTGAGGCCGAGGCCGATCGGGTGAGCGCCGAGGACATCGTGAAGAAGCTGGTTGAGAGCACGACCACGGAGCCGGTGGCGGTGTGAGTGGTTTGGTGCAGGTTTGCCATGATTCGCCAACTGACCCTCTCCGCTCCCTCCCGCCCTCTTCGCGATCCTGATCTCCCTTCGAACACCCGAACACTCAGCATGCAACGCCTCGAATCCCCAACCCGTCCGTCCACCATTGAGGATCTGCTTGATCCGCGTCTCGTCGCGCGCTTGTCGCAACTGGACATCACCTCGCGCAAGATCCTTGCCGGGAAGCTCAAGGGTGAGCGTCGCTCCAAGCGTCGTGGTCAGTCCGTCGAGTTTGCCGATCATCGCGCATACGTCGCTGGGGACGACCTGCGCCATGTTGATTGGAACATCTTCGGGCGGCTTGATCGTCTCTTCCTCAAGCTCTTCCTCGAAGAAGAGGATCTCTCGCTGCACATCGTCGTCGATTGCTCCGCGTCGCAGGACTGCGGCACGCCGAGCAAGTTCGTCCTTTGCCAAAAACTGGCCTGCGCTTTGGGCTACATCTCGCTGGCCAACCTTCACCGCCTCACCGTTTCCACGATCGGCGGCGTCGATGCTGAGGGCACGCCGATGGTCTCTTCGGCCATCCGCGATCTGCGCGGGCGTCGTCGCCTGCCGGACCTCGTCCGTTTCCTCACCGCCCTGCGCCCCGGCGGCGGCGCCCCGTTCACCGAAGCGTGCAAGCGCATCAGCGCCACACGGCGCGGCAAGGGCGTCATGCTCATCGTCAGCGACTTCCTCATCAAAGAGGGATATGACGATGGCCTCCGCCTCCTGCTGGGCGGCGGCTACGACCTCTTCGCCATCCAAGTGCTCGCCCCGCAGGAACTCGAGCCCGATATCGGCGGCGACCTCCGCCTCAAAGACACCGAGGACGCCGACCTCGCCGAAGTCACCATCACCGCCCCGCTGCTCAAGAAATACAAAGACACCCTCGCGGCCTATTGCGCCCGGCTTCGCGAGTTCTGCGCCCGGCGCGAGATCACACTCCAGACCGTTCCCAGCAGCACACCAGTTGACGTGCTCGTGCTCGATTATCTCAGGCGAAGAGGGATGCTGGCGTGATGATGATGATGACGAAGTGGCAAAGTGGCGAAGTGGCGAAGCGGCAGAGCGCCGCGGACGCTGGCGTTCGGGCGCGTGATCGCGTCGGCACAGAATTTTGCGAGTGCGAGAGCCAAGACGTCCACGCCACGCCCACGCCCGTTGCACGCTCTGCCACTCTACCACTTCGCCACTGTGCCACTTCGCCACTTCTCTCGCCACTCCTCCCGCCAGGAGGTTGCCAATGACTTTCCTCACCTGGCAGACCGCTGCGATCGCCGCGGGGATTGCCATCCCCTCGCTGGTGATCTTGTACTTTCTAAAGCTGCGCCGTCGCGATATCGAGGTCAGCTCGACGCTGCTGTGGCGCAAGGCGATCGAGGACCTTCAGGCCAACGCCCCGTTCCAGCGTCTGCGCAACAACATCTTGCTGCTGTTGCAGTTGCTGGCGCTCTGCGCCGGGCTGTTCGCGCTAGCGCAGCCGCAGTTCAACGCGACGATGCTCAGCGGCCAGCGCCACATCATCATGATCGACCGCTCGGCGTCAATGCGATCAACCGACGCGGGGCCTGACGCTACGACCACGCGTTCTCGTATCGAGGCAGCAAAGGCCAAGGCACTCGAACTCGTCTCGGCGCTGGCCGAGCCGGGGTTCTTTGGCTCTGAGGGTGACCAGGCGATGGTCATCGCGTTTGACACGCAGGCGGACATTCTGCAACCGTTCACCAACAACAAGACGGAGCTTCGTCGCGCGATCGAGGGGATCCAGCCGACCGACGCCCGGACGACCTTTGCCGACGCGTTCAAGCTCGCCAAGGCACACTTGCCCAAGCGCGTCCATCAGGAGACGGGCGACAAGGGCGCGGGGGCGGTGCGACAGGATGAGCAGTTTGAGGGCAGCGTTTCAATTCAGCTGTACTCTGACGGTCGCCTCCCCGATCTTGATCAGGTTCGGCTTCAGAACGACGTGACGCAGCGCGACGAGTTGACGTATCACGTCATGGGCGACAAGGACTCATGGAACGTCGGCATCATCTCGATGCGCGCCGATCGCGACTTTGACGACGCCGCGAAGGCCACGATCTTTGTGTCGCTCCAGAGCACGTCCACTCAGCCGCGATCCGTTGATGTTCAGCTCTCGGTCGAAGGGAGCGTGGTCGGCGTGCAGCGGGTTGAGGTCGGGGCCGCGACAAGATCAAAGTCTGTCGTCAAGTTTGACGCGACCACCATCGAAGAAGACATCATCAACCCCGAGACCCGCGGCGTCATCTTTCAAGTCCAGCGCGCCGAGGGCGCGATCGTCACCGCACGCATCATCCCGGACAAGGTCACGCCGGGCGAGCGGGGCGATGTGCTGGCAACCGATGACATTGGGTACCTGTCGCTGCCGCCGTCGCGGCGCTTGTCGGTGGCAGCGATCACCGATGGCAATCTCTGGCTGCGTCTGAGCCTTGAAGGCATGCGCCTGGCCCGCCCGGCGCACTTTGTCTCGACTAGCGAAGGTCAGGCGTTCCTGGACTCCAAGGAGAGCGCCGAGTACGACGTCGTGATTCTTGATCGCTGGATCCCGAACATCGCCGATGACAAGGGCGCGAGCGGACAGGGCCTGCCGCCCGGTCGATTCCTGGTCTTCGGCGTTGCGCCGCCGCCGCCGTTTGGCCTTGAGGATCTGGGCCCGGGCAAGCCGGGCGTCGCGCTTTCCTGGAAGCGCGACCACCCCGTCATGCGTGGCGTGCAGATGGAGGACCTGACGTTCACCGACTCGCGCGCCCTGACCATCTCGCGCGCTTCACCGGCGATCTCGCTGGCAGAAGGCCCCAGCGGGCCGCTCATCGCAGAGTCCTCAGACCTGACCCGGCGCGCCATCATCGTGACCTTCAACCCGCTGGTCAGCAACTGGCCCTTGAAGACCTCGTCGCTGGTGTTCCTGGCCAAGTCGCTGGACTACCTCGGGCGCGATGCCGTGGACACCCAGTCTCTCACCGCCCAGCCCGGCGCCACCCTCACGCAGCGCCTGCCCCGCGGCGTCGGCAGCGTCACGCTCACGCCACCGGACCGCTCGCGCCCCATTCCCCTGACGCAGCAGCCCTCCGGCGAAGTCGTCTACGGCCCGCTCCGCGACGTGGGCATCTACACGCTCTCGTGGAACGGTCCCGCCGGCGGGCTTGATACGCCGATCAACGGCCAGGTCCGGCGCGCCGTCTCGGTCAACCTCGCAGACCCTGCTGAGTCTGACGTCACACCCCGCACCGTGCTTCAGACCGCGTCGCGCGTCGTCGCGGCGCAGCAGCAGGGCGCCGGCGGCGGCATTCAACGCCTCTGGCCCTACCTTTTGCTCGCGGCACTTGGCGTGCTGCTGGTCGAGTGGTACGTTTACAACCGGAAGGTCGCGATCTAGCCGCGTAACTTCCGCCGCTCACCTCATGCACAGCTCAGCGCGCCAACTCGTTGTTCGGATGATCCGCCCCGCATACGCGGGCTCGCGCGTTGCCACCCGCACATCGTTCCTGCGCCTGATGCTGGTCGCGCTGGTCCTGGTCACGAGCGTCTCTTGCCCGGCGCTGCTCGCGCAGACCGCTGAGCCCCCACCGGCGCAGATCGCCGACGTGCAGTTCGGGCTCGGCAAGGTCATGGTCGCTGAGCGCCTCATGCCGGTGACGGTCCGCATTGCTGGCGGCACCACACCCGTCAGCGGCGAGGCCCGCATCAGCTTCTCGCAGGACGGCACACAACGCACAACGCTGGTCCGCCCGTTCTCCACCACCCCCGGCAAGACCATTGATCTGCCGTTTGTCCTCGCGCTCCCGCTGCATCCGCATCGGGTCACCGTTTCCATCCGCGGCCAAGGGTTTCGCGAGAGCATCGGCTTCACCACGGGCGCCAGCAACGACGCAAGCTCGCTGCCCTTTGCCCTGAGCAACGACGCGCTGGTCATCGGCGTCGTTGCTGACGGGCAACTGACGACGCTCGTGCCGCAGGCGCTGACCGCCGCACTTCAGCCGAAGACCAAGGAGCACGTGTCGATCCCCGCCGAGCGTCACATCGGCCCTGTGCAGGTATGGGCGATCTCGCCGACGAACATGCCGCTCGCACCCGCCGCGCTAGACACGCTGAACGCCCTTGTCATTCGCGAGACGTCGATCCTCGCCCTTGAGCCGCGCCAGACCGACGCGCTTCGCGCCTGGCTCCAGCGTGGCGGCACCGTCGTCGTTGTCGCCAATCAGCCCGGCAGCGCCGTCGCTCGCCTCGTGGGCGACATGCCTGAACCCTTCGCCCTTGGTGACGCGCAAGCGCCTTCGCCGCTGGCCCCCAAGGCGCTGGAGCGCCTCGGCATGTCCACGTCAACCGTTTCCCTCGCGCAGGCTTTCGGTTTTCGACCGATCCGCTTGACGCCCGACGGCCAACGCGACGGGTGGACCACGATCCTGCCGCTGAACGCGGGCGAAGCCGCATCAGATCCCAGCGCCGGCTCGCTTGGGGCCTATGGCCCCGTCGGCTTTGGTCGCATGCTGGTGCTCGGCTTCGACCCAACGCGCGTGTCTGAGCCGCTGTCTGATGAGGCCACCGCGCAGGTGTGGAAATCGCTGCTGACGGACTCCACGCACCTGGTCAAGTATGACCCGCGGCCAGACGAGGATCGCTATTCGTTCGTGACCGCCGGCTCAGGCGGCTCGCACGCCTCGTCCGTCGCAATCGAGGAAGCAATCTCAAACCTTTGCACGCCCCGTGTGCCGTCATACGCGATGATCTATGTCATCGGTGGCGGCGGCCTGCTGCTCGCTCTGCTCATCGGTCCGATCGACTTGGTCGTCCTCGGCTGGTTGAAACGCCGCCACATGGCTTGGATGACCGCGACCGCTTGGCTTGCGCTCGCTTCCGGCATCGCGTGGTTCCTCCCGGACATCCTGCGCCCGATCCCCGGCAGCGCCAACCGCATGGAAGTCGTCGATGTCCTCGTCGCGGCGCAGGGCGTTTCACGCCCGCCTCTTGCGTTCACCGCCGGCGTGTCGTCCATCTTCGCCGCGGCTGGCGGGTCCAACCCGCGGCCGGTTGGCCCCAGCACGTACTTCCGCGGCGTGTCGACCACCAGCTCCGTCAGTGGGAGCGAGTCGGACCTCTCAACCCCCGAGCTTCTTGTCACGCAAGACTCCACCGGCGCGACTCTCCCCCTGGAATTTGATCTTCGTCGCTCGACGCTGCGATCGTTTATCGACGACGCGCCCACACCCGCCCCGCCCGGCTTTACGCTTAGCGGCACGCCCGATTCGCCACGCGTCACCATCACGAACCTGCCCAAGGGCGCGCAAGTTGTTCAGTCGCAACTCCTCCTCCCTCGCGCGAAGCTGACGCTCAAGAGTTCGCCCGACGCCACAATACTCGAGCCGTCCGGCTTCGAAAGAAGCCGCGACGGCTCGCTTGCGAACTTTCACCAAGCGCTTCATCAGTTCGCGCCAACAAACAGTCGGCTCGGGCGCGCCGCGACGATGATCAGCGACACGAGGCCAGACGGCTCCGATGGCCCAGTGCGCGCCAGCGCACTGTCGATTCCCGGCGCCGAGAATCGAGCCGCGGCGCTCAGCCTCCGCGATCGAAGCCAGCGTTTCGCAATCCTGCTTCTGCGTGTGACCGACTTGCCAGCGTCGTTCACCGTCGCCGGCTGCCAGGAGCATCTGCGCTCCGCGGTCTATCGCGTCGCGATCCCGCTGCCAGATTCATTCCGCGCCGGCACACCCGTTGCCCCGCTCCTGCCCGGACCCCCGCCGGAGACGCCCTCGTGATCAGCATCCGAAACCTCAGCAAACGCTTCGGTACGCTGGTCGCGCTGGACTCGGTGAACATCGAGCTCGGCGCCGGCGAGCTCTTCGGCTTCATCGGGCCCAACGGCGCCGGCAAGAGCACCGCCATGAAGATCTTGGCGGGGCTTCTAGTGCAAGACTCCGGCGAGGCCCTGGTCTGCGGGCTTGATCCGCGGCGCGACCCGGACAAGGTCAAACGCGTCATCGGCTACATGCCCGACTTCATCGGTGTCTACGACGACCTCACCGTTGACGAGTACCTGCAGTTCTTCGCCAGCGCATTCGAGATCCCATCGCGCAACGGCAAACGCCGTAGCGTCATCGACTCCATCCTCCAACTCACCGACCTCACCGAGAAGCGGCACACGATGGTCGACTCGCTCTCACGCGGCATGACCCAGCGACTGGGCGTCGCCCGCGTGCTACTGCACGAGCCCAAGGTGCTGCTCCTGGACGAGCCCGCCAGCGGCCTTGACCCTCGCGCCCGGATCGAGCTTCGCGAGATCCTCCTGACGCTCCGTCAGATGGGCAAGACGCTCATGGTCTCCTCCCACATCCTGGCAGAGCTCGGTGAGATGTCCACCTCCATCGGCATCATCGAGAAGGGTCGCATGATCTTCGCGGGGTCGATGGACGAGGCCCTGCGCCGCAGCGGCATCGGTGATCGCGTCGCGGTCACGCTCGAGCCGCCAGTGAACGACGAGCCCGCGGTCTCGCCGGATCGCGCCGCCCTGGCGCTGGAGGGCGACCCGCGCATCTCGCGCGTCCACGTCGAAGACCGCCAGATCATTATCGATCTGCATCGCCCCGACTCCGCAAACGCGGCCCACTCGCACCACTTTCTGATCGAGAAACTCATCGCCTGCGGCGCCCGTATCGAGTCCTTCACCCCGCGCACCATCAAGCTCGAAGACGCATTTCTCCGCCTCACCAAGGGCCAGCTCAACTGACGCCATCACCCGTGGACGCATCATTGCCCATCTCGCCCGCTGAGCAGCCAGCGCCCTCTGGCGCGCCGGCGCCTCAGTCGCCAACGCCGCCAACGCCGACGCAATCGTCAATCGTTGGCCCCCGTCGGCCACTCCAGTGGCGTTCGTTGAACCCGCTGACGATCTTCTTCGGCGCTTTGTTCTGGCGCGACATCCGGATCGTCTCGCGCAAGCCGAGAACGTTCTGGGCCCGTTTCTCATTCGCGCTCGTGCTGATGGCCATGGGCGCAATCGGCATCTGGGGCCAGATCTTCGGCACGCAGTTCGGGTCCGCGACGCAGCAGATGGAAGGCATGCAGCGCATCGCGCCCATGCTCTCATTGTTTGTGATGTGGGTTCAGTTCATCATGCTCAACATCGCGGCGCCCACCATCGCGGCCCCCGCTTTCGTTGACGAACGCACCAAGCGAACGCTCGACACCCTGGCGATGACCCCGCTCTCGTCACTGGCGATCGTCGGCTCGAAGTTTTCCAGCCGCCTCGTGCCAATCCTGATCCTCGCGATCGTGCCCGTGCCGCTGCTGCTCATGCTCCGGATCTTCGGCGGCCTCGAGCCCCGCTTCCTCATCGACGCCACGCTCATCACGGTCTCATCGGCCGCGCTCGGCGCCGCCGCTGCGCTCTGTGCTTCGACGCTCGTCAAGCGTGCGCCAAACGCATCGGGCTTCGGTGTCATCGTGATCTTGATTGCCAACTTCTTCCCGTTGCTGGTGTCAGCCCTGCTCTACCTCGTCGGCCTCGGATGGACCGAACGCGCCGCGCCCGGCTTTTTCAGATGGCTCTCCGTCGTCAGCCCGGGCTCCGCGTTCATCAGCGCCAGCGGCTCCATCACGGGGATGGGGTTTTCGACCGTCCCCACCTGGGCCAATGTCATCTCCAACATCGTGCTCGCGACGGCCTTTCTCTTGCTCGCCGCCGCGCGCGTCCCCGCGATGGTCCGCGCCGGCCCGCTCAGCACGACGCCCACCTCCCGCTCATCACGCCAGGCCGCAAAGGCCGCGGCCCGCGCCACCGCCTCCGCCACAACCATCAGTGAGACCGACGGCGCCACGCCCACCGTCGCAGACGCCCGCCGCCGACGCAGCAGCGTTCCGCGTCCGGTCGGAACATCGCGCACGATTTCGGATCGCCCGGTGCTCTGGCGCGAGATCCGCCAGACCTCATTTCGCTCGCCGATCACGCGCTGGATCCTCATCGCGGTGTGTGTGTTCTTCATCGGGATGATGTACTTGCAGGCCGGTGTGAGTTCACAGCCGGGGGCGATTGTTCCCGCGATCATGCTCGGCTTGCTCTCGCTCTTCGTCGCTGCAAGCGCCTCGACGAGCTCGATCGCGGGCGAAGTAGAAGCTCGCACATGGTCATCCCTGCTCAGCACCCCGCTGACCCCGAGCAAGATCATCTGGTCCAAAGCGCTCGGGGCCATGCGCCGCTGCCTCCCCCTGCTGCTGGCCTTCATCGGTCACCTTGTCGTCGTCTCGCTCTTTGGCGCGATCCACCCCGCGGCATTGCTCATCGCCCCCGTCACGCTCGCCGCTGGGATGTTCATGCTCTGCTGCACCGGCGTTCTGACGAGCCTTGTTTCCAGACGATCCGCCATGGCCGCGACCAATAACCTCCTGCTCGCCGCGGTGCTCTGGGTCGGCTTGCCGGTGAGCACGGCCATTTCCATCGGGCTGTTGAGCGTCAACCCCGGCAAGGAGCTGTGGTTCGTCATCAACGTGCTCAACGTTCCTTCAACCAGCGTCATCGCCATCACCACCGCGTGCGAAGCCGCCAGCGATTCAAGTGGCCGCTGGATTCTCCGAGGTTTCGTCAGCGGCTTTCCCGAACTTCTGGCTCTCGTCTCCGCCAACGCGCTAGTTCACGTTCTGATTGGGCTGGCGGCGATGGCGATCGCTCGCTCCATCTTCTACCGGCACGCCTTACGCAGCACGTAACGTCCGGTATCCACGGCGCGACGCGTTCGGGCGATCGCCCGCCCGGCCGGGCTCACACGCCTCGCGCGCCCGACCGATATCTTCACAATGGTCAGTTCGCTGTTTCTACGCCCCCGACGCGCGCACGCTCGCCGTTGCCTCGCGCAATCGCGTCACGCTCGCTCGCTCGTAACGTGCGCTCTGGCTTTGTCCACGCTCCTCGGCGCGTTCGCATTGCCGACCTTCGGCGCAGCGCCAGCGGCGGCGGGCGATCCCGAACCATCCGTCGTCACACGCCCGCTACGAGCGCAGGCCAACGGGCGCGTCGTTCACTTCTTTAACTTCGAAGAGCAAGACGTCAACCCGGACCCCGTCCCGCAGCACTGGTTTCGCGCACAGGACAACGCACCAGAACGCCCGCGTGCGGGCTTTCCAAACTGGAACCTCGCGACGTTCTCAAACCGCTTTGCGCGCTCGGGCACCACCTCCGTCATGCTCCCCACCGCCGGCGGCTCCACCTCGCTCCGACTCAGCGCCGGCATGCTCCCGATCTTCCCCGCGGCTGACTACGTCGTCACCGGCGTCATCCGCACCAGCGGCCTCAACGTCGCCCGCGCCGCCATCGCCAGCCGCCTCCTTGACGCCCAACGCCGCCCCATCGCCTCCACAGAAGCTCGCTCGCCGCTGATCGTCTCCCCCGAGGACTGGACCCCCGTCGCGATCAAAGTTCTCGGCAGCGCGTCAGACGCGGCGTTCCTGCAGATCGATCTGGAACTGCTCCAGCCGCGCCAGTTCGAGACGCCTTCCATCGTCGGCAAGCACCAGGTCTGGGACGAAGACCTCACCGGCGCCGCGTTCTTTGACGACGTTGGCGTCTTCCAGCTCCCGCGCCTCACGATCTCGCCCGCGTCCGGCGGGCCCGTTGTCAACGCGCCGTCGCCCCTGACGTTCACAGCGGTCGTCCGCGACCTCACCGGCGAAGACATCTCCGCCCAGTTCGTCCTACGCGACCTCGCCGGCGACATCGTCACCAGCGAGACCATCCAGCTCGGGCCTGGCGGGGGCGATGTCGATTGGTCGCCCTCGGTCAACAAGGCCTTCGGCTGGTACGAGGTCTCGCTCGACATCACCGCCGGCCCCGCGGTCGTCGGCAGCGCCGGCTGCGCCGTGCTCTACTGCCCCACGTTTGCCACCAGCGCCCGAGCCCCACACGACTCCCGCTCTTGGCGCGATGTCACGATGGGCCTGGCGTTCTCGGCAGTCGACGCTGAGCAACTCTCCGCCATTCCCGAGATCCTTGAGCGGCTCAGTTTTTCCAGCGCCACGATCCCGATCGTCGTCGATCACCAGTTCATCTCGCTCGCCACGCTCCGGCCGGTCTTGGACCGCCTGCTCGCTCGGGGCTCGAGCATCACACTCGCCATGCCCACGCTCTCACGCGCCTTGGGCGCCGAGCTTCGCGTTGACCCGATTGAGCCGCTGGTCTTGGCCGACCACCCCCCCGCTCAATGGATCAACGCCCTGACCCCCTATCTCGATTCCTACGGCCAGCGCATCTCGCGCTGGCAGTTCGGCACGCCCCCAGAGCTCCCGAGCTGGACCGCGCCCGATCTCTCGCGCCGACTGGGCGTCCTTCGCGCTCAGATGGAGCGCCTCATGCCCAGCGTGCGGCTCACCCTCCCATGGTCAGCGCACGTCTCGTGGCCCTCGCCCCCGCGCCTTGCCCCCAGCGCCCATCCGCCCGTTGATTGCCTCACGCTCTCGCTCCCGGCAAACTTCGCCCCGCGCGACGCCGCGGCCCTGGCTGCGCAGTGGCTCGCCACCGCCCAGCGCGAGTCACTCGAGCTGCACGTCATCGTCGAGCCGCAGCAAGGCAGCGATGGCCAGAGTATCTCAGACCTCGACCGAACTACGGACCTCATGCAGCGCGTGTCGCTCCTCTGGGCCTCGCTGTCACTGGGCCAGATCAACTCGGGCGAGGGCTCCATGACGCGCCTCTCGCTGCAAGACCCCTGGACGACGCTCGATCGCGACGCGCCGACATCCACACCCTCGCCACTGCTGGGCGTCTGGGCCAACCTGAACTCGCGCCTCGGCGGGCGCCGCGTGGTCACGACTCTCGCGCCCGAATCCGGCATCACCTGCCTCGTCCTCGCGGGGCCCAGCATTCCCGTCGGACGCTCGCCGGGCACCATCATCGCCTGGAGCGACGCGCCCACCGGCGCGCTCCTTCGCGGCTACCTCTCCGGCGACGAACAAACCCTCACCGCCTTCGATCCCTTCGGCAACTCGCGCATCATCCGCCCCATTGACTCCAACGGCCAGTACGAAATCCCGCTCACCTCCACGCCCCTCATCCTCGAAGGCGTTGACACCGAGCTTGCGCAGTTCTCCGCCGGGTTCCAAGTCACGCCCAACTTCGTGCCCGCAGTCGCGACCATCCACGAGCGCGAGATCGTTCTGACCAACCCCTGGCCCGTCCGCATCACTGGCGAGATTCACCTCCCGGCGCAGCAGGTTGGCGTCTCGCGCCAGCCCTGGCGCTTCACGCCGTCATCGCCAATCTCATTCTCGATCGCGCCAGGCCAAGTCGCGCGCCTGCCATTTGCGTTCTCATTCTCCGCAGGCGAAGAGGCCGGACCGCGCACGCTGGTCGCCAACGTCCGCCTCTCGGCCGACCGCCAATACGCCCCCATGCGCCTCACCGCCCCGATCCTCATCGGACTGCAGGACCTGGACATGAGCGTCAGCATCGCCGGCTCGCCAGGGCTTGACGGCCCGGACCTGGTGGCGATCGCGACGGTCAGCAACACCGGAACCTCCAGCCGCACGATGCAGATCGAGTTCAGCGCCCCCGGCCACCCGCGACAGAAACTCCCAGTCTCGAACCTCGCGCCGGGCGAGACAACCGTGCGCAAGTTCGTCCTGCGCAACGCCGCAAAGTCGCTGTCGGGCCGCCAGACGCGCATGACGCTGGTGGACATCGAGGGGCTTGAGCGACTGAACCGATTTGCCAAGGTTCCCTGAGCCGACGAATCGCGCGTCGCGCAGTACGCAGCTCGCAGTACACCGAATGCAAAAAACAAAGCCGGGCCTCTTTCGAGGCCCGGCAAGTTCAAATCTCAACAGAACTCTCGGCTGGACGCTTCATCGATCAGTCGATGAAGTTGGTCAGCTCGTCGTTGCGAATCGGCGTCTTCAGCTCGTTGCAAGTGGTCTCGCCGACCACGAGCTTCTCGCCCGCCTTGGTGCTCTTGACGATGAAGGACGAGGCGTTGATCGCGCCCGGCGCCATCGTGCCGAACGAGAACTCGACCTTGTTGCCCATGACGCGCCCGTCAGCCGAGCTGACGAACACCATGTCCGCCGGCAGGGTCACGATCATCTTGACGTTCGTCAGGTTGATCTGGCCCTGGTTCTTGACCTCGACGCGATAGGTGTGGTTGGCACCCACGATCACCACGCCATCATCATCCGTCACCAGCGTGCCGATGTCGGCGGTGCCGGTGACCGCGACGGTGCAGTTGGCCGAGACTTCGGTGGCGCAATCGCCGCGGACCGACGCCGAGGCGCTGAGGGAGCCAGCGCCGGTGTTGCGAACGACGTACGAGACGGTCTTGCTAGCGCCGGGGGCGATGTCGCCCAGGTTCCAGCTCGAGCCGCCCGCAGTCGCGGTGCCGCCGTTATCAGCCGAGACGAACGTCGTGCCGGTCGGCAGGGCCGAGGACATCGTCGTGTTCGTGCTCACGGCGTCGCCAGTGTTCTTCACGATGAACGCGAAGGTCATCTGGCGGCCGATCAGGGTCGCAGGGGGGCACTGGGCGGTGATCGTCAGCACGGGCTGACGGACCATCGTGCTGGCGTTGTTGCTGGTGGCGGTCAGGCCGCCGTCAGCCACAGCCCCGGCGCTGCTGCTGAAGTTGCCGGTACGCTTGGCCTTGGCACAGACGGTGGCTTCCTTCTTCTGGCCGGGCGTCAGGTCGCCGGCATCGAAGGTCTGGCTGGTGCGCCCGTCGGCCATGGCCCAGCCCTCGGGGAGGTTGTACGTGACGCGGGTGTTGCGGGCAACGCCGGTGCCGCTGTTCTCAACGACGATGCGGGCGCAGATCTCATCGCAGATCATGCGCACGTCGGGCTTGGAGATGGTGACCTTCAGGGCGGGCTGAACCACCTGCGTCGTGACGCACAGCAGGCTGTTGTAGCTGACGCTGGCGCAGTTGGTGAGCGAGCCGCTGGCACCGCTGCTCTTGGCAGTCAGGCGGACGGTCTTGCTCTGACCGGCGCTCAGCGAGCCCAGGGCCCAGCTCAGGTCCGGGGCCGAGCCCATGAACTGCGGGTCGCTGCGAGCGATCGTCGCACCCTGCGAGATCGAGTCCTTGAGCATGACGTCGCGAAGCTCCATCGACGTCAGGTTCGTCACCTTGTACGAATAGTCAAACTCCTGCCCAGCGACGACTTCAGCCGGCGCAAAGCGCTCGAGCATGATCGCGCTGGTGGCGCGATCGCCAGTTGGGTAGTACATCACGCCGGAGCTGTTCGGCGTCGCGGCCGGGGCGCTCGCCCGCGACGGTGCCGGCGTAGCCGCTTCCTTCTCAGGGGCCGGCGAAGGCGTACGCCCGCCGTAACCGCCCGAACCCTTCGGCGTCACTTCAACGCCAGCGGAGCGGTCGGAACCGTACCAATCATCCGAAACCCCGCAACCCGCCAAAACGCTCGCGCTACAGAGCGCAACCAACGCCAAAAAACGCATCTTCACGGCCATTCTTCTTACTCCTGGTGTAGTGACTCAGAACCTGCCCCGACGGGCAGGATGATGGGCTCGCCAACGCCCATGTTAGCAAGCTCTATCGCTCAGGTCGTTCACCCAGATGCAAAGACCGCGCACATGTACGGGATTTCACCCGGGTTAACCTTTCAAAAACCGATCAAGTGCCGCCGCAAAGAGCGCTGGACGGGGGTCATCAGATCTGCCTTGAGCAACGCTTGCACTCGCGACCCCCAGCGAAGTGTTCTAGAGAACTGCCTCCGCTCGATCCACCCGGTGCCGTCTCCGACCCGACGCTGAGGTCCTTCCCAGACCTCGGTCGACACCTCCATTTCGCTGGCCTATTTTCGCAGCCCCACAACCCACGCGATCCGGAGCCCACATGTCGTTGTCACGCCTTCGCATCGCCTCGATCCTTCTGGCCGTCGGCCTCGCCGCCGCCTCGGCCCCCACCGCCCTCGCTGACGATGTGCGCCTCGCCACCGGCGAGGTGCTTTCGGGCAAGGTGCTGGTGACGTCGGACAGGTTCATTCGCTTCCTGCACCCGGTGCTGGGCGAGATCAATCTGCCGCGCGACCAGGTGACAATCCTGCCCACGGATCCGAAGTCTCGCGAGGCCGCCATCAAAGCCGCGGCCGCCCCAGTGCCCCCGGCTCCCGCAGTGCCCGCGACACCTCCGATTCCGCTAAAACCGCCCGAGCCCGACTCGTTCTGGCAGGGGTGGAAGGGCTCGATCGACGCGGGCGTCAACGGCTCCGCCGGAAACACCGACACGCTGTCCACCCGCGCCGGCCTGGGCCTCGTCCGCAAGACCGAGGCGATGGAGACCAACCTGAACTTCCTCTACGTCTATTCGACCAACGACGGCCGGGCAGACAAGTCTCGCGCCGAGATCAACCTCCGCAACGACTGGTTCTTGAAAGACTCGAACTGGGGCTTCTTCGCGCTGGGCAAGGCGGAGTTTGATGACTTCCAGTCGTGGCTGTATCGCACCAGCGCCTTCGCTGGCCCGAGCTACGCCTTCATCAAGAACGACACGGTCCTGCTGCGGGGCCGGGTCGGTGCCGGTGTCAGCCGCGAGTTCGGGCGCGGGGCCGACAACGCCATCATCCCCGAGGCCCTGCTCGGCGTGGACTTCGAGTACAAGTTCAGCGACACCATGAAGGCGTTCGCAACCGCAGACTACCTGCCGTCGCTCAAGCGCTTCACCGACTTCCGCGTCGACTCCAAGGCCGGCCTCGAGTTCCTCCTTGACAAGAACTCCGGGCTCAACCTCAAACTGGGAGTCGCCGACCGCTACAAGAGCAACCCCTCCGGCGTCAGCAAGCGCAACGACATCGAATATTTCGCAACCGTTGGTCTGACTTTTTGAACAGGCGCGCCGCGTGAAACTTGGGCTGACCCGCTGAAAGCTGCCGCCTGACTTGGTACCCTGCCCCCGCACCGATCGATCTTTGACCCCGACACGCACAGGAGCATTCACATGGGCTTTGTTTCCGAGTTTCGTGAGTTCGCACTCAGGGGCAACGTGCTCGACCTGGCAGTGGGCGTCATCATCGGCAGCGCCTTCGGCAAAATCGTCGACTCGCTGATCAACGACGTCATCATGCCCCTCGTCGGTAAGATCGTCGGCAACGTGGACTTCAAGAACCTGTTCCTGCCGCTCTCGAGTCAGGCCGACAAGGACCTCGACAGCGCACGCAAGGCCGGCGCCGTGCTGGCCTACGGCAACTTCGCCACGATCGCCATCAACTTCTTGATCCTGGCGTTCGTGATCTTCCTGGTCGTCAAGGCCTTCAACACCGCGAAAAAGCGCTTCGAAGCCGAGAAGCCCGCGCCCGCCCCGGCTGGCCCGAGCTCCACCGACATGCTGCTCATGCAAATCCGCGACTCGCTCAAGCGGTGAGCACACGCCATGACGCCGACATCTGACCACCGGCGCGCTATATTTGGCCGCAGGCCCCGTCGTCTAGCGGCTAGGACGCAACCCTTTCAAGGTTGAGGTACGGGTTCGATTCCCGTCGGGGTCATTTCGCACTTCACTCTCGCGCTTCGTGTGGTTTGAATGTGCCATGTGGCCCTGTGCGATGTGGCCATGTGCCTGCCCACTCACGGCTCCTGCTTCGCCGGGTCCGCCAGCATCAACTGCTGGCTGCCTAGGTTGAACGGCGCCATCCTCAACTGGTCAAACTCCAGATTCGGAAACTGGTGGTAAAGGTCGTTCTCGTCAAGGCCCAGCGCCAGCACGCCCCGCTGCTTGTGCACGACGGTGTAGATCGGGCCGGTGCGCCCCGAATACACCCAGATCACGGCGTCCGATCCGCCAACCAGCGAACCCAGCAACACGTTGCCGTTCTCATCCTGAGCCGGCGGCTTCCGGTAATCCAGCGGGTTGGCTGGCATCGGCTGATCGTTGAACGCCGCGCTGGTCGCGCCGCCGCTCCGCCGGTGCGGGGTGATCTGCTCCAAGTTCAACATCGCCGCCGAGTCCCCGCTCACGATCCGCGCCGGCACGCGCTCGCTCGCACGCGAAAAACGCGGTTCAAGCACCATCGAAACCCCGAAGAAGAACGCCGCGGCCCCCAGAATCACGCACAGGCGTAAGACCGCGGGCGGGCACCAAAGCAGCTTGTCATCGCGAATAGACATGGACTCAAAATCGGTTCAGTCAAGGACCGAGTTGAGACCGCAAGTGCCAAATCTCGCGCGAAGATCAGACGCCCGGCCCGGCTGCAAGCGTTCAGCCTTCGGTACCCGAGACCAGACGGCCGGCCCCTCGGGACGTGCAGCCCGCCCCGAAGCCCGCGCTGATCAACCAATCCAAAACGAAACCGGCCGCAGGCTTGCGCCCACGACCGGAGTTGTGACACGTTGTATGACTTCTCTACGCCAAATGTTCCCCGCGTGTTCCACTTTCACGCTCGCGCCGCTCGTTCACGTCGTTCCTGCGCCCGCCGGGGACGAAGGCGTCGGTGCCGTCGAGCCGCTCTCGGTCTTCTCGCTATCGAGCGCGGGCGTCGCCGGCTTATCGGTCGTCGAGAAGTAGAGGTGGTCGAGGTCCGTGCCGTCTTCGCTGGTCTTGCGAGTGATCATCACGGTAGTGCCAGCCTTGATGTCCCCTTGCAGAAGCATCTCGCTCAGCGTGTCCTCGAGATACTGCCCGACCGCACGGCGCAGCGGCCGCGCCCCGAAGTCCGGGTTGTACCCCTTGTCGATCAGGAAGTCCTTCGCACGCTGATCCAGTTCCAGCGTGATGCCCTGCTGCTTCACGCGGCTGATCACCTTCGCGGCTTCGATCTCAACGATGCTGACCAAGTTCTCCTTCGTCAGCGGGCGGAAGACGATCACCTCATCCAGCCGGTTGATGAACTCGGGCCGGAAGAACCGCTCGACCTCCTTCATGAGCAGGGTCTTGATGGCCTCAAAGTTCTGATCGGCCGTGCGGTTCACGCCGGTGCCGAAGCCGAACCCGCCGCCGCCCTTGATCAGGTCGGCGCCGATGTTCGAGGTCATGATGAGGATCACATTGCGGAAGTCGACGTTCCGGCCGAACGAGTCGGTCAGGCGTCCCTCTTCCATGATCTGCAGCAGCATGTTGAACACGTCCGGGTGGGCCTTCTCGACCTCGTCCAGCAGGATCACGCTGTACGGCCGGCGACGAACGCGCTCGGTGAGCTGGCCGCCCTCTTCATAGCCGACATAGCCCGGGGGGGCGCCGACCAGGCGCGAGACATTGTGCTTCTCCATGTACTCGCTCATGTCCAGCGTGATGAGGGCTTCCTCGTCGCCGAACATGAACTCCGCCAGCGCCTTGGCCACCAGCGTCTTGCCGACGCCCGAAGGGCCGCAGAAGATGAACGAGCCCGCCGGGCGCTTGGGGTCCTTGAGCCCCGCGCGGGCACGCCGGATGCTCCTGCTGATCGCCTTGATCGCGTCGTCCTGCGACACGACCTTCTTGTGCAGCTCCTTCTCAAGCTCCATCAGACGCTGCGCCTCTTCCTTCTTCAGACGCTTGACGGGCACGCCCGTCATCTTGGAGATCACCTCGCTGATGACCTCCTCGTCAACCACGCCCGCAGACTGGGTGGCCTTGTCGCGCCACTCCTTCTGCATCTGCTCCTTCTGCTTCTTCATCTGCTCGGCGCGATCGCGCAGCTCCGCCGCCTTCTCGTAGTCGGCGCCCTTGACCGCCTCGTCCTTCTCGATCGTCAGACGCTCGATGTCCGCCTCGATGTTCGCCAGGTTCGGCGGCTTGGTCATGCTCTTGATGCGCACCCGCGCACCGGCCTCGTCGATCGCGTCGATCGCCTTGTCCGGCTGCACCCGCCCGGTGATGTAGCGCCCCGACAGCTCAACCGCGGCGACGATCGCCTCGTCGGTGATGCGGACCTTGTGGTGCTGCTCGTACTTCTCGCGCAGGCCCTTGAGAATCTCGATCGCCTGATCGTTGCTGGGAGGGTCCACGGGGATGGGCTGGAAGCGCCGCGCCAGGGCCGCATCCTTCTCGATGTACTTGCGGTACTCGTCAAACGTCGTTGCGCCGATGCACTGGATCTCGCCACGCGCCAGCGCCGGCTTCAAGACATTGCTCGCGTCAATCGCGCCCTCGGCGCCGCCGGCGCCGACCAGCGTGTGCAGCTCGTCAATAAACAGGATCACGTTCTTGGCGCGACGAACCTCGTTCATCACCGCCTTGATCCGCTCCTCGAACTGGCCGCGATACTTCGTGCCGGCGACCATCATCGCCAGGTCCAGCACCACCAGCCGACGATCGTGCAGGATGTCCGGCACCTCGCCGCTGATGATCCGCTGAGCCAGGCCCTCCACGATCGCGGTCTTGCCCACGCCCGCCTCGCCGAGCAGCACGGGATTGTTCTTGGTCCGGCGCGAGAGGACCTGGACCACGCGCTCGATTTCATTTTGGCGGCCGATGACCGGGTCGAGCTTGCCCTGGCGGGCCAGGTCGGTCAGGTCACGCCCGAACGAGTCCAAGGCCGGGGTCTTGGACTTAGAGCCCTTCGCGGCGGCGCGTTCACCCTCACCGCCGGCATCCATCCCATGACCGAGCAAGTTGAGGACCTCCTCGCGGACTTCGTCTAGCTTCAAGTTCAGGTTCATCAACACCTGGGCGGCCACGCCCTCCTGCTCGCGCAACAGCCCGAGCAGCAGGTGTTCGGTCCCGACGTAGTTGTGGTTCAGGTTGCGGGCCTCTTCGATCGCGTACTCGATGACCTTCTTGGCGCGCGGGGTCTGGGGCAGCTTGCCCATCGTCACCATGTCGGGGCCCGCCTGGACGATCTTCTCGACCTCGTTGCGGATCTTCCGGAGGTCGACGTCCAGGTTCTTCAGCACGTTGGCGGCGACGCCGCTGCCCTCCTTGATCAGGCCGAGCAGGACGTGTTCCGTCCCGACGTACTCGTGGTTGAAGCGCTGGGCCTCCTGGTTGGCCAGCTGCATCACCTTGCGGGCACGATCGGTGAAACGTTCATACATGCGGTTCAGCTCCGACAATTCTCTTCACCGGCCCGGAGCCGGTCCGGCACGATCGTGTGGTTATT
>JBBQMD010000033.1:0-29626 GCA_038328575.1 Phycisphaerales bacterium | reverse complement strand
CCAGCGATCGCACAAATGATCATCGCGCTCTTCATGTCTCTCTCTCCAGAAGGTTTTTCCAACAGACGTCGCACGCGTCATAGACAAAGCTGACCGTGCGGCCGGCGCTGTTGGCACCGCCGACCTCCATGAAAATACCCGCAAACGCCGCCCGGACAACCAAAAGCCTTCGCAATGGCAAGCTTTTTTGGAGATTTAAGAGTCAAAGCGCCGGGCTTTCCACTTGTCGAACAATTAGAAACGACCTCCCGCGGGGGAGGTCGTTGGACTGAGGACTCGCCAGCTCAATCTTCTAGAAGACTTGCCGACGCTTGGACCAGAAGACCTAGCGTTTCTCAGGGGCCTTGCCCGGAGCCGGGGTCGGGGCCGATGCCGGGCGCGCCTCGCCCAACGCGCCGGACACGCCCGGGAGGTCTTCGCCGCCAGTGGGCACTTGGATCGACGAGCCCTTGAAGTCATCGCCGATCGGTTGCGCCCGCCCGCCAAGGTGCTTGGCCAAGAATGCCTCGGTCACGGCGTAGAAGCTCATGCGGTTTTCCGGGCGTGCGAAGCCGTGACCCTCGTCGGGGTACAGCACGTACGTTACCGGGATGTTCTTCTTCTTCATGGCGTCAACGATCTGCTCGGCCTCGGTGAACTTCACCCGCGGGTCGTTGTACCCCTGACCGATCAGCAGCGGGCGCTGGATCTTGTCCACGAACGTCAGCGGCGAGCGCGACTCCAAGAACGCGCGCCCTTCCGCAGATGAATCATCACCCACGCGGCTGGTGAACATGCTCTTGATCGGGCCCCAGTAGGGCGGGATCGTCGACAGCAGCGTGTTCAGGTTTGAGGGCCCGACGATGTCTACGCCGCAGGCGAAGACCTCGGGCGTGAAGGTGAGGCCCACGAGGGTGGCGTAGCCGCCGTAGGAGCCGCCGTAGATGGCGACCTTGGACTTGTCGGCGATGCCTTCCTTGACCGCCCAGTTGACGGCGTCAATCAAATCGTCGTGCATCTTGCCGGCCCATTCGCGGTTGCCAGCGTTGATGAAGCTCTTGCCGAAGCCGGTGGACGAGCGGAAGTTGACCTGGAGGCAGGCGTACCCACGGTTGGCAAGCCATTGGGCTTCGGAGTCAAGCCCGAAGTTATCGCGAGCCCAGGGGCCGCCGTGAACGTTGAGAACCAGCGGGACGGGTGAGTCGGGCTTGCCATCGTTGTTCTTGTCGCTGCCGATGGGGAGCGTGAGGTATGAGACCAGGTCCAGCCCGTCGCGGCTCTTGATGACGAGCGGCCTCATGGGCTGCAGGGGCAGGCCCTCCATCGACTTCTTGGCGCTGAATGCGAATGTGGCCTTCTTAGCGGTGCGGTCGTAGAGGTATGACCTGGCCGGGCCGATGTCGAGAGTGAACACCACCGTCCAGACCTTGTCATCGACGGAGCGCGAGGTGATGTTCACATCGCCCGGGGCGAGCGTGCGCAGGTATGCCAAGTCGGGCTCGATGCTCTTGTCCAGGATCGTCCACTCGTTGCGCAGGTACTCAAATGCGACGCCCTGCACGGTGTTCTCGGTGGGGTGGATGAGCACGCCGCCAGCGTCGGCCTTTGCGTTCTCTGCCAAAACTGTGACCTTCTCGGTGGCGAAGTCCTTGGCGACCAGCGCGCCGGTGTTCCGCCCGCGCGAGTCGGTCATGTACATCACGGTGCCATCTTTGTTGAACCCGATGGGGTTCGTGGTCAAGGCGTCTTCCTGCTCGATGGAGAAGAACGGGGCCCAGGAGATCTCGTCGGCCTTGCCCGGGGCGCCCTTGGCGATCGTGGCCTTGAAGTAATCAGCGCCGCCCTTGGCGTTCATCATCATGCCCGCGCGCACCTTGAAATCGTCATCGACCAGGAGCGCGGCGTACTGGTCGTTCTCCAGCATCAGCGTGAGCTTGCCGCTGGCCAGATCGAGGCGATGGAGATCGTGAAACTGCGGGTTGCGGTTGTTGAGCCCGATGAGCACCTCGCCCGGGAAGCGGTGACTGGTGCCCTCGACACGCACCGTGGGGCGCAGCGGCTGGCCGGTGGGCAGCATGATCGGCTTGCCGTCGGGGCCGATGATGCTCTCGATGGGCGTGAGATTCGTGACCTTGTTGTCGGCGAGGTTCACGCCATAGAGCGACCAGTTCTCGTCGCCGCCCTTGTCCTGAAGATAGAGCAGGCTGGTGTTGTTGTAGGCCCAGAAGAACTGGCGGATGCCGCGGGCGCTGTCGCTGGTCACCGGCTTGGCGGCGTTAAGGTCAGTGGCGGGGGCGACCCAGACGTTGAGCACGCCGGCGACGGGCGCGAGGAATGCGACGTTCTTGCCATCGGGCGACACGCTGAGGCGTGTGCGGTCGGGGTTGCCGAAGAGCGTGGCGCGCGGGATCAGCGGGAGGCCACCGGCGCCCGCCACCGGCTTTGCGGGCGCAGCGGGGTCAGCGCCCGCGGCGCTGGAGCCGAGGGACAAGCCCGCGGCGATCGAGAGCGAGAACGCCGTGACGAGTGATCGACGCAGACGAGGGGACAACATGCACGCGCTCCATGAGTAGCGGCGGGATCGGCCACGCCCGATCGACCACCGGCTGATTGTTCACCCGCCGACGGTGCCGGTCGCCAAGTTCAGCGAATTCTCGCGATCGGGGTGAAAAGAAGCACCCGGCGGGCAAGTGCTGGCCGGGTGCGGAAGAGCGTTTGGTTAAAGCCAGAGCCTCAGCGAGATGCTCGGAACCCGCCGCGAGAGCGGGTGAACGCGGGCGACCCGGTGATTATTCTTTGGCGCGCCCGAGGTAGCTGCCGTCGGCGGTGCTGATGCGGACCAGCTCGCCCTGCGCGATGAAGTCTGGCACGCGGGTCTTGAGGCCCGTCTCCATCACGGCGTCCTTCTGGACGTTTGTCGCGGTGGCCTTCTTGACGCCCGGTGAGGTATCGGCGACGATCATCTCCACAGCAGAAGGGAGCTCGATCAGCACGGCGCGCCCTTCGTTCAACACCACGACGGCCTCGGCGTTGGAGCGGAGGTAGAGCAGATCATCGCCGTAGATCGCCTTGGGGATGTTGATCTGGTCGTAGGTTTCTTTGTCCATGAAGACGGCTTCCTCGCCGTCCTTGTAGAGGAACTCCATGGGGCGACGATCGAGGTCGATGAGTTCGAGGTCGTCCGAGGGGTTGAAGCGGCGTTCGACGATGCCGCCGCGCTGAATGTCCTTGATCTTCAGGTTGACGAAGGAGCGGAGGTTTCCGGGGTTGCGGAACTCGTAGCCGGTGATGGCGCAGAGCTTGCCGTCCATCTTGATGCCCATGCCGGGGCGGATGTCGATCGCTTTCATGGGGAATCTCGCTGAGGGAACGGGTGAAATCGGGGCGGATACTAGGCGACGCGGGCGCGCGGGACAACGAAACTCGAGGGCACGTTCGGAGCGTGATCGGTGGGGTGTGGTGATGCGGAGCGGTTGCGCGTGGCGCGACAGAGTTCGCTTTCAGTCTGCGTGCTATTCGATGACGCCGCTGACGATGCGCACCGTGCGGTCGGCCTTGGCGGCAAGCTCGGGGTCGTGTGTGACGACGATGAGGGTGCGGCCCTCGATCTTGCGGCGTTCGAGCAGGATGTCGATGATGCCGGCGCCGGTCTTTCGGTCCAGGTTGCCGGTGGGCTCATCGGCGAGGATGAGCCGCGGCTGGTTGATGAGCGCGCGGGCGATGGCGACGCGTTGGCGCTCGCCGCCGGAGAGCTCGACGGGGCGGTGGCGAAGTCGCTCGCCGAGGCCGAAGCTTTTGAGCAAATCGGTGGCGCGCTGCTCGACCTCGCTGCGGTGAGCGCCGAAGGCCCAGCCCCAGCGCGTCATCGCGGCGATGGTCACGTTCTGCAGGACGTTGAGTTCGGGGAGCAAGTGGTAAAACTGGAAGACGAAGCCGACATCGCTGCGCCGGTAGCGATCAAGCTCGGACGCTTTCATCTTGCCGATGGGGCGGGCGTCAAAGGTGAGGGTGAAATCGGTGGGGTCGGGCACATCGAGCCCGCCCAGGAGATGCAGGAGTGTGGACTTGCCGGAGCCGCTGGCGCCGAGGATGGCGACGAACTCGCCGGGGTTGACGCTGAGGTTGACGCCGCGCAGAACGGGGACATCGACGTTGCCGAGAGAGTAGGTTTTCTTCAGATTGACGGTCTGGATAAGGGCCATGGGTGTGCGGCGCGAAGCGGGGCAAGTGGAGTCGGAAGTGTTTTTGCAGAGCGGAGCGTGCAGGTCGAAGAGGTGGAGACGCAGTCGATCACTCGAAGCGCAGGGCGGTCACCGGGCGGATCCACGCGGCGCGCACGGCCGGGATGATCGAGCCCAGTACCGCGAAGCCGATCCCCGCGCCGGCGACGATGGCGGCGCTGCGCGGGTCAACACGATCGGGGATCTTCGAGAAGTAGTAGACGCGCGGGTCCCAGATGTAGAGATTGAGCGCGTAGCCGAGCCAGTCGTGAATCGCGTTGATGTTGGTCACCACCGCGATGGCCAGCACCAGCCCGAAGACGACGCCAACCACGCCGAGCAGGGCACCGTAGACGATCCACATGGCCGCGATGCCGGAGCGCGATGCGCCGATGGCGCGGAGGATCCCGATATCCTTGGTCTTCTCGCTGATCATGGCCCAGAAGATCGCCAGGATCAGGCCCGAGCAGACGAACGTGACCAGCCAGAACAGCGCGAGGACGAGGGCGGTTTCCTTTTCCACGGCCGAGATCAGCGTGGCCATCTGCATTTGCCAGGTCTTGATGCTCTTGCCGTTCTCGAGTTGAAACGGCCTGGGGACGCGCCCTTCGAATGAGCGCTCAAACTCTCGATACACGCGGATGCACGCCTCGCGGCACTGATCGGGGGTGTAGCCATCGGCGGCGCGGACGACGAGCGTTGACACGCGAGCGGGTGCTTCACCGGAGGTTGCGACGGTGCCCAGCGATTTGCCGTCGGGCGAGAGGTTGGCGTATGGATTGAAGCTCTCGCCTGTGCCTTTGACGTTTGGCGCGCCTTCCATCTGCATCAGGCGCTGGAGCTCGGCGAGCTGCACGAAGATGGTGCGCCGGTCGATCTCAAAGATGCCGGTGCGAAACTCGCCAGCGACAGGGAGCGGCTTGCTGGTGGGTGTGAGCAGGCGGCCTTGGTTGTCCTGCGGGATCATGTTCAGGACGATCTGGTTGTTATGGAGGTAGAGCGGGAGGTTGATCACGCTGCCATCGGAGCGAGGCTTGGCGAGGCCGCGGGCGGTGTAGTAGCCCGCAACGTCGCGCTCGGTCATCCCGCTGAGCTCGATGCCGACGACGGCGGCGGGGATTCGCTCCTGCGTGACAGGGTCCATCTTTGTGAGCGAGAGTGAATCAAAGTAGATTGACTCCCAGTCCTGGGCGTTGGGGTCTAGGCGCGGATCTTTGGCGTCGCGGTCCTTTCGGAGCGCTTCGGTCATCGGGCGCCACCAGATGGCCTTGTCAAACTCCACGACCTTTGCGTAACTCGTGCCCTCGATGCCGACGATGCGGACGCCTTCGATGCGGTCATCTGGGAGCTTCACGACGCCGAAGGTGTCGATGATGGGCGCGACCCCCGCGACGGACGGATCGGCCTCCAGCATCTTCGTCAGGGCCTCGTAATGCGGGATGCCGGCGGGCCAGTTGATGGTCACGTCGCCAGCGAATGTCCGGCCCGACGCCAGCAGCGTGGTCAAAAAACCACCCATCACCGACCAGATCACCAGCACCATGGCGGTGCAGAGCCCCAGGCCTAGTGAGGCCAGCAGCGGCATGATCTTGCTTGTGAGGTAGACGCGCGTCAGGAGCAACTGGTACATGTGCGGCTGAGCGTAGGAGCGGCGCGAGGCACGTTGGCGAGAAGCACTCTTCTCTCCTTGGCGGCACGCTTACTCTCGTGCATCATGCGCATCATGCTGACAAACGACGACGGGATTCACGCGCCGGGGATCGTCGCGCTGCACGAGGCGCTGAACGCCCACGGATCGACGCTAGCACTTGGCGAGGTCATCGTGGTCGCGCCGCTCACGGTGCAGAGCGCGACGGGCCACGGCATCACGTTCCGATCGCCGTTGCTCGCGCACGAGGTTGATGTCAATCCGGCGATGCGGGGCATCGCGGTTGACGGTCGCCCTGCGGACTGCGTCAAGCTCGGTCTGTCTTCGATCTGGCCCGAACGCTTTGGCCCCGGCAGCCGGCCCGACCTGGTGGTCAGCGGCATGAACATGGGCGCCAACGTCGGTATCAACGTGCTGTACAGCGGCACGGTCGCGGCGGCGCTGGAGGCGGCGTTTTTGGGCGTGCCGTCGATCGCGGTGAGCTTGCATCACAGCACGACGAGGCCGCGCTATGACATCGCGGCGAAGTTTGCGAGGCAGGTGATCGACAGGGTGCTGGCAAGTGGCGTGTTGAAATCACACGGGTGCGTGAACATCAATATTCCACTGACGGAGCGCGAGGGGCCGCTGCCGGCGATCCGCGTCTGCCCGATGAATACGCACGGGGTCGTGGACGCCTTTGACAAGCGCAAGAACCCGATGGGCGAGACGTATTACTGGTCGTCTGGAACGCCCATGGAGTTTCACGGGACCGAGCCGGGGACGGACGTTGCGGCGATGGGCAAGCGGGAGATCAGCATCACGCCCTTGAAGTATGATCTCACCGACGAGCGGCTGATCGAGGCGTGGCGCTTCGTGTTTGCTTGAGCAAAGGTACGCTGTAGAGCATGGCGGAAGAGCCGATCATCAATAGCGGGCGACGGGCAGACGACGAGGGGGAGCCCGAGGCGTTTGAGCTTGACGCGCCGGCGCCGCGATTGCCGAACGCGGCGCTGCACAGCGGGCCGGTGCCGGTGTCTGGCCCGGCGGCGATGGAGGCGTTGGCGGCGCAGGCTGAGGCGCATGCGAAGGCGTATGCCGCGAGGGCGAAGGCGGAGGGGCGGGCGGCGCCGGGTGATGACAAAGATGAGGTGGATGCCGTCGAGGGCGTGAGCACGGCTAAGCCGCTGAGCCGGCTGGGTAGCCCCGGTGTGCGTGTGCTGTTGATAGGCGGGGCGATCATCCTGCTCGCGGCGGCGATCGTCAGCGGGGGCGCGACGTATGGGCTCCCCGGCGAGTCATCTTTTCTGATGGTACTTGGGCGGGCGCTGCTGGTGCTGTTTCTTGGGGGAATTCACACGGGCACGGGGATCGGGGCGATTGTCATCGCGGCGTATTTCTTGCGGCGCAAAGCCGCGGCTTCGCCCGCGACGCCCGATGGCGTGAGCGGATGGGAGCTTGGTGCCGCCCGGATGTTCGTCTGCGTGAGCGTGTTTCTGCTGGTCAGCTCGGTGGCGTTGCCGGCGCTCGACTGGTTTGGGATCGTGCTCATGACCCTGGCCGGCGGCGCGGCATACTGGTTCGCGGTGTGGGCGCTCTTCCGCCTGCCGCCCCGCGAGACCACGACGCTGATGCTGTGCCATCTTGCGCTCTATGCGCTGCTGACATTGGCAACGGCGCTGGCGGTGCGAATTGAACAGGGGCGTCTGCCAGCGAACACTCGGGGCGCGACGCCCGGTGCGTTCTGATCGGGGCGTGCCGTCGGGTCCATATACTTCGAACTTGCCCGATTTTTCAGGGAGGATTGCTCAGATGGTTCCAAGTTTCAAGCCGGTGTCGGAGTTTGTGCCGCAGACGCTGGATGCCAGCCGCTGGGAGAGTCTGGCACCGCTATACAAGGCGTTGATTGATCGCCCGCTGCATTCCAAGGCGGACGTCGAAACGCTGCTGCTGGATCGCTCGGAGCTTGACGCGGCGGCCAGCGAGGCGGGTGACGAGCTTTACATTCAGATGACCTGCCACACCGAAGACTCGCAGATCAAGGGCGCGTATTTGGCGCACGTCGAACAGGTACAGCCGAAGCTGAAGGAAGTCAGCTTTGAGCTGGACCGCAAGCTGGTGCAGAGCCCGCACCTGGTGGAGCTGGACGCGGCGCGGTACGCGGTGCTGGTGCGCGACCTGCGCTGCGCGCTTGAGATCTTCCGGCCGGAGAACATCGCGCTGGAGACCGAGCTGACCAAGCTCGACCAGGAGTACTCGGAGATCAGCGCCAGGATGTCGGTGAACTTCAAGGGCGTGGAACGCACGCTCCAGCAGATGGGCAAGTTTCAGGAGGAGCTGGACCGCACCCTGCGCGAGCAGGCTTGGAAGCTCTCGACCGAGCGCCGCTTCAAGGATCGCGATGCGATCGATGACGTGTTCGACAAGATGCTCGTGCTTCGCCAGCGTGCGGCGGAGAACGCCGGGTTCAAGGACTATCGCGCGTACGCCTTCAAGGCGCGCCGGCGTTTTGACTACACGCCGGCGGATTGCGACAACTTCGCCGCTGGCGTCGAGCAGTTCGTGGTTCCCACGCTGCGCCGGCTGCACGCCGATCGGTCGCGCGAGATGGGAGTCGGCAAGGTGCGCCCGTGGGATCTGTCGGTGGACGTGAAGGGCCGCCCGCCGCTGCGACCGTTTGAGAACTCGGGAGAGCTGCTGGCACGCACGAGCCGGCTGTTCCACCGTATGGACGCGTCGCTGGGCAGCATGTTCGATGCGCTGCGCGACGGGGCCGACTGCTTTGACCTGGACTCGCGCACCGGCAAGGCGCCTGGGGGCTATCAGTCGATGCGGCACCGGCGTCGGTTGCCGTTCATCTTCATGAACGCGGTGGGCGTGCAGCGCGACGTTGACACGATGGTGCACGAGGCGGGGCACGCGTTTCATTCGTTGTTGTGTCGGGGGGAGAACCTGCTGGCGTATCGCGCGGACATCCCGCTGGAGTTCTGCGAGGTCGCGAGCATGAGCATGGAGCTCACGAGCTACCCGTACCTCGACGAGTTCTACTCGGCTGAGGACGCGGTGCGGGCGCGGCGCGTACACATGGAGAGCCTGGCGACGATCCTGCCCTGGATCGCGACGATCGATCAGTTCCAGCACTGGATCTATACCAACCCGGGCCACTCGCGGGCCGATCGGGCGAAGGCCTGGAACAACGTGATCGCGCGATTTGGCGGCGATGTTGATTGGTCAGGGCTTGAGAACTATCGCGACGCGCTCTGGCATCGCCAGCTTCATCTGTTCGGTGCGCCATTTTACTACATCGAGTACGGCATCGCACAGCTTGGGGCGCTGCAGCTCTTCGGGCGATACAAGCGCGACGCGGGCGTGGCGATACGCGATTACAAGGCCGCGCTTTCGCTGGGCGGGTCGAAGCCCTTGCCGGAGTTGTTCGAGGCGGCGGGGCTGCGGTTTGATTTCTCGCCGCGGAGCATCGCGCAGAGCTGGGGCGAGGTCGAGCGCGAGCTTGAATCCACGCCGGCCTGAGCGCCGCGAGTCACACTTTTCGGCCTTCGCTCCCCACCTCCCCAAACGCTTCAACCGCATTGACTCCAGCCAACAGGAACTGGCTCACTCCGAGGGCGACGCACCGATGATCACGCTCAGCGACGTCACCCGCCGATTCGGATCCGGGCAGAGCGCGCGCATTGCGGTCGATCGACTTTCGCTCTCGATTTCTGATGGCGAGGTCTTCGGTCTGCTCGGGCCAAACGGCGCCGGCAAGACCACGACGATCAGCATGATCGTCGGCTTGCTGCGCCCTTCCAGCGGGCGAATCTCGCTGCGCGTGCCGGGCGATCCGCACGAGCTAGATCCGTTTGACGGCCCCGCCAAGAAGTACCTGGGCATCGCGACGCAGTCAATCTCGCTGTATGACGAGCTCTCGGGGATCGAGAACTTGCGTCTGTTTGGCTCGCTGTTTTCGCTCCCTCGCGCGACGCTCGCGGCTCGCGTTGATGAGTGCCTGCGAATGGTGGGCCTGACTGAGCGTGGGCGCGATCGAGTCAGCGCGTATTCCGGAGGGATGAAGCGACGGTTGAATGTCGCCGCGGCTCTAATACACGACCCCGCGATCGTGCTGCTGGACGAGCCGACGGCGGGCGTGGATCCGCACTCGCGTCACGCGCTGTTCGAGATCGTTCGTTTGTTGAAATCGCAGGGCAAGACCGTGATCTACTCGACTCATTACATGGAAGAGGCGGAGCAGCTCTGCGATCGCGTCGCGATCATCGATCACGGCAAGCTGCTGGCCCTGGGTCGGGTCGACGACCTCATCACCATGCACGGCGGCTCGTCCGTCGTCCGCGTCGAACGCTTCAACGCCGAGACGCCGGAGTTGACCGTGACCGATCGCCCGCTGGAGGTGCTTCGTCAGGCGCTCGACCAGGGCGAACGGGGCGGCGTGAAATCCGCGACGATTCAGTCGCCCGACCTTCAGGCGGTTTTCCTCAAACTTACGGGGCGCGAGCTTCGTGACTGATACGGCGCGACGGGCGGCAGAGCGCTTTGTGATTGCGGGGCGCGTTGAACGCGGCCCATTCGAACGAACAGGGGACCACGATGAACGCCATCTTCGCCATTGTGTTGAATGACCTGCGCATGCTCCTGCGCGATCGCTCGGCGTGCTTCTTCGCGATCGTGTTCCCGATCCTGTTCGCGTGTTTCTTCGGGGCGGTGTTCTCGCGGGGCGGTGGCGATGCCGCGACGGGTCTTGACATCGCGGTTGTCGATAGCGACAACAGCGACGCCTCGGGCGCGTTTGTGCGGGCGCTCACACGGGACGCGGAGCTTCGTGTCGCGCCAGCGCAGAGCGTGGAACAAGCGCGTGCGGCCGTCTTGTCTCGCAACGCGGTGGCATACATCCATGTGCCCGCGGGCTTTGGGGCCCAGCAGGACCAGCTCTTCAGCGGGAGCGGGGGCGCGAAGATCGAGGTCGGGATCGATCCGTCGCGCGAGGCCGAGAGCGGCTGGCTGCAAGGGATCATCCAGAAGACGGCGTATCAGCAACTGGCGACGACGTTTGCTGACCCGGCGAGTTCGAAGCGGATGCTGGAGACGTCGCGGGCGTCGATCAACGCCAGCCGCGAGGTCAGCGTGGCGAACCGGCTGCTGCTGAACACGCTGTTCTCGTCGCTGGACACGCTGGGCGCGACCACATCGGCGCTCAATCAGCCGACTGGCGAGGCGGCGGCGAGGCCGGGCGCTGCGCCGGGAAACATGGCTGCGTCGCCGCTGGCGAACTTTGCACCAATCACGGTCGAGACAGCTCCGGTGCGGGCGCGATCGGATCTGCCATCAAACGCGTACGCGATCAGTTTTCCGCAGGGGATGATGTGGGGCATCATGGGCTGCGCGATGGGCTTCGCAGCGAGCCTGGCCGGCGAACGGACGCGCGGCACGTTCACGCGCCTGTGCGTCTCGCCACTGTCCGCACGCCGAATCCTACTGGCCAAGGGACTGGCGGCCGCGATCGTCTCGGGCGCTGTTGTGCTGGCGCTGGTGGTGATGGCGCGGGTGGTCTTCGGCGTTCAACCGGTGGAGCCGCTGTCGCTGGTGCTGGGGGCTGGCGCGACGATCATCGCGTTCTCGGGCATCATGATGTTCGCTGCGACCGTGGGGCGGAGCGAGCAGGCAGTGAGCCGCGGGGGATGGGGAATCATGATGATGCTGGCGATGCTGGGCGGCGCGGCGGTCCCGCTGTTTGTGATGCCGGCGTTCATGCAGCGCCTCAGCCTGATCAGCCCGGTGCGCTGGGGCATGCTCGCGCTGGAAGGGGGAATCTGGCGCGGGTCCACCTTTGAGGCGATGCTGCCAACGCTCGGGGTGCTCTGCGCAATCGGCGTGGCGGGCATGGTCGCGGGGATGATGCTGATCGGGCGTGAGGCCGGGCACGGCGCGCGAGCGTGAGATGACGATCTCGCGTGATCACGCATCGGGTCGCGCGATGAGTATTCAGTTTTCCGCGCAGGGCTCAGCCCAGCTCGGCCATTTCCTCGGCGAGTTCCCGCACGCCGGCGTATGACCCGGCGCTGATCTCGACCAGCGTTGCGATCTGCGTCGGGTTGAGATCGACGATCGGCTCAGCTGGGAAGCCTGAGTGCTCGTTCCCGCCCGTAACAGATGGGACGACGGGCTTGCCGGGCTTGATCTCTGCGATGCTCACGCCGGTGCGATCAAGGAAGCCCGCGAGCTTGCGCGAGCGCACGGGGTGTTGCAGCTTGCGGATCGCCTTGGCCTCGACCTGGCGGACGCGCTCGCGCGTGACCTTGAAGATGCGCCCGACCTCTTCGAGCGTGTAGGTGTAGCCGTCGCCGATGCCGTAGCGAAGCTTGATGATCTCGCGCTCGCGATACGTCAGGCTCTTGAGCACGTGCTCGATGCGCTGCTTGAGCGAATCGCTGGTGGCGGTCTGCACGGGCGACTCGCCCTTGGTGTCTTCAAGGAAGTCACCGAACGACGAGTCTTCCGTCTCGCCAACCGGGCGATCAAGCGAGACCGGCGAGCGCGAGATCTTCATGACCCGGCGCACCTCCACAAGGCTCATCGCGGCCCGGTCGGAGAGCTCGTCCATCGTCGGCTCGCGCCCCATCTCCTGGAACATCATCTTCTGGATGTTCCGCAGCTTGGTCATCGTCTCGATCATGTGTACCGGCACGCGGATGGTGCGGGCATGGTCGGCGATCGCGCGGGTGATGGCTTGGCGGATCCACCACGTGGCGTAGGTGCTGAACTTGAAGCCACGCTTGTACTCGTACTTGTCCACCGCCCGCATCAGGCCGGTGTTGCCCTCCTGGATCACGTCCAGGAAGCTCAGCCCGCGGTTGCGATACTTCTTGGCGATGCTGACCACCAGGCGGAGGTTGCCGCCCGAAAGGTCGCGTTTGGCCTGCTCGTACTCCCAGAACACGGTGTCGATCGCTTTGACGCGAGTTGCGAGGTCCGCCGGCTCTTCGAGCGTCTCGCGGCGCAAGCCGTCAAGCTCGTCACGCATGGCCGAGAGGTCCTCAGAGTTAAGCCGCCGCACCTTCGCGGGGTTCTTCAGCTCGCTGCGCAGCTCCGTCATTTTGCGGCTGATTGACCGCAGCTTCTTCATCAGCGGGATGATTCGGCCGGTTCGCAGGCACAGCTCTTCGGTCAACACCGCGAGGCGACGCCGGCGCGACGACATCGACTCGTGCAGCTCGATGTATCGCTCGCGATCGCGGGCCTTGCGCGCGGCTCGCGCGTTCTCCCAGTCCACCAGGTTGAGCTTCAGCAGCTTCTCGATCGTCGCGAGGTTGTAGGGGATGCGCTTGGCGATCCGCTCGCGGGCGTTGGCCTCCAGCGTGCTGATCCGCATCGTCCGGTCAAAGGGAAGCTCGCCGCTGTGTACCTGCTTCAAAATGCCTACGGCGTGGGTCAGGATGTAATCACTCTCCAGACAGCGACGCCGGAAGATCATCCGCGTGGTCTCGATCTTCTTGGCCAGGCGGATCTCTTCGTCACGCGCTAGCAGCGGGATCGTGCCCATCTGCGTCAGGTACATCCGCACCGGGTCGTCGATGCGCCGGCTGCCAGCCTCGACCTGCGCCGCTTCCGCGGCCAGCTCCTTGCGCAGGGCCGCGAGTTCCTCGTCGTCCAGCAGTTCTTCGTCGGCCTCGTTGTGCTGCTCGGGCTCGATCGGGCGGGCCTTCTGGGGGTGCGCCGCTGGGCCGCTCCGCATGTTCCAGTTCATCGCGCTCCAGGACGCAGAGCCCGAGCGCTCGCCACCGACGACGGTCATTGCGCGGGCCGGGCGGTCGTTGGTGCCCACGACCACGGGTTGGCCAGCACCCTCGACGCGACGCTTGCTGTCGCGCCACTGGCGGGCGCGAAACTCCATCTCGTCGATCGCTTCCAAGCCCAGGCGGTCCAGCGTCACCAGTAACTCGTGCAGTCGCTCGGGGCATACCCACTCGTCGGGGATCGCGTTGTTGAGTTCTTCGTAGCTCACCCAGCCGCGGCTCTGCACGCTTGCGAGCAGTTTCGACAGATTCTCTGGTACACCCATCATCTGGCGATACTCCTGTGGCCCGTCAGGAATGAATCCAATGCGAATGAAACCCGCGTCGAAGTGTTTCTGATCCGTCCGTCCGACTCTCAAGCCGACTTCTCGCCGCCCCCGAGGCCCCTCGACACCCGAGCTACCCCGCTTTCACAGGTGTATGCCCTATGTGAACGAAACCTTAGCGTGCTCTCCTACCCCCCGGCAAGTACGCTCCGCACTTTCGCACGCAGTTGCTTCGCGTCCTTTTGAAGCGTGATGCGGGTCGTCAGCGGGAGCGTCGTGTCCGCGGCCTTGCGTTCGAGGGCGGTGGCGCGAGCGGCGATAATCGCGCTGGCGAAGTCGGCCCGCAGCTTCTGGACATCGCCTTGATACGCCGTCTCGACGGACATCGCGAGGGCCGTGAGCGCGGCCCCCGCATCGCCAGAGGCCAGAGTGCGAAACGCGCGCGTGAGCGTGGACTCGGTCGCGTCCGCACCGATCAACGACAGCTGGCGCGCGATCGCGCGCAGGCCCGGCGCGTCAAACGCGTCCTCGCACAGCGCTTCGCGCTGCGACGCGTCCAGCGTCAGCCACAGGCTCGGCTCCGCGATCACAAACGCCAGCGCGTGCTCGCACGGGCCGCTCGCAGCGCGGCTCGCCTCCGCACGTCCGCCCTCACGAGAACCGTCTCCGGGATCCCCAGCCCCCCCACTGCCACTGCCGCCCGCAGCGCCATAGCCGGATGCACCGTTGGTGCGCCCCACGCGCTGGCGGGGCTCAAACTCTCGCATCGCACTCCGCACGCTCTCCTCGCCAACGCCGGCAAGCTCGCTGATCCGGCGGATCACCATCTGACGCCGGATCGGGTTCAGGTCGTTCAGCCCGAGATCTGAAAGTCGGCGGAGTTCCTCGATCACCGCCGTCGAGCGCTGGTTCATTGATGAGCCGGAGAGCCGGTCGCGCAGGCGAAGGAAGCGATACTCCAGCGCCTCGGTCGCGCCGTCGATGATGGACTTGAGCAGGCCGACGCCGCCTTCTTGCTTGAGCAGCTCGTCGGGGTCTTTGGCCTGCGTGAAGCCGCGGGCGCGAGCGCCGGCCATGGTCGCGATGCGGACCTCCAGCGAGCTGTTGAAGAAGACCTCAACGGCGCGATCCGCGGCTCGCTGCCCGGCGTCGTCGCCATCAAAGAACAGGACGACCTTCTCGCACAAGCGCGACAGCACGCGGGCCGACTGCGGCGTCAGGGCGGTGCCCAGCGTCGCGACGACGTTGGTGACCCCCGCCTGGTGGCAGGCGATCACGTCCATGTATCCCTCGACGATGATCGCAGTCTTGCGCTCGCGCATCTCGGCGCTGGCGAAGTTGAGCGCGTACAGCGACGCGGACTTGTTGAACAGCGACGACTCGGTCGAGTTGATGTACTTCGGCTCGTCTGCGTCGTTGATGCGCCGCCCGCCGAAGGCGATGGTGCGCCCGAGCTGATCGAAGATCGGGAAGATCAGGCGATTGCGCTGGAGATCAAAGGCCCCCTGCCCGTGCTCGCGGTTTTTGATGAGCCCGGCGCCTAGGAAGGCGCGTTGATCGAGGCCCTTGCTGGCAACAAACATCGCCAGGCCGTCCCAACGATCTGGGGCGGCACCGAGCTTGAAGCGCTCGACCATCTCTAGGGCGATGCCGCGCCTTTGGATGATTTCGCGGGCGCCCTTGCCGTGCTCCGGGTGTTTGAGGATCGCGCGATAGAACTCCATCGCAGTGGCGTTGGCGATCGCCAGGTCCTCGCGCGAGACGTTCGCGCCATCATTGAGCTCTTCGGGCGAATACACCCGCTCGGCCCGCCTGGGCGTCAGCTTCACGCCCGCTCGATCCGCCAGAAACTCCAGCGCTTCGCGGAACGCCATCCGGTGATACTCGCGCACAAACTTCAGCGCATCGCCCCCGGCGCCGCACGAGAAACACTTGTAGATCTGCTTGTTGGGGCTCACGGTCATCGACGGCGAGTGATCGTCATGAAACGGGCAGACGCCGACGTACTCGCGACCCTTCTTCTTCAGCGCGATGTGCTGAGCGATCAGCCGCACGAGGTCCGTCGCGCTGAGCACCCGCTCGATGTCGTCATTGTCAAAGCCGACGCGCTGCATCAGGCATCCTACCCCTCAACGCTCCCCGCCCCCTCAACGAGCCCCAACGGGCCCCGACGAGTCTCAGTTTCGCGACATTCGCAAGGCCATCGCCGACAGACTCTGGCATCCATCCCGCGACCGGGACGACGAATCTGTTCCGTCCGAGAATGAACATAGCACCGCTGGCAACGCGAGCAAGCAAACCGATACCAGGCGCGGCAAACCTGTTGCCGACGCCTGTCGGTTGCTGTGCTGAACCGCCCTCTTTAAGGAATTCCGCTCACGCGGCGTCCGAGAACACCCACGCACCTCGCCGCGACGACCGCTGTCCCGGGCCCGCCGCCATCGTCAGGTGCTGGACCACCGCGTGGCGAGTGCCGGCGCCATGACCGCCCCATCGCAGAGCGCCCAATCCCCCGTTGCCCCTCCCTCAATAGGCCCGCTCGATCTTCGCGCCGACGTAGAAGCGGTTGAGGATGCTCTGCCAATCCATGCCGCGGGCGGCGAGTTCCTTGGCGGAATACTGGCAGAGGCCGACGCCGTGACCGAAGCCGCGCCCGCGGATCGTCGCGACATCGCCGATGATCTGCCACTCCATGTCGGAGCTGTTGACGCGGTTCTCTCGCACAATCGCGCCGAAGCCTGGCGCGTTGACGTTCAGCGACTGTCGCAGTTGCTCGCCGGTCAACACGAACGTGCGCCCCGCGCTCTCGCTGATGGCGAACTTCGCCGGGCGGCCCACGCTGTTCCGCTCGCTCACGACGACTTGCGTGATCGAACCCAGCTCGCGCACGGCTTGGCCGTGGTCCTTGCCCCACTGACGCATCCGGGCCGAGACGTCGGCCCGTGTACGGCTGACCGCCCACCGGAAGTATGGCGACGTCATACCCGACTCTTCGCGAGGCGTCGCCTGCAACGGCCCGCCCAGGTTGTATTCAAACCCGCGCGAGGTCGGCCAGGTGTCCCGAGCGTTGGCGCCGCGCCCGCCGCTGGTGCTGTGGTAGTACGAGCGCAGCACGCTGCCGTTCCAGGTGAGCACGACGCCGCGCGTGTCGTCCACGGCTTTGTGGACCTGCGGCGCCATCTCGACGCCCCTGTACACCTGATCGGCGACGCTGCTCTCGACATCAAACCTCGAACCGATCAAGCGTGCGCGCTGGCGCTCGTGCAGCGCATAGCTCCGCGCCGCGACCGCCTGAGCTTGGTACGCGCCAAGCGGCCAGCTCGCGTACATCTCCGCCGCGACCACGCCCTTGATGTACTCCTCCACCCCGACCTGCGAGATCACGTCAAACGCCCACGCGCCCACATCGCTTCGCGCCGTCAGCGCGAGCACGCCGGGATAGCGTCGCCCGTCGATTGTCAGTGTTGCGCCGTGCTGCGCGCTCGCGCCCGAGCTCGGCGCGCCATACCCGATGTTCTTCTGGCCCGATGCGACCGCGCCGCCGACCGGGCCGCCGACGCCGTCTGCCTGGGGCAGTAGCCGCAGCTCGGCCTGCCGGTCAAACGTTCCCTTGAGCCCCGCTGCGTCTGAGACTTCCCAACCCTGCGATGTCACTCGCACCTTGACCGGCGACACCAATCGCGCCGCTGGCCGCCCGCTGCCCAGAGCCGCCGCCCACACCAGCCCGCCCGTAGATCGGACCGTCACCGAAGAGACCCCGGCGCTCAATCGCACGCGGACATCCGGCTCACCAGCGACCCCCGGCACAATCGCACGCGGGATCGGCGTTTCAACCGTCGGCGTCTTGGTAACCGGTGCGCTTGGCGTCGGTTTGGAAGCCCGCTTGTTCTCCGGGCGCGTGGTCGAGCGTGAGCTGGACTCGAAGGGATTGGAGATCCCCGAACCGGAGCAGCCGGCAAGCACCAGCGCCACGGACAAGCCCGAGGCCACCAACGCTCGCCGCGCGCCAAAAACGCCAGATTTCCACCCGTTCAGCTGCGTGTTCATACCCAAGCAATATCGGCACGCCCCGCCTGGCCACGCTCATTTTTGCGCTCCGGCGCGCATTTCCTGGGACTTGTCACTCCGCACGCCCGCCACTCCAGTATCCTCCGGCGGCATGCCCCGCCCCACGCCGCCATCTACGCCCCCACCCCCCACCGCACCTGAGCGCGCCCAGTCGCTTCTGGCCCTCACGCTCGTGCCCGGACTGGGGCCGATCCTCATCGCGCGCCTGCTAGCAACCTTCGGCACCGCCGAGGGCGTATTCGGGGCGACGTCAGACCGCCTGGCGACCGTCCACCGCGTGAGCAACCGGCTGGCCCGTCTGATCCTGGATTCGGCCGCGAATGCACACGCCCGTGCCGACAGCGAACTCGCGGCCGCCGCGGACCTGGGCATCCGCATCATCAGCCGCAACACGCCCGAGTATCCGGCCCTGCTCAGCCAGATTCCTGACCCGCCGCCCATCCTGTATGTCCGCGGCGAGCTGCGCGCCGACACCGACGATCGCTATCCGCTGGGCATCGTCGGATCCCGCGACTGCACCCACTATGGCATCGAACAGACCGAGCGCTTCGCTGGCGCACTGGCCAGCGCCGGTATCACCATTGTCTCCGGCGGCGCTCGCGGCATCGACACCGCGGCGCACCGAGCGGCGCTGCGACTCAATGGCCGCACCATCGCCGTCTTGGGCTGTGGCCTGAAACACACCTATCCGCCCGACAACGCGCCGCTCTTTGAGCAGATCGCGGCGGGGCGCGGGGCGGTCATCAGCGAACTCCCGCTGGACACCCCGCCTTCAGCGGAGAACTTTCCCGCCCGCAACCGCATCATCTCCGGGTTGTCGCTCGGTGTGCTCGTGCTTGAAGCCGGGCGTAAGAGCGGGTCGCTCATCACGGCTCGCCTCGCGGCCGAAGATCACGGACGCGAAGTCTTCGCCATTCCCGGTCGGATCGACTCACCCGCAAGTGAAGGCACCCACGACCTGTTGCGTGCTGGCGGCGCGACGCTCGTCACCAGCCCCGCAGACATCCTCGAAACCCTGCACACCCCCGCACGACACCTGCACCTGGGAACGCATGACGCGAGGTACACGCCCACGTCGAGCGGTGAGGATGCGGAGAGGGAAACTTCGACCGCCGGTGGGTCGCTTTTCTCGGCACTCGTCGGCCAGCAAGATACCAACGAAAATCGGAGAGCGAGCGAGCCACCGGCATCGTCCACCCTCGCTCGGGCCACGCTCTCCGACGCCGAACGGATGCTCGTTGATCAGCTCGGTGCGCCACTGACGCTAGAGGACCTGGCGCAGCGCACGTCGATCGAGGTGGGGTCGCTCCGCTCGCAACTGACAATGCTCGAGATCCGCCGCGTCGTCACGCGAGTGGGGTCAAAGTTTGTGGCGACGGTGCGCCCATCATGACCGGGGCGCCGACGGCGGGCCGCCAGTTGCTGCAAACAACCACGCGAGAAAACACAATATCTGGCGTCTGATGGCTGTGACCCATACAAAAGGCTGCGGTACGGGTCGTGACACCGAGTGAAAACCAGATTTCGGTGAAAATTATCCTCACAAACGTTGCCGTGTGGTCGATGATCGGCTATCCTTTGCCGAACTTAGGGTTCGGAAAGTCAGGAGATCGACGAGTAAATGCCGATCGAATCTGAGACACCGATCAGATGGCTAGGTGTTTCAAGGACTGTAAATCATCTGACTCAACTCGTGTGCGATGTGATGTGTTGACGGGTTCGGTCAAGCAATGAATCGAATGAGAATGCACGCCGCCCTGCCAGCGTGCAGCAACCGATTGTGGTTTCGTGATCCTGATGCCTGTCGCCAGATGCCGGTTGCCTGTTGCTCTTGCGTGTATCTCGTTCCCAGTCCGTCGGAGTGCGGACACTGAGCTTTCGAGGGTGGAACCCATCGGGACCTGCCGTTGGAGAACCGACCGATGATCGAGCACCCCCATGCCCTGTCGTTTCTTCGTCATGAAGCCGCCGCTGGGCGCTTCGGCGTCGCTCGTTTCTTGACCGCTGCCGTCAGCGGTGTCCTTGCCGTCGCTGGCGCGTGGGGCGATTCTGTCCCTGACAGTTCAGCCCGGGCGGCGGCACCACGACCGCTTTCTACGCGTGCTGGCGCACCGACCCCGCTGGTGTTTCTGGGCCCCGGTGGCGAGTTTGTTCAGCCGCTAGACGCACTGCCGGACGGACGGGTCATGCTTGCGGGTGCCATTGATACTGATATTGAAGCCGCTCGCTCGTGTGTGGATGATAACGCGGATGAACTCGAAGCCTCAGGACCAAAGGCCCACGAGGCGTACGCAATCGGGCTCGACGATATCGAGCCGCTCAGCGCGGCGGAGCTGATCCTGACCGTCGAGGCAAAGTTGTCCCGTCAATCACAGATCATCGGCGGGCGTGAGGGCGTTGCTCGCGCCATCCGCTCGTCGTACGCAAACTGGCTCAAGCTCACGCTCCCGTCGCTGGGGCGTGTCGAATCGAACCTTGGCGGGCGTTTCCCCGCCGCATCTCCGGAGATCAATCGTGAACCTCACTCCCAAGCAGCTCCGTATTCTCTCGCTGATTCGCGATTGGCGCGTTCGCTACGGCTATTCGCCGACGATGCAGGAGCTCGCCGATCAGATCGGCGTCAGCAAGGTGACCGTCTTCGAGCACGTCGAAGCGCTTATCAAGAAGGGCGCGCTCGTCCGGGAGCCGAACAAGGCACGCTCTTTGTCGATCGCTGAGGGGGTCGCGGTTCCTGATGAGAGCCGTCCGCTGCGGTTCCCGCTCGTGGGCAAGATCGCCGCGGGGTATCCGATCGAGAAGGTGGCCGACTCCGATGAGCTGGACATCGTCGAACTGCTCGGCCCGCGTGCCGGCAAGCAGTCGAGCATGTTCGCGCTCAAGGTCACCGGCGATAGCATGAAAGACGAAGGCATCCTCGATGGCGACTTCGTCCTCATCGAGCGCACCGAGGTCGCCGGGAATGGCGATCGCGTCGTCGCGCTGCTTCCCGACGGCCAGACCACGCTGAAGACCTTTTTCCGCGAGACCGACCACATCCGCCTCCAGCCCGCCAATCCCGCATTCTCGCCGATTCTCGTGCGCGAGTGCAAGGTTCAGGGCATCGTGCGCGGCGTGATCCGAAAGTATTGATTCGAGGCGGCGCAAGTCGGCGGATGTCGGCTTAAGTCGGTGGCGGTCGGTGGCGGTCGGCGGAAGTCGGTGACGATCGGCTGCGATCGGCGGCAGTCGGCGGCAGTCGGCGTCGATTGGTAGAAGTCGGCAGAATTCGGGGGCGATTGGCAGAAGTCGGCAGTGACTGGCGGTCGCCGGCGGTCGCCGGCGGTCGCCGGCGGAAGTCGGCGGAAGTCGGCAGAAATCACGGAAGTTGGCGGCGATTGGCAGAAACCGGCTCAAGTCAGCGCGAGTGGGCATCAGTGCCCGCGTCTCCGCGTGAGCCGGCACGTTTGAGTGCAGGTGGCTGACGTCGTGTTTCCGTGCTTCGCGGCTCTCAGTAGCCAGCCGTGACACGGGTTGCCGTTCGTTGCTTCTTGGGCGCCCCCTGTAATCGTGCAAGATGGTTTTGGCCGTGGCGGTTGTGTCTGTCGTTGGCGTCCTCTACGTGGAACGTTTCTGGCTTCGGCTTCGGCTTCGGCTTCGGCTTCGGCTTCGGCTTCGGCTTCGGCTTCGGCTTCGGCTTCGGCTTCGGCTTCGGCTTCGGCTTCGGCTTCGGCTTCGGCATCGGCTTCGGCTTCGGCTTCGGCTTGCGCATCGGGAGTTTGATTCTGTTTCTCCGTCACCGTTCGTTCTGCTTCCGACCGCCAGCGTGGTTCGCGGCGCTGCTGCGCTGTGCCGGGCTCTGGGCGGTACCATCCCCACCTATGAAGATCCACGAGTATCAAGCGCGCGGGCTGCTGGCATCCTTTGGAATTCCAGTGCCAGCCGGCGACATGATTCAGAGCGCTGACGATGCGCAGGGCGCGTACGCGCGGATCGCTGAGGCCGCGGGGCAGCGTGACGCGCTGGCGGTGGTCAAGGCCCAAGTGCATGCGGGTGGTCGCGGCAAGGCGGGATTCGTGAAGCTCGTGCGCTCGGCTGCTGAGGCGACGGATGCCGCGCGATTCATGCTGGCGAACCGGATGGTGTCGCCGCAGACGCCGCCGGAAGGTTTGGAGGTGACCAAGCTCCTGATCGCGCAGGGCGTGGACATCGCCGATCGAATCGAGCCCGGTGCCAAGAGCGCCAAGGGCGGCGCCAAAGAGGAGTTTTATCTGGCGATCACGACCGATCGCAAGTCGCGCCGAAACGTCATGATCGCGTCGCGCGAGGGCGGGGTCGAGATCGAGACGATCGCGCACGAGCGACCGGAGGCGATCATCAAGACGTCGCTCCACCCGGTGGCCGGGCTCGCAACTCACCAGGCGAGGACCGTCGCGTTTGAGCTTGGCTTCAAGGGCAAGCAGGTGAATCAGGCGGTGCAGGTGATGATGAACCTGGCGAAGCTGTTTGTGTCCAAAGATTGCTCGCTGGCGGAGATCAACCCGCTGGTGATTACGCCCCCCACCGCCGAGTTCCCGGACGGGCGCGTGATCGCGATCGACGCCAAGTTCGACTTTGACGACAGCGGAACGTTCAGGCACCCGGACCTGCAGGCAATGGCGGACTCGACGGAAGAGAACGCGGCGGAGGTGAAGGCACGCGAGTTCGGGCTCAGCTACGTCGCGCTGGATGGTAACATTGGCTGCCTTGTAAACGGAGCGGGTCTGGCGATGTCCACGATGGACATCATCAAGCTCCACGGCGGGGAGCCCGCCAACTTTCTCGATGTCGGCGGCAGCGCCAGCGAAGAGGCGGTGACCGAGGCGTTCAAGATTATCCTAAGCGACGATCGCGTCAAGGGCGTGATGGTCAACATCTTTGGCGGCATCATGAAGTGTGACGTGATCGCGCAGGGGATCGTGAACGCCGCGAAGCAGGTGGGCTTCAAGGTGCCGCTGGTGGTACGACTGGAAGGCACGAATGTGGACGCGGGTCGCAAGTTGCTGGAAGCGGCACGCGCCGAGATCCCCACTATGCAGCCCGCGACCGACCTCACCGACGCGGCGCGAAAAGTGTGCGCGGCGGTGGGATGACGCAAGGGTTCGGACGGATTTGGATCGACCGAACACTCCGCTCCGACGTGGCTGTGCGCAGGCATGTCGATCGGCCCGATTTGCTTCGCTATCGGATGGAGGAGGCGTGCCGCTTTGCGGCCAATCCACAGCGCAGTTGATTCTGCCCGCTTGATTCGATCGCGTCCGGTCGCCGCGCTGAGATGTTCGACCATTGCAGTAGACACCCACGCTCGGCGTTTGACCCGAGCCCACGCGGGCCTAGACTTGGCCCGCTCGGGTAGGTAGCTCAGTTGGTAGAGCATCGCATTGAAAATGCGAGGGTCGCTGGTTCAAGTCCAGTCCTGCCCATTGGTTGAGATTTTGCAACTGTTGAGATGTCCCCGCGAGGCTTTGCGCTTCGCGGGTTTTTTCTTTGTTGATGTGGGATCGTTTGTTGACCGGGCGGTGGGTGGCTTGAGCGCGGCCGGTGCTGGACCTGAGCGAGCATTCGAGTCGCTCGGCGCGGGCACGTCGATGTCGGTGACGTCGGCGAGGCTGGCCTTGGCGCAGTTATGCATCGCCGCGGAGGGTTTCGATCGCGTGGGGGAGGATGTCGGCGAGGGCTTCGAGGTAGTCCAAAGCGCCGCGCGGCGAGCCGGGGAGCGTCAGGATTAACGTGCCGGCGCGGGTGCCCGCGACGCTTCTGGAGAGATACGTGCGCGGCGACGCGGGGAGACAGCGAAGGCGCGCGAGTTCCATCAGCGGGTTGTGCTCGCGTTCAAAGACGCTTCGCGCGGCTTCGGGCGTCACGTCGCGCGGCGAGAGGCCAGTGCCGCCTGTGCTCAGGATCAGGTCGATTCTCTGAGCGGGGTCGGACCATTGGCGGAACTTGGCCGCGATCTCGTCGAGTTCGTCGGGGACGCACGCAGTTGCGACGATCTCGGCGCGCAGGCGCACGCGAAGCAACTCCTGCAGCGCGGGGCCGGAGGTGTCGGCTGCGTCGCCGCGCGAGCAACGGTCGCTGACGGTGAGCACTGCGGCGCGAATGGGGCGCGCGGGGAGTCTCGATGGATCATCGTGGCTCATGCTTGGTCTGGTGCGCCAGCGACGGGTACACCGGGATCCGCTAGCGCGGGCTGTGGAGCACCGGCGGAGGGGGCATGGTAATCGCCGGAGCGCCCGCCGCGTTTCTCGATCACGCGGATGGATTGGATTGTCATCGCCTTGTCGACGGCTTTGCCCATGTCGATGATCGTCAGGCACGCGACGGAGACCGCGGCCAGCGCCTCCATCTCGACGCCCGTTCGCGCATGCGTTCGCACGGTCGCAGTGACGCGGACACAGCCCGGCTCGAGCGTCGCGAAGACTTCGACCGAATCCAGCGGCAGCGTGTGACACAGCGGGATGAGCTGATCCACGCGCTTGGCGCCCATGATGCCCGCGAGGCGCGCGGTGTCCAGCAACGAACCCTTCGCCAGCGAGTTCTCACGAATGCGCAGAGCAAGCTCGGGCGAGATCATGACGAAGCCCTCGGCGGTCGCAACGCGAGCGGTGATCTGCTTCTGGGAGACATTCACCATGTGCGCACTGGCGTCGTTGCCGATGTGCGAGAGCGAGGCCTCAGCCCCGGGCGATGCCGAGTGTGGGCCTTGCAATGGATTCGACGCGTTGGACATTTGTCACTCCGAAGCGAAGAGCACGATGCGCTGCGCGAGCGTATCGCGCGTCGACGGAAGCGGTCAGTCATTCCAGGGGAAGTATTCAAGCATTGAGGGCGAATCGTCGCCCGCGCGGTTGATGGTGGTGTTCGGCGGAACTTCGACGAAGCCGTGGCTGTGGGCGCAGGCGATGAGGTCGCCGGAGCCGCGCAGGTCGATAAGGGTTGCGAGGCCATTCGGGGCGATCTCCACGGGTCGATGCCACCAGAGGTCCAGTGTTCGCTCGTCGGTGTGCGCAAGTGCTATCCGTACAGAAGGCGGTAGAAACGCGAGGCCGGCGCAGCGCGCGAGCACCGGGATCGCGATCCGTCGGGCGGTGGCGAGCGCCGAGACTGGGTTGCCAGGAAGGCCGAAAAGCGGGATCGGGGAAGCGGCAGGGCGGGACACAATTGCGCCGAGCATTGGTTTGCCGGGGCGTTGGGGCAAGCCGTGAAAGAGAACTTGGAGTCGCTCGCCGAACGCGGCCTCAAGTGCTTTACGAACCGGGTCGCGGTGGCCCATCGAGACGCCGCCGGTGAGAAGGATGGCATCGGCGGCGCGGCTGGCGTTGGCGAGCTCGTCAACGAGCCGCGCGAGATCATCGGCAACGTGCGACGCGAGGACGACGTGTGCCCACGAGCGCGACGCGAAGAGCGATGCGAGCGCCGGGAGGTTGCTGTCGCGAATCTGGAAATGCGAGGGCGTTTGATCGGTCGGGGTGAGTTCGTCTCCCGTGGAGATGATCGCGACGCGGAAGCGCGGGAAGACGGGTGGGCGAGCGACGCCGATCGCGGCGAGGGCGGCCAGGGATGCGGAGGTGAGGCGTTCGCCGGCGCGAAGGACGACATCGCCGCTCCGGCAGTTCTCGCCCGCGAATCGAATGTTGTGTCGCGCCTTGAGGCTCGTGGCGAGCGCGACGGGAACTGAGATCTTTGCGACGGTGGGATCGCGAGACGCGCCCGCTTCGGGCACTGCGCCGGTCTCTTGCTCCACGACATCCTCACGCTTGATGACTAGATCAGCGCCCGGCGGGATCGGCGCGCCCGTCGAGATTCGGATGGTCACGGGATCGATCAAAGACGTGGGCCAAGGCGGCGGTGCCCGGCCGATCCGCGACTCGCCGACGACCCGCACATCGAAGGAGTTGTGCGGCGATTGCGTCGCTGCGTGAGCGTCATATTGCATCAAGGGCGCGAAATCTGTTGAGCGAACGGCGTATCCGTCGACGACTGAGTAGTCGAACGAGGGGCTGTCGCGGTCAGCGCGGAGGTCAGCAAACAGGATGCGCCCGATACCCGCGCTGGCGTCGATCAACTCCGATTCAGCGTGACGCGCGAGAGCGCCGAGCGCAAGCGCAGCGAGCATCGCGTCAATCGCGTCGTTGGGTGAGGAGAATCGGAATGGTTCGTTGCGGAAAGTCATGCGGGTTTCGTCCGGCTGCACGGTCACGATATCATGCAGCGTGAGAGTGCGTGTGCTCATCTTTGGTCCGGCGGCCAGCGCAGCAGGTGCGAGCTTCGTCGAGGTGTTGATGGGCCCGCGGAGTGACAAGGGCGGGCGCGCCACCGCCCGCACTGTGCTCGCTGCGCTCAGGATCCAGCACCGGGCGCTCGCGTTCGCAACCGATGGCGCCCGACTGGCGATCAACCAACGTTTCGCGCAACCAGACTCAGAAGTTCGGGAAGGCGACGAGGTCGCGCTGATCTCACTGGTGGGCGGCGGATGATCGTGCGCGCGTTCATTGTGGACGGGCCGGTGACGAGCGACTCCGAGCGTCTCTTGCTCACCCGCGACGCAACAACGGAAGATCCTCGCCAAGGACCCGGGCTGGTCGGTGCGCGAGTGCGATTCGAGGGGATCGTGCGGCTTGAGGAGCCTCGCGGCGACGCTCACCCGGGCGAGAGGGCGGCAGTTGGCGAGCTCGCCGCGCTGGCGTATACCGCGTACGAACCGATGGCGACAGGCGAGCTTGAACGCATCGCGAGCGAAGTCGGCGCGGCGTTCGGGGTCGAGGCGATGTTCGTGTTGCACAGCCGCGGACGGGTGGGCGTGGGCGAGGCCTCGTTCGTGCTGATCATCGAGTCGGCGCATCGCGGGCCGGCGCTGCGGGCCATGAGCGAGTTCATCGATCGCATGAAGCGCGACGTGCCGATCTGGAAGATGCCGGTGTGGGCCACGAAGCGAGGATGATTGATTGTTGTGAGTTCCAACTCAGTGAAGATTGAGAGCGCTTCAGGATCAATGATCTCCGCGACGCCGTCGGACGATGTGATCACTGATCGTCCGCGGGGGGAACACCGGCGTGGCATCGGGGCGGTTCCGGAGGCACCAGTCTTTCAGGCCGAATCGATAGTCCGGCACCCATGAACACCCCCGGATCGTGAACTGACCCGGAAGTTGTAGCCGGGGCGGGGTTGTGTCAAGGGGACGTGGGCAGGGTCAAAACTCACGTCCAAGGCACTCTGATCCGCAGAGCCGGATAGCTGGCACGGGCCGGAGCAGCACGGCCGGGTAGATGGCAAAAGGTGCGATCGATGTCACACATCCCACCAGTCGTGTCGTCAAGCGGCGGACTTGGCAACACCCGATCCACGCCGTTCGTCCCATGTTCGCGAAACACAGGCTTTTTGAGAATCTTCTCGGGAAGAGGCGTGGTTGCGCTAGGATGGTCTCAGGATTATCGTCGCCTCCTCAGTTCGTGGGGGCAGATGAGCCCGTCACCCAGCGAAGACCGCCCGATACGCTGTTAAAACGCGTCCATCTGGTCAGGGCGGCTGACGCTGCTCGCGAGGTTTGACTTTTCTCTTGGACGAATCGCTGAGAGGCACGAAGCAGCAACACCTTTTCAGGTGTGGAAGAAGAGGCGCTACGTCAAGAGTTCCATTCAATCTGTGACAATGGACGCCGAAGACGCGTTGCTGAAGACGGGCGCTTTGCAGAGCGCCATTTTCAACAGCGCAAACTTCTCCAGCATCGCCACCGACGCCAAGGGCGTTATCCAAATCTTCAATGTCGGGGCCGAGCGGATGCTCGGCTACGCCGCCGCGGAGGTGATGAACAAGATCACTCCAGCGGATATCTCCGATCCGGAAGAAGTGATCGCCCGCGCCAAGGCGTTGAGCGTTGAGCTCGGCACCCCGATCACCCCCGGCTTTGAAGCGCTCGTCTTCAAGGCCTCGCGCGGGATCGAGGACATCTACGAACTGACCTACATCCGCAAGGACGGCACCCGCTTCCCGGCGGTGGTGTCGGTGACGGCCCTGCGCGACGATCAAGGCACCATCATCGGCTATCTGCTGATCGGCACCGACAACACGGCGCGCAAGCAGGTTGAAGCCGAGCGCATGATGCTCGATCAGGCCGTCCGCGATCAGCAGTTCTACACCCGCTCGCTCATCGAATCGAACATCGATGCGCTCATGACCACTGACCCGCGCGGCATCATCACCGACGTCAACAAGCAGATGGAGGCGCTGACCGGGTCCACCCGCGACGAACTGATCGGCGCGCCGTTCAAGGATTACTTCACCGATCCCGAACGCGCCGAGGCGGCCATTAAAATCGTGCTGAGCGAGGGCAAGGTCACCGACTACGAACTCACAGCCTGCGCCAGAGACGGCAAGGAAACCGTGGTTTCCTACAACGCCACCACGTTCCATGACCGCAATCGCAAGCTGCGGGGCGTGTTCGCTGCTGCCCGCGACGTGACCGAGCGCAAACGCTACGAACAATCTCTGCAGGAGGCGGATCGCCGCAAAAACGAGTTCCTGGCCATGCTGGCGCACGAACTTCGCAACCCCCTGGCCCCCATGCGCAACGCGCTGCAGATCATGCGGCTTACAGCCAGCCGCGAGGTCCAGCGTCCCGAAGACGAAGCCATCCGCTCGGCATCGACCATGATGGATCGTCAGGTCAGCCAGATGGTCCGGCTCGTTGACGACCTGCTTGATGTCAGCCGCATCAGCCGCGGGAGGATCGAGCTCCGGAAAGCCCGGACCGAACTGAGTTCCGCCATCCACCATGCTGTCGAGGCCGCCTCTGCGTCTTACAAGAGCATGGGCCACACGTTGATCGTCAAGATTGCGCCCGAGCCGATGTACCTCAACGCCGACCCGACCCGGCTGGCGCAGGTGCTCGGCAACCTCCTCAACAACGCCTGCAAGTACACCCCCAAGGGCGGCCAGATGCTGCTCACCGCAGAACGCGATGGCGACCATGCCGTCATCCGGTTGAAGGATAATGGCATCGGCATCGCCACCGAAGAACTGCCCCGCATCTTCGAGATGTTTGTGCAGATCGACACCTCGCTTGAGCGCTCGGTCAGCGGATTGGGCATCGGCCTGACCCTTGTCAAGAGTCTTGTCGAGATGCACCAGGGCACGGTACACGCCCACAGTGCCGGCCTCGGGCATGGCAGTGAGTTCGTCGTGTGCCTGCCGATCGTGGTTGAACATCCACAATCGCCGATACCGGTGTTGACCGCCAGCAAGCCGACCAGCACGATCAGCCGCCGCATCCTTGTGGTTGACGACAATCAGGATTCGGCTTTGTCACTCGCAGCGTTGTTGAAGTTCACTGGCCATCACACGGACACCGCTTCCGACGGTCGGGCGGCGGTTGCCGCGGCACTGACCTTCCTGCCCGAAGTTGTGCTGCTCGATATCGGCCTGCCGCTACTCAACGGCTACGACGCCTGCCGCCAGATCCGTGCGCAGCCAAATGGCACGCGCATCTTGCTGATCGCCCTCACCGGATGGGGTCAGGATGAAGACCGTCTCAAGTCCAAAGAGGCGGGTTTCGACGCCCATTTCATTAAACCCATAGACCACGACCAACTCATGAAACTCCTGGCGGAGTTCGAGCCGGCGCTCACGTGACGGCGATGTGGCATTGCG
>JBBQMD010000032.1:0-30032 GCA_038328575.1 Phycisphaerales bacterium | reverse complement strand
CGGGCGCGGTGTACTCGAGCTGGGTGGGATAGGCGAAGTTGATGCCGAGTCGGGCGAACTCGGTGATCACGGTGAGGTTGATCTCTTGCTGAGCCGCGACGTAGATGTCGTACTCGCGCGAGGTGATGAAGTAGACGATGTTGAAGTCCAGCGAGTAGGTGTTGAGCTTCATGAGGGCGCAGCGGCTGAAGCGGCAACCCTGAGACTCGATCGCGGCCTTGACGATCTCGGAAATCTGGCGGAGCAGCGCCGGCGGCGTCTCGTAGGTGACGCCGATGTTGAACTCGATGCGCCGCTCGATCATGCGGCGAAAGTTGTGAATGCGCGAGCTGAGCAGGTCGTTGTTGGAGACGATCAGTTCCTCGCCGCTGAGCGTGCGGATGCGTGTGGTCTTGACGCCGATGCGTTCGACGGTGCCGTTCTTTTCGCCGATCACGATAAAGTCGCCGACGACGAAGGGCTTGTCGATCAGGATGGAGACGCTGGCAAAGAGATCGCCCAGGATGTTCTGCACCGCCAGAGCGATAGCAATGCCGCCGATGCCCAGGCCGGCGAGCAACGGGGTCACAGCGACGCCAAGATTGTCTAGCGCCAGCAGCACCACAAGGATCGCGACCCCGAGCATGGACAAGAAGCGCAGCACGCCCATGCTGCTGGCGACGGTCTCATCGGTGCGCCCGTCCTTGCCGGTGGAGCGAGCCGCGAGCGCGTTGAGCCCGAAATCAATCAGGCGCGAGCTGGACATCAAGAGCTGGATGCACACCGCCACCACCGCGACCAGCTGCAGCACGTTGTTCACCCGCGGGTCCAGGTTCAGCACGCGCGTCGCCACCACCAGCGAGCCCAGCAGCACCAGCGTCGGGCGGATGCTGGCCAGCACGTCCACCATCAAATCATCGACTCGCGTCGTCGTCCGCTCCGCGGCCTTTCGCAATCGCGACACAAACACCCGTTGCAGCGACATCGCGATCACGAACACGATCGCGAGCGTCGCGAAAGCGGTGATCCACATCCAGACGCTGTTGCCCCAGAACACCGCGTCAAGCCAGTGCGCGGGCGAGGGCGCAATGAGCCGCGTGACTTCGATGGGCATCGGTGCGACGCTTGACCCGGGCGTCACCGCCACCGGAATCACCGAGGCGGCGGGCGAGGCAAGGGCGGAGGCGATCGGAATGGCCGTGGCGATCGACGCGATCAGGCGGGACGGGAGGTTGCGAAAGACGGTGTTCATGGGTGCAAGTGTTTCATCGCGACAACGCGAGTCGAGTATTCAGGCAAGATTCATTGGGCGAATAGGGGAACCCCTTGGATAGTTCCCCTGAGAGATCATGCATCGAAATGCTTCAGAATGCCTCACAAATGCCGCGATTGTGAGGGCATCTACTGAAGTTTGCTCGACTCTGGTCATTCTGCGGAGCCGTTTGCTAGCCTCGTGCGGATTATCGTTCATGCTTGGTGAGCATGGTTGCGGCTGCCAGCACGCCTGAGCGCGCCCGGTTGGCGAGATCAGGATTTTCCTAGCCGCGTAGATGGAGAGAAAATGAAAAGCTTCATGACAGCCGCGATCCTCGTGGCAGCGTTCGGTGGCGTCGCGATGGCACAGACACGGACGCTGACCGATGGCGCTTCCCGCTATGACTACGGCAACACCCAAGACGGGATCAACGGCAACGCCGACCTGAACCCCACCGGGGTCACCCAGTTCACCAACGACTGGATCTCGCACAACCAGTTCTTCTATCGCGTCGGCACCGGTGCCAACGCCAACGCCAACGGCATCCGCACCATCGGCGCGCTCGGCAGCCGCGCGTTCACGCAGGTCTCGACCAACGTCGGGCGCTTTGACTACACCAACTTGGGCACCGCCGCTGGCGGCCTGTTCAACGCCTCCATCACCACCACGCTAACCAACAACGGCGGCGGCGCAGTGAACCTCCTCTCTCGCATCCTGCTCACCAACAACTCAGCGACCAACCCGCTCACCATCAACTTCTACAACCTCGTCTCGCCCAACGTCTCAACGACAGCGAACGACGACTCCCTCGCCTCGGTCGGCGGCAGCACCACCAACTTCCGGGCCACCGAGACCGGCAGCTCCAACTTCGTAGACATCAACGGCTTCACCAACAGCCGCTTCCAGCTCGGCATCAACCGCACCACCACCCCGGCCGGCGCTGATCGCATCCCGGCGCTCTTCTTCCAGAGCAGCGGCGCTGGCGGCGCAACGGGCCTCAACCTGACCAACCTGAACAGCAGCTCGACGAACATTTTCGGCGTCTCTTCTGCCCTGCAGTGGTCCTTCGTGATCCCCGCCAGCGGCTCGGTCGAGTTCTACTCCGCAATCGGTTTTAACCAGGCGGCGGTTCCGGCCCCCAGCGCGATGGCGATGCTGTGCCTGGGCGGTCTGGCGGCGATGCGCCGCCGCCGCGCGGTCCGCTCAGCGACCCAGATTGCCTAGTCCGCCAGCAGTTTCCCGAAGTTTGCAAATCGGAGTGATCCGAGTCGCAACCCCGAAGCGCCGTGGATCGTAGATTGGTCTGCCAAGTGGATCGAGGGCATGAGTTCCTCTCTCAGCCGCCCTCGGAACGACGACAAGGCCGCCTGCGTTATAGGCGGCTTTGTTTTTTTTGGCGAGGGCTTTGGGCTTCGGGGCACCAGCCTCGCCGCTATCGCACCGCTGAGCTCGGCCCTTCCCCCTCGCGACTCGCGACTCCTCCCCCCTCCCCGCTCCCCCCCACCCTCACGGCTCCGCGACGATATAGCACACGAAGCTCAAGTCCGCGGGGACGCTCTTGGTAATCTGCCAGAAGCCGGTGCCGACGCCGCGCGCGTTCTCGCGTTCGGTGAAGACCTCGGCACGTTTGAAGCCAGCGTCGGCGAGAATATCGCGCAGCTCGGGAATGGTCCACAGTCGCCAGGGGTAGCTGAACGCGTTGCGTATCGGCGGACGCAGGTCCGGCGCCTTGCGGCGTTTGGTGCCCTTGTCCGCTACGCCGGCGCGAGCGCGAGGCGACGGAAACTCAAAGTGGATCTTGCACTGATAGTCGCCGCTCACCGGGTCGTAGCGATGCTGATCCCAGATGTAGGTGAACCCGCCGTGCCTGCGGACGCGCCGCCGCTCCTCGAGCTCGACCAGCACGTCCGAGCCGCCGAAGAAATCGAGAATGAAGAGCCCGTCGCGCTTCAGCGCCGCTCGCACGTTCGCGAAATACTCCAGCATCACCGCGCGCTGCTTGAACACCCAATACGAAAAGTTCAACGCCAGGATCGCGTCGGCACGCAGATGCTCCGCGCGCAGTTCCGGGCTCAGCACGTCGCCCGGGATGATGTTGATGCGCTGGCGCTGCTCATCGTCGAGCCGCTCAGCGATCCGTCGGCTGGCGACGTCACGCAGCAAGGCCTTGTCAAGGTCAACGCCGATGGCGCGGTTGTGCTTGCCAGCCTTGACCCAGTCGATCGAGTTGATCGCGGTGCCGCAGAAGTCCTCGCGCATCGTGACCGGCTTGGGGCGCTTGAACGCCTTGAACGCCTGGAGCATGAAGTCGATCTCGGCCTCGGGCTCCTGCACCGCCGCCTCGTAGTAATCGTGCTTGCTCAGAACTTTCGCAGGCTTGCGTGTACGCCCGGTCGCCATAAGAAATCACTCTCGAAAAAGTCTCTTCCGTCATTCGCCCACGCTCGCCCATTGCTCGCCACCTCGCCACCCACGCGTGCGCCCGGACGCAAGCGACTGACGCGGGGCCAAGCGTACCGCACCCAAGGCAGAAAGTCGCGAGTCGCGAGTCTCAAGTCGCCAGTGGAAAGTCATACGCCTCGCGTTCCCTAACTCGCGACTCGCGAGTCGCAACCCGCGGCTCGCCACTCTCTTCACCCCAGTTGCTCGATCGCCATCGAGATGTTCTTCACCGGCACCAATCTCATCTTCGCCAGCGATGGCTCGTCAAGCTTCGCTCCCGCCTTCACGCTCGCCGACGGTACGATCAGCGTCGTAAACCCCAGTCGGTGCGCCTCGTGCGCCCGCGCCACCAGTTGCCCAACGGGCCGCACCTCGCCCCCCAGCCCGACCTCACCGATGACCGCGACGCCCGGCGCCAAAGCCCGGCGCAGGTTTGCGCCAGCGATGGCCAGCAAAAGCGCCAGGTCGGCCGCGGGCTCGACCACGCGCACACCGCCGACCGACGACGTAAAGATGTCGCGATCGGCGAGCCGATGGCCGGCGTGCTGTTCCAAAACCGCGATGAGCATCGCGAGCCGGTTGGCGTCGAGTCCGGAACTCTTGCGCTTGGCGGCACCAAGAAAGCCCGTCGCGGTCAGCGCCTGAATCTCGACCATCAGGCAGCGCGAGCCGGTCAGCACCGGGCAGACCACCGCTCCCGGGCGGGCCTCGCCCGCGCCGCTCAATACCGCCAGGCCAGAGGCGTCGGTGGCCTCTTGCAGACCACCCTCGCGCATCTCGAAAAGCCCGATCTCCAGCGTCGTGCCAAAGCGGTTCTTCACCGCGCGAACCACGCGATGCGCGTGATACCGGTCACCCTCAAAGTAGAGCACCGCATCCACCAGATGTTCCAGCATTCGCGGCCCGGCAAGCTGGCCGTCCTTGGTCACATGCCCGACCAGCACGACCGTGACGCCGCTGGCCTTGGCAAAGTACACTAGCTCGGCGCAGCAACGCCGGAGCTGCGTGAGCGAGCCGGGGAAGGCGTCCAGCCCGGCGTTGTACACCATCTGCACCGAGTCGATGATCATCACCGGGGGCCGCCCGCCCGGCCCGCCGGGCGAATCGCTGAGCGTCCGCGCCGCCTGCTCGGTGATCCGCGCGAGCGACGTCTCGCTCAGGAGAAACAACTCGGGCGAGGTTGCGACGCCCAGGCGCGACGCCCGAATGCACACCTGCTCCGCCGATTCTTCGCTGGAGACATAGAGCGTCCGTGTGCCAGCCCGCGCCAGCGCCCCCGCGGCTTGCAGCAGCAGCGTTGACTTGCCGATCCCCGGGTCGCCGCCCAGCAAAACCGCAGAGCCGGGGACGAAGCCGCCGCCGAGCACCCGATCAAACTCGCCGATGCCGGTCGCGATCCGCGCGCGGTTGATCGACGCGGCGCTAGCGACCTCGGTGATCGGGCGCGCACCGGTGGGCACGAGATCTGTTGCATCGGCCCCTTCCAGTTCGTCCTTGGCATCGTCCCAGGTCGCCATTGAGGCCGCTCGCGGGTCGACACGCGCCTTGGGCTCGAGTCGCTCGGCGTCGAGGCTGTCCCACGCGCCGCAATCCGGGCACTTGCCCATCCACTTGGTCTGGACAGCGCCGCACGATCTGCACGCAAACACCTGGCGGGTCTTGGGCACGATCGAGCGTAGCGACATCTGCTCCCGCCCGCGCGCAACCCCCCCGGGGGGAGACATTGCGCCGCCTTGCAAGTTTCACTTTCCGATCACCGAATCGCCAACGCAACCGCTTCACTTTCCTCGCTCAGGGCAGGCTCAAACCTCACCCCCGCTCCATATCATGCCTTGGCTCATGAATCCTGAGCGCGCCGAAAAACCAGGACGACGGACCCTCAGCAAGCGCGCTCGCAGAGTCAGGCTGTGCGTGCGCATCGCAGTCGGCGGCCTCATCCTCCTGGGCGTCGGTGCCTTCGTCATCACCCGCGGGCCTGTGCCTCGCTGGCTCGCCACAGGCATCATTCGCGATTCCCTCGGCGCCAACTTTGACGCCAAATCTGTCACCCTCACGCTCGACGGCCAGCTCCTCATCGAGCAACCCGTCCTCACCGTGCCGGATCCCACCGGCGAACTCGGCGACGCCCGCCGCCTGCTCTCGGCCGACCGGCTGTTGATCGATCTCAGCTTCGCCGATTGGCTCAACGCCCGCATCGAGCCAACCTCCATCAAGGCCGAGCACCCCGTCCTGCGCATCAGCCAGCACGTCACGTCCGGCACGCTCAACCTCGCCGCGCTCCGCCTCAGCCCCGGCAGCGGTTCAACCAATCAGCTCCCGCCGATCGACGCCGTTGACGCAGTGATCGAGATCGGCGAGCACGGCATCATCACCAGCCCCCAGACTGGCGGCTTCGTCGCCCTCGCGAAGCTCCCCATCCGCGCCTCGCTCACGCCTCTGCGCACCGCCACTACGCCCGCGGGGCGCTACCGCCTGCGCATCAAGCAGTCCGGCGGCGAGCCGCTGGGGCGCGATGGCCAGAGCCTCTCGGCCGACGGCGTGATCGATCTGGCCGCCGGCGCTGGCGAGTTTCAGACTTCGTCCATCGACCTCACGCAGTGGACCAGCGCCCGCGTGCCCACCAACATCCGCGCCGCCTGGCAGGTCATGCGCATGCGCGGCGATCTCGCCGGCGTCAAGCTCCGCTACGCCCGCGCGCAAGGCGTCAGCGCCGAACTCCAGCTTCGCGATGTCGAGCTCAACCTGCCCATCGCGGCGGGCCGGCCCGAAGTCGTCGGCTCACGCACGGCGCGCCTCGAAGGGGTCTCCGGGCTGATGCGCGTCTCGGGCGAGGGCGTCGACGCCGCGATCGACGGGCGACTGGAAGACCTGGCGATCAACGTGAAGTTCCGCAGCGACGGCGCGAGCATCACGGCGCCGTATACCTGCACGCTGGTGGCGCGCGACTTCCAACTTCAGAAGGACCCGCGCTTGCTCTGGTTCGCGCCGCCGGTCGTGCGTCGAAACCTCGAACGCTTTGGCGGCCCCACCGCCATGCTCGACGCGCAGATCGAAGTCTCGCGCACCGAAGCAACGCCCGAGGGTCCCGCGCCCGTGCTCATCAGCGGCTCGATCATCCTGCGCGACGGCGAGGCCGCGTTCGAACGCTTCCCTTACCCGGTCATGGACCTGCGCGGCAAGGTCCGCTTTGACGACGACAAGGTTCGCATCGTCTCGGTGCGCGGACGATCCCCCAGCGGTGCGCAGGTTCTGGCCGAGGGCGTGATCACGCCAATCACCGACGAATCCGGCCTGGACATCCGCGTCACACTCACCGACGTGCCGATCGACGAGGAGCTTCGCAAAGCGATCGACCAGAGCACCGCGGCGGGAATGCTGGACCTGCTCTTCAGCCAACGCCAGTACGACCGGCTGATCAACGACGGCCTCATCTCGACTCCGCAGGATCACGGCGCAGCGCGCCGCGAGCTGCAGGAGCTTGACACGGGCTCCCCGCCAGCGCAACTCTCGCCAACGTCCGTCGAGCGCCGACGCGAGCTCAACGCCATTCTCAAACGCCCCGCATTCTCGTTCGGCGGCCTGGTTGACCGCATCGATGTCCACATCGTCAACGACGTTGGTATCGGCACCGACTACCGCACATTGATCGACGTGCGCTTCGGCGAGGTCGGCGTATTGCCCGCCGCGTTCGGCCTGCCGCTGCGGGCCGAGGGCATGCGCGTCATCGTCAACGATCGCGATGTCACGCTTGGCGCCCGCGCGTTTCACGGGCTCACGGGCGGGCGCGCCACGCTCCTGGCCGAGGTTCCCGTCACTCGCGTCGAGGCCGACTCCTTCAAGACCGAAGGCTCAACTCGCCTTCGCGTCAGCGCGACCGATATCCCGGTTGATGACCTGCTCCTCAGTGCGCTCCCGCCCACTGGACGATTCTCCGGCTTTCTCGATGAAAGCCAGCAAGGCCCGCCCGCCCTGCCCGATTGGGTCGCCGACGAACCGCCGACACCCGGCCCTGACATCGCCACACTCATCCGTACCCTCGGCATCCGAGGCACCGTTGACTGCGACGCCCTCGTCGGACGCGAGCTCGCCGGCGAAGGTGAGTTTGACGCCACCGTCCGCCTCAACGATGTCTCCGCCACGCTCCCGCCCCTCACCCTCAACGACGGTCAGATCGACCAGCTCCTGGCGACCAACGTTCGCGGCGAGATCAACGTCAACGCCAACGCCCTCACCGTTCGTAACCTCACCGCACGCCTCGCGCGACGCGATGACGATCGCGTCGGCCCGCCCGAGCCCGGCGACGAGGTCAGCCTCGCAGCCGACATGCGCTTCGGCAACGTCGAACAGGGCACGCCCGGCGAGCTCGATGCTCGCGTCAGTCTCTCGCGCTTTGACATCACGCTCCCGGTCGAGTCGCTCATCGGCGTTGTCGCGCCCGAGAGCGTCAAGAGCGTGCTTGACGCGCGCACCAAGTGGTCGCCCTCCGGACGAATCTCCGCCGACATCACGCTGTTCGGCCTCATGTTCCCGGCGCCTCATCAACTCCGCGTCACCGCGACCGGGCGCGGGGCCGAGGCGCTAGAGATCGTCACCGACTCAGGCCGCCTCTCGGTTGACCAGGTCGCCGGCACCTGGACCGTCTCCGCCCTCGACTCCATGCGCGGCCGGCCCGATCACCTCCTCGTTGGCTTTGACAACCTCTCCCTCAACATCTTCTCCCTCACGCCCCCCACCCCCCCCTTCCCCTCCACCCCCACCGACACCGCCGCCACCCCGCTGACGCATCCCACCCCGACCGCTCCCGTCGTCATCACATCGCAGCCCGCCGGCAGCCTCGCGCTCTCGGGCAATGTCCGCTGGACCGCGCCGCAGCCGACCGACCCGGCCAACCCCGAGCCGCTGACGTTTGACCTGGCTCAGTTCAGTGTTGATCAGCCGCTCAGCGTGGCGCTTGAGAACGTGCGGGCCGAGTCGCCTCTCATACTTAAGTTGGCGCGAACGGTCGGGGCGGCGTCGGTCGCAGACTTCATTGTCGCCTCCGACGTCCGCGCCGCGCTGAACGCGAGCGCCGTGCTCACCCCGCTAGATGTGCCAGTCGGCTCGCGCCGGTTTGATTTCGCCGGGACGCTGCAACCCCTGCGCATCGCGCTGACACGCTCGGGCCAGCGCATTGACGTGCCGACGATCACCGGCGAAGCAACGATCACCCCCGCGGGCGGGCGCCTTGATCATCTCTCCTTCCAGGCCCCGCGCTGGACCGGCTCCATCGACGGCGCCTGGCGCATGAACGATGACGGCCTCGAACTCGACGCCCGCATCGACGCCCAGGCCGCCGCCATCGAGCCCGACCTCCTGGCCATCCTCCCTGGTGATGTCGCCAGTGCCCTGCGCGAAGCCAAGGTCGAACTCAAAGGCGGCATGTCACTGCAAGGCGGCGCGCTGGTCCTCCGCACCTCAACGCCCGCTCCGCCCGCCCCTTCCACCCTCGCGGCGCGCTTCGCGGGCGATGTGCGGCTGGGCGAGTTCGCCGCTGAGATCGGCCTGGGCATCCGGCGCGCCTCCGGCGTGCTCGGGGTTGAGATCGAGAAGACCGCCGAGCGCACGCTCCCTTGGATCAAGCTCTCGATCGACTCGCCGGGCATGATCGCCGGCCCCGTCACGCTCACCGAAGCGCGCGGCGTGATGATCGCCAATCCACCCGGTCGCGACGGCGTCGTCGTCCTGGAATCTCTTCAGGGCCGCATGAGCCTCGGACGCGTCTCCCTTCGTGGTGAGCTGCTCAAGCCCGAGTCGCCCACCGCCCCGCGCCGGTTCAGCGCCGAGGTGCGCGTCGAAGGCGTGCGCTTCGCCGACCTGCTGCGCGATATTCAGCGCAACGAGAGCGACGCGGCGTCACTCGAAGAAACCGTCGCCGGCGCACCTGCTTCAACGCCCCCGCCCATCTTTGATCCGTTCACCAGCACGCCGCCCACCATCGACACCCACGCGCCCGTCGGCCTCCCGCTTCTTATGGACCGCGCCCTGGGCCCCCTCAGCGACGACACCGGCGACCTCACCCGCGGCTCCCTCGACGGACGCGTCGACCTCTCAGGCCTCTTGGGCGACGCCTCCTCACGGCGCGGCGCCGGCTTCGTCCGCATCGTCGGCGGTGACGTCATCTCCGTCCCGCTCGTCATCCCGCTCATCAAGCTCACCTCGCTCAACCTCCCCCTCGACGAACGCCTCGACTTCTTCAAAACCAACTTCACCATCAACGGCCCCGTCGCTGAGCTCGGCGAGATCGGCCTGCTCAGCGGCTCGGTCGCTGTGCTGGGCAAGGGCTCGATGACCCTCGCCACCCAGGAGCTCGACCTGCGCCTAGCCACCCGCGCACCGGGCGTCATCCCCATCATCGGCGATCTGCTCGACGGCTTGCGCAACCAGGTGCTCACCACCACCGTCAAGGGCACCCTCGCCAAGCCCGAGATCGGCCAGAGCGTCCTCTCCCGCCCGCGCGCTTTCTTCCTCAGCCTCTTCGGCAGCAACGCCAGCGAGATCGCCATCGACACCGAGCTCGAAGAACGCCTGCGCACCGAGCGCCTCGCCCTGCTCGCCCAGCCCGCCGTCACACCCCCCGCGCCCAGCCAATCGACCCCCGCGCCCATACCCACCACCGCTCCACTGCCGCCCCTCTCCCCCTCGCGCACCCCGGACCCAAGGCGTACCGTGGGTGACGCACCGCGAGTGCAGGGCGGAACCGACGCACGCCCGGCCTCGCCAAACCGAGAGGCCACCCCGTGACGCAGAACCGCCAGGAGCTCGACCCGATCACCCAAGCCGAGGCCGTCCGCACGCAGGGCACCGAGGCCCCGGCGCAACGCCGAGTCGATGAGCCCGACATCGCCGCCCGCATTGACAGCCTGATCCGAGACATGGGCAGCGATCCCGCAAGCTCGAATGCTCGCCTCGTTCACGACCTCATCGCGGCCGGCCTAAAGCTGATCCCAGACCGGCGCAGCACCGGCGAGCTGAAACTCATCACCGCCGCCGTGAAGGAACTCCGCTACGCGTTCAACGTCTTCGGGCGCTATCCGGAGCCGCACAAAGTCACGATCTTCGGCAGCGCCCGCACGCCCAAGGACCACCCCGATTACGAGGCCACCGTCGAGTTCTCTCGCCTCATGGCCCAGCGCAACTGGATGGTCATCACCGGCGCCGGCGGCGGCATCATGGAAGCCGGGCACGTCGGCCCCGGGCGCGACAAGTCCTTCGGCGTCGCGATCCGCCTCCCCTTCGAGCAATCCACCAACGAAGTCATCGCCGGCGATAGCAAGCTCATCAACTTCCGCTACTTCTTCACCCGCAAGCTGATGTTCATCAGTCAGGCCGAGGCCGTCGCGATCTTCCCCGGCGGCTTCGGCACCATGGACGAGGCCTTCGAAGTCCTCACGCTGATCCAGACCGGCAAGGCCTCGATGGTCCCGATCGTCCTCTGCGAGGGCGCCGGCGAGACCTACTGGGAAGAGTTCCTCAAGTTCATCCGCTCGGGGCTGCTCAGCCGCAACTGGATCAGCGAGGAAGACCTCAACCTCTTCAACTTGTGCAAGACCCCCGCCCACGCCGCCGACGTCATCGACGCCTTCTACCGCAACTACCACTCCTCCCGCTACGTCCGCGACGACCTGGTCATCCGCCTCCGCAAGCCCCTGCAAGAGGGCCAGACCGAAATCCTCACCCAGAAGTACGCACGCCTCCTCCGCCCCGGCGCCGGCACCATCACCCAGCGCGGCCCCTACGAAGTCGAAGAAGATCACCTGGACCTCCCACGCCTCGCCTTCACCCACACCCGACGCGACTTCGGCCTCGTCCGCCGCCTCCTCGACGATATCAACAACGCCCCCACCGCCTGATTCTCTCGCGTTCGCGCACATCCCCGATCCCGCCCCTGCCAAGACCCCCTCGCACACCTGCCTTCCCCCGATTGCCGATTGCCGATTCCCGATTGCCGATCCCCCCCGATTGCCGATCCCCGCCAATTGCCGCTCCCCCATGCCCTCCCTCCTCGCCATCTCGCCCGAGCTCGAACCCGTCCAGGCCCACCTGGCCGCTGGCATGGCGCTGGTCGAAAAACGCATGCAGCAGCAGCTCACCAGCGACCTGCCCCCAGTGCAACGCCTCTGCCGTCACGTCGAGCGCTACCACGGCAAGATGATCCGCCCCGCCCTGGCCATGCTCAGCGCGCTGGCCAGCGCGCCCGAAGACTCCACCATGGCGCTCAATCGCGAGCCCGACGAACGCGTCATCGTCATCTCCACCGTCTGCGAGATGGTCCACCTCGCGACGCTCGTTCACGACGACGTGCTCGACGACGCCGACACCCGCCGCCGCACCCAGACCGTCAACTCCCTCCGCGGCAACGAAGCCGCAGTGATCCTGGGCGACTACCTCTTCTCCGCCGCGTTCGGCCTCTGCTCAACACTCGGCGATCAGCGCACCAGCCAACGCATCGCCGAGGTCGGCATGGTGCTCTGCGCCGGCGAGCTCCTCCAGCTTGACCATCGCGAAGATTTCTCCCTCGACGAGCCGACCTACTTCGAGATCGTCAAACGCAAAACCGCCAGCCTGATCGCCGCGGCGTGCGAGCTCGGCTCTCGCCAAGGCTCGCGCTCCTCCAGCGCAACCTCCCCGACATCCGACGCGTCGAACCCGCCAGCCGCCGCATTGCTGGAGCGCTTCGGCACGTCGCTGGGCATCGCCTTCCAGATTCAAGACGACCTGCTCGACCTCACGGGCGATCAACAAGTCGTCGGGAAGTCGCTGGGCAAAGACCTGGAAAAAAGCAAGCTCACGCTCCCGATCATCCACCACCTCGCCGCGGCTGGCGGCGAGCGCCGCGGGCGCACGCTCGACCTGCTGCACAACCACGCGATGGACAGCGCCCAGCGCAGCGAACTCTTGCGCCGCTGGATGGCCGAGACCGACTCCATCAACCACGCGCGCCGCGTCGCAGAATCACTCGTCAACGACGCCCGCGACGCGCTCCAGCCAATCCCCGAATCCCCCGCCAAACGCGTCCTGCTGCTCATGGCCGATGCCGTCGTCAATCGAAACTGGTGAAACGGTCGGCAGTCGGGATTCGGCAAACGGCAGTCGGCAATCGGCAACCGGGAGAGACCGGCGCTCAGCTTGCTCCCGTCTCGGCATCCCACGATTGCCTGTTGCCGACTGCCGATTGCCGACCCCCACGATTGCCGACTGCCGATTGCCGACCCCCACGATTGCCGGTTGCCGAATCCCGATTGCCGACTCCCACGATTGCCGACCCCCCCGATTGCCGACTCTCGGCATGAACCCGCAGTCATCGCGCGTTCATCGCGTCGCCACCTCACCGCCACATCATCTCACAATGTCAGCAAACACTCAACGCCCGCTCGAAGCGGCCATGTGTGCTTTCTCACCCCCGCTTCCCGCACGCTTCATCCGCCACTCGTATCGAACTAAAGACAGCCGTTCCGTGCCGCCACACTCACACTCACAAAAATCAGGAGCCATCCCATGACTTCACCCAACCTCGTTTCCACCACCGCCCTCACCCTCACAGCACTCTTGGCGATCTCACTCGCCAGCGGCTGCGAACGCACGCCCGCAACCCCCGATCGCACCGCCCCCAACAATCCCAATCTGCCGTCGCGCGAAGTCCTGCCGACGAATCCGCCGACTAACCCGAACTTGACTCCTTCCAACCCAAGCTCTTCCCCCAGCATCGCGCCCGGCAGCGCCACCCCCACCTCGCGCACACCCTCCTCTGATCCCTCCGGCATCCCCGTGCCCAACAGCAACACGCCCCCAGGCGCAACCCCGGGCACCGGCGGCGGCACCGCCACCCCCATCCCTGGCGGCGAAACCGCCGCCGACCGCGCCCTCATGGCCGATGTTCAAGACGCCATCAAACGCGAGCAGTCCGTCACCGCCGACGGCAAAAACTGCAAGGTCGTCGCCCGCAATGGCGAGATCACCCTCCGCGGCCAGGTCGCAACCCAAGGCGAGAAAGACCTCATCGGCTCCGTTGCCAAATCGCGTCCCGGCGTCACCGCCGTCGTGAACGAGCTCGAAGTCAAGGGCAACTGACGATCAATCGACCGGGAAACCCCACCGCCCTCAACGCACCGGGTCCCGCGTCCCGCCCCACCCCGCCCATTGAGTCAGCGTGACACCGCGTCAACCATCCTCTCTGGAGACCAACCATGCCGGAAGCTGACAGCACCATAAAGCCGACTCCCAACACCGCCGCGGCCCAGCGCCCCCCGTCATTTCGCGGCGTTCACGAAGCCCACGACACCGAAGAGAACGCTACCCCCCGCGCGATGGCCGTCACTCAAGAACGTCTCGAAGAACGCCAAGAGCAAATCATGGCCGACCGCTCCGTCGACGGCCGCGCGCCCTCGCATCAGTCTCGTCGCTCCGAATGGCGCTGGATCGGATTCACCTTGATAGCCCTCGCCATTGCCGCCCTCGTCTGGGCCTTGGTCAGTGGCGTCAACCCCGGCGTCATCTTCGGCTACGCAATCCTCGGCGCCTTCCTGCTGGCCTTTGGCGGCTGGCCAGTCTGGATCACCAGCATGAAGCGCAGCCAGGAAGAGACCGCCGCCACGCAGCAGGCCGCCCGCCAGCTCAACGCACGCAAGTAGTCACGCCGGCAACATTCGCAAAGTTCACCTCGCACGCACCGGCAAGCCGCGGTGCGTGCGTTCGTTTTGCAGAGTCGCCTGACACCAGTCGCCAGACGCGAGATCATTCAGCAGATTCCTGCTTTTCCTACTTTCCTGCTTTGCTGCGTTGCTGCTGTGCTGCTTTGCTGCTTTGTCCCTCCCCCCGCTCCGTCGCAAACATCCCATCCTCAACCGCCAGCGTCGGCTCATTCATCACCAGCGCCCCCAGCCGCTGAGCCGCGAACGCCGCGTACGTCACGCCATTGCCCGAATCCCCCACCACCACATACAACCGCTCGCACGTCGGCACTCTCCCGATGATCGCAAACTCCCCCTCCGGCTCCGCGATGCGTCCCCACCAGGCGTTCAGCTGCTTGCCAATCGAGGGATAGTGCTCGCGCGCCCAGCGCTCCACCTTCCTGTAACTCGCAAGCTCAACTCGCGGCCGCTCGCCATCCTCGTCCTCGCCGCCCACCAGCAACACATGCGGCACATCGGGGTGCCCGACCTCAGCACCCGGCGCCGAACGCACGAAGTGATAAGGCGTGTCGTCGTCGTCCCAATACCCGTCCCACAGCAGGCTTGTCGGCGCCGTGGCTTCGAACGCAACTACGAACGACACGCTCGCCGTCATCGGCCTCAGAAGCTTCGCAATCGGCGGGGTCAGCGTGTGCGTCGCCAGCACCACCGCCTTCGCGCTCACCTTCACGCCCGAAGCCAGCGTCACCGTCGCGCGCGAGATCGTGTCGTCCACCGCCAGCACGCTCGCGGCGCAGCACACCCGCGCGCCCAGCTGCTGGCAGCTTCGTGCTAGCCCGTCAAGGTACTTCAGCGGATGCAGCTCAGCTTGATTCGGGAACAGCAGCCCACCGCCGGCAAAGCCCGCCAGCCGCGAGTCGCCCGCCGCCAGCCACTCGCTGCGCACACCCGCGCGCCCCGCGCCGTCGTGCTCCTTCGTCAACAACTCTTTGGCATCCTTCAGCCGCTCAGCGTTGACGACCAACACGCCATCCACTCGGCGCAGCCCGCAATCGATCGCATGCCTGGCAACCACGCGCTCGATCCACTCGATCGCACGCCCGTGACAATCCGCCGCGGCTTTGGCAATCTCTTGCGAGTGCGACCTCTCGAGTCGAAAGTACCGCTCGTCCAGCGCGGTACACAGGTGCGCCGTCGATCGCGCCGTCTGCCCGGCGCCGATGCAGGAAGCCTCAAGCACAATGACGCTCAGGCCGCGCTCCGCGAAACCGAGCGCAACGCTCAGCCCGCTCACCCCGCCGCCAACCACGCACACGTCGCACTCAGCATTTTGCGTGAGCGTGGGATAGACAATCGCGTTCTCGCTCTGCCAGATGGTCTTAGCGAGATTGGGCTCGGGGCTCAGCACACACACACACTCACCCCGGTATTCGCCCACCACCGATGCTCGCCAGCTCAAGCCTCTCCTTGGACCTTGAACTCAATCCCGAGTCCCTAGAACCGAAACAAGTCACGCCCGCGCGACACGCTCCGCAGCGTAGTGTACAGGCTGTACGCCCGAATCGCAGTGCCCATCAGCCGCAGCGGGCCAACAACCACCGCCGCTCCCAGCAGCAGCGCCAGCCCAGCCAACACCCGATCGCCCATCGCATCAACTCCGCCGGGCGTAGTCAGTGGAACGTCCGTCACCACGAGCTTTGGCTCCGGCTTGGGAGCTACGCGCTCGGCAGTCACGAACATCACCACCGCAGTGATCGCAAGAATGCCACCAAGCGTCATCATCGCCGCGAACAGACCGACGAACTGGGCGACCGACGCCGTCGCCACAACCAGCAGCGACAGATACGCAAGCAAGACAGCCAGGGCGCGAAGCGCCCTGGCTATCAACGCTTGTTCGATCGATTCGAGCTTGTCCTGAAAGACTTGCGGGATCATTCCAAAAAGCACAAGCGGCTCCTGGAGTTGCTTAGCGACGCGACGTGATCGTGAACAACTTCCCGATCACCACGCCGACCACCAGCGCTACCGCGATCGTGGTCAGGGGCCTTGCCGACGCAAACTCGCTCAACTGCTCCTGAGCCTGCTCCGCACGATCACGCGCCGCCTGGCCCACTTCCTTCAGCTTGTGCTTGGCGTTGTTCAGCGTGTCGCCCGCGACGTGCATGCCGTCGTTCTTCAGGCTCACAAAGTCCTTTCGCAGCGCTGACAGATCCTTCCGCAGGCTGTCCATCGTGTTGTTGTCGGTGTCCGAATCGGTCTTGGTGGTAAACTGGCTCATTGTTCGATCCTCCTATTGGTTTCAATGTTGATGGCCAAAACGCTGACGTCCCGCTGCTGAAGCCGATTCATCCGAATGTTACGCTCTGTTGCGCCATGCGAGTTGCCTAAATCCGTTCTCATTTGCGGCTCTTCGACCGTTCCCTCCGACAACGCTTCCCGGCTGTTCCGCTCCTCCGCGTCGCTGGCCCGGCCAAAGTCGTCATCCGCCGCTCGAACCAGCGTCCTGGTGACCGCCGCGAGCAACACCATGATGGACAGTCCGAACCCGACGTGCAGAACCCATGCTGGCTCGTGACTTCTCAGTGCCGCAATCCCGAGTGTCACTGCCATCGGCGTCACCAGGAACACCGTCCATCGCGTCCCTGCGTCGCTCAATGCCCCCCTGAGCCCCGACCACTTCCAAAGTGACTCTTGCATTCGCGATCACCCCTGTGATGTACACATCCTCACGGGCGACAACTAAATCCCGATCGACTCTCGATTCCAACTGTCAACTGGACTCGAAACTCCCCCACGCTTTACTTCAGCGCTTCGAAGACGCTTTGCTCGCGCCGCCGACCGCCCGCGCGCCCGCGCCAACCTCTTTGCCATCTTTGCCCGGTTTCACTTCTTTTACTTCGCTCGAGCCACCTCCCGCCGCCGCCCGGTTCACGTTCTCAGAGATCTCCGTGAGCCGCTCGTCCGCGGCTTTCTCTTCCTCCAAAATCGCCTCCAGTTCCTCAGCAACATCCGTCAGCCCCAGCGCCTGCGCCAGCGAGCGTGTCGTGCCGTAGCCAGCGATCTCATAGTGCTCAGCCCGCTGCGCCGCGCCGATCAGGGCCGCGTCCTTCACAGCGATGTCACCATCCTCTTCGATCACATCCGAACCCTCCTTGACGCACCCCGCCATCCCGGCGCACTTGGTCTTATCCGGCTTCGAGCCAACCTGCTCCAGCAGCTTCGCCACCCGCTCTAGTTGAGCCTTGGTCTCTACCAGGTGAGACTCGAACGCCTCGCGCAGCTCCGGGTGCTTCGCGGCCTTGGCCATCTTCGGCAAGGCAACCACAAGCTGCTCCTCGGCGCTGTACAGGTCGCGAAGCTGGTGGATCAAAAGTTCCTTGAGGCTTGTCAACTTCATGGGATGTTCCTTGATTTTCGCCCCCAGAGACAGGAGGCCGGTGTGTGCGAGCAAACTCCGACGTGATGCACTCAGCATGCGTCAAGCGCCGTAGCACCCTGTGAAGCGTCAGTGAATTGAGATTCAGTCCGCCCGCGCCGCCAGCCCGCTGCTCGCCAGCGGGCGCGGCAGCCGCACCAGAAACGCGCACCCACGACCCCTCGGGCTGCTCGCACGAATCTGCCCGCCATGCAACTCCGCAATCCCCTGCGCGATCGAAAGCCCGATATCTCGCCGGTCGTCGCTCTTCCCGGAGCTCCCGACAAACCGGTCGAACATCGTCGAGAGCATCTGCGCAGAGACCCCCGCCCCTTCGTCCTGTACCACCACCTCGCAAGCGCCCGGGCGCGTGGTCGCTCGCACCGTCACCTCGCCCCCCTTCTCGCTCGCACGTATGCAGTTGCCCAGGATGTGCGAGAACATTCCCGCCAGCAAATCCGCGTCCCCCGGCACCACCGGCGATTGATCATCCGCCGCCAGCTCCGTCCGCACCACCACCCCACGCCGCGCCGCCGACGCGTTGCACGCCGTCACCGCATCCATCAACACCTCGTTCACCTCGCACGTTCGGCCCTCCGGCACCGCCATCCCCCCACGCACGCGGCTGAACTGCACGAACGAATCAATAATCCCCCCCAGCCGCCTCACCTCCTGCTTCACGCTCCGCACAAACTGCCGCCCATCCTCAGGCAACGCCTCCACATCCAGAGTCTCCGCCTCGGTCAGCAACACCGCGATCGGCGTCTTCATCTCGTGAGACACATTCGAGATCAGCCGGTCCTGCGCACACAGCGACTCACGCAGCTTCTCCCGCGTGATCTCGATCTGCTGCTGAAACTCCGCCAGTTCCTTCGGCATCGGCCCAATCTGCGCCTCCTTTCGGATCGCATCCGGCCCAAACGACGTCGCCACCGCGTTCAACTGCCGCAGCGATCGCAGCACGCTCCCGGAGATCAGCCACGCCGCGGTCCACGTCGCCACCAGCCCCAGCAAAATCGTCAGCAGCAGCACGCTGGCAGTAAACGACATCGTGTCTTCAAACTCGCTGTCGTTGGCGACCACCGCCAAAGTCCCGGTGCCGGGAAGATTCTTGAGCAGCACTCGCGCCCGCACGTCGCCCGTCGCCTGATCGCTGATCTCCGCGAGCGTCAGCCGCTCGATCCGGATCTGCCCGTCCGCCCAGCCGCTGCCTCCAGCCAAGACATCCAGCCGAGGCAGCCCGCTGCCCACACTCGCCACCGCCAACCCGGCCGAGTCAAACAGCGTGACGCCCTGGGTCTCCCGGTTCGTCGTCGCCGTCGCCTCGCGCACGATCTCCGCCAGCCGCCCCGAATCCACGCGCCCGCCCGACTGAATCAGCGACGCCGCGATCACCTCGGCGCGCGCTTGCAGACGCGCATTGGCTTTGACCTCCACCGCGTGCCGAAAGTACAGGAACATGACAATCCCGACCAGCGCCTGGATCAGCAGCGAAACCAGCGACGTCCACAGAGTCACGCGCCAACGCAGCGAAAGACCTTCCTTGGACGCTGAGTGGTTCGCGACTTTGCTCACTAGACGTGGTCCATGATCCCGAAGCGGTACCCCACGCCCTTGACAGTGTGAATCAGCTCCCGCTCGCTCTCACGATCCAGCTTGCGGCGCAGGGCCGACACGTACACGTCAACGACGTTGCTCGTGGGCGAAAAGCTCATGTCCCACACCTTCTCGCCGATCTGCGTCCTGGACAGCACGCGGTTCGGGTTCCGCATGAGATACTCCAAGAGCGCAAACTCCTTGTTCGACAGCTCGAACGACCGCCCCGCTCGCGCCGCGACCCGCGTGTAGAGATCCAGCTCCAGGTCATCGACCTTGAGAAACCTGGACTCTGACGCCTCGCCCCGACGCAGCAGCGCACGCGTCCGCGCCAACAGCTCCTCAAACTCGAACGGCTTGGGCAGATAGTCATCCGCGCCCGCGTCAAGGCCCTGCACCTTGTCCTGCGTCGAGCCCAGCGCCGTGAGCATCAGCACCTTGGCTTTCACCCCGCGCCGCCGCATGTTCTTGCACACCTCCACCCCGTCGCGGTCCGGCAGCATGAGGTCCAGCAGCACCAGGTCATAGACGCCAGAGGTCGCCATCTCCTCGCCGTCAAAGCCCGATGTCGACGCGTCAGCCGCGAAGCCGTGCTCCCGCAGCCCCTTCTGCAACGCCAAGGACATTTTCGGATTGTCTTCGATAATGAGTATTCGCATAGGTGTTCTGCACTCAGTATAAACGACCTCCCGCCCTTCTACACCCCCGCGCACGGATTAATTGAGCTTCAGATTCCGGTCAGATGACCGCAACTTGCCGGCTTCACTTGCACACGGGCCAAACCCCTTGCACCCCAAGTCGCCAAGGACGCAACCGATGAGACTCTTCCGCACCCAAGCCCGCGTTTTCACCGCAGCCGACGCGCTGCTCGAACTCCTCCCGCCCAGCGGCATCGACGTCATTCCCGTCGAAGTTCTTGCTGCCGACCCCGTCTACGTCTACGCCGGAACCGGCAAAGTCTTCACCCGCCCTGAACTCATCCGCGCCCTCCGCTTCCTCATGCGGCTCGGCGTCATCCCCACTCCCCCCCCACCCCTCACCCCACCCCTCACCCCGCCCGAACCGGCTCAAACCGGCGACCCGGCTGAAGAGCGTGACAACTCCTTCCACCCCGATCACCGAACGAACCGTTTCGCGCACTGATCCAACTCCACCACTCCGCGTCCCACCCCGCGTCCCACCCGGCATCCGCCGTCTCCCACCCCGCTCTTCACTCCCGCCGTCTCTTCCGAGCGGCAATCACCTCCTTAGGAGCCTCGAATGAACGCATCATCCTCTTCCAAACGAACCCTCTCGCTCACCCTCATCCTTGTTGCCGCCATCGCCGGTGCCACCCTGCTCAGCGCCTGCAACACCACCGAAGGTTTCGGAGAAGACGTCAAGAGCCTCGGCAAGGGCATCGAGGAATCCGCGAGCGACAACAAGTAACGCTCACTCCGCCAAATGCACCCGGGCTCTCCGCCCCCACCCACCACCTCACCCCCAGGAAATCACATGCTCTACTACGCTTTGGCATTCTTCGTCGTCGCCCTCGTCGCCGCGCTCTTCGGCTTCGGCGATATCGCCGCCGGTGCCGGCAGCATCGCCCGAATCCTCTTCTTCGTCTTCATCATCCTCTTCTTATTCTCCCTCATCTTCGGCCTCGTCCGCCGCGGCGGCCCCAGGTAACCCCGCCACCCCCCCACCCCTCCGCCACCCCTACCCGCGACTCGCCGCTCACTTCACCGCCACGAGTCAACCAACCGGCGCGCGAGCAAGCAGATCTCATCACGCCCCCCGGGTATCACCCGGGCGGCGTTGTTTTTGGCCCCGGCCGTCTCGCCCGTCCCCACACTCAAACTCACAAGCACCAGGCACCGCTCCGCCACGCTAGCGCCGCTCCCGAGTCGCCAGACACATGGCGCCTCGCCTCGACACGCAAAACGAAAAAGGGCGTGAGCAGCGCACTCTCGTGTGCCACACTCACGCCCGTTCGCCGCAGTTTCGCCCCAAACCCTCCAACACACCCCGCGCCCCAGCCTCTCGCTCAGCGAGCGTTCCCGCCCCGCGGCGACGACGAACGCAAACTTTTCGAACTCGAAGACCGGCGACCAACTTGATCAGCATCATCGTCGCGGCTGTTGCGCGAAGCCGATGAAGACGACAACGAAGACCCGCGCCCCGACGAGCCGGCAAAGTGCCCATACTCATCGCGACCCTGCATCTCCGCCGAGTTCCGACCGCCACGAGCGCGATCCTCGTACGAAAGGTTGTCCGCCTGGCTTGACGAGCGCCGACCGTCGCCCGAACGCGACGAGCCCGAGCCCGCTCCTCCCCGCGAGTCGTCGGCATCGCCGCGGCTCATGCCCGAGCCTCGCGTCGAGCGCCCCGACTCATAGTTCCCGTTCGAGCTGTCATTGTCGTCATCGCGGCTCGATCCTCCACGCGACGACGCCGACCGCGAGCCGGAGCCGCTTCCAGAGTTGCTGTTGCCGGATTGGCTGCCGCCAACGCTCCCCCGCTTCAAGGAGTTGCCGCTGCGGGAGTCGCCGTTCCTGCCCAAGTCGCCGCGGCCGAAGTCGCTGCCGTCATCGCGCCTCGACTCACCCCTGGACGAACCCGAGCCTGAGTTGCTCCGCGCGCTGCCAGAGTCATTGTCATCATCGCGGCTCAAACGCCTGCTGTTCCCTCCACCCGACGTGGACGAGCGCGACGACCCGCCCTCGTCGTTGTCGTTGTCATCGTCATCGCGACTCGACCCGCTGCCGACACGCGCGCCAGGGCCCTGCGCGCCCGAGAAGTGCCCGTCCTCATCGCGACTCTGCATGCGCGAAGAGTTCCGGCCACCGCGAGCGCGATCGTCAAACGAAACGTTGTCCGCTTGGCTCGACGATCTCCGCCCCTCGCCCATGCGCGAAGAGCGATCGTCGTTGTCATCATCATCATCGCGGCTAGACCGTCCGCCGCTGCTGATGTATTGGCCGCTGCCGCTGGAACCGCGACGATCATCTTGGTCGTCCGATCGCTCGCGCGAGCCGTACGACGAAGACGACGAGGTGCGCCCGCCGCCCGAGCGATCATCATCATGATCTTCGCGGCTGGAGCGCGACCCGCTCTGTCCGCGCGACGAGCCGCCCCCGAACTGACCATCCTCGTCGCGGCTCTGAGACTGCGAAGACGAACCAGAAGATGACCCGCGCCCCCGCGACCGGCTGTCCGAGCTCTCGCTGTCAAAGCGTCCGCGAGTCTCGTTTTCTGAGTATGACTGCTGCGACACCCTCGAAGTTCCCTGACTTTGACGCCCAGCCGGGCGCGAGTCCCTCTCCCCAGAACGCGCTGACATCGGTCCGGTGTTGCCGTCGCTCTCGTTTTCGTTTGACCGCCCGCGCGAGCCGCCGCCAGACTGCCGCGTGCTGCTGCCAGACCCCGAGCGGTTCTTGCCATCAGTCGATGACTCTGACCTGGAGCCGGACATGCCAGATTTCGAAGGAGATGGCCCCGCCTTCGACGACGCCCCACTCGCCTTCGAGGCCGAGTTTGATGTGCCAGACTTCGTCGCCGAAGTTCCCGCCTTCAAGCTCGACGAGCCCGACTTGGACCGCTCGCTCGACCGTTCACCCGCGCCACCGGTCGAGCCTCCGCTGGCGCTCGGCGTGCCCTTGCGCGCCATCGTACCCGCGCCGCTCGCGCCAGACGTTGACGAAGACTTTGTTCCCCCGCCGTTCGATCCGCTCGCCGACGATTGACGCAGCGGCGAAGCGCCCGAAGACGCGCTGGACGCACGCGACGAACCGCGCGCTCCACTACCACTTCCGCTCCCGGTCCTCGCGCCCGAGTCCGTTGACTTCAACGTGCCCGCTGCACCCGCCGTCTGCGACGCGCTCTTGATCGACATCGCCTTCTTCTTGTTGTCCGCCATGTGATTGAACTCCCAAAAAAGTGTCTTCTATGAACGTGACGCCAAAAGCCTCACCCCGCCACCCGAGTCGTCCCCGCTGAATCGCGCACGAACCGCGACACAGGGCGACGCACCGGCCGGTCGCCATCTGCCGCGCTCGGCGCCGCCGGCGTCGCCAGTGAACTCCGCAGCCGACGCATCCCGTCCGACAGCGCACGCTCGGCCGCCTGCGTCGGCATCCCCAACACGTCCGCAACCTCAGACACCGACATCGGCTGACCCCCGCCCATCCCAAACCGCAGCCGCAGCGCCGTCGCCAGCGCCTGCGGCAACGCGTCCACCGCCCGATTGATTCGCACATGCTCGTCGCCGCGGCTCACCCGATCCGCCGGGCTTGGCCCGCCGTCGGCCAGCCCGCTGGCCAGCCCGCCCCCGCCCCCAGCATGCTCCGCGTCCAGCGACACCACGTCCCGCCACGGTCCAGTGGGCGACCCGGCCCCCGGGATCGCGTTCTCAGCCGCGATGCTGGTCCGCTCGGCGCTTGATGGCCAGCGCCCGTTCTCAATGTAAAACCGCATCTCCCCTCGATACCGCGCCGCCGCGCGTCTGCGCTCGCGACTTGGAATCGTCACATGCTCGCTCACCGAGCGCGCCGCCGTTCGCAGCGCGTGCTCAACGCTCACGCTGGCATACCCCGTGAAGTTCGCCCCGCGCCCCGGATCAAAGTTGTCGAGCGCGCGCCGCAGAGCCAATCCCCCCTCCGCCATCAGATCATCCATGCACACCGAAGTTCCGCACACCCGGCGCGCGATCTTCGCCACCAGCCGCAGGTGCGACTCGATCACACGGTTGCACGCTCCGATGTCCCCGCTCTCCTTGTATCGCAGGATCTCACGCGTGAGCTCGTCGCTGCCCAGCGGTTCACACGTAGACAGGTTCCACGTCCGACGATCCAGGCCGCGGTTCGAAACATACTGTCCCGCCGACACGCGATTCATCATGCGGTGTCTCCCGCTGAAAGGTGTGAAGTGCTCCGAAGACATACACACTTTACCGCTCAAGCCCTAGAGCCCCAGTGACACGCCCGTGAATCCACGCTCAGAAGTGCCTGAAACCCCGTGAGTTCCGATTCAGCCTGACTTCACTCCGCCTTCCTTGCTCGCTCGCTCATTCTGTCGTCTGATCGCGTCCACCTGCATCGCTGAAGCGATTGCCGCGAGGGGGCGTCGATAAACACACACACTCTTGAAGGAGTACGTTCATGCGAAATAACCACGCCAGCAGGGGTCAGAACTCACAGCACAACCAGGGTCAAAACCAGTCCGGTCGCTACCGCCAAGAACAGGAAACCAACTACACTCCCGAGCATTACGGCCAGAGCTACGGCCAGGGCGGCCAGGAATACAACCAGAACTCCGGCGGCTACGGCTACCAAGGCTCGCAGCCCTCCGGCTACGGCCAGTCCGACCAGAACTCCCGCTCCTCCTACCAGTCCGGCGGCTACCAGTCCGGCGAGTACACCCCCGCCTCCGACTACGACTCCGGCTCGAGCAGCGACTACTACGCCGGCCAGAACAACTACAACCCCAACTCCGGCCGCTCGTCCAACCAAGGCAGCCAGTCCTCAGGCAACTACGGCGAGCAGGGCAGCTTCGGCGGCCGCAGCAACTACGGCTCTGGCCGCGGCCAAGGCAACCAGGGCGGCTACGGCAGCCAGGGCAGCCAGGGCGGCCAAGCCGGCCAGTATGGCTCCGGCCAAACCAACTCCGGCAGCCAAGGCTCGCAACAAGGCCAGTACGGCTCCCAGTCCGGCCAAACCTACGGCGGCCAAAACTATGGCTCCGGCTCGGGCCGCTACGGCTCACAAGGTGGCAACGCCTACGGCGGCAGCCAAGGCAACTACGGCTCCTACGCCAACCGCGGCTCAACCGGCGAATACGGCTCCTCCGGCGCTGGCTCCAACTCCAACTGGTCCGGCCAGGCCGACCGCAACTCAGGCAACTCCGGCAGCAGCAACTACAACCAGTCCGGCAGCGGATACGGCTCGCAGTCCGGTGGTGGCAACTTCAACCAGTCCGGCAGCGGCTACGGCTCGCAGTCCGGTAGCGGCAACTACAACCAGTCCGGCACCGGCTACGGCTCGCAGTCCGGTAGCGGCAACTCAGGCCAGTCCGGCAGCGGTTACGGCAGCCAGTTCGGGAGCGGCGGCTATGGCTCGCAGTCCGGCTCCGGCGGATATGGCTCGCAGTCCGGCTCCGGCGGCTATGGCTCCAGCAGCAACAGCGGCATGTCCTCCTCCAGCGGCACCGCTGGCCGCCGCGGCTCCCTCCCCAAGGGCTACAAAAAGTCTGACCAGCGCCTCACCGAAGACCTCGGCGAGCTCCTGGCAAACGAAGGCATCGATGCCAGCAACATCGACCTCCAGGTCAAAGAAGGCATCGTGACCCTCACCGGCGAAGTCTCCGATCGCTCCGACAAGTACCGCATCGAGCAGATCGCTTCGGACATGTCCGGCGTTCAGGACGTCGAGAACCAGCTCCGCCTCACCAAGGCCGACTCGAAGAGCTCCGGATCCTCGGCCAGCCACAGCGGTAGCAGCGGCACCTCGGGCAGCTCCGGCTCCAGCGGCATGGGCATTTCGGGCAGCTCCGGCTCCGGCGGCAGCACCTACGGCTCCTCGTCGTCCACTGACGGCTCCTCCAGCTCGAAGAACTCCGGCACCACCGGCGGCTCGTCGTCCACCTCTACCAAGAAGTATTGATCGCTTGGCTTAAAACTGAGTCCGCCTCAATCCAACGCCCTCTCCCGGCTCACGCCGCGAGAGGGTCTTTCGTTCCCCCGCCCTCTCGCGACTCGCACCTCCCCTGCCTTCCCACTCTCGACTCTCGACTCTCGACTCTCGACTTTCCTCCTTCCCCGACTCGCGACTTCCCCCGCAAAAAGTGAGCCGATCCATGCCAAAGCCCAAGACTCCTTCCACGTCCTCCAGCAAGTCCAGGTCGGCCGACGCCCCGCGCCCGTCTGATTCGTCAAAGTCAAACCCGGTCCCCATCGCGCGTGACTCAAAGCCCTCGCAGGGTACCGAGCCCCGACGCGCTTCCGAGCGCAGCCTCCCGGCCGACGCTGGCAAGCACCCCGGCTCATCAATCAATCGCTCAGCCAGCAACCCCAGCCAGCCGCAAGAGTTATCGGGCACGTCGCTGAAGGCAAACACCCCCTCCCGCTCTAGCGATATCGATGCCCCAAGTACCGCGCCAGACGCGACCAACAAAAGTGGCCTGAATCTCGGCGCTGTCAATGAGACCGAGTTGCCGACCGATGAGCCGCTTTGAAGTGAGCCTTTCCATTCGTTGACAGATGCACCGATGAAAAATCGATGAAGCAAAACTCACCTTCCGCACAGCCGCTTTGTCGGCCTCACGCAGGGGAAGGTTGTATAATTTCAACACCGTGCCTGAGTTGACTTTCCAATCAGCTTCGTCGAGAATCGAGCGACGTTCGAACGACGAAGCGTTGGCATCCAAATCTTTGTCGCACCTCATGGCCTCCAGAGAAATCTCCGGATTCGTCGAGTGGCACTCCAGCACGGGCACCGTGCAGTTGTCGCGCGAAGTCGCCGCGCTGCTGGGGCTCCCCCCGGGCATCGCCCTAGCGCTCCGCACCGCCTTCAAACAAATCGCACGCCCCGAACGCGCCGCACTGATCGCCGCGATCCGCACAGCCCTCGCCGCGCGCGATCCACTGTCGCACGAATCCCGCCTCGCCGCCATCCTCCGCCCCGCCGGCTCAAATCCTGAGCCCGTCACACTTCACCTGGATGCCCGCCTCCACTTCACCCCGCACGTCACCCCCGCGCGCCCATCCACGCCGCCCCCAAACACCCCCACTCGCGCCCTCGGCGCTATCTCCCAAATCTCCGACTCAAACTGTGCCGCGCGGCACATTTCCGCACCGCAAACCGACCTCGCTTCCCCGCTGCACACCCTCATCCGCACCGCGCCCGTCGGCATCGCGCTGCTCGACGAAAGCCTGCGCTACCAGTACGTCAACGATTACTTGGCCGATATCAACGGCCTCAGCCCCGAGGCACACCTCGGCCGCACCGTCAAGGAGATCGTCCCGCTGGTGGTCGATGACATCGCATCGGTGCTGGACTCGGTGCTGGACTCGGTGCTGCGCCTCGGCGCCCCGGCGGAGAACGTGCTGGTCTCGGGCCAGACCGCCAAACTGCCCGGGGTTGATCGCGTGTGGAACACCAGTTGGTTCCCCGTGCAGGCCGGGCCAGACGGCGCGCGCGGCGTGGGCATCGTTGTGCATGAAGTCACCAAGCAACGCGAGTTTCAGCTCGCGCTGCGCCGCAGCGAAGCGCGCTTCAGGGCGCTGACGCAGGCCATGCCGCAGCTTGTGTGGTCGTGCGATCCTGATATCAACTGCACGTTCGCCTCTGCTCAGTGGCTCGAGGCGACGGGGCAGAGCGATCGCGATGCGCTCGGGCAGGGATGGCTGAACGCGATGCACCCGGAGGATCTGGCGCGGGTCCGCCGGGCGTGGGAGGTTGCCGCGCAGTCGCGCCAGGCGTTCGAGGCTGACTTGCGGCTGAAGATGAGCGACGGGCGGTATCGGTGGTTTCTCTCGCGTGCGCAGGCGGTGATCAGCGGCGAGGACAAGATCGAGTATTGGATCGGCACGTCGACGGACATCGAGCACCGCAAGCAGGCTGAGGGCGTGCTGGCTCGAGACAACGAGGCGCTGGAACAGATCGTCGCGGATCGCACCGAGGAACTGCGGCGCTTTCATCAGCAGCAGCGCTTCAGCGAGCGCATGGCGCTGATGGGCACGCTCGCGGCGGGGCTGGGGCACGACCTGAGCAACTTCCTGGTGCCGCTGAAGATCCGGCTTGACCTCCTGGCGGCCGACGCGCTGTCGCCGGACTCGATGGAGTCGGTCACGGCCATCCGGGCGTCGCTGCGGTATGCGCAGCGGCTGGCCGAGGGTTTGCGGCTGTTGGCGCAGGACCCCGCGGGGGTGCGCCCGGGCGAGACGACGAAGGTGGGCGAATGGTGGGCGCACGCGGAGCCGCTGCTGAGCGCTGTTCTGCCAGCGGGCGCCGCGCTTCGATCGACGATCAGGGATCCGGACTGCGAAGCGGCGATCTCGAACGCGGCGCTGATGCAGATTGCTTTCAACCTGGTGCGCAACAGCGGCGAAGCGACGCGCGGGCGGCGCGACGGGTGGGTCGAGATCACGATCTGGTGCGCCGACGACCAGCTCTTCATCAAGATCGCCGACAACGGGCGCGGCATGAGCGAGGAAGTTCTGGCGCGATGCCAGGACCCCTTCTTCACCACCAAGGCGCGATCGGAAGCGACGGGGCTCGGGCTGGCGGTGGTGTACTCGTGCGTGAACCAGGTTGCGGGGCGGGTGGAGATCCGGAGCGAGGTGGATCGGGGGACGGAGATCACGGTGCGGCTGGCGCTTGCGCCGAAGCAGTTCGTGTCGGCGGGGGTCGCGCTGGTGCGGGTGGCGGATCAGCGGCTGCGGTCGTATGTCGCGGCGGAGCTGCGGGCGCTTGGCTGCGAGGTGACAGAGCTGATCGACGATGCGCGGGCGCACGATGTGCAGGTGGTTGATCGCGTGCGGGACGCGACGCAGGGGTGCGACGTGGTGGTGATCGGGGAGGGGCCGGTGGTGGGGGCGCCAGCGAACGTGTACGCGATCGGGCCGTCGCCGACGCATCGGGCGATCCGCGATGTGCTGAAGATGGTGCGGGGGCAAACTTAGGTTTAATGTATTATGTCGACCGAGACACTGCGAATCATGTATGTCGAGGACAACCGCGAGGTGGCGGAGGCGGTGGCGGCGCACTTCAAGGGGGATGCGCGGTTCACGTGGCTTGGGTACCTGACGACGGCGGACGAGCTGGCGAAGCGGGCGGCGGCGATGACGCCAGACGTGGTGATCGTGGACCTTGACCTGCCGGGCTCGGATGCGTTTGGCGCGATGAAGGAGTTGCGCCAGCAACAGCCCGGGGCGCGGGCGCTGGTGTTCTCGGGGCGCGTGACGTCATCGAGCATCGACCAAGCGTTGGAGGCCGGGGCGTGGGGGTATGTCTACAAGAGCGACGGGATGGACGCGCTGCTGGCGGGCGTGATCGACGTGTCGCGCGGCGATTTCATCCTGAGCCCGACGGCGCGCAAGGTGTATAGCCAGGCTTGATCGCGATGTCGGGCGCGGCGGGGACGATGCCTTCGGGCGAGACGCTTTCACCCTGGGCGACGCGGCGGATGGCCTCGATCACACGGGCGGGTTCTTCCTGCTTGCCGATGAAGCCGGCAACGCCAGCGGCGCAGATGCGCGGCAGCACTTCACGCGGGTCGCGCCCGGAATACACCAGGATGCGAGCGTTGGGGATCTCGCGAGTCAGGGTGTGCACGGTGTCGAGCGACGGCTCGTCGATGACCGAGAGATCGAGCATCACGACGTCGGGCTGAGTCGCGCGGACGGTGGCGATGATCTCTGACTCGGTGCCGATGGAACCGACGAGTTGAAAATCGAGCGTGCGCTCGATGAGCTTGGCCCACGCGGAGCGAAGGGCGACCGAGTCGTCAATGAGCAGGACTTTGATCAAGCGATGCAACTCCCCAACAAAGGTCCCCGACACTGTTGCATTCTACGCGGGATTTGGGAGATGGGGAACCATTCACGCGCTTTTCATCGCATTGCGCGAGGGCCGACCTCTCGATGCTTCAGTAGTCGAGCGACTTCAGCCTCGGAGGGGCGGTTTTGGAAGTTTCAGAACCG
>JBBQMD010000031.1:0-30193 GCA_038328575.1 Phycisphaerales bacterium | reverse complement strand
TCGCGTCGGGCATGATCGCGGGCGAGAGTTTGATGAAGGCGATCATTGCGATGACGGCGACCGCGATCGGATTGATCTGGGCGACGAGTTGATCGTGCGGGCGAGCACGTTGGTGCGCGGGCTTTGAGGTAAGTTCATGCTTAGCGATCTGCCGGGCTTTTCCTGGCAGGTACTCATGGCTATTGCCCAACTCACCGACGAACAGGTCTCTCCGTGGTCGCGATTGCAGGGCGTGCGCCGTGGACGGTGGGCGGTAGGCGGTGGGCGGTCGCGTGAAGTTGTCTCGCAATTCGCTTCGTGGGCCGGCGGCGGGGGGATGAGGAACGGCTGCGCAACGAAAAGTGGGTCACCTGCGCACCGAACAAAGTCAGTATTTTTCTCAGATTATTGCTGCCAAATCCGAACTTGTGCCGTATATCGGTGCGTACACGGTGTATGATTGGGTAACGTCGCCCTGACATCGCCGCTTGAGCGAAAGGAATCGCCATGATGAACGCCGGCCGGATTGATCGACTTGTTCGAGCTGATCGCATTGAGCAGTTGTTGGAGGAGGTGCTATCAAACGGGCGGCGGCTGCCGCTCGCGGCGCGGGCGGTGCTGCATGAAGCGGGGTCGTTAGAGATGGCGTCGGTGGGGCTGGCGCTGCAGCGGCTGGTGGAGCTGACGTATACGCCGCGGGCGGTTTCGGTGTCGCTGGCGGAGCGGCTCGCGGCGGGGCTGGAGGATTTCGAGCAGGATTCGAGCGGGGAGATTGAAGACGAGGGTGCGCGGCTGGTGGCTCGTGCGATCGCGACGTGCGCGCTGGACGATCTGGCGGGTCAAGCGGCGGGCACGGGGGTGGAGTTGTCTGCGGCGCTTCGATCGGCACGGGATGCGGGCGTGCGCGGGCTGGGGCGGGCGCTGTTTGAGGCCCAGTCGGTACACGCGGCCCATCACCCGCGGCGCGTGGGTCTGGTGGGCACGGCGATCATCTCATGTCTCGTGGCGTGGCAACTCGCGGGGCGCGCGGCGCTGACGGCGGAGCTGCAACACATGGCGCGGGTGGATTTGCTTTTCCGCGCGATCCAGACACTGAATCTCGGCGCGGATCGAGATTGCGCCGGGGTGTTAGCGATTTGCAGTTTGCAATGCGCGCCGAGCTTTACTCACGCGGCACCGATCAAGTTCGCGGCGCGTCAGGACCGGCCGGCCGCGGCGTGATGAGGCGTTGGCGCGGCGCGCGACAGCTTCCCGGGTTTGCCGGTTCTGCGGTGGGATGGGATGCGTTTGAGGCCGGAGCGCGGGAAAGGATCGCGAGCGAGCGGCGGCGGTGGCTGGGGGGCGACACCGCTGGGTGCGCCGGAGGTCAGAACGCGCTGGGGAGGCCTTCGATGCGGCGCCAGGTTGAGATCTGGCCCAGGTGAGACATCGGGTGGCCGGAGAGGAGGAAGGCGATGACTTGGCCGCGGAGCGGGAAGAGCTCTTTCATGCGGCCTTCAGCGGGGTTGGCGTCGAGCAGGAGCGCGTCGTCGGCGTTCGCGACTGCGTCGATGGTGAGCGGGAAGGTGTCATGGAAGAACTTGGTCAGGTCGGCCATCTTGGGGTAGATCTTGCCGTCGGCATCGTCGCGACACTCCGAGCCGTTCTTGAAGAGCTCTTCGTAGTTGGCTGGGGGCTGGGTGATGCCGGCGGGCTGGTTGAGCAGTTGCATGACCTTGTGGTGGTAGAAGGCCAGATGGCCGATGACCCACGCCGGATGGTTGCTGTGGATGGCTTTGCCGTTGCTGACGGCGAGGCGCGCGAAGCGTTCTGAGGTCACACCCTTGAGCATGCCCTCGGCGTAGTTCTTGGTGAGTTGCGCGGGAGCGACGATTGTCTTGCCGATGGAACCCATGTGACTTCTCCGGGTGTGTTGGCGGCGGCGCGATGCCGCGGGCGAGGGTGAGGTTTGGGAGGCGGTATCGGATGCGGTGGCGGGGACAATCGAGGGCTCAACCGCCGATGTATCGCGCGTAGAGCGAACGCGCGACGGCGACGTCGGTTGTCCCGCCGATGATTGCTCGGCCGTCGGCGAAGACGGTGAGTTGGATGCAACCCGAATCGGCTTCGGATCGCGCGTCGGCAAGATTTTTTTCATGCGCATCGGCGGTGCGATCGATGCTGCCGCTGACGGTCTGACCGGCAAGTTCAAACCGGCCGACGCCGTTGAGGCGGACGAGGAGCGATTCAAGGTGAATCTCGGTGAGGCCGGCGATCTGCACGGCGTTTTTGCCGCAGAGGACGCGGGCGCGCGTGCCGGCGCGGGGTGAGCCGGTGCACGGTGCTTCACGGGGTGGATCGAGGAAATCAAAGTGTCGCAGGGCGCAGCAGGGGCAATCTTCGCGGCGCGCGCCGGCGAGATCGACGTGTTGCGTGCGCGCGGCCATTGCGTCGATGCTCAGTAGTGATTGCGAGAGCAGATCCTCTCGCCCGCAAAGCACCTTGATGGCTTCGCCAGCCTGCCAGCTTGCGATCATCGCGCTGGCGGGGGCGAAGATGCCGACGGTGTCGCAGGTGCCGAGGTCAGCGGTGGGCGGATCGGGGAAGATGCAGCGGAGGCACGGGCCGCGAGCGGGAAGAATCGACATCGACATCGCGCTGACGCCGATCGCGCCGGCGTAGATCAGCGGGATGCCGAGCTTGACGCACACATCGTTGATGAGGTAGCGGGCTTCGAAGTTGTCGGTGCAGTCGAGCACGACGCCGGGGCGCGGGTGCGGCGCGAGCACGCGCTGGGCGTCCTCAGCAACGAAGTCGTCGGCGATGGCGTGGATGATCGTGGTCGGGTTGATTCGACCGAGGCGGCGCGCGGCGGCGTCGGCCTTTGGTGAGCGAGCGGCGGCGTCGGCGGCGTCGAAGAGCGTCTGGCGCTGGAGGTTGGTTTCTTCGACGATGTCGCGGTCGATGAGCGTGAGGCGGCCCACGCCGGCGCGGGCGAGAAGGTCAGCCGCGGGGCAGCCGAGCGCGCCGAGGCCGATGATCATTGCGTGCGATTCAGCGAGGCGGCGCTGGCCGGCGGCGCCGATCTGCGGCAGGAGCGTCTGCCGGTGATAGCGGGCCAGGTCAGGCGAAGCGCTGTCCATGGCGGAGTGTATTCGCGCGGTGGGACGCGCTTGTCGCGCGGGCTGGTTTGATCGCGAGACTCGTTCCCCGGCGAACACGCGCGTGAGAGCGGTTTCGCGCGTCAGGCCTGTGCGCGCTGGAGCGTGATTTTGAGCACTTCCGGGGGGACGTTGATGCGAACGGGCAGGAGCGAGACGCCGATGCCGTTGCTGACGATCACGGGGCAGGCCGGGCCGCGGCAGAGGCCGGAGCGGTAGCGTTGGCCGAAGTTCGAGGGGACGATGGGCGCGCCGATCAGGGGGAGCGTGACTTGGCCGCCGTGGGTGTGGCCGCTGAGCATGAGGTCGGCGCGAACGGGGGGTCGCCCGGCTTCACCGGACTTGAGCGCGGCGCACTCGGCGACGTCCGGGTGGTGCGAGAGGATGACGCGCGGGACATCGTTCTCGACTCTTGCCAGCGCGTTTTCGACGTCGGGCGATTGCGTCCAGAGATCGGCGACGCCTGCGATGACGAGGCCGCCGTTGGCGTAGTTTGCGTTACTCACGTCGAGGCGGGTGATTGACGGCGCGATGCGCGGGTCGCCGGTGTTGGGGCGGCGGATGACTACCGCCTGGTTCTCGAGCATGAGGATGCCCGCGTCGGCCAGGAGGCTGGCGTTGGTTTCGAAGCCACCGAAGTAGCTCTCGTGATTGCCCATGATGCCGATGCTGCGGCCGCGCGCGATCAGCGGCTGCATGAGCTGCAAGACACGCGGCATGAACGTTGGGCCGTTGTGGATGTAGTCGCCCAGGAAGAGGTCGACGTCGGCGTTGATCGACATCGCGCTGGCGATGGCGCTCTGGACGTGTGAGGCGGGGACGCGCGGGCCGTAATGCAGATCGGCGATGACGGAGAGCACGAGGCCGTCGAGCGAGGGTGGGAGATCCTTAATTGGAACGGTGAACTCGCGGATGCGCATCGACCACGGCTCGAGCACGGTGGCGTGGGCGTAGCCGCCGGCGCCGACGACAACCGCTGCGCTGCCGACGCCGTCAACGAGCAGACGACGGCGTGACCAAGCGTGCGCGGGCTCGGGCGGATCGGACATCGCGAGCGAACTGACGCGAGGGGCGTTTGTGCCCATCGTCAGGCCGGCGGCGGGGGTTGGAGTGCGCGTGCGGCCGATCATGCGGGCACGCAGGCGCAGGATGATCCACGCGGCGACCAGCCAGGGCACCCAGCCGATGATGCTTGCGCCCAAGGCGAAGCGGAGCGATGAGCCGTTGAGCCCGCCCATGATGCGGACCATCGCGAACCAGCCGGGGGCGGTGGGCATGGCGAGCACGTTGCCAAGGACTTTCCACACGGCGTGCTCGGGCTCGGCTGCGCTAGAGGGCGCGGCGGCCATCCATGTGAAGGCGTGAATCGAGACGCTCGCGAGCGTGAGCAGGAACCAGACGACGCACCAGCGCGTGGCGCTTTTGAGCCACGGAGGGATTGTGTGGTTGCGGGTTGGGGACGCGTCGTTCATGGGTTTGCGTGCGGTTTAATGGCCATCGACCAAGCGAGCGTGCGGGCACGAAGTCTCGTTTGGAAAACCTGGAAATAGATCGGATTGATGGCGAGTGGCGGGGCGGCGAGCGGCGGAGTTTGAACGGGATGGAAAAGAAGACGGGCCCGAATCACTCGGGCCCGCCCAAACCATACATGATGATGAGTCGCCACACCGAGAAGATCACGCAAAGTGCGCGAAGGCCTTGTTGGCCTCGGCCATGCGATGCGTTTGGTCACGGGTGGCCATGGCCTTGCCCTCTTTCTTGGCCGCGGCGTAGAACTCGTCGGCGAGGCGCTGGGCCATGGGGCGGCCTTTTTCGTTGCGCGAGGCGTCAAGGATCCAGCGGAAGGCGAGGGACTGCTGTCGCTTTGGGCGGACCTGGAGCGGCACCTGGTAGTTGGCACCACCGACACGCTTGGAGCGGACTTCGACGAAGGGCTTGACGTTCTCAAGCGCCATCTTGAAGATCTCGATCGAGGTCTTGGGGGCGTTGGGGTCGGTTTCCTTGGCGAGCTTCTGGGTGATGATGTCGAGGCAGTCGTACATGATGCGCTGGGCGGTGGCCTTTTTGCCGCGCTCCATCAGACAGTTGATGAACTTGGAGAGCACCAGATCCTGAAAGCGGGGATCGGGACGAAGCTGCTCAGCGGACTTGGTAAACGACTTGCCACCCATGCATCAACTCCTGACAGATATTGCACGACCCCGAAGGTGTCTGCCACTCGCACACGCGGCGGGGGCACTCGACACGACAGGCCGGACGGGAAAGACGATTGATCAGCGGAAACGGAAGGACGGTTCAGCGGAGCCCGGGCTCGTTCAGCGGGCTCAGGCCTTGACAACCTTGGCGCCGTACTTGGAACGACCCTGCTTGCGTTTCTCGACGCCGAGGCAGTCCAGCGCGCCGCGGACGATGTGGTAGCGCACACCGGGGAGGTCGCGAACGCGGCCGCCGCGCACGAGGACGATGGAGTGTTCCTGGAGGTTGTGGCCCTCGCCGCCGATGTAGGCGGTGACTTCCTTGCCGTTGGAGAGGCGCACGCGGGCGACCTTTCGGAGCGCGGAGTTGGGCTTCTTCGGGGTTTGGGTGCGGACGATCATGCAGACGCCGCGCTTCTGCGGGGCTTCATTGAGGTCACGCGTCTTACCCTTGAAGGCGACGGAGCGGCGGGGCTTTCGGACAAGCTGGTTGATCGTCGGCATAGGTCTCGTTCTCAGAGTTTGCGTCTTGGAGCGGGTCGAGATGATAGCCGGAAAGGATGAGGCGGCAAGCGTGGACCAGACCATTTCCCTATTCGGAGGTGATCGAAGCGCAAAGAGGTGCGTTTGCGCGGTGTTTGGGTTGTGGTGGCGTCGCGGCGCGTTGGTGAAAATGGCCGTACGCTCGCGTCTATGACGAGCCAACCGATCCCACCGACCCCCGCCAGCCCCTCGGGCCCCCTCATCACGCCTGCGACCTCCACCACCGCTCCCATCCCTCAACCCACCGAGCCGGGCACAGGCACGGACACCGGCACGCAGAATCCGCTGACCGTGCGCGGCATCCAGCAGTTCATTCGCGACAAGTACTTCGCGACGGACTCGGTGCGTGGCACGCCGGCGACATTCATGTGGTTTATCGAGGAGGTGGGCGAACTCTCCACGGCCATGGCGAACAACGCGCCGGGAAAAACGGCGTCGGCGGAGGATCGGGCGAATCTGGAGGAAGAGTTTGCGGATGTGCTGGCGTGGCTTTGCACGCTTGCGAACATCAACGGGGTGGAACTGGAGAGGGCGCTGGAGAAGTACACGGTGCGTGGGGTTGAGGGCGTGAAAGACTGAGTCGCGAGTTGGGAGTCGCGAGTCGCGAGACGCTTGGTCGCTCATGCGTCGTTGGTTCGCGGGCTCAGGAAGGCCTTACACGTCCACGGGCGTGATTCGATGTGCGACGTGGCCATGTGCGATGTGGCCATGTGCGATGTGGCCATGTGCGACCTCGCCGTCTGGAACTCGCAGACTTCCGTCACCGATCCGCGTCTCGCTCCGGACTCGCCAATAATCTCGGTTCGCACACTCGGGTGGGAGGCGCGGGCGTGTATGCCGCGTGCCTTGGACCCCGGAGCATTTTCATGGCCAACGAGATCGCGCAACGTCCGAACAAGGTGGAGATTGTGGATGCGGGCCCGAGCCGCAAGAAGGTGAGGATCGAGATCCCAAAGGAGACGGTGGACGAGAACCTGGCGCTGTCGATGGAGGCGCTGACGAGCGACGCGGAGCTGCCGGGGTTTCGCAAGGGGCATGTGCCGCGGCGGTTGCTGGAGAAGAAGTTTGGATCGTCGGTGCGCAAGCAGGCCAAGGAGCAGCTTGTGTCGGCGGCGTTTAGCAAGGCCCTGGAGGAGTCCAAGCTGCGGGTGGTCGGCCAGCCGCAGGCCAGCGAGTTTGACAAGATCGAGGTCGAGGGTGGCAAGCCGCTGATCTTCGAGATCGAGGTCGAGGTCTCGCCGGAGTTCACGATGCCGGAGATTTCGGGCATCCCGGTGAAGAAGCCGACGACTGACGTTTCGGACCAGATGGTGCAGTCGGAGCTTGAGAAGCTGCTGGTCCAAGAGGGCACGCTTGAGGATCGCGACACCGCCGAGGCGGGCGACTATCTGACCGGGCACGCGAAGGTCGTCGGGCCTGACGGCAAGGTGTACTTTGAGCAGGACGGCATCGTCGTGCAGTCACCGCCGGCGGAGAAGAACGGCAAGGGCATGATCGTCGGGCTCAGCCTGGATGATCTGTCGAGCCAGCTCGGCAAGGTCAAGCCGAACGGGACGGCGACGATCAAGGCCACGGGACCGGAGAACTATGAGTTTGAGCAGTTGCGTGGTCAGGCGATCACGATCGAGTACAAGCCCGCACGCATCGACCGCATCGTGACGGCGAAGCTCGAGGACGTGATTGCGCGATTCGGCTTTGCCGACGAGGCGGCCCTGCGCGAGGCGATGAAGAAGCGACTGACCCAGCGCGTGGTGGTTGACCAGCAGAGCGCGATGCGCAAGCAGGTGGCCGATCATCTGATGGACTCGGTGGAGATGGAGCTGCCCGAGCGGCTGACCGCGAGCCAGGCGGGGCGCAACCTTGAGCGTCGCCGGCTTGAGCTGATGTATCGCGGCATGGAGCCGATGAAGATCGAGGAGTCGGTCGGGGAGCTGCGCAGCAGCAGCAACGATGACGCGGTGCGCGAGCTGAAGCTCTTCTTCGTGCTCGAGCGCGCGGCGGAGGAACTCCAAGTGCGCGTCACCGAGGGCGAGGTCAACGCCCGCATCAACCAGATGGCCAGCGACCGGGGCGAGCGCCCCGACAAGCTCCGTCAGGCGCTGATCAACAGCAACCAGATCAACGGCGTGTTCCAGCAGATCCGCGAGCACAAGACGCTGGACGCGATCCTGGCCAAGGCCAGCGTCAGCGATGTGGACGCGGAGGAGTTCAAGAAGTCGCTCGAAGGCGAGAAGGGCAAGGCCAAGGATGCGCCGAGCGGCAAGTCCGCTGGTAAGAAGTCCGCGTCGAAGGAGTCTGCGAAGACGGATGACGGGGGCGATGGTGAGGGCGAGAAGGAAGCGCCAGCCGCGAAGAGCAAGTCGAAGAAGAAGTCGTGAGCGTTGGTCGGCACGCGAGGGCGTGCTGACGCGAAGGATTCACGCGAGTTGAGATGATTGACGGGCACGCCGCGGGGCGTGCCCTTTTTCGTTTGGGCGAAACGAACGACTTCAGTTGGCGTGCTCAACGGTCACACCGACGCCGGGAGCACCAAGCCACGGCACTCGCCGAAGCCAATGCGCCGGAAGCCGGGGCGTTCGCACCAGGCGCGCATGATGACCTCGTCGCCATCTTCGAGGAACGTTCGTTTCTCGCCGTTGGGAAGTTCGATGGGCTTGCGTGGGAGGGGCTTGCCATCGGGGCCGTTGCCCTGCCAGGAGAGTTCGAGGAGGCAGCCGCGACTGTCGGGCTCGGGGCCGCTGATGGTGCCGCTGGCCAGGAGGTCGCCGGGGATGAGGTTGCAGCCGTTGCTGGTGTGATGGACGATCATCTGAGCGAGCGTCCAGTACATGTGCTTGAAGTTGCCGCGGCTCAGGCGGACCGGCTCGACGCGGGCCTCGCGCATCTTCGATGATTGCAGCAAGACTTCGAGTTGGATATCAAAGCCCCACGGCTCGTTCGTGCGAAGATACTCAAGTGGCTGCGGATCGCCGGCGGCGCGCTCGGGGCCAGCGATTCGGAACGGCTCCAGCGCGTCGCGCGTCACGATGAGAGGCGAGATGGTCGTCGCGAAGTTCTTAGCCAGGAACGGGCCCAGCGGCTGGTACTCCCAGGCCTGGAGATCGCGCGCCGACCAGTCGTTGACGAGCACGAGTCCGAACATGTAATCGCCGACTTTGTCGATGGTGATGGGCTCGCCGAGCGGGTTTCCGCCGCCGACGATGACACCCATTTCGAGCTCGTAGTCAAGTCGTTTGGAGGGGCCGAAGGTGGGGGCGGGCGCGTTTTCGATATTGGATTGGCCGCGCGGGCGGCGGACATCGGCGCCGCTGGCGACGATGCTGGAGGCGCGCCCGTGGTAGCCGATGGGCACGTGCTTGTAGTTGGGCAGGAGCGGGTTGTCGGGGCGGAACATGGAGCCGACGTTGGTTGCGTGATGGATGCTGGAGTAGAAGTCTGTGTAGTTCAGGGGCGTGTGCGGGAGCGTGAGGCGGACATCGGCGAGCTTGTGCAAGGCGCGCTGGCGCAGGCGGCGGGCGGACTGGCCGCCGACGGGTGCATCGAGAAGGAACGCCTGGGCCTGCTCGCGCAGGAAGCGCGGGAACTCGAGCTCAAAGGCGACGAGCTCTTGGATGCCGCCGTGGTGGAGGCATTCGTGCAGGTCGTGGAGGAAGTCGTCGTCGAGCGGCTCGCCGTCGAGCGTTGCGTCGTCAAACGCGCCGGCGTGCATGAGCATGTCGAGGTCGAGCACCGAATCACCGATCGCCATACCGATGCGTGGCGGGGCGTCGAGCCCGTCGTCCTCGTCGTCCTCGTCGTTCGGAGCGTTGAGTTTTCCAGCGATCTCGGGTTCGTCGGGGTCGGCGTCGTCCGTCGCGCCGGGGAGAAACGAACAGAACGGCAGGTTCTGCGGGGGGAAATCGGTGGCCGGGTCGTTGGCGGGCGCGAACCACGAACGAAGATTCGGGTCAAGCGTCGGATCAGCAGCGCGGCGGTCAGGCGTGGTCATGGGGCGAGCGTATGGGGGGGAAGGGGGAGGGGGGAAGGGGAGCGGCGGAGTGGCGGAGTAGAGGGTTGGGTGGGTGGCGGAGAGGGCAAGGCAGCAATCGCTATATCCCTTGATCCCTTCCGTGCTCAATCGCTGCGGTGTCGCGGTCGAGTGTTCTTGAGCCCCAGAGCCAGATCAGGCCGCCGGCGAGGATTGCGAAGCTGACGAGCAGGAAGCCGGGGGTGAAGGTGCGGGATTGTGGGGTTGAGCCCGAGGCGTCGAACATCGTGCCGATGATGAAGGGGCTGATGGCGTCGCCCAAGGCGTGAATGACGAAGATGTTGATCGCGAACGCGGTGGCGCGAACGGACGGGTGGACGACGTTTGCGAGCACGGTGTTCGACGGGCCGGTGTTCATGAACAGGAAGAACATCGCCAGACCCAGCGTGCCCCAGGCGTATGGGAACGGGATGAAGAGCGTCGCCACCAGAAACGGGAAGCACAGGAGCATCGCGCAGCCGGAGACGACCAAGTACGCGCCGCGAATTCGGGTTCGAAGGCGATCGGCGAGCCAGCCGCCGAAGAGCGTCGCGACGATGCCGGTGATGACTGTCAGCCCGCCGAAGATCAGGTTGACGTGCGCGAGGCCCTGGGTGTCGCTGGGCGAGCCGCCATTGCGGAAGACGTGAACGTATTCGGGCATCCAGAACGCGATGCCCCCCACTGCGAACGTCATGGCGGTCATGCCCATCGTGCAGAAGGCGTAGGAGCGGGTGGTGAGGATTGATTTGTAATCGCTGAGCGTGGAGCGCGGCTTGGCGGTTGGAAGGGCGGGGGCGGTGGAATGGCCGCGGGGCGGTTCTTTCATGAACCAGCAGCAGAACGCGAGAACGATGCCCGGGGGGAGGGTGATGAAAAACGCCCAATGCCAGGACGAGATGTTTGCGACGAACCCGCCCAGCATGTAGCCAAGCGCGCTGCCGACTGGGATGGCGAGGTAGAACCATGAGAGGATGGCGCCGCGCCGGCTGACGGGGTAGAGGTCGCTGAGCAGCGTTGGGGCGGTCGGGCCGTAGGCGGCTTCGCCCACACCGACAAGCACGCGCATGACCATGAGGAGGGTGTAACCGGCCGCGATGCCCGAGCCGGCGGACGCGGCAGACCACAGCAGCACGCCGAGGCCGATGAGGGTCCAGCGCGGGAATCGATCGGCGAGCCAGCCGAAGACCGGCGCCATCACCATGTAGGAGATGAGGAAGGCGGTGGCGAGCAGGCCGATCTTGCTTTTGGCGCTGGGGTCATCGGGCGCGAAGAGATCTCTTTGAATCAGGGGTTGCACTGCGGCGAGGATGTAGCGGTCGATGTAGTTCCAGAGATTGATGAGCAGGAGCAGGATCAGCGCGGTCCGCGCGCCGGGCAACGCTGCGTCAAGGCTCGGGCGAGCGGTCGCGTCGTTGGAGGGCTCGCCTGGAATCATGGCGCGAGCGTATCCGGAAGCGGGCAGGGAAGCGGGCGGCGCGCGGGCGCGCTTGCCGCGATCAGCGCGCCCTTGCGGTCGTAAGTGATCGCGATGTCAGCGTTGAGGCGGGATCGGTCAGGGCTTTGATGCGGGAGTCGGGGTGGGCGCTGTGGCGGGGGCCGCGCTGGGGGGCGTGGGGAGGCCGGCCTCTTTCAGGAGCTCGTCGATCGAAGCGATCTTCTCTTCGAGTGTTCCCTGCATGGGGTGTAGCCCGCGCTTGCGGACGATTCCCTTGGCGTCGACGATGGCGACGTGTGGGATGCCCTGCACGCCGTACTCGGGGTTAAAGACCGGCTGCGAGCTGAACGCGACGGACCAGGTCATGTTCTCCTGGTCGATGAAGGTCTTCATCAGCTCCATCTCGCGGGGGGCGTCGCCCTTGGTATCGACTCGGCGCGTCTTGGGGTCTGAGGCTTTGGTGTCGATGTGGAAGCCCTGCACCGACGTCACGCCCAGAATCACGACCGGGTAGCCGTCGTAGTGCTTCTGCAACTGGCGGATGCGCGGAAAGCTGGCGATGCACGGGCCGCACCAGGTGGCCCAGAAATCAAGGATGACGACGTTGCCCTTGAGTTCACTGAGCTTCTTCGGTGCTGTCGCGCCCAGCGAGCCGAACTTGCCGTTGGCCCAGGCGAAATCCAGCTCGGGCGCTGGCTGGCCGACGAGGCCCGTGCGGATGAACGCACCGTTCAGGCCCTTCTCCATATCGACGAGTTGCGGCTTCCAGCGGTCGGTCTCGCTCGCGGCGTCGCGAGCGCGGACGACCAGCTCGTAGACCTTGGTGCGGAGCGCTTCGCGCTCGACGGGGGTGGTGTCGGCGGCAAGGCTCATGACGAGGCTGCCGAGCATCACGGCTTCGAGGCCGCCGATGGTGTCGGGCAGGAGCGGGGCGAGGCCCAAGAGTTTGGCGCGGTTGGTGGACACCGCCTCGTCATCAAGGCGGCTGGCAGAGGCGAGTGAGCGGATCGAGTCCGGCTCTGCGAGGACCGACTTCAGTGCCGGGTGGCTCAGGGCGGTGGCGAGGATCTCGGATTGCTTCGGGGGCGGCACAGAACCGGCGAGGCCAACGGCCATGAAGGCGGCGCGGGCGCCTTCGGCGTCGGGAGCCTGGGCAAGTTCGTGCAGACGGGTTGCGAAACCCGGACGATTTCTGGCGCTGAGGGTGTTGATGATGCCGGAGTCGGCGAGTTGCTTGATCTGGGCCGCCGAGAGTGATTTGAGGTTGAGGCTTGCAGCTTGGAAAAGCTCATCGGCGGCCTCGTTCATTGAAGCTCGCGAGGGTTGGGCTCCGTCTTTGGTGAGCTCTTCGCGCTTGGCCTTGAAGGCATCGATCAGCGACTGGACGCTATCGGCATCACCTTGGGGCGCGGCCTTCGGGGCGTCGGGTCCGGGCGTAGCGGCGGGCGGTGCTGGAGTTCGGGATTCCTGAGCGAGGGATGCGGAGGAATAGGCCGCGAGAGATGCGAGGAGGCCGGCGGCGTGAAGGAGGCTGAGCGGGGAACGGTTCATGGGTGTACTCCGAGAGGTTGGATGCCCGATCTCGACGCGTCGTGTCAGCGTGCAGAGGCGCACACCGCGTGTGGAGAATCCAAGTCTACGGGATACGAAGCCAACGGGTGAGAACCAAATAGCGACGGCTCCAACGAGTCATCGCGGGGAAGGCATTACCGGCCGAAAGTTTCTCTGGGCGGCTCGAAGCTCCGGCACGCGGCCAACGTACCCGTCCCGCCCAGGGAACGGGGCCTGAATACGCGCCAGAAGCGATCGAGACCAGCGTTCGCTTTCATTGAACTTTCCCAACCGATCATTTAACCTCACAAGCGCAGCGTGGAGGCCGTATGTGACTTGTGCGGCGCGGAACTGGGGATCTTCACCCACAGCGAGCTCGGAGCGTCCAAACTTCCAGGCATCCTCGACTGCCACTCGGTCCGGCTGATTTACAAGCATCGTTTCCATTTCCGACTTCAAGAAGTTCGTGTACGACAGATCCCTCAACCCACGATCTTCAATACTCTCCGCGGCCTCGAGCAACGATCCGCGCTGCGGATCGTTCGGGTACAAACTCAACTGATTCTTCGCGAACGTCCGCGCCGCGAGGATCGAAGTGTCCTCGGCGTCCAACAGCCTAGAGATCACCAGAGTCAGGTGCCATCCGAAAGGTCGATCGAGACCCGGGAGGGCCGCCAACTCCAGCGCAGCAGAGTCCGCTTCTGCTACCCAGCCCCCTTTGAGCGCGGCAAGCATGGCCCGCTGATACCACTCTTCAGAAAGCCATCCACTTGTTGCCGCTTTCATCCCGCCGGCTTGCACGGCAGTGGTAAGCCGAGCCGCGGCAATGTTGGTCGCGTACTCCTCGTCAAACCGGCGCTGAGAGCGTTGAAGACTGGCCTTGGCCGAGAGACTCGCGATCAGGTTTGTTGCCCGCAGTTCATTGCGAGTTGCAATGATCTGGCCAAACTCTGGCACTGCCGAGCCAATCACGACGTCGAACATCGCGATCACCCCTAAGGCATCAACTCCCGCATCCCTTGCCTTCAGCTGCGATTGTCGGAGGGAGGCCGCCATGAACAGCATGTCCTCACGGGATTCCGAACTCACGGCATGAGCAGCCCCGTCTTGAGCAATTTGAACGCCCAGATCCCAACGCCTAATTGCTGTGGCCATCGTGATCACTTGGCCGCGAACGGCTTCGCCTTCTGATCGGGCATTGGAGAGTACAACGAGGGCTCGCGAAATCGCCGCTTCGTATGCCGCGGATCGCTGAGCCGGATCAACCGTGCTTACCGCGTAAGTTCGCTGAATCTGGATAAGTTCGTTGGACATTTCCTGCACCGCTCTTCTCTGCTCGGTGGCCGCCACAGCCGAGGGCTGGCCGCTGACAGGCTGCTCGGAAAAAGCAGTAACTGTGGCTGCCATTATGAACAATGTTGCGGTGCATGTGAACAAGTTCTCGCGAGTCATAAGTCCTCTCCTTGGTGACGTCCGCCGCCAATTGTCAACAGTCCGTGAGTCCTTGCTCTTCGAACGCGTCCCGGCTCAAGCACATCACGGGCATTCAGACCGTGGCTCCGGGCATGGAACATACTTCGGAGAGGAACAGTAAACGTCTCGCATAATCTTATCGGCAGTCGCCTATGATTCTTCATCTAAGCGATTAATGATTGTACGCTTTCCAGCGATGACGCACGGGTCCGAGCAGTACCACTTGGTCGCCCAAACCCCAGTCAAAACATACAGATGGGTGACTTTAGCGGTTCTCCCGACGAAGTGTGTCAGACCAGCGGTCCTTTCGATTGACTTGGACTTTTCGGCGGGCACCGTACATGTCACAGAGGTAGTCTTCTCTAAGCCCTTGCTGACCCCCACCGAAGCACCCAATAAAGCCTCAATCTCAGCGACGAGGCCCAACTCAACGCCACCCCGACCAGTGATACAACCGGAAAGATCGAAACTCACGGATTCCGTCTAACTCACCTGCGCCAGAACGTCGCATTCACCAGGCGGAGTGTTCTGCGGACAAGAGTCTGGCTGGTACTTGCAACAGTTTGCACACTCGACTCGCTGCACAAGATCTACCCGGATACCGGGATTCACAAGCTTCAAGTCCACCTCGTACGCACGGCAGGAAACGGGTGAAACGTAGCAGCATTCATCCTGGTCAGTGGGTAGCGTACAGGAACACCAACGGAGTTCAACGGCCACTCCTGTGCTGGATGTCTGCCCAAACAGCCCCGAGCAAGAGAATAGAACTGCCGCTACAAGAATGGCGTATCGCATCTCAAAAGTATAACTCCCCCCCGGGGGGGGCAACTAAAAAAAGGCATGCGTCTGTAAATATTTTTTCAACCGGCTTGATTTTGACGGCGAACGTGCCAACTCCGCGGGAATCAGGGCGCGAACTGGTGAAATCGGTTCCCATGGACGACAGGCGGTTTCGGCCACTATGCTGGGGGGTGTCCAGCTCACTCTTTGACGCGCGTCGGTATTTGATCCCGTTCCGTTCGAGCCTGCTGCCGCAGATTTTTTGCGACACGCTGGTGATTGGCTCGGGGGTGGCCGGGGCGCGGGCGGCGATGGCGGCGGCGGAGCTGGGCGAGGTGATCGTTTTGGCGAAGGACGAGGCCCCGCCGGTGGGGCCGAGTAACACGTCGTGGGCGCAGGGTGGGATCGCGGCGGTGTTCGATTCTTCAGACACCTTTGACGGGCACATTCAGGACACGCTGACCGCTGGGGCCGGACTGTGCGACGAGGCGGTCGTGCGGCGGGTGGTGCGCGACGGGCCGGCGCGGATCCGTGAGATCATCGACTGGGGCATGCGGTTTGACCTGACGGCTGATGGCGTGCCGATGCTGGGGCGCGAGGGCGGGCACAACTTCTCGCGCATTTTGCACAGCCAGGGCGACGCGACCGGGCGCGAGCTGATGCGCTGCCTGTGGGAACGGCTCGTACAGACGAGCAACCTGCGGGTGTTTACCAAGTGCTTCGCGCTGGACCTGATTACGCAGGGCAACGAGCCGGGCTCGCCGGTGATGGGCGCGATTACGCACCATCCGAAGTTCGGCTTGCAGATGATCTGGGCCAAGTCCACGGTGCTGGCCAGCGGCGGCGCGGGGATGGTGTATCGCGAAACCACGAATCCGAAGGTGGCGACGGGGGACGGGGTGGCGGTGGCGTATCGGGCCGGGGCGTCGATCGCGGACATGTCGTTCATGCAGTTTCACCCGACATGCCTGTACATCGCTGGTGCGGCGCGCTGGCTGATCACCGAAGCGGTCCGCGGCGCGGGGGCGCAGCTGGTGGACACCGACGGGGTTCGGTTCATGCAGACCGAGCACGCGCTGGGTGAGCTGGCGCCGCGCGACATCGTGACGCGCGGGATCGTGTGCCGCTTGGCGGCGCGAGGCGGGAACTCGGTGTACCTGGATTGCCGCCACATCGAACTCTTCGGCGAGAAGTTTCCGGGGATCGTGGCGCTGCTGACTCGGTTTGACCTTGACCCCGCAAAGGACCTGATCCCCGTTCATCCAGCGGCGCACTACACGATCGGCGGGGTGCTGGCCGATGAGCTGGGGCGGACGGACGTGCCGGGGCTTTACGCGGTTGGCGAGTGCGCGTGCAGCGGGCTGCACGGGGCAAACCGGCTGGCGAGCAACTCGCTGCTTGAGGGGCTGGTGCTGGGCGAGATCGCCGGCAAAGCGGCGGGGGCGCGGGCCAAGGGCAATGGCGCGTTGAACGCGGTCCTCGGAGGAGCGGGTGCGGAGATCCCGGCGCCGACGCCGGGGTGGGGCGCGCCGGTGCGGCCTGCGCCGGTGCCGATCGTTTCGGACATCCGGCCCGCGGAGTCGGCGGAACTGGACCTGACCGACGTGCTCAGCTCGCTGCGCTCGGCGATGTGGCGAAACTGCGGCATCGAGCGCAAGGGCACCAAGCTGGCGGACCTCAACGACATGATCAACTTCTGGGGGCGCTACACCCTGGACAAGATCTTTGATGATGTCGCGGGGTGGCAGCTTCAGAACATGCTGCTCACCGGATGGCTCATGGCGCGCTCTGCGCTGTGGCGCGAGGAGTCGCGCGGGTGCCATTGGCGCGAGGACCACCCGAAATCGTCAGAGCCTTTCCGAGTTCACGACGTGTGGCGTCGCGGGCAGCTTGAGCCGCTGCGACGGGCGGTGCGGGTTGAGCAAGAGGCTGACCAGAGGCCCGCGTGAAGTTCGAACGGTCGCCCAAACCGGGATGCTTGTCGGCGGCGCGGTGCGTCGCGGCCAGTTCGCCGCGCAGGGTTGCGGCGCTGTCGCTTGCGATGTGCGTGATCGGGCTCGCGGCCTGCGCTGACACGCCGTCTGCGGATGATCGCACGGTTGTCCGGCGACAGCGCTCGCTCTTTGAGGGCCTTCCCGGCGCGACGCGCGGCGGCGAAGCCTTCGCCGGCAACGGTGACCCGCTGTCATCTCTCAGAGCGCAGGGCGAGACGCCCATCGCCAACCTGCTCTCCAGCGTTGACGGCAAGGACACGCTTGTCTGCACGCGCCCGCGACATGTCATGGTCCACCTGGCCATGCGCCTCAATGACGACAAGGAGCAGGCGTTCCTCGATCAGATCGTCAGCGACGTGACCAAGCAGCAGTTTGTCGGCGAGGGCAAGTCTGAGCGCGAGATCATCGACTTCCTGCAGTCCAACTACGACGACATCATGCTTCTCTTTGCCCGCATGCCCGCGGCGGAGCTCTCGCCCAACGTCGCCTTTGACCGATTCACCGGTGGGCAGTATCGCATCCGCATCACGGGGGCCGCGACCAAGGGCCTGCGCTTTACTGAGCTGTGGCTCGAACAGAAGGGCGGCAAGTGGAAGTTCGTCTGGGTGCGTTGATGCGTGGCGGCTGATCGCTTGGCGATTCAGTCGTTGCGCGGCGCTTCGCGCCCCTTGAGCGTTGTGGTGGTTTCGAGCTCCTTACCGGCGCGAACGTACTTGATGCGGACCTTGTCGCCCGGCTTGGCGGAGATCAGGAGCGGCATCCACTCCTCAACCGACGTCAGCGCCTTGTCGTTCCAGCGCGTCATGCGGTCGCCTTCCTTAAGGCCGGCCTCTGCGGCGGACGTGTCGGGGTAGACATCGCCGACGACGACGCCGTCTTCACCGGAGTATTCACCCGGCGCGATGCCGAATCGCACGCGCATGCCGCCCATCGGACCGGCGCGCCCGGGCGCGGGCTGGGCTGGCTCGGCGTTCTCGCTCGCGCCCGCGCGAGCGGGCGTTGCTGGCTCGGTTGTCGCGGGCACGTTTGGCGTGGATGTTGACGAGAGCGGGGCGCGATGCGCTGGCGCTGGGCGTGCGTCGGGCGCCGGCGCGATGGGCGTGGGCTCGATGTCTTCGCGATCGCCGGTGATCGACGAGCGGGCCCTGGAGTTCTGGAAGGTCAGCTTGCCCTGGCGGGTCGCGATGTCCATGGCGACGTCGGAGATGAGGCGCGTTACGAGCACTGCGCCCAGCGGGTTGGTAGTGGTGTAGAGATCGGCCGATGTGTGATATTCCGGGTGCAGGCCGGTGAAGAAGTGCAGCACGGGGACGCCAGCGCCGAAGAACTCGGCGTGGTCGCTGGGGCCGCGCCCGCTCTTGCCGTAGGTGGGCACCAGCGGGTAGCGGCTGATGAGCGGGTCGATGATGTCGCGCCATTGGGTTGCGGTGCCGACGCCGTCGATATCGATCTTGCCGGAGCGCAGGCGGCCGATCATGTCCATGTTGATCATGGCGAAGGTTTTGTCGGCGGCGATCGGGGCGCTACGGACAAAGTGGCGAGCGCCGTGCAGGCCGCTCTCTTCGGCGCTGAATGCGACGAAGATGAACGAGCGCGCGTTCTGCCCTTTGGGCAGCGCCGCGTACGCGTCAACGAGTTGACGAGCGACCAGGAGGACGCCAGCGGTGCCGGAGGCGTTATCGTCGGCGCCGTTGTGAATAACTCCCCGGGGCTTGGGATCTCGCGATCCGAAGAAGCCGTAGCCGAGATGGTCGTAGTGACCGCCGATGATGATGTACTCGTCGGCAAGAGAGCCGCGCCCGCGAAGAACGGCGGCGACGTTTTGGGTTTTGACGGGGACACGTTTGACATCGGTCTGGAGGCGCAGGGTCTGCTCGCCAAAGGACTGGACTTGCTTGCCCTCGTCGGCCGCGCGGCGCGCGGCCATGAGCGACGAGCCCAGGGCGGTGAGCAGGCGCTCTGCGCCTTCGGCGCTCATCATCACGATCGGGACCGGCTGCGAGGCCATCATTTGCTGCGTCGAGGTCACGGTCTCGAGCACGCCGGCGCGCGGATCGTCGACACCGGGCGGGTTCACCAGGATCACGCCCGCGGCGCCACGGCGCACCACGGCCCCGATCTTCAGCGCCATCGACGCGGCGGGCGTGAACGCCGGGCCATTTTCTTCGTCCACCAGCCGGCTGCGCCCGCGCTCGTTCAGCGGCTCGAATCGAAACACCAGGATGATCTTGCCAGTGAGATCGGTCTTGCCCTCGGGGAACGACTTGAAATCCTTAGGCCCCGAGTCAATCGCGTATCCCGCGCTCACGAGGGGACCGGTTGCCTCGCCCGAGCCGGAGAACCCCAGCGTGTTGAAGTCAGAGCCCGGCTTGAAGACCAAGTCAGCCTCGGCCAGCACGACGATCGCAGTGTCCGCTAGCGCAGCCCGCGATGCGTCTGGCGCATCGGGCGGGGTGACAACGGCGGCTTGCGCGAGTGACAACGATTCGCTAGAGACCTTGAGCTCGGTCCCCCGTTGGAATGGCTGCTGGAACGAAGCGAACGGCGTGGAGACGCTGATGTCGTCCGGCGTTGTGGTGGTCTCAGGGAATGCGGGCTCAAGCCCGAGCTGAGTGCGGAAGTAGAACTCGATGTACTCCGCTGCGAGCATGTTGCCCCGGGTGCCGGGGGCGCGGCCCTCGAAGAACGGATTGGAGAGGGTGATCAGGTGCTGGGTGTAAATGGTTTCGTCGGCGCTAAAACTGCGAAAGAGGCCCGAGAGCGCTTCGGCGCGCGGGTCTGATGCGACCGTCGGCGCGTTGGGGGTGGGGTTGGCGGGAGTGAGTGTCGGCTTGGTCGATTCGCCAGCCTGCGGTGCAGCAACGCCGCTCGATGCGGGCGTAACGGGCGTCATCGGCGTCGCATCCTGCGCGATCGCCAGCGCACCGCTCGGCGCGACGATCACCAGAAGAAGGATCGCCATGGGGGCGAATGTGAAGATAAACGGATTCGTACGGGCACCGGGCATCGTGAACACTCCTTTTCTAGGCATGTTCAGGATACCCCGCGGAGCTCCGCGACCCGGGGTCAGAGGGGGCAGCCGTTGAAGAAGATCGAGAAGAAAACGTTGTAATCGGCTTCCGTCACGCCGTTGTTCGGCGAGGTGGTGGTGCCGCCGTTGCCGAACGGCGGGAGCAAGTCGCCCGAATCGCTGGCGATATCGGCGGGCGCGAGGGCGTCAAAGAACGTTGAGAAGAAGAGGTTGTAATCGCCCTCGGTCAGTCCGTTGTTGGGGACCACCGGGTTCGGCATCGCGCTGTAGTTGTGGATCGCCTCGCCCTGGTCGTTGGCGATATCCGCTGGCGAGCAACGGCGGCGCGCCACCGCGATGCGGAGCAGCGAGGCGTTGGCGCCGAGCGTGGTGGTGCCGGCGGCGGCCGCCTTGAGACGAGTGCCGACCAGCAGAGCGTCAGAGAGCAGGACCATGCGATCGCGAAAACTGTGAATGAAGATGTTGTCGTTCATCACGAGGTCCGAATCCAGCGCCACCGGGTCGCCCGAACGGGCGATCACCTGGCCGGCGTTCAGCACCGCCACCTGATTCGACGCGGCGTCGGCAAGCGAGGTGGCGCCGGTCACGACAAACTGCTCATCGGTGCTGCCCTTGTAATCCGTCAGCGTGGTCCAAGTCTCTGCCGAGCCCGGAAAGATCGGCTGTCCGATTCGCGCGATGACCGCGCCTTCGCGGATGACTGCGATTGTCGCGCCTAGGCCGCCCACGGGCTGGAGCGAGGCGACAGCGAACCACTGGCCCGACGGCTCAAGCCAGCACTCGCTGATCGAGACCACGGTGAACCCGGCGAAGGTCGTGCCCGCCTGCAACACCACCTGATTGTTACGAACGACCACGCGAGTCACCGGCGAGGTCGATAGGTCGGCCAAGTAGAGCGTGACATTGCCGTCGGCGGAGACGTGCGAGTGCAGCGTGGTTGTGGCGTAGCTGAGGGCCGAGACCGCGACCGGGCTGCCCGGCTGGAGCTGCCCGTCGGGGATGGTCTCCGCAGCGCGGGCGGTGATGGTGCTGCCATTGTCGCGGAGATTCAGGCGCGAGAGCGACGCGGAGAAAGCCGGATCGCTCACCTTGTCGGCCTGGAACGAGAACACGCCAGCGTTGGTGAGGTTCGCGTTGGCGAAGTCATTACCCCAGGATGCCGAGGCGTTCAACGGCGTCGCGGCGTCAAAGCCGCTGGCGACCGTCGAGAACACGCCGCCGACGTTCTTGATCGCAACGGCGCGCCCTGCGACTGCGAACGTGTATGCCCAGTCGCCCGAGTCGTTGATGCGCGGGATGTTGGCCCCGCCAAGATTGAGCAGCGTGCCCAGGGGCGGCTCAACGATCGTCTCGCCCTCGCGGGCCCGGACTGTTCCGACGGACCCGACGCCGGAGAGGACCAACTGGTCGTTGGTCGCCGCGGGCGCGGGCGTGGAGGTGACGGTGGGGACGGTGATCCAGCGGTCGTTCTGGCTGCGGTAGACGCGTCCGAAGTTCAGGAACTGCAGGCCAGCGATCCCGGGGACATCGGCGCGTGCGGAGCCGACGGGCACGTGTGCCGCGATCGGGAAGATTGCCTCTGCGGGTGCGGCCATGGTGCCTGCGCTGAGCAACAGACCAACACCGACGGCACAGAACGCAGGAAGAGCAATATTGCGCATAAGAATCCCCTGAAAAACGCGGGCCGCCGCTTGGCAGTGTCCGGCGTGTGAATGAACGATGCCATCTGAGCGTGGCCCGAGTCGCGCGGCGCGGGCATCTTGAGCCTGCACGGCGACGGCGTCAACGGCACCAGTGCCGCTGCTCGCCGCGGGTGAGCTCGACTTTACAGATTGACTATACCCGAAGATGCGAGGTTGCGCCATCGGCGCATGGAGAACTCGCACTGTTTTCACCGATCGATGTGGAGCTGGGTACTTTGTCGAATGCGTGTCACCCGGAGTTTGGGGGGAATACCCGCGGAGCGTTGAAGCAAACACCCTAATCTTGGTATGCGCTACGCGCGGCGCGCTTCCTGGTGACCGCCGCACGTCATGGCACCGTCAGCTCGTCCGCTAGCGACCCGGCCCGATAGACCTTCCTCAAAGCCTCCAAGATCGCGCGGCTGTCCACCGCGACCGCCCGGTTCCGCGCCTGGTCGTATACGAACGCGCCGGCCAATGAGTCGATGTTGCCGTCGAAGATCAACCCGACGACCTCGCCCTTGGCGTTGATCACCGGCGAGCCGGAGTTGCCGCCGATGATGTCGGCGGTGCAGATAAAGTTGAACGGCGTCTGGAGGACCAGCGACGACTTGGCGTCAAGCCATGACTTGGGGACCGCAAACTCTTCGGAGTCCGAGCGGCGCTGGGCCAGCTCGTACAAACCCGCCATGGTCGTGAAGGCTGGCGTCGGCGGGGTGCTCACTTTCACGCCTTCAACTGCGCCGTAGCTCATCCGCAGCGTCCCGGTTGCGTCGGGATAGACGCTGGTACCCAGGGCCTCAAACCGCGCCTCGGCAATCTTCGCATACGCATCGGCACGCTTGCCGCCAATCTCGATCTCGCTGATGCGGCGCAGGCGCGTGTACTCGGGCGCGACGCGCCGTGCCAGGGCGATCATCGGGTCCACTGTCGCGGGCACCGCCTTGCTCGAGGCGGACTCCATCATCGCTTTGCGGGATTCCACGCTCGCGAGGGCCGTAGCGCGAACGACGCGCTGGGCCAGCTCGCGCGGGCTGGCGCCGTCCATGATCTGTTGCACGAGCGGGTCTTCGCCACCCAGCCGCTCGGTGAGCATTGAGAACCACCATTCGAGCTGGGCTTCTTCAAACGCCGGATAGATCGGCACGGGCGCGAGGATGGAGAACTCCGTCTGCGCTATTGCGCTGGGAGAAAACTCCGGCAGCCGCTCGCCCGGCGAGAGCGCGAGTTGGCCCTCGCGCAGAACCATCCGTAATGCGCGAGAGCCCAGCTCGCCCGGGATCCCGCGCGCAATCGAGGCGCTGCGGGCGCTAATCTCCCGGGCGCGATCGCGAACGCTCGCGAGGGTCGCGGAGGCTTCGATCGCGATCGCGGCCTTTGGCGTGCCGGTGTTGAACACCGCGGCGCTCTCGGCCAACTTCGTCTTCCACACCGCCGGGTCGAGCAACCCCGCCAGCTGGCCGGTCAGGGCCTTGCGGCTGTTGGTCCAGCCAAAGTACTCCTCGCGCGCCATCCGCGCGTTTTCCGGCGAGCGCCCCATGAACTCGCGCAGCTTGCTCTCGACACGCCAGATCATCGACAATCGCTGCGGCAGGTCGTGATCGCGCACCTGCCGCAGGTCCTCGACCGTCAGCAGCCGCTGCGTCCGGCCCGGGTGGCCGAAGACGAAGATCGCCTCGCCGTCCTTCACGCCTTCCTTGGAGAACTTCAGGAAGTGCTCGGGCTCGTACGGCTTGCCGTTTTCATACACTCGCATGAACGCGACGTCCAGGCAATGTCGCGGGAACTCGAAGTTGTCAGTATCTCCGCCGAAGTACGCCGCCTGAACTTCGGGCGCGAACACCAGTCGCACGTCGGTGAAGCGCTTGAAGGTGTAGAGGTGATACTGGCCGCCGGCGTAGAGCGTGATGACGCTTGCGTCGAGGCCGGTCTTGGTCTTCTCCCCGTCTTCGATGGCGGTGATGTTCGCTCGCCGGGCCTGCGCCGGCTCGCGCCCCGGCACCGGGGCGTTCACCTCGCCTGTCACGTCGCGGATCGACATGAGGATCGTGACCTCGGTGTCGGGGCAGGGCAGCTCTTCGGCGAGGGTCGGCGCGAAGAAGCCGTTGGTGATCAGGTCGCGCTCGGGCGTCGAGAGCTTCTGAATCGCGTCGCTGGCGACGTGGTGGTTGGTCATCACCAGACCGCGCTTGGAGACGAACGAGCCGCTGGCGCCGATGTCAACGCAGGCGCGCTGGGCGTGGGAGATAAACTCGGGGGTGATGTCCACGCCGTAGCGGGCCTTGATCTGCTGGGTCGGTGGGCTGGAGAGGAGCCACATGCCTTCATCTGCGGGGGCACGCAAGGCGAGCGATCCGGCGCTGAGCACCATCGCGACCGTGAACGACAGGGCGGGCAGGCGAGACGAACCGCGGGTGGGGGCTGGACGCATGTTGACGGTCTCCGGTTGTGGATTGCGCGCGAGTTTCAATCTCTCGGGCCAAGATCCAGTGTACTCCGCACACTCGAGTTCCCGGGCTACGCTTGATTAGCCACCTCACTGAAGGGATGTCGCTCGTTGTCAAAGCTTCGCCCAGTTCGACGATCAGAACGGGTCCGCGAAACCCTCGGGCGCGGCCTCTCCCTCGTGAGCCGCCTCCGCATTCGTGCGCTGCTCTACACGCTCGTCATCATTGGGGCAACCTGGGGCGTGATCTTGCTGATGTCCGGGGCCTGGATTCCCGTCATCGGTGTCGCTTGCGTCGCGGTCGCCATGAGCGTCAACAAGGCCACCAACATCCTCAAACGCCCCGTCTGCCTCGATTGCGGGAGCGACCTGTCCGCGCAACCCATCACGCTCTATGGCGTCGCCTGCCCCGGCTGCGGCACGCTTTCGCTGCCGATTAGCCTCGCCGGGCCGCTCAGCGACCTCGACGAACGGTCCGGCGACGACGCGGACCCGCTCACCCCCGAGCGTGCCGCAGGCGAGGCCTAGTCTGGCGCAACTCGCGCGTGACATCCGGCACGATCCGCGTACGCTTGGAAACCCGGCTGGCACGACTGTCATGGGGCGACCTCGCGCGTCCGCACTGCCGCGCAGCTGGCGTTCTTGGAGCTTCCGAACATGGCCACCTCCGCACCTATCAGCGTGACTTCGACCTCTCACGATAAAGCCGCGGCGTTCGCCAAGGGCCTCGATGGCGTCGTCGGCGGCATGACCGCGGTGTGCTCCATCGAGCAGGACAAGCTCATCTATCGCGGTTACGAGATCCACGACCTCGCCGAGCACGCGACGTTTGAAGAGGTCGCCTTCCTGCTCTTGGAAGGCCACAAGCCCGACTCGCGCGAGCTGGAGCGCTTTCGCGCCGAGATCGTCAGCGAGCGCGCCTTGCACCCCGCCGTCACGTCGTTCATCGAGTCTAGCGCCGGCTGGCTTGCCAGCGGGCGGGCCGTGCCGATGGACGTCCTGCGCACATGCGTCAGCATCCTGGGCCACACCGATGCGGACTGTCAAGACAGCTCCGCTGGCGCGAACCTTCGCAAGGCCAAGCGTCTCCTTGCCAAGATCCCGACGATGATCGGGCACATGCAGAACGTCATCGACGGGAAGTCGTTGGTCGGGCGCGAGCTGGGCGGCGACCCGACGCTCAGCCACGCCGCGAACCTGCTCTACATGATGACCGGCCGGCGCCCGAGCCGCGACGAGGCCCGGGTGATGGACGTGAGCCTGATCCTCTACGCCGAGCATGAGTTCAACGCCAGCACGTTCACCACGCGCGTCATCGCTGGCACGCTCAGCGACATGCACAGCGCCATCGTCGGTGGCATCGGAGCGCTCAAAGGTCCGCTGCACGGCGGCGCCAACGAGGCCGCGATGGAGATGCTCAAGGAGATCGTCGCCAGCGTCGGCGAGAAGGGCATCGGCACCCCGGCGGTCGATGCCTGGATGCAGACCGCGTTTGACACCAAGCGCAAGCTCATGGGATTCGGGCATCGCGTGTATAAGAATGGCGACCATCGCGCTGGTATTTTAATGGGCCTGGGCAAGAGAATGGCCGCGACGCTGCCGGGCGGGTTCGGCGGCATCGCGGCGCCCAAGTGGTTTGAGCTTGGCGAGCAGGTGCAGCGCATCATGATGGCGAAGAAGAACATCCACCCCAACGTAGACTTCCCGTGCGGCATGACGTACTTCACGATGAAGATCCCGGTGCCGCAGTACACGCCGATTTTCGTCGCCTCGCGCATCACCGGCTGGACGGCTCACATCATGGAACAGCACGCCGACAACAGGCTCATTCGCCCGCTGAGCATCTACACCGGTCCGGCGGAGAAGCCCTGGAGCGCTTGAGACCATCGAGCGCGGACGGCCGCGAATCGACCCGCGCCGATCTGCTAAGCTCCGACCCTGATACGGCAACGCACCAAAGCGACCTTTCCACCGGCGCCTGGCACCGCGCCCGCCACACGCCCTCAACTCGGCGCGCGCCCGCGGGCTCCGCAGGGGCGCTTCGCAGAGCTGCACCTGCACTTGGGCGGTGCGGTCCTGCCGAACATTCTGTACGCATATCTGCGCCGCGTTGAGCATCCGCTGCTCAAGCGATATCCGCGGGTCGAGTCGCTGGAGCGATACTTCACGCGCCCGCGCCGCTCGCTGGACGAATACGTCAACATGCACGCGCTGGTTGAGCGCGTGCAGCGACTGGACGCGATCCCGTACTTCGTGCAGCGCCTGGTGCGCGGGGCGGTCCTCTTTGACAATCTCGCGTACATGGAACTCCGGCACTGCCCCTGGTTTCGCACCGATCGCTCACTGAGTGAATCTGAGCGTCTGCGACAGATGGACGATGTCGTGGATGCCATCGCGACCGCTGCCACCGATGCCGCGGCTCATTACCCGCTGATGTTCCGCCAGATCCTGTGCATGCACAGCAAGCTCGCGCCAGCGATCAACCGGCGGATCATGGAGCTGGCCGCGGCGCGATTGCCTGACGTTGTCGCGATCGACCTGGCGGGGCCGGATCGGCTGTACGCCGGGGCGGTGCAAGATATCGTGCCGCTATTTCGAGCCGCGCGGGCGCGCGGCCTGCGCACGACCGCTCACCTTTTCGAGACGCCGCAAGGAAGCTCGACGGGCATCGAAAAGCTCTTGCCACACCTGGACCGCATCGGTCACGGCATCCAGATCCCGCTCCGGCGTCGCTCGCTCCTGCGCGGGCTGGCGCGCCGCAACCAGTGCCTGGAGATTTGCCCGACGAGTTACGTCCGCACCGGCACGCTCACCTCCAGCGCCGAGCTGCGCACGGTCTTCCGGCGGTGCTTCGATGCCGGCGTGCCGGTCACGATCTGCACCGACAACGCGGGGCTGCACTCGGTGCGCCTGCCGCACGAATACGAGAGCTTGCTGGTGAACGACGTGATTAGTTTCGCGGAGATGGCGGCGTGTCATCGCGCCAGTTTCGCGCACGCGTTCGCGTGGGCTGGACCCGTGCCGGAGCTTTAGTCAGGTCGCCGCGGCGACTCCAGAATGGCAATCTCCACGACGACGGTGTCATCGGTCGGCGGGCCGGATCGGAACGTGTCCACCGCCGCGATCACCGCCTCGGGCCATCCATCCGGTTCTTCCTGCGTGCCGAGCTGCGCGCTGACCTCGCGCTGCGGGTGAGGCTCCGGAGAGCTCAGGAGCCTGCGGACGCGCTCGACGCCGAAGAGCTCGCCGCGCACGTCCCGGGTTTCGACCGCGCCGTCGGTGTACGCGATAAAGCGGTCGCCCGGCCAGAGTTTGATCTCCGGCGCGTCGGTGGCAAACTCGTTGGGTGGGAGCACCCCGAGCATCGGCGCGGTTGACTGGATTGCGGTCGCGTCGCCCTTACGAGCGCGCCGTAGAAAAGCTGGCGGGTGGCCGGCGTTCGCGTATCGAAGGGTGAATGACGAGTCGCCGGGTGCGACCTCACCCGGCGGCACACGATCAACGCGCGCGACCATCGCCGTCGCGTAGATCGCGTGCGGCGCCAGCGTGAGGTAGACGTAGCGATTCAGGGCGCGCAGCGCCTCGCTCGGGCTTGTCGCGGGGTCTTCTGCGAACAGTCGCTCGAGTTCGCCCGAGATCCGGTTCACCGTCAGCGCGCTACTGAGCCCGTGCCCGGTGACGTCCAGAAGCACAACAGTGAGACTCTGCGCGGGGGACGAGATCGCCGCGGCCCGCTCGAGGTCGCTGGCATCCTCGGGCGTGTCAGGAAGCCAGCGCGCGAAAATGAAATCGCCTCCGATCTGACGGACCGGCTCGTAGCGGTAATCCAGCCGTATGCCGTCGCGCGAACCAGCCTTTGGAAACAGCGCCTCGTGCAGCGCCCGCGCGTCGATCAGTTCGCGGCGCATCTGGCCGTAGCGTGTCTCGAAGAACCGCGTGCGGAATAGCTCCGTGCGCCACTTGTCCTTCACGGTTGCGATGATCGCCCCCGGCGCCAGCACAAGGGGCGAGAACACGATCAGCCCCGCCGCTTGCAGGATCTTCGGGCCGCTCACGCCGTCGCTCAGCACAATGACCAGGATCATCATCGCGCTGAGCACCAGCAGCGGGTACATCGGCCGGATGGCTTCCTTCAACGACCAGGGCAGGCACGCGCACGCCAGCACGTGCATGAGGAAGACCGACTCGATCGGCAGCACGCGCTCGCGCGTGTAGACCGGGTAGAGCAGCATCGCCGCGACTCCGCAGAGCTGGAGCATCTGGCGGGCGTAGCGCATCAGATTGGCGTCGTCATACCGCCCGATCCACGCGCGCCACCCGATCAACCCGAAAACACCGATCGTGATCGCGTCGGCCAGCCCGCCCACCGGGCGACCCCAGTGCCAATCGATCACCGGTACGCTGCGGACGGCCTGCAGCAACGGGATCACCAGGTCGTTCCACACGCGTTGCAGCGAGAACAGCAGCGTGAACCCCGTCACCAGCGCGCACAACCACACGAACCGATCGCGGATGATCCGCGTCGTCTCCGCGACGTACTCCTGATGAAAATCTGTCGTATAGAGGCCCTTGCCCACGCGCGCTCCCGCTCACCACCCCTTAACCCCCCACCCCCCACCACCCGCCATCACCCATCACCCAACACACCGCCAACCTCATCGCGGCCGGTTCTGTCCGGGCACCCAAAGAATGTCGCCCGCACCGTTGTCATTCGCGACGCGCGACAGCACGAATAGCAAATCACTCAGGCGGTTCAGATACCGAACGCATTCACCGTTGGTCAGTCCGGGCTCGGCGTGTGACAGCGCCACGACACACCGCTCGGCACGCCGCACGACCGTCCGCGCAACGTGCAACGCGCTAGCCAGCGGACTGCCGCCGGGCAGCACGAAGCTGTTTAAGGGTTTCAGCTCGGCGTTGAACCCGTCGATCGCGTGTTCCAGGCGCGTGGTCTGCGGTTCGCTCACCCGCAGACGCTGGCCCGGCTGCTCGCCTTCCACAGGCGGACAGCACAGGTCTGCGCCAACGTCAAACAGATCGTGCTGAGTCGAACGGAGCAGGTCGCCGACGCGGTGCTCGAGGGTGCCGGGGGCCGCCTGGTCGCACAGCGTCACGCACACGCCGACGCACGCGTTGGCCTCGTCAACGGTGCCATAGGCCTCCACACGCAGGTGATCCTTCTCCACGCGCCGCCCATCGCCCAGACCTGTCATTCCGTCATCGCCCGTCTTGGTGTAAATGCGGTTGAGCTTGACCATGGCCGATCGTTGGCACGCGCCAAGCGCCGGGCGCAGCGATCAGCGGACGGGCGCGACCGAGCCGCGCGGCGCGTGACAACGCCCGCCCAAGCGCCGTTGTCGTTGTACAGTCCTCAATGTCTCTCTCCGCCCGCCAAGCCGCCGCGAAGAAGTTCCAGCCGCGCCAGATTCAGTTGCTCCTGGTCGCCGAGGCCCCGCCCTGCACGCCCGGGCGCGCCTTCTACTTTGAGCACCTCGATCAGCACGACTGGCTCTTCCGCTACGTCTGGGAAGGGCTCATGGGCGAGAAGCCTGATCGGACTCGCAAGGGCGTCCACCTCGGCGCGTTGCGCGACGCGGGCGTGTTCATGATCGATCTCCACGAGGAGACGATCTCGCAGCCCTCACTCGCGGCCCTCCGCCCGCACGTGCCGCGGTTGATTGAGCGTTGTCGGCTGCTCAAGCCGAGAAACATCGCGCTGATCAAGTCGAGTGTCTACGACGCCGCGTTCGAGCCGCTGCGAGCCGCGGGCCTGCCGGTGATCGACGAACGCACTCCCTTCCCCGCCAGCGGGCAGCAGCGCAAGTTTCTGGAGGCGCTTCGCAGAGCGGCCGCCAGCGCAGGCTTCGCGTGCCCGGCACCCGATTGACACGCGTAACGCGCAATCGCAGACCAGGTGGCCCGCCTTTCCAAGGCG
>JBBQMD010000030.1:0-32804 GCA_038328575.1 Phycisphaerales bacterium | reverse complement strand
TCCCCACCCCCGGCGCCATGGCGCTCCTGGGCCTGGGCGGGCTGGTTGCTGGTCGTCGTCGTCGCTGAATCCAGCGCGTCGAGCCCAAGCGGGCTTCCTAGAGATCATCACGCGGGCACGCCGGGTCATACCGGCGTGCCTTTTTCGTTTTTGCGGTCCGGGTTATCGTGACATCGTCGGGGTGGGTCCGAGTTTCACGGCGACCGATGCTTGGTCTTTTGACATGGGGAGACCCCGAAGACTGGCGGGTTCAGCCGCTACAACCGGCATGGATTGCAGTTGGCGCAAGGACTCGATGGACGTGGGCCACAGATGGGCGGGCGTGCGGTCGATGAATGCGAGGTCAGCGACAAGGAGGTTGCGCCTTATGGCCACGTCAACGAAGACCTTCGATCAGGTCAAATCGATCCTCGGCAAGCTTGATCAACGGATCGACGCCTTGCGCAATCAGCGAATCACGGGCCAAACGCCGGTGCCTGCGCCGACGCCGAACCAGGGCGTGCCGGTCATCGCTTCTCGGCCCGAGTCCCTCACCGACGGGCCGAACCTCTCGACGGTGATCGGCGCCGGCTCGCAAGAGCGCGGCGTCTCCACGCCTTCCAAGGCCGCCCCCATCGCCCCCACCCTCCACACCCCACACACCCCGCCGGGCCCGATCTCGATGGCCGACGCGACGGCGCGACCCATCCCGCCGACATCAAAGTATGGACGCGCGACGCCGCTGCGGAACATCGGCTGATCTCAGAACAAACGACGGACCATCTGACGCCGCCTGGTGAGGATCGCCGGGCGGCGTTTCTGTTGGTGGGTATCTGCGAGCGGTCGCGATGTCGTGCTCACGCGCCGGAGATCTGCGCGGACTCGGCCCGGCGCAGCGCGCGATCGCGCCGCAGCAGGAACGCCGCGAGCATGCCGATGCCGATCAGGAGAAACAGGTCGGCGACGTTGCTGACCCAGGGCCAGACCTCGCGCGAGCCCATGAAGCTCCAGCCGAAGGGCAGCTCGAGGCCCGGGAGCGGGTGGATGAAGTCGCGGACACACGCGTGGACGATGCGGTCGTAGAGGTTGCCGAGGCCGCCGGCGATGAGCAGGGCGATGGCGACGTGTGCGGCGCGGTCGCGTGAGCGGGTCCAGGCGTGGAACATCCAGAGCGAGAAGGTGATGGCGACGCCGGTGAACGCGATGAAGAAGATGCGCCGCCCGGCACCCATGCCGAAAACTGCGCCAGGGTTGAGCACGAGCGTGAAATCGAGCAAGCCCGGCACGACGCGCACGGGCGGATGTGGCGGGATGAGCGTTTGAATGAGACGCGGAGACTGAGCCGCGAGGGCCAGGACTTCCTGGCGGTCCACCACGACGGGCCCGTTGGCGACAAGCTTGAACGCGAGGTCTTTGGAGACCAGGTCAATCGCGACTGCCACGAGCGTCGTGACCGCGAGCAGGATCACAGCCGCGGGATGGCGAGCGGCACCGACGAAGCGATCGTCCTGCGCCGCGGCGGCGGGCGGGCGCGACTCGGGAACGGAAGGGCTCGGCTGCGAAGACGAAGTCGGGCTCATCGGCTTGGTGAACGCGGGGGACGGGGGGGGACGGGGGGGACGGGGGGAGCGGGGGGAGCGGGGGGAGCGGACGGTGAAGTCGGTCAGGGCCGGATGAACTCACGTCGCTCCAGCTCGCGGGCCGCCTCGATGGAATAGCGCGTCCAGGGGAGCTCTTCCAGGCGGTCCTTGCTGATGGGCTTGTGCGTGAGCTCGCAGATGCCAAAGGTGCCCTTGGTGATGCGATTCAGCGCGTCGTCGATTTCTTTGATGAGGTTGCGATCAACCTGGGCGATGTCCAGCGACAGCGCCTGGTCAAAGCTCTCGGTGCCCTGCTCAGTGATGTGCTGGGGCGTGTTCGAGAGCGAGCCGCTGCTCGCGTTGAGGGCCTCACCTTCAAGGTTCGCGACATCGCCGACCAGCTCGTGGCGCTTCTTCTGGAGCACCTCGCGATAACGATCGAGCTCCTTCTTGGCGAAGGGGCTCTTGGGCTTCTCTGTGCTGGGCGCGACCAGCGCATCGGTGGCGCGAGCGTTGGGCCCGGAGGGAATCAGCGGCTTCCACTTCTTGTTGCCGCCCAGGAGCGGGGCACCGAGCGACGGCATCTCAAGGATCCTCTTGACTGGCTTGGGACGCTTCATCGGCTTGTTGGAGACGATGGTGATGCCCTTGGGCTTCGGGCGGTCGCCCATCGCGCCAGCGAGAACCGGGGTCGGCTCGACCTTGGCGGGAACAGCGGGCGCGGGGGTCGGCTTGACGACGACCTTCGCGGCTGGCTTGGGGGCGGGTTTAGCTGCGGGCTTAGCTGCGGGTTTAGCTGCGGGCTTGGCCGCGGGCTTGGGCGTGGGCTTCGTCGTGGGCTTGGGCGCGACCTTCGCTGGCTTCTTGGCCGCAGCGGGCTTTGCGGACACCTTCTTCTTCGGCGCGTCCTTCGACGATTTCCTGGCGGCGGCTGGCTTCTTCGAGGCGGGCTTGGAAGTTTTCTTGCTTGACGATGCCGACTTGGCCACGGGCATCTCCAGAAAAATGTGACGGTTCGCCGAGAGGGGAGCGATACTAGGCAAGGCGGGGCTTTGAGGCGGTGGCACGCTGCGCGCGAGGCAGCGCGAGGCGGGCGAAGCGAACGGTAGCAACGGAGCTGGCCCCGGGTGGTACGCTGTGCATCATGGCTGTGGTGTCGCCGATCGTCTCAAACGTGGGCCCGGGAGCAATGGTCGCCGAAGGCGGATCGGCTCCGACGTTGGTCAGACGTGAAGTCAATGAGTTCGCGCTGGACGTGCGGGGAGTTGACAAGATGTACCGCGGCAAGGTTCACGCCTTGCGCGGTGTGGACCTTGCGATCCGGCGCGGCGAGATCTTCGGCCTGCTGGGGCCCAACGGCGCTGGCAAGAGCACGCTGGTCAAGATCTTGATGACGATCATCAAGCCCACGCGCTGCCAGGGCCACATGCTCGGGCGCACGATCGGGCACAAGGGCACGCTGCGCAAGGTCGGCTATCTGCCGGAGCACCATCGCTTTCCGGAGTATCTGACGGGCGGGCAGGTGCTTGATTACTTCGCCGCGTTGAGCGACGTTTCGCGGACGGAACGAAGGCGGCGCGCGGGGGAGCTCTTGGAACTGGTGGGGATGACGCGTTGGAAGGACATGAAGGTGCGCCAGTATTCCAAGGGCATGCGCCAGCGCATCGGCGTCGCGCAGGCGCTCATGATGGATCCGGACCTGGTCGTGCTCGACGAGCCCACCGACGGCGTCGATCCCGTCGGGCGGCGCGACATCCGCAACATCCTCGTCGAGCTGCGCTCACGAGGCAAGGCGGTGCTGGTCAACTCGCACTTGCTCAGCGAGCTTGAGGTGGTCTCTGATCGCGTCGCGATCATGGTGCAGGGGCGCGTGAGCGAGCAGGGGACGCTGGACGCGCTGACGGACTATGGCCAGCGATTCGAGATTGAAGTTGAGCCGTCGTCGGTCGCGGCGCTTGGGACCGGCGGATGCAGCGACGATGCGATTGTCGAGGTGTTGCGGCGGGCGCTGGGCGAACGCGTTCGCGGCGTGTTGCCCGCGGCGGGCGGGGCCGCGGCGGGGGCGGCTGGCAACGGTGTTGGCACGGGCGGTAGTGGGGCGGGCTTCGCGGTGCCACTGGGCGCGGGCGAAGCGCCGGCGATGCCGCTGAAGTTTGCCACGGGCGTGGGCGATTTGCAGGGGAACCCGGGGTGGATCGCGGTGGGTGTACACGCGCACACCGTGGTGCTCAAGACCAAACGGGTTGAGGCGGTTCAGCCGCTGATCGACGCGCTGCGGGCGGGCGGGCTGATGATTCGCGGCGTGCGCGATGCGCGTCCGTCGCTGGAAGATCTGTTCATTCGTGCGGTGACGGACGTAACCACGGGCAAGGTGCTCTCGCCCGGCGCGGGCGATACGCCGGTTCGAGGCTCAGGAGCGGCGCGATGAGGCAGACACTGGCGATCTTTGTGGACTCGTACCGCGAGCTGAACAGCAAGATGATGTTCTGGATCAGCCTGCTGATCTCGGGGCTTGTGGTGGGTGCGTACGCGTGCGTCGGGATTTCGGAGCGCGGGTTCACGGTGCTGTGGTTTGAGATCCCGGCGTTCATCAACAGCACGATCGTGCCGCCGGACACGTTTTATAAGTGGGTCTTCGCGAACCTTGGCGTGGACATGTGGCTGGGGATCGGGGCGATGGCGCTGGCGCTGATCTCCACGGCGAGCATCATGCCGGACTTTGTCTCTGCGGGATCGATCGAGCTGACGCTGGCGCGACCGGTGTCGCGGGTGCGGCTGTTTGTCACCAAGTACCTCGCGGCGATGCTGTTTGTGATCCTGCAAGTGAGCGTGTTCACAGCGGCCGCGTTTTTGGTCATCGGCTTTCGGGGCGGCCAGTGGATCCCCGGGCTGTTCCTGTCGATCCCGCTGGTGACGCTCATGTTCAGCTACATGTTCAGTGTCAGCGTGTTCGTGGGCGTGGTGACGCGTTCGACAATCGCGGCGATCGTTGCGGTGGCGGTGTGCTGGTTCGTGTTCTTCAGCGTAAACTTTTTCGAGAGCATCATGCTCGTGCAGCGCGTCACCAACGAGGTGAACGTTCGGCAGGTGAGCAAGGAGATCGAAACGCGCCAGACGCAGATCGATCGCGAGCAGGCTCGCATCGACGCGGCGGATCCCGGGGCTCGTTCGAGTCAGGATGTCGAGGGCCTTCAGCGCACGCTGGCCCGGAAGCTGGAAGAGAAGGAGCAGCTCGCGAAGTCGTCGGATTCTTTGGTGTGGTGGCATCGCGTGTCCTTTGCGGCCAAGACGCCGTTACCGAAGAACGCCGCAACGCTGGAGATTCTCCAACATTTGCTGATGAAGACCTCGGACTTTGACGGCTTGTTCACTGCGGTGGACGACCGAAACTCCGCGCAGCAACGCGGCGAGCGGCGGGCCATGGGCGCGAACCAGCGCATCATCAGCAAGGAAGTTGATGAATGGAATCGCTCGCTTGGCTGGCAATACGTGATCGGCACATCGCTGTTGTTCGAGATCTTGCTGGTGGGAGCGACGGCGATGATCTTCTGGCGGCGTGACTTTTAGAAGACGTAGCGGAGTGGCGGAGTGGCGGAGTGGCGGAGCGGCCGCTTGGTCAGGTGACGCGCCCGAGCTCTTGGCCTCGGTTGCGGGCGGCGAGTATTGCGGCTCTGAACGCGTCCATGACGTTGCGTTGATCCAGCTCGGTACACGCGGCGTTTGTGGTGCCGCCTTTGCTGGTGACTCCGGCGCGAAGCTGCGCGGGCGTTTCGCCTTCGCTCTGGGAGAGGAGTGTTGAACTGGCCAGGAGTGTGGCGCGCACCAGCTTGTCCGCGTCGGCGGGGGAGAAGCCGACATCGATCGCGGCGCCCACGAGCGATTCAGCGAGATAGAAGACGTAGGCGGGGCCGCTGCCGGCGATGGCGGTAAACGCGTCCATCATTGATTCGTCGATGTGCATGACCAGCGGGCCGGCGGATCTGAAGAGTGATTGGGCGAACGCCGCGGCTTCGCTGGTCGGGCTCACGTCAGGCCCGAGCGTCAAGCCCGTGACGCACATGTGTACGCGCGCGGGGGTGCTTGGCATGGCGCGGATGATGTGGACGCCCGGGGGCACGAGGCTCTGCAAGCGCGCGATCGTGACGCCGGCGAGGATGCTGATGAGCGCGTCGCCCGGGCGCAGGAGTGTGGCGAGGTCCGAAGCGGCGGTCGCGAGCGATTGCGGCTTGATGGCCAGGAGCACAGATGCGGGTGCGTTTGTGCGTTGCGTGCTGGCGTCCGCGATGGAGGTGAAGACGTTGACACTTCGGGCGCGCAGGGGCTCGAGCTTCTTGGGGTCGGGGTCCACCGCGATGGTTTCGCGCGCCTGAGCCAGCGACTTCAGTGCGCTCAGCAGGAGCGCACTGCCCATGACTCCGGCGCCGATGACGATGAGCTTCGGTGAGTGGGGGGAGTGGGGGGAGGGTGTGTCGGGCATGTGATCTTCGTTGATCTTGAGAAGAGCGAGCCGCGCCGGCGCTACGGTGCTCGATTGATCGCCAGCGTCTCAGGGCTTGAGCGGCTGCCAGGAGCCGAGGCGGCCGACACGGTCCATCCATGCTACGCCGTACGCGTCGTAGAAGACGCCCGGCGAGGTGGGGACGGTGAACGTGCTTGTGCGAGACGTGCCGACGAGTTGCCAGGTGCCGGCGCCGGTTGCGCTGGTGGATGAGCGACGCCCCATGACGACGAGCGATTGGCCAGGGCGCGGCGCGGTTTGAGTCGCGATAACAAGTGTGCCGCCCGGAGATCGTGCGAGGCTGGCGTCGGGCTTGGGCGCGACGTCCGCTGGCGTCGCGAGCCAGGGGCTGGCGGGGAGGAGGACCGGCGACGTGAACGCGCGGGTCAAGAGCGTGGTGGCGAGGCCACGCCGGTTCTGCGTGATGGCGACGGCGCTGAAGGCGATGACGCCGCTGGCACCTTGGCTGGCGCGCGTGAGCTCGATCTGGCGCAGAATGTCCGCCGGCTCCCAGCTCTCGCGCGCCTTTGCATCAGTTGCTTTGGGCACATCGGCGGGCAGCACGCGGCTAGCGTTCAGCCCGGGCCACAGGTGCCGCCCGAAGTCGTTCTGATCGATCCACCAATCCAGCAATCGGGCGTACGGCTGCTGCGGTGCCTCGGCCTTCCAGTAGAGTTGCGGCGCCAGGTAGTCGCACCAGCCTTGGCGCAGCCACAGGCGCGAGTCCGCGGCCAGCGCGCTGTACGCGTCAAGGCCGCGCACTTGCGGCGGCGAGTTGGGCCGCCAGATACCGAACGGGCTGATGCCGACGAGTACGTGCGGCTTCGTCGCTTTGACACGGGCGTAGAGCTCGCGCACGAAAGTGTTGATGTTGGAGCGGCGCCACTCGTCGCGGGCGGTGCCGGCGGGGGCGAACTTTGCGAAGCTCTGCTGATCGGGGAAGTCTTGGCCAACCTTGGGGTAGGGGTAGAAGTAATCGTCGTAGTGAACGCCATCGACGTCGTAGCGGTTGACGATGTCCATGATGACCGAGAGGGAGTGGGCGCGGGCATCGGGTTCGCCGGGGTCGAGCCAGAGGTAGCCGTCGTAGGAGCGGACCAGATCTGGTCGCGTGCGCGAGATGTGTGTCGAAGCGTCGGGGCGCTGGGCTCTTATGTGGCGCGCGCGAAAGGGATTGAACCAGGCGTGGAGAGCCAGGCCTCGGGAGTGCGCGCCAGCGAGCCACTCCTGGAGCGGGTCGTAATCGGCTGGCGCGCCGGCGGGTAACTGGCCGGGCTCGCCGGAGAGGAACTCAGACCAGGGCTCGAGATTTGAGCGATACATGGCGTCGCACCCGGGGCGCACCTGGAAGACGACGGCGTTAAACCCCGCGTCGCGCACGCGATCGAGCATCGCGTTCATCTCGTCGCGAAGTTGCGTGACGTTCAGCCCTTTGCGGCTGGGCCAGTCGATGTTGGCGACGGTCGCGACCCAGACACCCCGAAACTCGCGCGCTGGCGGCGTGGGGATCGCGGGGTTGGCGGTGACGCTGCGCGCCGCGGGCGCGCTCGCGGTTGCGGGCGGAGTGGGCGCCGCGGCAAGCGCTGTCGAGGTGCAGGCGGCGGTCGCGAGCATGAGGGCAAGGACGCGGGTGGCGGTGCGATGAAGATTCATCATGGTATAGTCTCGTTGATTCCGCTCGCGCGCTCCGCGGCTTGCACGACGTTACTCAGAAGCATCATGACCGTCACGGGCCCGACGCCGCCGGGCACCGGGCTAATCCAGCCCTCGGGGCCGAGGCGGGCGCGGACTTGCTCGAATGAGACATCGCCGACGGTGCGCACTTTGCCGTCGGGCAAAGTGATGCGGTTGACGCCAACATCGATCACGATCGCCCCGGGCTTCACGCAGTCGGGCACGATCAGCTCGGGTACGCCCGCGGCGGCGATCAGGATGTCCGCGCCGTACATGATCTCTTTGATGCCGGGCGTCCACTTGTTGCACGAGACGACGGTCGCGTCCTGACGCATCAGCAGCACCGCGATCGGCTTGCCCACGTGATCGCTGGCGCCGATCACCACCGCCCGCTTGCCCCGGAGTTGAACGCCGACGTGCTCGATCATGCGGATGACCGCCAGGGCCGTACACGGCGCCAGCGAGGAGCGTCCGTACACGATGTTGCCGATGTTGGCGGGGTTAACACCTTCGACGTCCTTCTCCGGCGCGATGAGGCGCTGGACGTCGTAGGCCTCGACGCCCGTCGGCAAGGGCAGGTGCAGCATCGTCGCGGTGACGTCTTCGCGAGTATTGAGCAGCAGCACGCGCCCAGCGAGCACGTCAAAGTTGGCGTTGGACGGCAGCTCGTGCAGCTTGTACTGAATCCCCAGAGCCGCGGCGGCCTTGCCTTGGTTCTCGGCGTACACGCGGCTGGCGTTGTCGCCGGCGGCGCAGAGGATGGCGTCGAGCCGGACGCGAGAGCCGCGGGCCTCGACGGCGCGAACGCGATCGATCAGGCGCGCACGGTGCTGCTCTGCGATGGCCTTGCCGTCAATGAGGCGGGCGGTCATGGCGGCAGTGTAGAGGAGGACGGTCGAGCCTGTCGTCGGCGTGGCTTGGTGCGGGGGTGTGAGGGGCTGGTGTGGCGGGGGACCTTGGAGGTGTCGGGAGGTGCGGGGGTGCTGAGTGAATGGTCACGAAGCGGTACACTCGGGGCATGGGCGATCGGGAGCGAATCCATCATCTGCGCGAGTTGTTGAATCAGGCGAATCGCGCGTATTACGCCGATGCTTCGCCGATCATGTCCGATGCGGAGTTTGACCGGCTGCTGAAGGAGTTGCAGGCCCTGGAGGCCAAACACCCGGAGCTGGCGGACGACACGTCGCCCACGCAGCGGATCGGCGGGAACCCGGTGGACGGCTTTGAGACCGTGCGACACACGCTGCCGATGCTCTCGATCGACAACACGTACGAAGAGGCGGAGGTGCGGGCGTGGTGGGACCGGACCCGCGCCGCGATCAACGCGCGCGCAGAGTCCGGGCTCTTTGACGCGGGCGACGGCACCAAAGGTGACGGCTTTGCCGTGGTCTGTGACCCAAAAGTTGACGGCATCGCGATGAGCCTGCGGTATGAGCGCGGCCGGCTGGTGCGGGCCGTGACGCGCGGCGACGGCGTGCAGGGTGACGACGTGACGCCGAACGTGCGGACGATCGCGAGCGTGCCGCTGGCGCTGCATGGGCCAGTGCCGGAGGTGCTGGAGGTGCGAGGTGAGGTGTACTTTCCGCTGGGTGAGTTTGAGCGGGTGAATCGCGAGCGGGGAGGGCGCGGGGAAGAGTTGTTTATGAATCCGCGGAACGCGGCCGCGGGGACGCTGAAGCAGTTGGATCCGTCGATCACCGCGTCGCGCCGGCTCGGGTTCTTTGCGCACGGGCGGGGCGAGATCAGCGCCGATGGAGCGGCGCTGGCGTCCGGGTTCTGGGATTTTCTTGGCAAGCTCAAGGGGGCCGGCGTGCCGACGACCGGGCGGGCGGTTCGGTGCGAGACGATCGAGCAGACGCTGGGGGCGATCGAGGCGTTTGATGCGGAACGCCGCGGGCTGGAGTACATGACCGACGGCATGGTCGTGCGGGTGGATTCGTTTGCGCAGCAGGACGCGCTGGGGCTGACCAGTAAGAGCCCGCGCTGGGTCATCGCGTTCAAGTTTCCGGCGGAGCGGAAGACCACGGTGTTGATCCGGGTGGATTACCAGGTGGGCAAGACGGGGAAGATCACGCCACGCGCAGCGATGGAGCCGGTGTTGCTGGCGGGAACGGAAGTGAGGCACGCGACGCTGCACAACTTTGGCCGCGTGGCCGATGCGCCGGTGGACCCGGACGACCCGAGCAAGGGGACGACGGACATTCGGCTTGGCGACACGGTGTATATCGAGAAGGCGGGCGAGGTGATCCCGTATGTCGCGGGCGTGGTGATCCAGAAGCGCCCGGATGATGCGAAGCGCATTGTGCCGCCGGAGATGTGCCCGGTCTGCGGGGGGCCGGTCGAGGTCGAATACGCCGACCCGGAGCAGCGCGACGCGCGGGGCGAGAGCGGACGCTTCTGCACCAGCCCGCTATGCCCGGCGCAGGTGCGCGAAAAGCTGATCTGGTTTGCGGGGCGCAAGCAGATGGATATTGATGGCTTGGGGGAGAAGACCGTGGACCAGATCCGCCAGAGCGGCAGTATTGCGCTGGAGTCCTTCGCGGACATCTTCCGCCTGCGCAAACATCGCGAGGCGCTGCTGGCGCTGGATCGGATGGGGCAGAAGAAGGTTGACAATCTGCTGGAAGGGATCGAGGGCTGCAAGTCGCGCGGCATGGGCAAGGTGCTCGCAGGCCTGGGAATCCGACACGTCGGCGAGTCCACCTCCAAGAGCCTGGCGAAGATGTTCCGCAGCGTTGCGGAGTTGATGGAGGCGGAGGAGCCGCGCCTGAGGCCAAAGGCGTGTTCAAAGGACGAAGCGCGCCGGCTGGGCTTCAACGAAGACCCGAAACTTCGCCCGGAGACCGGCCTCGGGCGCGACACCGCTCCTGCGGTCTACGCGTTCTTGCACTCGGCGCCGGGCGTGCGGATCTTTGAAGATCTGCAAGCGCTCGGCGTTGACCTGACGAGCAAGGACTTTCGGGAGGCCAAGAAGGGTGAGGGTGCTGGGGGAGGCGGGAGTGGCGAGGAGGTTGATGTTGCCGGGCCGCTGGCGGGCAAGACGGTGGTGCTGACCGGGACGCTGGAGGGCTTTGAGCGCGAGGCCGCGGGGGGGTTGCTTGAGAAGCTGGGTGCGAAAGTCAGCGGCTCGGTGTCCAGCAAGACTTCGATCTTGATCACGGGCGACAAGGCTGGTAGCAAGCTGGACAAGGCGCGCGAGTTGGGGGTCGAGGTGTGGGACGAGGCAAAGCTGGTGAGCTTCCTGGCGGAGCACGGCGGGGCTGAGGATTGAAGGCTCGAGAGTGAAGGCTGGTGGGTCAAGGCTGCGGGCTCGCTCCCCGGCGTACCGTCCATCGCATGCAGAACGTTGAGTGCAAATATGAGCTGCGCGATGCAGAGTTGTGCCGTCTGGCGCTTTCGTCGCTGAAGGCGAGCAGGGTCGCGACGCTGGTGCAGACCGACACGTACTTCAAGCTCGCCGACGGGCGGCTCAAGAAGCGCGAGTCGATCGCCGACGGCGTAGCGCAGCCGGTCGAGTTCATCTTTTATCATCGCGACAATCAGGCCAAGGCGCGCGTCAGCCGCTTCACGATCTACTCGGTTGCAGAGGCGGCGCAGTGTTTCGGGGCCACCGAGCCGCCGACGTGGATCACGGTGAAGAAGACACGCGAGCTGTACATGATCGACAACGTTCGCGTCCACCTTGACGATGTTGAGGGGCTCGGAAAGTTCGTGGAGTTCGAGGCCCTGGTCTCACCCTCAAACAACCTGGTCAAGAGTTACGACGCGGTACACCAACTCCAGAAAGCCCTTGCCCCGGCGCTTGGCGGCCCGCTAAGCCAGAGCTACTCCGACATGCTGGCGACCGAGCAAGCAAGCTGAGCCGGTCAGGGTCGGCGCGGCCGGGATGGGTGCGCAGCCTGACCCGCCTTGGAAAGGCGGGCCACCTAGAAGGCCGGGCCAGATTGAAGGCGTGCCACCCGGACCGGCGGGCCACCGGTTCCTTGACGCGATCGGCGAGCGGCGTACCCTACTGCCGTTAGGGGATTGGTGTAACGGTAGCACGACTGACTCTGACTCAGTTAGTAGGGGTTCAAATCCCTTATCCCCTGTTGAAAAGCACATCGCCCGACGAGTTTCGTCGGGCGATTGTGTTTTTGCGCTCTGATTAATCTCCGCCCGGCCGTGAGCTTGCGGCCTCGCTCAGACCGCCGACCCGTTGTTGATCGGCTTCATCTTTGGCAGCCCTGTCGCCGGCTCCGTGCGTGGCGACGCGGGCGCAGCCGGCGCCGGCGCCGGTGACGCGGGCGGAGTGCTGGCGTCCGGCGCGTCGGCCGGCGGGGCGGACTCGGGCGTGCGCGCTGGAGCGGGGGCCGTTGTGGGCCTCGCGGGCGTCGTGGTCGTCGTCGTCGTGGTCGTTGACTTCCGCACCAGCTCGTTGCTGATCACGCGCCCATCCACCGGTGCCAGTGAGATCTGATCGATCTTGCGCGGCACGATGATGTTGGCGCGCAGAGCTTCATCAAAGCGAACCTCGCCCTCGATACCGACGACGACGCCCAGCTTGCCGGCGAGGTCGAGCTTTTCGTCGGGCTGGAGGTAGCCGAGCGTGCGGGCCGAGCCGGGCTCGGGCGATTCGACGCGATAGAGGCGGGGCAGGCTCTCGCCGTCGTACACGACCGAGGGGACCAGGCGGCCGATCATCGTGTAGACGCGCTGGCCTTCCAGCTCGGTGACGCGACGCCGAAGCTCCACGACGCGGGAATCGATCGATTGGCGAGCCGCGGCGGTCGTGGTCACGTCGTCGCGCAGCTCGCGGCGCAGCTCCATCGCCTTGGCGTAGCGATCAAGGTTCTTCGACGAGGAACGCTCGCGATCGGCGGGTGTGAGCCCGTCGAGATACGCGCGGAACTCGCCGATCGCCTCATCAAGATCGGCGGACTCTACCGGCTGCTGGCGAACGCGGTTGTACAACGCCACCAGCGATTCTGAGCGGCTGGCCGCTGCGGGGGGCGCGGGCGCCCTGGGCATGACGGCCGCGGGGTCGGGGACGACTTCGGTCGTCGCGGGGCGGGCGTCGGGGTCGGGCACGCTGGTGAAGCCGGGCGGGGTTGGGCCGACGGGCGACGGGGGCGTGGTGGGTTCAAGGCGTCCGCCGATGGCGGGCGTAGCGCCGACGACGTTGCCGTTCTTGGTGGTGTCGCTCGGGGCGGCCGCGCCGGGCGTGTTGTTGATGACGGTCGTGGGGCGTGTGGCGACGGCGGGCGCGCCGGGTGTCGCGCCGGGGTTGGCAGGGGCAGTGGGGGTGACGCCGGCGAAGCGCGCGGTCTCTTCCTCGCTGGCCTTGCGAACACTGGAGCGCGAGATGAACGCGCGGGCCGAATCGGGCGCTTGGATGGCGTAGTGCGTGACCTTGCCGCTGTCGTCCTTGATCGCCTCGATGACCTTCAGCGAGGTTTCAGGTGCCAGATCAGAGAGCAGCAGGGGCATAAAGCTGGCGCGGGCGCCGGTGGCGACATTGAACGCGCTGAGCTTTGAAGGGCGCCGGAGTTTGACACTGGTGGCGTCGGCGCTGGGCGTGACGTCCTCCGCCGCGACGATGGCGCGGGCGGACTCGGGGTAGCTGACGCGCAGCCAGTCGGCGTTCTCAGCGTCCACTCGCAGGAGCGTCCCCGCCTTGAGCTTGGCGACCGAGTAGATGTAGAGGCTCTCGCCGGCGCGAAGATCGGCGTCATCGGCGACGACGGTCACGACATAGGGCGCGATGGCGGTATTGGTCTGGGCGTGAGCGGCAGTTGCGCCCATGAGCGCGATGGCGGGGACCGCCAAGGTAGCGCTACCGGTCGCGGTGCCGGCCAGAAGTGCGAGTGACAGTGCGCGACGAGTCAAAGGCTGAGCCATGCGAAACCTCCCTGCGGACCCCGAGTGATCCGAAACGTGTGCGTGCGTTCGCCGGAACGCTCCGCCGCAAAGTTATAGGCGATCGAGCCAAACGTTGTTCGTATGGATCGGCTCGACCCACCCTTGGCCGACAACTTCGGAGCCCCCATCTTGGGCTCGGTGCGCGTGAAAACCCCTGAGCACCCGGCAATTGCTTTGACCATCGCCCCTTGACGGTTTACCGTTCCAGATGCACATGCGACGGCCAGCGGCACGCCCGGCTCAGATTGACGATCGAGCCGGAACCGACGCTCCGCGAGGGGGCCATCCCGAAATCCAGCGGCGCTCGCCACGCAGGCGATCACGCGCTTTGGCGGCTGTGACGGGGTTGCTACTCCTGCTGGCGTCCGGCTGCACATCACCTCTGTACGACTCGCGCGACGACGAACTGCGCACCAGTCTCAAGGCGTTCAGCGAGCGGGAGCTTCAGGAATCGATGCGACGCCCAGCGCCCGTCCAGACCTCGCGCGAGCCGCGCGTGGACTCGCTGCGGATCGCGCCGGACATCCTGGAGCAGATCCAGCGGACATCTGGCCCGCAGTTGATGCGCTCCACCACGCCCTCGTTTGATCGCGACCTGCTCGGGCAGCCGCAGTCGATCGCGGAGGTCAGCCTTCAGCGAGCGGTGATGACCGGCGTTCGCAACAACCTCGGAGTCCAGTTTGCGCGCTTAGGCCCCGCGATCGACGAAACACGCGTCACCGCGGCCGAGGCGGTGTTTGACTGGACGCTCTTCGGCTCGGCGCAGGCCTCCAGCAACAACGAGCCGCGGGTGGTGACGTCGTCGGTCACGCCCTCGCGCATCGACACCACCGCAACCTCGGGAACAATCGGCGTGCGCCGACGCCTGATCACCGGCGGCACGCTCACCGCTCAGACCAACGCGACCATCAACAAGGACAACGTCACGCCGATCCCCTTCGTCTACAACCCCACGCCGAACCCCTCGAAGCAAGCGGACCTCACGCTGCAACTGGATCAGCCGTTGCTGCGAAACTTCGGCAGCGACGTGAGTCTTGCGCAGGTGCGCATCGAGCGCAACGCCGCCCGCGATCAAGTGCAGCAGCTCCGCCAGACGCTGGAGCGGAACGTTGTTGATGTCGAGGAGGGATACTGGCAACTGGTCGCCGCCGTCGCGAATCTGCGCATCAGCCAGAAGCTGCTGGAACGCGGGCTGGAGGTTCAGGGGATCCTGACGCGCCGGCGTGACGCGCGGCTCGATGTCAAGCAATCGCAGCTCTCAGACGCCGTGGCCCAGGTCGAGGCCCGGCGGGCCGATGTGATCCGCGCCGAGAACCAGGTGCGCATCGCCAGCGACCGGCTCAAGCAGCTGGTGAACGACCCGGCGGCTCCTGTCGGCGGCGAGTTGCTGCTGCAACCGGTCGATATGCCCAGCGACGAGCCCGTCACCTTCAGCCTCGTCGAGTCGCTCGCGACGGCCCTCAACAACCGGCCCGAGGTGCAGCGCTCGCTGCTGGCCATCGACGACTCGAGCATCCGTCAGGCGGTGGCAAATAACCAGCGACTGCCTGAGCTGAACCTGCGGGCGCAGCTCCGCTTGGTCGGTCAATCATCAGATTTCAACTCCGCCTATGGCGACATCACCGACGCGGACTTTGTCAACGCGCTGGTGGGTGTGAACTTCGAGCAGCCGATCGGCAATCGGGCAGCGGAGGCGAACTTCAAGTCCCGCTCATTGGAACGCATGCAATCGGTGATCGCATACAAGGACGTCGCGCAGCGGATCGTCGGCGATGTCAAAGAGCGGCTCCGGACTGTTGACGCCAACTACAAGCTCATCGAGCAGACACGCGCCGCGCGCATCGCGGCGGCGGAGAACCTGCGCACGCTCCTGGTCGAAGAGGAGAACCTGGCCGCGCTCACGCCCGAGTTTCTTGATCTCAAGCTGCGCCGTCAGCAGGCCATGGCCGCGGCGGAGGTGCAGGAGATCGTGGCGCTCACGGATTACAACACCGCCGTCGCGCGGCTGTATGGCGCGATGGGCACCGCGCTGCGCCGCAATCGGATCGACTTCCACGTGCCGACCGTCGACGAAGCGATGGCGAAGGGTGCGACCGGTCGCGTCCAGGACACGCCGATCGTGACACCCCCGGAGTACACGCGGGAGGGCGCGCGGCCACAGCCAAATGGCACGGGAGCTCCACCCGGCGTAGCGCCCGGAACGATCCCCGGGGGCGGGCGCACCGGCCTGCCGGCGCGCCCTTGATCGTGAGCACGCATGGAGCTTGAAGTCTCAACGCGAGAGCAGGTCAACGCCGCGGCGAGCGTGCTCGCCAGCGGCGGCTTGGTCGCGTTCCCCACCGAGACCGTGTACGGCCTCGGCGCCGATGCGATGAACGAAGGCGCGGTCCGCCGCGTGTTCGCACTCAAGGGCCGCCCGTCGCGCAACCCGCTCATCGTCCACGTCTCATCGATCGCGATGGCGCAGCGGTGCGTCGCGCCCGGCGCGTGGGATGCGCGAGCCCAAAGGCTTGCCGATGCGTTCTGGCCCGGGCCGCTGACGATGGTGCTGCTCAAAGCCGGCTCGGTGCTCGATGTTGTCACCGGCGGCGGGCAGAGCGTCGCGCTGCGCATGCCCGCGCATCCGATCGCGCTGGCGCTGATTGACGCCTTGGGCTCGCCCTTGGTCGGCCCGAGCGCGAACGTCTCGGGTCACGTATCGCCGACCACCGCGGCCCATGTTCTCGCGGACTTTGGCTCGCGTGTCATGGTGCTGGATGGAGGGGCGTGCCGCGCAGGGATCGAGAGCACGGTGGTGTCGCTGCGCGCTGGTGAGCCGGCGCGGGTGCTGCGACAAGGTGTCGTCACGCCGGGTCAGATCGCCGCGGCTTTGGGTGAGCTGATGCCTCCGCAGTCGGAGACCCACGAATACCCCATCGCGGCCAGCGACGCCGCCTCGATCGAGCCACTTCAGTCGCCGGGAATGCTCGATCGCCATTATGCCCCGCGGAGCGCGACCGAGCGCGTGCGGTGGGGCGATTGGGCGAGCGTTCGCGCGATCATTGAGCGCGAGCAAGGGCGCGTGGGCGTGCTGTGCTTCACGACGCCGCCCAGCGATATCGAACGCGCGGCGTTGGTCGAATCACTGGGCGAACACCCCGAGCCCGCCGCGGCTGGGCTGTACGGCGCACTGCGAACACTGGATGCGGAATCGCCGAGCGTGATCGCGATCGAGATGCCGAGTCTGGACACGGGCCGCTCCGACGATGAACGCGCGCTGTGGGCGGCGATCCGAGATCGCCTGTGGCGCGCAACGGAGCGGTGAGCGAGCACGCGTCTCGCCTGTTCAAACCGCTTTCAATCCCCCTTCAAAAACCCATGTCGGAGCCCGGAGGTTTCCGGTTGGGGCGGGCGCGTCCGTAGCCAGAGTCTGGCACAGCCCGCCTTGATCGGTGCTCCGGATGCGGCGTTGGTCCGTCATCAGCCGCCGGGACGGGGAGTCATTCCCGCGTCGTGGTATCCCTCCGGGCTCCGAGTGGGTGAATCTGTCGGGGCCGGCAATCGGCAGCCGGCAATCGGCAATCGGCAAAGGCCTCAACAAACGCAGGAGTGTCGGCGCAATCTTCCGTCCTGTCTCATCACGATTGCCGATTGCCGAATCCCGATTGCCGTTCCTCCGCAAAGCGCGCCCCGGCCGGTTTCCCGGCCGGGACGCACGGGTAAGAGGAGTTCGTTGCCCTGAGCCGCCTCAGGCCTGAAGTTCCTTTGGCGACGCCGCGTGTGCGTTGCGTCGCGCCTCGCGGTTCACGAGCACCCCAGTGAGTTGCCGCAGTTCACGCACTTGTAGCACGTGCCGTTTCGAACCGTGATGGTGCCGCACACGCTGCACGCCGGGCCGTCGCCCGCGGCTTTCATCGCCAGGGCCATCGAGCTCGTCGGCTGCGTCGTGTCCACGTCAACATCGATGCTCGTGGTGACGACCGTCCGCTTCACGTGAAAGTGCTCGTGCGTGTGCCCGGCGGGCGGCGAGTCTTCGTCGCCAGCGCCGACCGAGTCCGGGGGCGTGATGCGACCGGCCGCGGGCTCGGCCATCACGCGGCGCATGACCGGCATGGGCGAGGGCGTGGCGCTGGTGGCCGGCTCGGGCGAGAGCCCCGCGCGGTTGGGCGTGTTCACCTCGCGATAGCCGGGGATGAACTGGATGCCCATCCAGCGGAAGATGTAGTCCACCAGCGACTTGGCAAACGGGATATCGCGATTGGTCGTGATCCCCGCGGGCTCAAAGCGCTGGTGCGTGAACTTGTTGACCAGGCTCTCCAGCGGCACGCCGTATTGCAGCGCGACGCTGGTGGCGGTGCCGATCGAGTCCATCAGGCCGCCGATGGTCGAGCCTTCCTTGGCCATGGTGATGAACAGCTCGCCGGGCTGTCCGTCTTCGTAGAGGCCGACGGTGAGGTAGCCCTCGTGCCCGCCGATGTTGAACTTGTGGGTGATGCTCGCGCGAGTGTCCGGCAGGCGCCGGCGCATCGGACGCTCGATCACCTGCGGGCGCTGGTCGGCGCTCATCGGGTGATGAGCCGCGGCTTCGATCGCCTCCACCAGCGTGCCCTCAGACTTCGAGGCCTCCTGCGTCACCGCGGCAACCGGCGTCGCCGCAGCAACCGAAGCGATCTTCAGCTCCGCCGACTTTCCCAAGCCATTCTTAACGTCCTCCTTCGCGTCGCGATCCTCCTTGCTCTCGCTGGACGTGCTCAGCGGCTGGCTGAGCTTGCAGCCGTCGCGATACAGCGCGTTGGCCTTGAGCCCCAGTTCCCACGACAGCCGATACGCCGCCTTGCAATCCTCGACGCTCGCGTCGTTGGGCAGGTTGATCGTCTTGCTAATCGCGCCGCTGATAAACGGCTGTACCGCAGCCATCATGCGGATGTGCCCCTCGGGCGCGATGTACCGCTTGCCATACTTGCCGCACTTGTTCGCGCAATCGAACACCGAGACGTGCTCGGCCTTCAGGTGCGGCGATCCCTCGATCGTCTGATGCCCGCAGATCAGGTCGTTGAGCTTGTTGATCGTCTCGCGCGTGAGCCCCAGGTGCTTCAGCATGTTGAACGAGTGATCGCTCTTGACCGTCGCTGAGTCCAGCCCGAGCCGGGCCAAAGTCTCCTCGCCCAGGTTCCAGGCGCTGAACGCGAAAGACACCTCAAAGACGCCCGGCATGCTGTCATCGATCTTCGCGATTTCAGGCGTGGTGAACCCCTTGGACGCCAGGAACTCCTTGAACGTCGCGCCCGCGCGAACGCCTGCGTTCGCCGGCAGCGGCACATCGGTGTGCAGCGCGCCGAGCAGGAACGCCATCATCTCCTTGATCTGCTTGTCGGAGTAGCCCAAGGCCTCCAGCGCCGGCTTCACCGAGGCGTTGGCGATCTTGAAGTACCCGCCGCCAGCGAGCTTCTTGAACTTCACCAGCGCAAAGTCGGGCTCGACGCCGGTGGTGTCGCAATCCATCAGCAGGCCGATGGTGCCCGTGGGCGCGATGACCGTGACCTGCGCGTTGCGGTACCCGTGCTTGATGCCCTCTTCGAGCGCTTCGTCCCACGCATCGATCGCCCGCTGCAGGATGCCGCGGCTGTTGGCAACCAGCACCCGTGGGCTCTTCATGATCTCGTGGTTGATCGGCACCGGGCGCGTCATCGGGTTCAACGTTTCCCATTCGTCGCTGGCGCGGGCGATGCCCAGCGCCGCCCGACGGTGGTTGCGGATCACCCTCAGCATGTTCTCGCGATCGGCCTCATACCCCGCGAACGCCCCGTGCTCTTTCGCGAGCAGTGCGCTCATGCGGTAGCTCCGCCCGGTCAACACCGCTGAGAACGAGCCGGCCAGGGCTCGCGCTTCCTCGCTGTCATAGGCGATGCCCGCCTGCATCAGCACGCTGCCCAAATTCGCGTAGCCCAGGCCCAGCGTGCGATACCGCCAGCTCAGGCGGGCGATCTCGGCGCTGGGGAAGGCCGCCATCAGCACGCTGATCTCGAGCACCACGGTCCAGAGGTCGATGGCGTGCTCGTACGCCGCGATATCAAACTCGCGCGTCGAGACGTCGTAGAGCTTGATCAGATTGATCGAGGCGAGGTTGCAAGCGGTGTTGTCCAGGAACATGTACTCGCTGCACGGGTTGCTGGCGTTGATGCGCCCAGCGCTCGGGCAGGTGTGCCACGCGTTGATCGTCGAGTCGTACTGCACGCCCGGGTCAGCACACCGCCACGCGGCGAACGCGACATCATTCCACAGCTTGTTCGCGTCGTACGTCTTGGCGAGCTTGGTGCTCGTGCGGTAATACGTCTTCCACTCGCCGCCCACGTCCAGCGTCTCAAAGAACTCGTCGCTGATGCGGACAGAGTTGTTGGAGTTCTGGCCCGCGACGGTCGAGTACGCCTCGCCATTGAAGTCGTAATCAAGCTTGAGGTTGAGCTGCTTGGCCAGGTCCTGCTGATCCTTGGGCAGGGCCTTGAGCCCCTCGACCAGGGCCGAGACCTTGATCTCCTCGCGCACCTTCCACCAGATGAACTGCTCAATGTCCGGATGATCCATGTCCAGGCAGACCATCTTCGCGGCCCGGCGCGTGGTGCCGCCAGACTTGATCGCCCCCGCGGCTCGATCGCCGATCTTCAGCCACGACATCAGGCCCGAAGACTTGCCGCCACCGGCGAGCTTCTCGTTCTCCGCCCGCAGGCGGCTGAAGTTGGTGCCGGTGCCCGAGCCATACTTGAACAGGCGAGCCTCGCGCGTCCACAGATCCATGATCCCGCCCGGATTCACCAGGTCGTCGTCGACACTCTGAATGAAGCACGCGTGCGGCTGCGGGTGCGTGTAGGCATCGGCCGCCAGCGAGATCTCGCCGCTCTTGTGATCGCAGACGAAGTGTCCCTGCGCGGGGCCGGTGATGCCATAGGCAAACTGCAAGCCGGTGTTGAACCACTGCGGCGAGTTGGGGGCCGCGATCTGGTGCGTGAGCATGTACGCGAGCTCGTCATAGAACGCCTGCGCGTCATCAACGCTGTCGAAATAGCCGTGCGTCTCGCCCCAATACCGCCAGCACCCGGCCAGACGATGAATCACCTGGCGCGCCGATTTCTCCGAGCCGAACACGACCTTGCCATCGCGAACAATCTGCTTCCCCTCACTATCAAACAGCGGCACCCCCGCCTTGCGGAAGTACTTGCTCACCATGATGTCCGTGGCAAGCTGACTCCAAGTCGCCGGCACCTCGGCGTCATCCATCTGGAAAACGACGGAGCCGTCGGGATTCGTGATCTTGCTGGAACGTTTGGTCCAGGCGACGGTGGCGAACGGGTCGGAGCCAGCGGTGGTGAACTTGCGAGTGATCTTCATGAACTGTTCCTGATCTTAACGATCCAGCATCAAACCAATTTTTATATAATCAATTAGTCACTTGCAGCCTGCGGAGCAAAATTTGATGACTCTGCCCAATTCGGTCTTAATTTCGATACTACAACACGGAGATATGCTTTTATCAAACCCGCCTTTAAGTTCTAGTGGCGGTGATGGCAAAGACTCTGCTCGATGTTCGGCCTTGAATTTAATCACGCCGTTGCTCTGCCGAGCAACGCCTCCGAACATCTGTTTTAGCCTATCATCGGCGATTTTAGTAGCAAATCGCTTGGCGTGTGCGTTCAAGTACTCACGCTGTTCGTCTGTGAGCCAATCGTTGCTCGCGTGTCCGCAATAGGGGCAGCAAATGTTGTCGTTAGATTGCTCGGATTTCAGCTTAAGCCGAGACTTGCAACTCTTACACTGACGAGTTACAAAGCCGTCAGAATCTGACGGAATTGGTATCTGAGTACTTGCCATCATAAAGATTGCTCCTGACTTCAATCAACTTTCGGCAACGTCAAACCCGTCTGATCCTGATACTTCCCCGCCTTATCCGCGTAGCTCTTCTCGCACACCATCTCCGCCTTGAAGAACAGCAGTTGTCCGATCCCCTCGTTGGCGTACACCTTGGCTGGCAGGGGCGTGGTGTTGGAGATTTCCAGCGTGATCTTGCCGCGCCATTCGGGCTCTAACGGCGTGACGTTCAGCACCAGGCCGCAGCGGGCGTATGTGCTCTTGCCCACGCAGATCGCCAGCACGTTGCGCGGGATCGCGATATATTCGACGGTCTCGCACAGCGCGAAGGAGTTGGGCGGGATGATGACGTGGTCGCGCCCCGAGGCCTCGGTGTCGATCTCGACGAACAGGTCTTCGGAGAACGCCTTCGGATCCACGATGGTCACGCCGCCGGATCGCGGCGTCGGCGTGAAAATCTTGAACTTGGTCCCCACGCGGATGTCATAGCCATAGCTCGACACGCCATAGGAGATCTTGCCCGCGCGCTTGTGCGCCGCCTCGAAGGGCTTGATGTCGATGAGGGCTCGAATTTGTGAGTCGCAGAGGATGGACATGACCTGGCCCTGCAGGAAAGGCGTTTGGTGGTTGATCGTACGCGAAAGGCGTGCGTGTCAGGTGAACGGTCGGGTTTTTGATCGTGAAGGTCGCGTCAAGAACCGTGACGCCAAGGCAAGAGTACCACTACAGATCGTGCTTGCAAGGGTCTGACCCACAAAAGGATGTATAGATTGTGTGGATTCTCTGTCGGATGATCGAATGTTCGCCTCTGATGCGGAAAATTTTGCGCCTGGCGTCTGTGAGATCGTTCGCTCTGAGCCTTGCCAGCGTGTGGACAACCGGCCCAGACTCGCTGGAAGCTGGTGGGGTGTTTGTCGGAAGCGAGTCGCCCGCTGCATCCGGCAATCCGGGCGTGCGATTCAGCCCCCTCCGCTGGTCTTCGTCGCCCTACCACGACCTCTCGCGAAGTGCTGTATCCTTAAGGACTTACGCACCGGGTGAGGGTGCCGGCAGAGCGTGAAAGCGTCTCGCGGAAGGCTGGGACAGTGTCGAGTCGACTGTCTTCCGGCGTCGGCCTGATTGAACCGCGTGCCCCCGGCTTGCAAACCCCCGCGTTCATCGCGGCATTTCCTACGATCGGCGTCGTGCGCGCTTCGGCCAACCCCGGCGCGCGACTCAGGAGCTTCATGTGAACGCACAGATCATCGTCAACGCACGCCCCCCGCAGCGCCCGAGCACCCGGCCCCTTGCTCGCGCCAGCGCGCGAGTTCTTTTGCTGCTGGCGATCGCGGGAGTCACGCTGCTTGGCGCGTGTGAGTCTGGGCCCAAGCCGCGGGCGCGACCGAGCGATTCCCCCGCGGTGCTCCGCGACGTGCCGCAGGTCTTCCGCCAGACCGTTGGCGCGCAGTGCACGCTCCGCGGCACCGAGACGATCCTCGTCTCCGGCTTCGGCCTCGTCGTCGGCCTCAACAACACCGGCGGCGGCCCCCTGCCGGTGCAGATCCAATCCACCATGGAGCGCGAGCTGGCCATGGGCGGCATCGGCAAGGGCGGGCTGCTGGAATCTGGCCCGCTGGCAAAGATGACGCCGCGACAGGTGCTGGCGGACAAGCGCGTCGCGGTGGTGCTGGTGCAAGGCGTGATCTCCCCCGGCTCGCCCCTGGGCAGCGTGTTTGACGTGCGCGTCTCGACGCTCCCGGGCTCGAGCGTCACGAGTCTGGAAGGCGGGCAACTGTGGAGCACGGAGATGCGGCTCGGGCCGGCGTCTCCCTTCGGCTCGATGCGCTCGCGCAAGCTCGCGGAAGCGGGCGGCCCCGTCTTCCTCAACCCCTTCGCCCTGCGCGACTCAGCGACCGGCCCCAGCGCCAAAGCCACGCCGAACGCCTCCGAATCAACCGCTGACGACGGCGTCACGCGCACCGTCGGGCGCGTGATGGATGGCGGGCGCGTGACCGATCCACTTGTGCTGGAGCTCCTGCTCGACAGCCCATCGCACGCGCGAGCCTCGAGCATCGTCGCCGCAGTCAACACCGCCTTCCCAAACGGGCCCGGCGACGAAGCGCTGACAGCCCGGGGCCGGAACGATCAGAGCGTCGCGGTGCGCGTGCCGCGGGCATTCAGGGACAAGTCCGCGGAGTTCGTGAAGCTGCTGCAGTACGTGCCGATCGAGTCGGCGTTTGTTGACGAGTACGCCAAGCGCTACACCGACGAGCTGCGCGAGAATACCGCCCTCACCGAGGACCTCTCCTGGGCCCTGGTCGCGCTGGGCAAGCCCGCGATCCCCTTCTTGCAGCCGCTCTACGACGCGCCCGAGTTGCTCCCGCGGCTCGCGGCCCTGCGCGCTGGTGCAAAGCTCGGCGACATGCGCGCCGTTCCGTATCTTCGCGCCATGGCCGGCGCCACCGCCAGCACCAGCGCGAACGCCGAGGCTGCTTCAAACTCCGGCCCCGCGGTCCCCAACGCGATGCGAGGCGAGGCCATCGTGCTCCTGGGCGAGATGCCCTTCAACCCCACCATCGATGTCGCCCTCCGCGAGCTGCTCAACGCCCCGAGCCTCGAGACCCGCATCGCGGCGTACGAGGCTCTCGCGAAGCGCCAAGACCCCGTGATCGATCGCACGCGCATCGAAGGTCGTTTCACGCTCGACATTGTCCCAAGTCGCGAGGAGCTGGTATATGTGACGCAGCAGGGCGAGCCGCGGATCGTGGTCTTCGGCAACGACGTTCGAGTAAACACCTTCTCGCTGGTCTCGACTTGGAAGGACCGCTTCATGCTGATGAACGACGGGAAGTTGCTCGACGGCAACACCGATCGCAGCCGCCCGGTGCGGCTGTACTATCGCGATGTCAACCCCATGAGCACCGGCGTGAAGGCCAACGTGCCCGATCGGCTCGGCGATCTGATCAAGTACCTGGGCCGCAAGCCGCAGTTTGATGACCCCGCAACGGGCCTGGGCCTGAGCTACTCACAGGTCGTCGGCGTGCTCTCTGAACTCCAGCGCCAGCGCGGCGTGGATGCGCCGTTCACCACCGAAGAGAACCGCCTGATCGCGCGATTGAACGAGGCCGAGGGTCAACTCTCGCTTCCGGAACGTCCCGAGAGCGAGGCCAAGCGCGCCGAATCCAAGAACAAGGTCATCGTCATCCGCCCGGGCAGCGGCTCGGGCATCGCGTATCCGGGCGAGCGCCCCGCGCCGGGCGAATCACTCGCTATCCCGATCAAGCGCGATCCACAGGGCGACCAGAAGAAGACCAAGACGCCCTGAGCTCAGCGGCCGCGGCATCAAAGCGGCGCGAGCCTAGCCGCGCGGCGGATGAGCTGGATTTTTCTCCGCGAGCAGATCCGCGTGCAACGTCCACCAGTGATCAAGCGATCGCTCAATCGTGAGTGCGCGAGCGTGCGCAACCGCCGCAGCGGCCATCGCCCGCCTGCGCTCCGTGTCAACGATCATCGCCAGAGTCGCGTTGTGCCAGTGGCGGTGTGAAGAACCGGGGATCACTTGCCCGGTCACGCCGTTGAGGATCGAGGTGCGGGGTCCGCCGCGATCACTGACAAGCGCGGGCAGGCCGCTGGCCTGGGCCTCAAGGACCGCCTGTCCAAGCGTGTCGGTGAGCGAAGGGAACACGAGGAAATCGCAACTGGCGTAGACCGTCGAGAGCTCAAGCCCCGAGCGGAAACCCAGAAAGACAGTGTCGTGGTTGCGCAGGGCGTGGTGCACGTCATCAAGCATCGGGCCATGCCCGACTACTACGAGCGTCGCGGGCACGCCGTGCGTCCGAGCCGCGCCGGCAACCTGGGGCCAGACCTTCGTCAAGAGGTCCAGGTTCTTCTCCACGCTGACCCGCCCGCAGTACAGCGCGCGCACGCCGGGCACCTCCCGACCGACGATCGCCCGGAGCACCGCTTCGTCGCGATGCGAGGGGCAGAAGCGCGCCGAGTCAACGCCCGCCTTCAGCGTTCGCAAGCGCGCCCGCGCAACGCCCGCCGCTTCCAGCTCATCGGCGTACACGCTCGATCGCGCGATGATCCGGTCAAAGGGGCGGTAGAACCAGCGGAGCGCGTGCTTCATCGCAAAGGTCATCGCCTCGTCCGCGAACAGGTGTTGCGCGTAGCGGTTGAAATCCGTGTGATACACGCCCGCCAAGGGCAGACCCAGCCGCTGCGCCACGCGCCGCCCCGCGAGGCCGACGGGTCCGGGCGTGCTGACGTGGATGATGTCGGGCCGGAACTTCAGCGCCGTCGCCATCGCGCCGCCGCGCTCTGGAAACGCCAGTTCGAGCTCGGCATACCCGGGCATGCGCACGCTCAGCGCGGGCCGAAGGTTCACCATCGCGCGATGGGGGGCCAGCGTCCGTTCAGTGGAGCAGACAACGGTCAGCTCGCGTCCGGCGGCCGTCGCGTGATCGCGCAGGTTCGTGATGAAGCGCGACACCCCGTTGACATCCACAAGCGTGTCGGTGAAGAGCATGACGCGCATGGCCAAATATACCAGACCCGGCACCGACGTCCTCCCAAACGAAAGCGAGCCGCTCCGAAGAGCGACCCGCGTGAGGGAGTAGGGGGTGTGGGCGTGTGGGTAGGGGAGCGTTTGAAGATCTCGCCAACCCGCCGCTTACTTCTCAGCGTGCGCCGAAGCGCCGGCCTCGTGCGTCGCGCCCGGCGCGCCGTGCGCCAGCGGCGCCTTGCCGCTGTTCATCGCGTCCAGCAACTCGCTCTGCCAGGGGTGCTCGCCCAGCCAGGTGACCTTGCCGGTGGAGATATCGCAGACCGAGCCGACGACCTTGAGCTTGCCCTCCGCGACGAGCTTTCGGACCTCGGCGCTGGACTTCAGCAGGTCAAAGACGCTCTGCCACACGTTCTCCTTGATCGCAAGCGCGCCAAGCTCCTTGTCGGTCGCGCCCGGGTTGTTGCGCTTCACACGCTCGACCGCCGGCAGGATGCGGTCAACGATCTGCTTCACCTTGCCGTGAACATCCGCATTACCAACCGCCGCCGCGACCGCGCCGCACTTGCTGTGGCCCATGACCACCAGCAGCGGCGTCTTGAGGTGGCCCACGCCATACTCGATCGTTCCGACTTCGCTATCGCCTGCGATGTTGCCCGCGACGCGCACGACGAACACGTCGCCCACGCCGCGATCAAAGATGCGCTCCACCGGAAGGCGCGAGTCGGCGCAGGTGAGCACCGTGACCATCGGCTTCTGGCCAGCGTCGGCAACGTTCGCGCGCCGCTCGGCGGAGGTGTTCGGAGCAGTGGGCACGCCGTCAACCCAGCGCTGGTTGCCCTCGACGAGCAGGTTTAACGCAGAGTCCGCGTCGGTCGCCTCGGCCTCCGGCGCCTTTGCTGGCTCAGACTTCTCAGCCTTCGGCGCGCCCTTGGCGGGCTTGGGCTCGGCCGGCGCGCTGGGCTTCGCGCCCGGCGTGCCGGCCTTCGGCTCCGGCTTCGCTGGCGCGTGTGGGTCAGCCTTCGGCGCGGCGGCGGGGGTCGCCGCGGGGGCTTCGCCCTTCGCTGCTGGCGCGTGAGGATCGCTCTTGGCGGGTGCTGACGGCGTGCGTGCCGGCGTGGAGATCTTGTTGGTGGCGGGGGCGCTGGCGTGCGGGTCGCTCATGCGCGAGCCGAAGGCGACATCAGCGCACGCGAGAATGGACACGACCGACAGCAGGGCAACCGTCTTCATGCTGGGCTCCAAGGAGTTCGGGGCGAGAGTGTCGCGACAACGCAGATCGACCGCTCCGGATCGCAAACAACCCGCGCACTCAGCGTTTTCACCAACTCCCACCGGGGCAGCGAAGCCTGACACAAATATTCCGGCCGAACGCCCGCCCCCACGCCCGAGAACCACGTGAGCTCTCCCCGCCCTACTCGGCCCGCATCACCGGCCCCGTTCCCCACCCCGCCGACCGCCGGCGATAGAGTTGCGCAATGCGACACGCCTTCCTCGACGCGCGCCAGGCGCTTGACCAGTTCATGGCCGACGCGCCCGCGATGGACGCCGCGCAGCGAGCGGCCGACGCTATCGCTAGCGCCCTTCGCGCTGGCGCAAAGATCCTCATCTGCGGCAACGGCGGCTCAAGCTGCGACGCCGCGCACTTCGCCGAAGAACTGACCGGGCGCTTTCGTAGCGACCGCAAACCCCTGGCCGCCCTCGCGTGTACCGACGTGGGGCACATCACCTGCACCGCCAACGATTACGGCTTCGAGCACGTCTTCGCGCGCTGGATCGCCGCGCTCGCCCGCCCGGGCGACGTCGTCATCCTCCTGAGCACCAGCGGCAACTCCCCCAACATCACCCGCGCCGCCGACGCCGCAAAAGCCGTGGGCGGCGTTACCACGATTGCCCTGCTGGGCAAAGACGGCGGCAAACTCGCCGGCAATTGCACCCACCAAATCCTCTTCCCCGGAAGCACCAGCGACCGAATCCAAGAGCTCCACATGCTGCTGCTCCACGCCTGGTGCGAAGAGATCGAGCGGCAACTCGGCGTGGCTTGAAGGCGGAGTGCGGAGCGATGAGCAACGAGACCTGAGAAGTTAGGGCTGGGCGATGAGCAATGAGTGTTAAGTGAAAGGCAGAAGATCGCCGCGAGCACGAGCACGCAGAGCGTCTGACGCGATTGTCAGATCTCGACCAACGCACCGACTCATTCGCGCCCTTCCCTGCTCAGTACTCAGCACTCAGCACTCAGCACTCAGCACTCAGCACTCAGCACTCATCGCTCATCGCTCATCACTCTTCCTTTGCCCGCTCAGCACTCCCCCTTCACCCCACCACCCGACCCCCAAAGTCCACCCGCATGGCCTTCTTCGCTAGCGCCAGCGTCTCCTCAGCGACCACGTTCGCTTTCTTCACGCCGCGCGCGATGACATCCAGCACCAGCGCCTCTCCCGCTGGCGTCTCCAGCTTCTCGCGCCGCAGCCGCATCGGCTCGATGAGCGCGTTGATCGCCTCGCCCAGCTCTTGCTTCACGTGCCCGTCGCCCAGGTTGTCCCCCGCGCCATAGCGCCGCTTGATCTCCGCCGCGCGGCTCGGGTCCGTGCTCGCAATGAACGCATCGACGTACTGCATCAGGATGTTGTTCACATCCCCCGGCTCGCTCGGGCTCTGGCGACCCGTCGTGATCTTGTTGATCTTCTTCTGAACGTCCTTCGCTGAGTCGTACAGGAAGATCGCGTTGTTGAGCGACTTGCTCATCTTGTTCGTGCCGTCGATGCCCGCCAGGCGCGCCACGCGCCCGATCTTCGCTCGCGGGATCGGGAACACGCCTCCCTCCAGGTGATGCCGCTCCGCTGGCGTGCGGTTGTTCACGCCGCAATACACCTGGTTGAACTTCAACGCCACATCGCGGCACATCTCGATATGTGCTTCCTGATCCTCCCCCACCGGCACCAGGTCAGGCCTGAACGCCAAGATGTCCGCGCACTGACCCACGGCGTACATCGGGAACCCAAACGGATACGTCTCGCCCAGCCCCTTGGTCTCAATCTCCGTCTTCAACGTCGGGTTCCGCATCACCTTATTGAACGGGATCAGCATCGCAAAGAAAAACGTCAGCTCCGCGATCGCCGGGATCTCCGATTGCAGCACAAACGTCGAACGCTCCGGCTCAAGCCCCACCGCGAGCCAGTCCTTCACGATGCCGATCGTGTTGGCCCGGATCTGCTCCGGCTTCTCCGCCAGCGTCGTGAACGCGTGGACATTGGCGATCAGGAAGTAGCAGTCGTACTCGTCTTGCAGCGCCAGCCGATTCTCGAGCGAGCCGACGTAATGCCCAAGGTGCAGGCCCGTGCTCGTCGGCGTGTCGCCGGTCAGAACACGGGGTTTGCTCGTGGAAGCCGTGCCCGGCGCGAGGCTTGATGTGCTGGAACTTGACATAGGGCCAAGCGTACGCGGGGGGACCAGCGATTTGACCCTAATTTTTTAGGCCGGGGGTCGGCGTTTGGTTGTCGCCGACAGATTCGGTGTTAGATTTGAAGCCTCTCTCAGTCCCCAAACGCACTTGTGGAGGAAGTCTCAATGAACCTGATCCGTCCCATCGCTTACGCCGCGCTCGTCGCGGCGTCTATCGCATCGTTCGCCTCTGCGCAGATGATCGCGCCTGATTCTGCCACCGCCGCCAGCGAGTTCAGCGCAGCCTACCTCATCACCAACACCATCAACGGCACTGGTCTGCCCGCCGGCTTCACGCCGCTGTCCGAGCATGGGACCTACGTGCAGAACAATCATTGGACGACGCAGGCCGGGGCCCTGGCCGCCGGCAACGCCCGCGCCAGCTTCTTCTTCAACACGCCGCAAACGCTTTCGTCGTTCAACATGTGGAATCACCGGTCTAACGGCGTCGCCTCCGACCCCGGCTACGCCGTCACGCAGTTTGACCTCATCCTCCGAGACAGCAACGGGGACGTCCTCTTCTCGCTGCTGAATCAGGGCGCCGTGCCCAACGTGCTCATCGCCCAGAACTACTTCTTCCCGACCGTCGCCGGTGTGAGCCGCGTGGATTTCATCATCGACTCCATCAACGGTTCGCCGAGCTTCACCGGTCTGGCCGAGGTGCGGTTCAACGGCATCCCCACCCCCGGCGCCATGGGCGTTCTGGGCCTTGCGGGTCTGCTGGTCGCGCGCCGGCGTCGCTGATCGCATCGCGAGAACCTTTGCGAGGATCTGGCGCTGGCGTTCGCGCCTGCGCCAGATCCTCGCTTAGTATTCGCGATGCCTGACTTGTTGCTCCTGCTCGCTGCGCAGCCCGTTGCCGAAACCCGCAGCATCCAATCGCTCTTCCTGGAATCTTTCGACGCGTTTACCGTCGTGCTCGTGCTCGGCTCGGTCCTGGCGGGCGCCGTGATCGTCCGCTGCGTGCTCGAGATCCGCGAGGCCCGGGTGCTCCCGCCCGAGTCCGAGCGCGTACTCCGCGAATACCTCACTCGAAGCGAGCTGGTCCGCATCGACGAGTTCGTCCGCCGCGACGATGCGTTCGTCTCGGTCGTCCTTCGCGCCGCGTCCGACGCGCTGCGTCGCGGCTGCGACGATCGCAGCGCCCGCGACAGCGCCGAGCTGGTCGCCAGTGAACAAGCCGCCAACTGGTTCCGCAAGCTCGAGCCCCTGAACATTGTCGGCAACCTCGGCCCGCTGGTGGGCCTGGCTGGCACGGTCTGGGGCATGATCCTGGCCTTCAGCGCGCTCAGCTCCACCGGCGGGCAGGCCTCGCCGGTGCTCCTGAGCGCCGGCATCGCCAAGGCGCTCTTTCACACGCTGCTGGGCTTGCTGCTGGCGGTCCCGGCGCTGACCGTCTTCGGCTTTTACCGCCAGCGCGTCGATCGCCTCTGCACCCGCGCAATGATCGTGAGCGCTGAGCTCGTTGACCTGCTGCTGGCCCAGCGCAGCGCGCCGGAGTTTGACTCGACGCGCTCCCGCACGGTCCCCGGCGTTCCGCCCGCGGCTGACGTCGTCGTGCAAGCCTCCGGGAGATCCGCCTAAGTGCGTCGATACGCCCCGAGCCCAACTCGATTTGACGCGATCAATGTCACGCCGCTGATCGACGTGGTCATGTGCCTGATCATCTTCTTCCTGATCGTCGGCAAGCTCGCGACCATCCAGGGCCCCGCGGTCAACCTCCCCGGCACCGCATTCGGCCGGCCCGACGAGCAACGCGCCGTCATCATCGTCATCGCGCGCGACTCGGGCGCTCAGCCCGGCGCCCTGGAGATCGACCTCGCCAGCCTGCCAACCGACGCAAGCACCCTTTCCACTACGCCGACACCAGCCCTGCGCGTGCGCATAGCGGTCGATGGCGAACCCGTAGACGACGAGGCGAAGCTGGTCAAGATGATCCGTGAACGGGCCGACGCTTTGCACGCCGAACTCGTGCGCGCCACGCCGTCGCTCTCGCGCAATCAGGTCCCGGTGCAGGTCCGCGCCGATCGAGATCTCGCCTACGCCGGGATTGTCCCGGTCTTGCGCGCCTGCAAGGGTGCCGGCCTCATCGCGGTGCGACTCGTCACGGAGCGCACGCCATGATCGCCGGCGGATCCACATCCCGTCGCGTTTTCCGTCGGCGCGGCGCGCTCGATCAGCACGCGCTGCACTTCGGCCCCAACATGACGCCGATGGTCGACGTCGTCATGGTCATCCTCGTGTTCTTCATGGTCTCCGCCGCCTTCGCCGGGCCGGAGTGGTTCCTGCGCACGCTCCTGCCACAAAGCGCAGCCGCTGGTGCCAAACAGCCCGGCACCGGCCCGGGCAGCGCCGGAGAGCTCGGCCCCCTGCGCATCACGCTCCAGATGCGCGTCGACCCCGCCGACCCCACGCGCGTGCTCGTCAGCGGCAACGCCCTCACCGACGCCTCGCCCGAAGCCGTGGGCGAGTCGCTCAAAAAACTCACCGAAGGCCTCGCGGGCGAAGACATCGCGTCCAAGGTCGAAGTCGTCATCGCGCCGGCACGCAGCGTCGTCTATCGCGAAGTCGTCCGCATGCACGAGCTCGTCGCCGCCGCCGGCATCACGCGTGTCGGCTACTCCACAAACTGAAGCTCCTCAGAACTTCAAATGCGCTGGCTTGTCCCCCGGCGCCTGAAACCCCAGCAGCGCCCGCGCGATCACCAGGTCGCCGGCCAGCGTGATCTTGATGTTCCTGGGCTCACCCGCCACCGTCACCACCCGCTCGCCCAGCCGCTCGACAAGCTGCGCGTCGTCGGTGCTATCGAGGTTCGCCTGCGCATAAGCGCGTACCAGCAACTCCCGCCGAAACACCTGCGGCGTCTGCACGCCCACCAACCCCGCACGCTCCACCGTCGCCTCCACCGGTCGCACCTCATTGGTCGCCGCCGCATCAACCCCCAGGATCGACGCCAGCGGATCGACCTTCGTGTCCAACAACGGCGCGCCCACACGCTTTAGCGTGTCGCTCACCGCCACACCCGGGATCACCGCATCGTGCTCACCCGCGGCGTCAAACACTCGCGCAATCAACTCCCCCGACGCACAAGGCCGCGCCGCGTCATGCACCGCGACGTGCGAACAGCTCGACGGCACAACCGCCAACGCATTGCGCACGGTCTCGTAGCGATGCGTGCGCCCGCCCCGCACCAGCGTGACGCCGTAGAACCCGAGCCGATCGCCGTGCCGAAGCTTGAACGCATCGAACGCGTCGTCGTCCGCCGGCCCGGCGACGACGATCGTCTTCACGACGTCCAGTTGCGTGAAGAGCTCGATCGTGCGATGCAGCACCGGCCGCCCGCCCAGATCCTCGTCGAGCTTCGAGCGCACGACAGAGTCCGCGCCCGAGGCGCCCTGCGTGGATTGCG
>JBBQMD010000029.1:0-35049 GCA_038328575.1 Phycisphaerales bacterium | reverse complement strand
AGCATGAACTTACCTCAAAGCCCGCGCACCAACGTGCTCGCCCGCACGATCAACTCGTCGCCCAGATCAATCCGATCGCGGTCGCCGTCATCGCAATGATCGCCTTCATCAAACTCTCGCCCGCGATCATGCCCGACGCGATCGCGACGGCGTACTTGTCCGCGCTCCTCCGGTGAGCCAGTTCCCACAGCCACATGATCACAGCGCCAACCAAGAAGCTGAACGTGTTGCCGAACGGGATCACCCACGACAGCCCCAGGCCCATCGTGCTCGGGAGGTACTTGCGATACTTCAAATCAACCAGCCGCTCGATCAGCGGCAGCGTGACCCCCACCAGCGCACCAATCAGCAGCGCCCACTTCGCCGATTCCGGCAGCTTGTGCAGGCCCTCGGTCAACACCCGGGCCACCGCAGCCCACTGCTGCGTCGCCGGAAGTGCATACTTCTCCAGCGCCGCCTTGTCGGGCACCATGAGGAACCACGCCGGCACGATCGCCAGCGTGCCGAAAAAGATCCCCACAAACTGCGCGATGAACTGCTTGCGCGGGTTCGCGCCCAGCAAATACCCGCTCTTCAGATCCGTCAGCAGGTCGGCGCTCGCCGCCGCGGCGTTGGCCGCCACACCCGCCGAAGCAAGGTTCGGAATAATCATGTTCGGCTTCAACACCGCGAATGTCAGCTGCATCACCTTGCCCATCGCGCCGATCGGGTTCGTATCCGTCTCGCCCGTGCTGCGACACGCCACCATGCTCAGAATGAAGCTCATGGCGATCGCGATCAGCCCCGCCCACCACGCGATGTCGAACGCTACGTACTGCACAATCACCAGCCCGATCGTCACCGGGATCAACCCGATGACCATCCAGCGATTCGGAACTTCGATCGCATCCATCGACGCGTTGCCGCTGGACTTGCGGTTGAACACGCCCGACAGCGCGCGACCGACGACCCTCCACTGCAGCGCCAGCGCCGTCAGCGACGCAAACACCATCACGGCGCTCCCTCCCCAGAGCGACCAGCGCGTGAAGTGCAGCGTTGTCCCAGCGCCGACCACATCGATGTTCACCACCACGTCCGCCACCCGAGCCGCTGCGTCATAGGTCCACTTCCCCGCCGCGTCACGCACCCACCCGCTCCCGGCGATCCCTTGGTCCTTGCCGACAAGCCACGGGCCGACCACAAAGTACAGCAGCAATGAGCCCGCAAACATGCTCAGGCACACGCGCATCCGCGTGATCACGCCCGCCGCGATCAGCAACAGGCTGAACTCGCCGGCGTGCCCGACACCCGTCTTGCCTGACCACAGGTTTTCTGACGCCCAGCGTTGCCACGGAAACGCAAAGTCGCCCGGAATGCGGATCGGCACCATCGCGAAAAACTTGTCCAGCGCTTTGATCGCGCCCTCCGGCGTGTTCAGCAGCCCCAGCAGCAACCCCGCCGCCAGGCCAGCGATCAACGCATACGCCTTCTGGAGTGACTCAACGCTCTCGCTATACAAACTCTTCAGCGTCTCCGCGGCCGCGACGCCGCTGGGAAACCGCAGGTTCTCCTGGTTGATCATCTGCCGCTTCATCGGCACCGCCAAAAACACGCCCAGCGCCGCCGTGAAGAACGTGAACGTTCCCACCACCCACCATGCGCTCACATCCCAACTCTTGACATCCGCCCCCGTCATCCCAGCCGGAATCGGCGCCAGCAGCAGCAGCGCCCCAAACATCACGCCGATCGTCGCGCCCGTGCTCGATCCCGCCGCCGCCGCCGTCGACTGCATGCAGTTGTTCTCAAGGATGGACATCTTCGAAACCGCGCCGCCCGAAATCGCCCGCACCCCGTTCCACAACACATAGCTCATCACGCACGCCGTGATCGCCACGCCGAATCCCCAGCCGATCGCCAGCGTCGTATACAGGTTGGACACGCTCATCAGCATGCCCAGCACGCCGCCGATCACCACCGACCGCACCGTCAACTGCGGCATCCGATCGCCCTGATACACATGCTGAAACCAGTGCGCGTCCTTCTCCTCCGGCGTCGCATCTCTCTTCAGCGCCGGCACGTCCGGGCCGAACTCGTGTCCAAGGTCCGACGCAGTCAAGGGCGATCTAGGGGCAGGGTTCGGTGAGTTCGGGCCAGCCATCGTGGCTCCTTGCGAGTTGCCCGCCGCGCCCGCTTCGGGCTCATCGGAGGTATCACTGGTTCATCAAACACGCCCCAGTCGGGGCTGTCTGGGCGGAATCGGTGAGGATATCGCAAAGACTTCAGCGACACAAGCACGCGCCAGACGCAACAGCCCACACCAATGCTCCCTGTCTCTGCGACCCCTCCGTCCCAATATATCGCCCACTTCGCTATTGCCCCCGCCACACCCGCCGTCACACCCGCCGTCACACCTGCCGACACAGCCACACCAGCCGCCCCAGCCTGACGCGCACCGTTCCTCACCCGGTGTTGGTCCCGCTCGCGCCTGACCGATACCCTCCCTCAATGCTCCTTACCCTCAACGTCGGCGCACTCAAACAACGCCTCCAAGGCCTCAACGCCCATCCCAAGCTCAAACTCACCGATGCGCCCGCCTTCGCGCGCCAAGAAATCGGCGTCAACGGCCTCATCCTCTCCACCGACCTGCTCGTCGGCGCCGATCGCCCGATGCTCCACAAAGTCCTCGAAGCCGCCGACAAGGCTGGCTGTCCCATCCTCGTGCTGATGGAACTCACCCCGCACCCGCTAGGCTCCGAAGACGTGGTCACTGTCGAAGCCGCGACCGAGCGCTGCCTGCGCGTCGCCCAGGCCGCCCACTGGCTCGGTTGCTCCGCCTTCTCGATCACGATCGACGCGCCCGATGACGACGAGACGCTCGCCAACGTTGCCGCCAACCTGAAGCCCATCTCGCGCCGCGCCGAGAAGCTGGACATGAACCTCTGCATCGCGCCCTATCGCGGGCTGACATCCACCCCCGAGCGCGTCACCGAAGTTCTCAAAAAGATCGGCGGCTTCCGCGTCGGCACGCTCCCGGATTTCGCGGGCGCCGCCGCCTCGCCCGACGCCGTGCAATACCTCCGTCGCCTCGTTCCCTACGCCTCCGCAGTGCTCATCCCGGTTCCCGACGAGCTCCCGCCGCTGGACGCCGTCCCCAACAAGAAGTCGCTCGTACTGCCGAAGCTCCAAGAGCCCGGCACCAAGCCCGCCAAGGCGGAGAAGCCCAAGGCCGCTGGCCGCAAGGGCAAGGCCAAATCCGAGGCCGGCGCGCCCGACCAGCCCGCCGGCGCTCAGACCGCCACGCTCGTCGCCAAAGCACCGCTCCCCTCGACCGGTCGTTCAAACTCCGGCTACGACCTGATGACCTTCGTCGGCGTGCTCGAAGCCGTCGGCTACGAAGGCCCCTACGCCCTGGACTATCGCGGCACCTCCGACCCCGTCCCCGCGCTGGTCCGCAGCCGTGATATTCTCAACAAGGTGGTCGCTGAACCCGTCGCCGAAGACTCCGGCCTCTCCGCCCTCCTCGCCGCCGTTGACAGCGCCGACGCCACCGACGAACTCGCCGAAGATGCAGGTGCCGGGGCTGATGAAGAATGAACGCTGGTCTTCCACACGCTTCTGAGATGTTGGCCAGCACCGTCCAGGTGCCGCCAGTTCCCAAGTGTGCCTCGCCCCGCCCGCTCCCGCGCCGCTTCATCCTCACCATCGACGGCCCCGCCGGCACCGGGAAAACTACCGTCGCCCGCGCCCTGGCCCGCCGCCTTGGCCTCGCGTTCCTCGATACCGGAAGCATGTACCGCGCCGCGGCCCTCCTCGCTCTCGAACACCAAGTCACCCTCGATCAACACGACCGCATCGCTGAGATCATTCAGCGGGCCGACCTCCAGTTTGACTGGTCCTTCGATCCGCCCCGCCTCCTGACCCGCAGCTCCCAAGGCTGGCGCGACCTCTCCGGCTGCCTTCGCGCACCCGAGATCGAGCGACTCGTCTCGCCGCTGGCCAGCCTGCCCGCCCTGCGTCATCGTCTGGTCCACGCCCAGCGGGTCATCGGCGCGAACCACCCGCACCTAGTCACTGAGGGTCGCGATCAGGGCAGCGTCGTCTTTCAGGACGCCGAGTTGAAGTTTTATCTCTGGGCCTCGCCTCAGGAACGTGCCCGCCGGCGCGCGTGCCAGCTCCGTGCCCAGGGCCACTTCGCCGATGAGCACATGATCGAAGCCGAGATGCAAGCGCGGGACCATTCCGATCGCTCTCGCGCCGTGGGCCCGCTGGTGCGCCCATTCGGCAGCATCGAACTGGACACCTCGTTCATGGGGCAGGACTACGTGATCGAAGTAATGGAGCGCATCGCCCATGAACGCATAGACGCCCTCGCGCAGCCCTAACCCCGCGCCACCGGGCACCCCCAATCGCCCACTCCCACTTCCCGCTTTGCCTCCCCGATTGCCGATTGCCGGTTGCCGATTGCCGATTTTCGATTCCCGATTGCCTCCCCGATTCCCGATTCCCGATTTCCGTTCTACCCCCCCCATGCTCTCCCCCTTCCGCGCCAAAAACCCCGGTCGCTCCCTGAGCGGACTGCTCTTTTACGAGCTCTGCTACTTTGCCGTCCGCTTCTTCATCACGCTGCTCTACCGCTTTCGCGTCTGGGGTTCGCACCATCTGCCCGCCTCCGGGCCTGTGCTCGTCGTCGCTAACCACCAGTCGCACTTTGATCCCATCATCGTCGGCATGGCCCTGCCCGCCCGCCACATGAACTTCGTCGCCCGCTCTACGCTCTTCACCTCGCGCTTCTTCGGCGCCCTCATCCAGGGCTTGAACTCCATCCCGCTCAAGCAGGGCGAATCAGACACCGCCGCGATCCGCCTGACCATCGACGCTCTTCGCCAGGGTCGTGTCATGCTCATCTTTCCCGAAGGCTCCCGCACGCCCGACGGCAGCGTCCAAGACTTCAAACGCGGCGCCTGGCTCCTCATGTCTCGCGCCAAGTGCCCCATCCTCCCCATCGGCATTCACGGCAACTACGAGATCTTCCCGCGCGGCGCCGCCCTCCCCGCCTTCTTCAACCGCACCGTCGGAGTCTGCGTTGGCCCGCCCATCCCCGCCGCGACGCTCCTGGCCATGGGCGAGACCGCCGGCCTCGCGCTGCTGCAAGCCCGAGTTGACGACCTCCGCCGCCAAGCCGCTGCCAAGCTCACTCGCGCCGGCGACGCCGAGCGCTTCCGATCGCGCAAGCCGGTCCTCGTCCCCAGCCGCTTTCAGCCCGCGCCCGAAGCATGACCTAAGTCACGCCCGACGCGCAGCCCCGACTCAAAACGCCCCCGCCAACTTCAGAGCCGCGACCGTGAGGATCGCCGTGATCGCCAGCCGCACCGCCGTCAGCGGCAGCGCGTGCGTCAACTTCGCACCCAGCACCGATCCAACCACCGCCGTGGGCGCCAGCCACGCCGCCAGCCGCAGCACGTCCCACACATCGAACCCGTGGCTGCCGATCGTCGCCACCTTCAGCGTCGCCCCAAAGATCGCCGCGATCCAGATCACCGACGAACTGGTCGCGATGCTCTCGCGCAGCCCCACCCGCCCAAGAATCTGAAGGATCGGCACCAGCAAACCTCCGCCGCCCAGGCCCAGGAGTCCGCCCATCAGCCCGGTCGCCCCGCCATACGACCAGAGCGCCGCCTTTGACGGCGTACCACTGCCGGCCGCCGGGTCCGGAGTCTTTCGAAAGACTCGCCAGAGGTTAAACATGCAATAGGCCGCGATGAACGCCGCCAGGGCCAGCCGCAGCGCGTCCCCCCGGAGCACGTTGCTGGCCAGCACGCCGACCAGCATGAAGACGATCGAGCTGACCAAGAGCGTGGGCACGAGATCGCGCCGCACCACCCCGACCCGCCGGTGCTGGATCGCCGCCGGTAGGGCGACGAAGATGTTCGTCACCATCGCGGCCGCCATGTAGAGATGATGCACCTCGCTCGAAGTCCCCGCCCGGTCCAGCACAAAGTGCAGCCCGGGCAGGATCAACATCGCGCCGCCAACGCCCGCCAAGCCGCCCAGCACCCCCGCGGCGAACCCCAGCCCCAAGATCATCACGATGTCATTCATCAACTGCTTTCAGCGCCGTCGCCACAGGAAGTGACTGAATTATCGGCTTTAGAGGCTGGCAAACGCTTTGCTCCTCAGTCAGGATGAACTCACTTTTTGGCCCGGAAGCGTCCGCCACTTCACGCAACCTAGCACTTTCCCTGAGGGTGAAATGGGGGTGCATCGAGAGCGGTCCGGGTGTCGAAGTGTGAGTAGAGTGACGGGTCGGGTAGAGTGGTCGTTCGGATTCTAGTCGCCTATGCTTTCCTCTTGCTGGTCTTGGTCGGTGGTCATCACAAGCTTATGGAACCTCGCTACTCACAATCTGCTCAGCTTCGAACCGCGGTGACCTTTCGGCGTCGGGCCCGGTTTGCCGCCAGCCTTGGCGTCGCCGCGGCGCTCACGGCGTACTCCGCCATGGTCGCCAAAGACCTGGTCTCCAGCGACACCCAGCCTCAGGCGCTCAGCCTCCTTCAGTTTGACGACGCCGGCTTCCCCGCGACGTCTGCCGAGATGGCGACCCCGCCTCAGGAGCTCGCGCCGAATGACCCGCTCATGATCGAGCCCACGGCGGAAGTGGCAAACGATACCGCGTTTCTTCCCGAGCCAGTGACTTTGCTGAGGCCCGCCCTGCCGCCGAACGCTGTAGAAGACCTGTCGGTTCGCGTGTTTGACGGCCGGATCGTCCGGCCCGTCAAGACCATGTGGATGGTCGTGACCGCCTACTCCCCCGACGAGCGCTCGTGCGCCGGCACCGCCGACAACATCACCGCCTCCAACCACCACGTCCTGACCAACGCCCACCGCCTTGTCGCCGCGGACTCGCGGGTGCTCCCGCTCGGCTCCATGATCTCGATCCCCGGATACGACCGCGGGCAGATCGTCCCCGTCCTGGATCGCGGCGGGGCCATCAAGGGCAGTCGCCTGGACGTCCTCTTCCCCACCCACGAGCAGGCCCTGGTCTGGGGCGTGCGCCGCGTGAAGATCACCGTCTGGGCCCCCGCCGACGGCGGCGGCAAGACCGACTGGCGCTCGATCCGCGACTCGCGCGCCAGCCGCTGAGCGGCCAACGTCGTCAGCGAGACCCAACGCTCGCACCGCGCAACGCGCGCATCGCCATGCCATAATCCCTCATGATTGCTGGCACGCTCACACGCCCGCCCACATCGTCGAGCGAGCTTCTCTCGGTTGAGCTTGGCGCTCAGCTTGAGTCGCTGGATGTCTACACGCGCAAGATGCTCAGCGGCAAGATGCAGGGCGAACGGCGCAGCAAACGCCGCGGGCGGAGCGTGGAGTTTGATGACTATCGCGAGTACTCACCCGGAGACGATCTGCGGCACGTAGACTGGAACGTGCTGGCCCGCCTGGATCGATTCTTCATCAAGCTCTTCCAGGAGGAAGAGGACCTGGCCTTGCACGTTGTGCTCGACACCTCGGCGAGCATGAACGCGGGCGAGCCGGAGAGCGCGAACAAGCTGCTGTTTGGCTCGCGCCTGGCGGCCGCATTGTGTGCGATCGGGCTGATCAACAACAACCGAGTGCGGCTGAGCCTGATCGGAGCGAGCGGGGCGAGTGGGGGGGCCGGGGGGGTCGGGGGGGCTGGCGAGGGTGGGATCAAGGCGCTTGAGCCGCTGCGCGGGCGGCGGAACATCGAGCGCGTCACACGGTTCCTGCTTGAACACGCGTTCACCAGCACCGGCTCGGCGCTGGCCGAGAGCCGCCTGGCTCCGGGTGCGTTTACCAGCGCGATGCGCGCGATTGCCAGCGATACGAACAGCCGCGGGGTGATGGTGCTGTTGAGCGATGTCTTGGTCGCGCCGCCGGAGGGCTACGAGCCGGGGCTCAAGATGCTCGCGGCGGGCGCCGGCGGCGGGCGAGGCGGACGCACCGCCCTGGGCGGCATGGATGTCACGATCTTGCAGTTGCTGGCGCAAAGCGAACTCAACCCCGGGGGCACGTCCACCAACACGATGGCGGGAGACCTGCGGCTCACCGATGTCGAGAACGGACGCTCAACGGAGGTGACTGTGACGCCGGAGTTGAGCGCCGCGTACGCGACGGCGGTGAAGACGTACGTCAGCACGCTTCACGCCTTCTGCAGCAAGCACGCGCTGGGCCACGAGCTGGTCACGACCGATACGCCGGTGCAGTCGGTGCTGATTGATACGCTGCGAAGGCGGACGCTGTTGAAGTAGGAAGTGGCGGAGTGGCGGATTGGCGGAGTGGCAAAGTGGCAAAGTGCCACAGTGCAGCGGATTGGTGATAGCGTTTAGGCTTTGACGTTTGACTTCCGTCCCTGTCTCGCGACTCGCGTCCGGCCTCCCGCCGCCTCGCGTATGCTGTGCCCCTATGCGCGACGCGGCTGTTCGCTGGACCCTGTTTCTTGTCGGTTTGCTGGCACTTGGCCCGCTGGCCGGGTGGCTCACGGGCCGGCTGCGAGGTTCCGACGGGTTTTCCGGCGTTGAGCCGATCCTGGCGACCAACGGAGCGGCGATCGGTGTCGCGTCCGCCGCGGGTGGGATGCTCCTCAGTCTTGGCTTTGGTGCCCTGGTCGCCCGGCTTACAAGCACGCGCTGGGGATACTTCTGCGCCGGCGGCATCTTGGCGTGGCTCGCAGCGGGCACCGGGCGGATCGACGAGATCTTGCGGGTCAATCCCGATCGCAGCCAGTTCACGCTCATCGCGATCGAAGGCGTGATCTTCGGAGCGATCGCAGTCGGCGGTGCTCTGCTCATCGGCCTCATTGGCCGTCAGGGCCAGCGGCTTGACAGCGTGCCGCTGGGGCATCGCGAAGCCCGACACGACCCCGAGGGCGACGAGCTGCACATGACGCTGACGCGCGCTGGTATCAGCGTGCTGGCGTGCATCGTGTGCGCCGTGCTCGTCTCCTATGTCGCGGCGGTCTCGACCCTCAAGGGCCAGACCATCGCCAGCGCCCTGATCGCCAGCGTGCTGGTGGGCGTGGTGACGGGGCTCTTGCACAAGCAGGCACAGGGGTGGGTACTGGTCTTGGGCATGAGCGTGGTGGCAACGCTGGCACCAGCCGCGGCGTTGCTGCTGGAGCCCTCTAACGCCAGCGCGCTGCTGCTGCATGCCAACTCGATGGAACTGCTGGCCCCCGCGCGGATCATGCCCTTGGATTGGCTGGCCGGAGCCATGCTCGGCTTGCCGATCGGGGCCAAGTGGGGCGTCGGGCTTGCGACTGCGGAGAAGGCGTAACAACTTGCCGAGCGTTTGCATCTGAAGGATGTCAGGGCTCGCGCGACCCAAAGCGTGCGAGTAGCCAAGCGGAGAGGACTGAATGAACCAGAGCGCGATGATGAACGGACCCACGCCTAACAAGCCGATTCCCGATGTGCAGGGCCAGGGTGATGTCCGGCGCGTCGCGATCGACCGCGTCGGGGTGAAGGATGTTGTGTACCCGATCCGCGTCAGGATGCCGGCGGGCGGGGAGCAGGCGACGGTTGCGACGATCGACATGTATGTGTCTCTGCCGCACCATCAGAAGGGCACGCACATGAGCCGCTTTGTCGAGGTGCTCAACGAGCACGACATGGCGATCACCCCGGCGGACATCGCGGGGATCGCCCGCAAGATTCGCGAGCGTCTGAACGCGTCCGACGCGCACTTCGCGGCGGAGTTCACGTACTTCATCCGCAAGTTCGCGCCGGTCACCGGTCAGCCGGGGCTGATGGATTACAAGGTGACGTTCGAGTGCAGCTCCGGCGAGACTGACGACTTCGTCATGGGCGTCACCGCCCCCGCGACGAGCCTGTGCCCGTGCAGCAAGGAGATCAGCCGGTTCGGCGCGCACAACCAGCGCTGCCACATCGGGGCGAAGGTGCGGACCGATTCCGCAAAGGGCATCATGTGGATCGAGGATCTGGTGAAGCATCTGGAACACGCCGCGAGCACGGAGGTGTTCGCGGTCTTGAAGCGCCCGGACGAGAAGTTTGTGACCGAGGCGGCCTTTGAGAACCCGAAGTTCGTCGAAGACATTGTGCGCGACCTGGCGATCAGCCTCGAAGGCGACGAGCGCGTGAAGTGGTACTCGATCAACTCGGAGAACTTCGAATCGATCCACAACCACAACGCGTATGCGGAGATCACGCGGACAAAGGGTGTCGGGCAGTAAACGGCGTTCGAGGCAGCAAAGCAGCAAAGCAGAAACGCGTGGTGCTTGGGGTGGGCTGACCGCTGGCGGCTTCGGGCTCCGGGATTCCCGTTTCAAGCTTCGGGCAACCGATACACTTCGTCATGGTGAGCAAGGGATTGCTGCCGGAGTTATTTCATCGAAGGCTGGTGTTGCTGGGCGTGGGGGGCGTGCTGGTCATGCTGCCCGTGCTCGCTCGCCTAGCGCAGCTCACGCTGGCGCAGGGCGAGTCGCATCGCGCCCGCGCCGAGGCGAAGCTCGTCTCGCATCGCTGGGAGCTCACGACCCGCGGGCGGATCCTTGATCGCAAGGGGCGCGTGCTGGCGGTCGATCGCCCGAGCTTTGACATCGCGGTGGAGTACCCCGTCATCACGGGGCAATGGGCCTATGAGCAGGCGGGAGCCGCGGCCCGCAAAGAGGCCGGTCTGCTATGGAAGCAGTTCTCGCCCGTGCAGCGCGAGGCCATGGTGCAGCAGCGCGCCGGCGGGTACATCAAGCAGCTTGACGAGGCGTGGCGACAGTTTGCCCTGCGCGCCGACGTGACGCTCCAAGAGCTGGAAGACCGGCGCGCCGAGATCGTCAGCGAGGTCTCGCGCCAAGCGTCCACCGCCATCGAGTCGCAACGCCGCGCACTGGAAGACGAGATCAACAAGGGCTTCGAGCTGACGCCGGACCTGGCGTACGAGTCGGTGTCCACCGCCGAGGTCGCCCAGCCCATCCGCGAGCAGCGCACGTGGCACGTCATCGTCCACGACGTTGATGACGAGGTCGCGCTGCGGTTTCCGTTTGAGACCACCAGCAAGCCGCCTCGCCCGAGTGTCGCGTTGCCCGGTGTCGAGCAGCCGTTCTGGATGCCCGGCCTCCACCTGATCGACGGCACCGGTCGCGAGTACCCAAGCGAGACGATGGAGGTGCTCGTCGATCGGCGCTCGTTCCCCGGCCCGCTCCGCAGCCAAACGCCCCTGCTCTTCAGCGTTCGGGGCGTCATGACCAGCATCGTTGGCTGGATGCGCCGGCGTCCGATCGACCAGGATTACTGGTGGCAGGATCGCGTGGCGCTCGGTGCCCCGCGAGACGCGCGCGAGCGCGCCAGCGACGCCGAGATTCAGGCGTGGGCCGAGGCGCGAAGAGCCATGGGCTCCGAGCCCGACAGCGCCGACCCGCGCGGGTATCTCGCTGGCGAGAGCGTCGGCGCGACGGGGCTGGAGTGGGCTTTGGAGCAGCCGCTGCGCGGCTCGCGCGGACGAATCACCCGCGATGCCGAGACGAACCAAGAGGCCCGCATCGATCGCGCGCCGGGTCGCGACGTGCTGCTGACCGTTGACGCTTCGCTCCAGGCGCGCGTCCAAGCGCTGATGAGCCCGGACGCAGGCCTCACCGTCGTTCAGGCGTGGCAGAAGAACCGCGCGATCTCTGCCGGCACGGAGCTGAGCGGCGCGTGCGTGATCATCGAGGTGGAGACCGGCGAGATCCTGGCGATGGTCTCCACGCCCGGCTTCACGCGCCAGCAGGCCCGCGAAAACCCCGAGACCGTGTTCGCGCAAGAGAACAACCTCGCCATCAGCAAGGCGTTCGCGCGCCCATACCCGCCGGGATCCATCGTCAAGCCGCTGATGTTCGCTAGCGCCGTGACCGCGGGCGTCTTCGACGCGTACAAACGCATCGAGTGTACCGGCCATCTGTACCCCGACCAGCCGAACATCTTCCGCTGCTGGATCTACAAGCAGTTCAACGGCCTGACGCACAGCGCACAGCTCAACGGCCCGCTGGACGTCACCACCGCCATCATGGCCAGTTGCAACATCTACTTCTTCAACGTTGGGCGCGCGCTGGGCCCCGAGCGCATCGGCGCGTGGTACGAGCGCTTCGGCGTTGGCCTCAACGCAAAGCACCCGCGCCTCGGCCTTGCGCCGTTCTTCCCGGGCAGCGCCGGTCGCATGGTCGCCGCTGCGCCTGACGAGCCGGACGTGGACAGCAGCGAGGAAGATCGACAGGAGATGGGCATCGCCAGCGAGCTCCCGATGCGGCGCACCGGCGTGGTCCCGGGCAAGGGCGGGCTCTCGCTGAGCGAGTCAATTCTCATGGGCATCGGCCAGGGCCCGATCGCGTGGACGCCGCTGCATGCCGCGGACGCGTACGCGACGCTAGCGCGGGGCGGGGTTCGGATCATCCCGCGCCTGCGCGTGAATGACGCCCCGGTCATCGACGACCTGAAGCTCGATCGGCCCGCGGTCGATCTCGCGCTCGAAGGCCTGCGCCGCGCCGTCAGCGAAGATCGCGGCACGGGCCACCACCTCTCGCTCGAAGACGGGCGGCGCGAAGACATTTTCAACGCACCGGGCGTCAGCGTCTGGGGCAAGTCCGGCACCGCCGACTCCGGCCAACGCGCGCGAGATCCGCAAGGCCGCCCGATCGTCGACGAGCGCGGCAACCCCGTCAGCCTCGATCACGCGTGGTTCGTCGTGCTCGTCGGCCCGCAAGGCGGACGCCCGAAGTACAGCGTGTCTCTGCTGGTCGAGCGCGGCGGCTCGGGCGGGCGAATCAGCGGCCCGCTTTGCAACCAGATCATCCACGCGCTGATCAGCGAGGGCTACCTCGGTGAATCGCGATGACACTCTTCCGGCGCTACTTCGGGCCTGACGCATCGCTGCTGACGCCGGCGTGGCTCTGCGTTTTCGCGGGCGTCGCGCTCACGCTGCTGGGGGCGTACTGCATTGACGTCGCCTCGCAACTCGAAGCGCCGGGGAGCATCGCGCAGCTGTCGACCCGCGCGTTCAAGCACTTGCTCTTCATGGGCGTAGGACTCGTCGCGGCGCTCGGCATCGCGCTGCCAGACTACCGGCGCTGGCGGATCTTCGCGTGGCCGATCCTCGGCGGCTGCATCCTGCTCCTGCTGCTGTTGCTCGTGCCCTTCGTCCCCTCGTGGCTCGTCTCGCCCCGCAACGGCGTGCGCGGCTGGATCGACTTCGGCCCCGTTGACCTCCAGCCCAGCGAACTCACCAAGCTCGCGTTCGTCCTCTGCGCCGCAGAATATCTACGCGTTCGCCAGAATCACCGCACGATGCTCGGGCTCATCCCGCCGGCGATCCTCGCCGCCGTGCCCACCGGGCTCATCTTCCTACAGCCGGACCTTGGCACCGCGATGCTGTTTGTGCCCGTGCTCTTTGCAATGCTTCTCGCGGCCGGAGCGCGCACGAAACACCTCCTGATCGTGTGCGTTCTAGCGGCCCTCGCCGCCCCCGCCGCGTGGCCCGTGTTGCGCCCGTATCAGCGCCAGCGCATCGTCGATGTCTATCGAGATTTCTCCGGCAGCCCGCGCGCCGGCTCACCAACCGCGGAGCAGCCGCAGACGGCCCGCATGGTCCTTGGCGCCGGCGAAGCCTGGGGCCTTTCGGATTCTCGCAGCCGCGCCGTCGTTCGCGCCAGCCGCCTGCCCGAGCGCCACAACGACATGATCTTCGCGGTCTACAGCGCGCGCTTCGGCTTCGTCGGCGGGCTCGCGATGCTTGCGCTCTACGCGCTCTGGCTCGCCGGCGCGCTGCTCACGGGCGCTCGCACCCGCGACGGCTTCGGCCGCCTGGTCTGCGTGGGCGTCGCGACCTTCATCTTCTGCCAGGTCGCCATCAACCTGGGCATGGTCGTCGGCGTCCTGCCCGTCATCGGCATCACGCTCCCGTTCGTGTCCTACGGCGGCTCAAGCCTCCTCAGCGTCTGGTTGATGACCGGGCTGGTCTTCGCCATCGGCCTTCGCAAGCCGCCGCCATTCTCGTCGCCGGCGTTCCAGTTCAAGGATTGATGAAATCGCGGCCATTCCTCAGTGAGGCATGAACTTTCGGAACCCGAACACGCCTCAACCGTACAATGCACAGCATGTCCAGTATTCGCCAAGTTGCGAAGCTCGCCCAACGCCGCGCCGCGATGGAACTTGGTGCGCGAGCGCTGGGCCCCGCGCTCTTGGCTGGCTCGCTCATCGGCCTCGGCGCGCTCGGCACGGCACGACTGCTCGCAGACCCGACATCCACCGGCTGGCGCGCCACGATCGACTCCGTCCCTTGGTGGTGGCTGCTGGCGCTGCCCGTCGGCGCGAGCGCCTTCGGTGCCGTCGCGTACGCCATCGCGCGCACCGCCGGTGCGCAACGCGAGCTCGCGGCCCTCTGCCGCGTCGAGTCGCTCCTGGGTCTGAACAACCAGATCTCCAGCGCCGTCGAGTTTCAGCGATCACAGGGTGCGGACAGCTTCGAGCGCGCCGCGATCGAATCTGGCCAGCGCGTCGCCGGCGCGATCACCCCGCGCGAAGTCGCTCGCGTCATGCCGGTGCGCTTCGGCCCGTCAACCGCGTGGGCCGGGGCGATCGTCGCGGCTGGCATCGCTTCGGGCGTGTGGCTGCCGGGCAATCTGTGGTCGCGCTGGTTCCCGCAAGGCCCGGGCGTGATCGCAGTCGCCGAGCCCGTGTCCCCGGCGGCCGTCCGCGAAGCCGCCGGCGAACTCGCCGCCGCGAAGGCAACTGTGATGCCGCAAGCCACGACGCCCGCCACGCCGGCGGATGCCGCGAGCGCCGGCGCGATGCGCAAGCTCGCTGAACTCGAGAAAGAACTCGCCGCCGGCACGGTCTCCCCGCGCGCTGCACGTCAACAAGCCGCCCAGACACTGCAAACCGCGTCGGCGGACCTTGAGCGCCAGGCGGCGGACCGTCGCGCCGCCGCTGAAGCGCTGCGTCAGCAGCTCACCGCCGCAGCCAAGAGCGAACAATCCGCCGCCACATCCTCGCCTTCCAGCGCCGCGCGCAAGCTCGCCGGCGCGCTGGCAGCTGGCGACGCCGCCGCCGCTGCCCAGGCATCGCGCGAGCTCTCGCAGCAGAGCGGCGGAGTGTCAAATGAAGAGCGTGCCGCCATGGCGGACGACCTGCGCCGCCTCGCCGACAAAGTCGAGTCGCCCAGCACGCCCACAACCGCCGCAGACGCGACACCCGCCGACAGCGCGAAGCAAGCCGTCGAAGAAGCCCTGCAGCGCGCGGGCATGGACGAAAACGCGGCCCGCGACCGCGCCTCAACTGCCGACGAACGATCACTCGCAGAAGACTTGCGAAAGGCGGGCGTCGATGCGGAGCGATCGGACGATCTGGCCCGGCGCGTTGCCGAGGCGCAGCGTCGCGAGCGCGCCGAATCGCAGGCGAAGAACGACGCACGCGAACTCGCGGATCAGATGCGCCGCGTCGCCGATGACTTGACCAAACCGCCGCAAAGCTCGCCGAGCCCGTCGCCCGAAGCAGCGGCCCCGCCCGCAGGCGATGCAAGCACTCCGCCCGCCGATAAGCCCTCAGCCGAAGCCACGCCCGGCAAAGGCGGCTCAACCGAACCGCAAAGCGCCCGCCCGCCGGGCGGGCCTCAGGCAGATCAGCCCAACCCGCCCGCGCCAGATCAGCCCGCGACAACACAGCCCACGCGTGATCAGCAGATAACAAATCCGCCGCGCGAGGATCAGCCAACACCCAACGCGTCGGACAAGTCCAATCCGCCGAAGACGGACCCGTCATCAAGCAAGCCCGACCCGTCCACGCCGAAATCCGAGCCGTCGTCGAGCAAGTCAGAGCCATCGAAGTCCACATCAGGTTCGCAATCGCCGGATGCTTCGCAGCCTCCGAAATCACCCGGCGGAGCGAACGACGCGCGCCCGCAAGACGCCACGCGCTCGCCGGATGCGAAGGCTCCGCCGCCTGATTCGAAGGCAACGCCACAGGATTCGAACGCACCTTCGCAGAACCAAGGTCCGCAATCGCCGTCGCAGAATCAGCCGGGTGAACGTCAACCCAGCGACGCGCGCGAAGCCCCACCTGCGCCAAACGCCCCCCCACCGCAGGGAACCCGTCCTGGCGAGAAGCCCGCGCCCGACAAAGCACAACCCGACGGGACCACGCAAAGCACCGCGAAGCCTGACGCCGCCAATCCCGATGGTGCTCAGCCCCAAGGCCCGGGTCAGCAGCGCGACAAGCCAAACGCCCAACCTGACGCGAAGCCTGACACGTCGCGCCCCGCGCCCGACGGCACTCCCAGCAAGCCCGGACCCAACGACCAGCCCAACGCATCGAGCGATCCCAACGCATCGAGCGATCCCAACGCGCCCGGCGAGCTTCCCAAGAACCTCCCCAGCGCCGAGCAACTCGGCAACATGCTCGACGAAATGGCCAAGGCCCCGCGCGACGCTCAGCGCGACGAAGCCGCGGCTCAGAAGCTTCGCAAACAAGCCGAAGAGTTCATGCGCAAAGCAACGCCCGAGCAGCGCGATCAGCTCGAAAAGTTCGCAGAAGAACTCGCCAAACGCCGCCAGGAACAAAGCCCCGGCGCACCCGACACACCGCCTGGCTCGCAGCAGTCGCAATCGCCCACTCCACAGAATCCCGATTCTCCGCCCGACGCCCGCGCCGGCGAACCGTCGCCCCAAAATCCCGACGGCCAACCCGGTGAACCCGGCAAGACCGGTGAAGGCCAAGTTTCGCGTGCGAACGCTGAGCCGCGCGCGAGCGACAACCAGTCGCCCTCGCAACCGCCAGCGCCCGACGCCCGTGCCGCCGACGGCTCATCGCCCACGCCCCCAGGCCCTGGCACTCCTGAGCAAGCACGCAACACTCGCGCGCAAGGCCAGCAAGGCACCGGCGCACCCGGCCAAACGCCCAGCGGCTCTTCGCCCGGAACCGACCTCGCTGGCGGCGGTCCCGGCGCGCGATCGCGCGCCACGCCGGCGCCATCTCCCGAAGGCGCGATCAAGACCGAGATCATCGACGCTCGCGCTCCCCAGACCGGCGCGGGCACCTCCGGCCCGGCCCGCGTCATGGACGATTGGCTCAACCCCAGCGGCACGACCCGCCAGGGCACCGCGCCCAGCGGCGGCGTAGATGAGATGGTCAAAGACGCCGCGCAGAGCGCCCAGCGCGCCGTCGAAGATCGCACGCTCCCGCGCCGGTACGACAACCTCCTGCGCCGTTTCTACGAACGACTCCCTCAGCGAATCGCCCCGGACGCTAGCGCGCCGGGCACGCCCGCTTCGACGCCAGCTGTAGCGCCCGCACGATCATCTCCGTCAACATCTCCACCCGCGCCCTCATCCACCGCGCCGTCGCCGCCCGCGCCCTGACCCGCGCCGGCAGTGCCCTGACCTTCCGCCGATCCGCCGATGTCCATCGCGTTTCAATTTCCGTTCTGGCTCTGGCTGATCGCCCTGGCGGTGCCATGCGCGATCGTTGGCTGGCGCGCGTTCGGCGCGATGAGCGCCACGCGCCGGCTCTCCGCGATCGTGCTGCGCGCGGGCCTGCTCGCGATTCTCGCCGCGATGCTCGCGGGCGTCAGCAGCATCCGGACCTCTGATCGTCTTGCAGTCGTCGCGATCGTCGATGTCTCCGGCTCGGTCCAGTCGTTCGCAACGACGCCCAGCCCCGCGCTTGATCGCGTGCGCGAGTACCTGCGCCAGGCCTCAATCAAGCGCGGCCGCGCAGACCTCCTGGGCATCGTCGTCTTTGACAGCTCCACCACCGCGATCGCCGCCCCCCAAGCCGGCGCCTCGCTCGCCGCCGCGCCACTCACCACGCCTTTAACACAACTACCAGATCCGAGCGAGCGCCCCACAGATCTGCTCGATCGCACCTGGCAGACCGCCTCTCCGCTGCCCACCGCGACCGACATAGATCAGGCCCTGCGACTCGCCGCCGCGATGATCCCGCCTGATTCCGCCGGCCGCCTCGTGCTCTTCTCTGACGGCCGCCAGACCACCGGCGACGCCATCGCCGCCGCGCGATCGATCACCGGCGGCGCCTCGCGCCCGCTCCCGATTGACGTCGTGCCGCTGCGCTACAGCGTCCAGCGCGAGGTCGTCGTCGAGTCCCTCGACGTTCCCACCCGCGCCGCGGCCGGCTCCTTCATCGACGTGCGCGTCAACATCCGCGCCAGCACCCTCAGCACCGGCACGCTTCGCCTCCTGCAAGGCGGCGAAGAAGTCTCAATCTCCGGCGAGCCCGGGCGCTCGTCCCGGCGCGTCACGCTCCAGCCCGGCCTCACCACCTTCGTCCTCAGCGCACGCCTCGACGCCGGGCGCGTCCATCAACTTCGCGCGCTCTTCGAGCCCGACCCGCCGACCACCGGCGCCGACGGCACGAGCGCGCTGCCCAGCGACACCATCACCGCCAACAACTCCGCCGAGGCGTTCACCATCACGCCCGGCACCGGCGACATCCTGCTCATCGACGGCGTCGGCTCCGATGGTGCAGGTGCGGGGGGCGGCGGTGGTGGGGGTGGAGGCGTGCTCGCGCGCACGCTCATCGCCGAGGGCCTCTCGGTCCAGACCATCGCACCCGAGGGCCTCTCGCCCGACCTCGTCCGCATGCAGGCCTACGACGCCATCATCCTTCAGAACGCCCCCGCCGATGCCTTCGCCCCCGGCGCGCTCGAGTCTCTGCAGCGCTACGTCACCGAGCTCGGCGGCGGCCTTGTCATGATCGGCGGGCCAAACTCCTTCGGCGCCGGCTCGTGGCGCGGCTCACCCATCGAGCCCATCCTCCCCGTCAAACTCGACCTCCCCGAACAGCTCGTCCTCCCCTCGGCCGCGATGGTCATCATCATGGACACCTCGGGCTCCATGGGCTGGTCGGTGCTCGGCTCATCGCGCAGCCAGCAGGAGATCGCCAACGAGGGCGCCGCGCTCGCCGTCCGCACGATGCACAAGGACGACCTCGTCGGCGTCATCGAGTTCAACTCTGATTTCTCGGTCGTGCAGCCGCTCAGCAAGAACGTGGACTCCGAATCCACCGCGCGAAAGGTCCTCTCGCTCGCTCCCAACGGCGGCACCAACCTCCCGCCCGCGCTGTCTGAAGCCCACCGCCAGATGCTCGCGGCCCGCGCCAAGATCAAGCACATCATCGTCCTTTCCGACGGCGGCTCACAAGGTCGCGCCCAGCTCCCGGCCATCGCCGCGAACATCGCCAAAGACGGCATCGCCGTCTCGACCATCGCCGTCGGCGACAAGGCCGACCTGCCGACGATGGCCAGAATGGCCGAGGCCGGCGGCGGCGTGTACTACCGCGTGACCGACCCCAACACGCTCCCGCGGATCTTCCTGCGCGCCGCTCAGGTTGTGCGTCAGCCCCTCATCCGCGAGGAGCCCTTCACACCGACGCTCATGGTCACCGGCTCGCCGATCACCGCTGGCCTGCCCACAAACATCCCGCTGCTGGGCGGCCTGGTCCTCACGCAGGCCCGCCCGCCAGAAGAAAACGGTCAATCAACCGGCGTGCTCTACCCCATGCTCACGCCTCGCGGCGAGCCCGTCCTGGCCATCTGGCAGGCCGGCCTCGGCCAAGTGGCCGCCTTCACCTCCGACGCGCACAACTGGGGCAAGGACTGGATCGACTGGCCCGGGTACCGCCAGGTGTGGACTCAGCTCGTGCGTGCTATCGCGCGTCCGGATTCCAGCCGCGCCGGTGAACTCACCTTGCGACGCGAAGGTGACGCGATTATCGCGACACTTGAACTGGCGGACTCCGCCGGCAAACCGCGCGATGGCGTCGTCCTCACCGGCTCGGCCTACACGCCCGAGGGCGGGCGCACCTCGCTTCGCATGAGCCAGGTCGGCTCGGGCATTTACGAGGGCCGATTCGCCGCGCCCAGCGCGGGCAACTACCTCGTCACGCTTACGCCGCAGGAGGGCTCGATCAAACTCCCGCCGATCGTGGGGGGCCAGGTCGTTCCCGCCGGCGAGGAATACCGCTGGCTCACCTCCGACGACCAGACGCTCACTGAGATCGCTAAAGCTGGCGGCGGCCAGATCCTCGAGCTCGACGCAACCGAGCCGCCGGACCTGTGGAGCCGCGCGGGAATCAAGCCCACCGAAGCACGCCTGCCGCTCTGGCCCCTGCTGATCGCGTACGCGCTGGCGCTCACGCTGCTGGATATCGGCACCCGCCGCATCGCGTGGGACCGGCTGATCAGTCGCAAGTTCGGACAGAGCATGCTGCACGAGGCCGCCGTCGCGACTGCGGACCGATCGACCCAATCACGCGATCGGCTCGCCGCCCTGCGCGAGCGAGACGCCGCGGCGAGTTCGACGCCCACGCGCGCGGCCGCGACCGCATCGGTCTCACTGGGGGCCGATGACGCGAAGCGATTGATCGACGACGCCCGCAAGCGCCGCCAACAGGCCGCGCGCGGGCGAAGCGGCTCGCCTGCTCAAAGCCCGCCAACCGCAAGCCCCGCACCAAGCCAAGCCCCAAACAGCCCTACAGACGAGTTCTCACCCGCCCCGACGAAGCCCGCTGCTCCGATCGAACGATCCCCACCCCCGTCCAACGACGTTCCCCGCCCCGGCGAGTCCGCGCTGCAAGCCGCTAAACGCCGCGCCCGCGAGCGAACGAGGGAGTAGTTGGCGTTCGTTGCGTGCGTTGAACTTCAAGCGACAGCGCCCTTGGCAATACCGCTCGGGAATGCAAGCCCGAGCCTCGGCGTGCTGCTGCTGGTAATGGGGGCCATCGCGACGTGCGCCGGCCCAGCCGGGCATGTGCTCGCGGCCACTGGCAAGGTGTAGCGCGTCTGTTGGCTCGCGAAGGCGGTCCCAAAAGATCGCCACGCCCCTTTCCTCACCGCCATGTGGGCGCACCTCGCGTCGTACGCGCCGGGAACAATCGGCGAGCTGAGCCTGTGCGTGATCACGCTGTGGCGACGGTACAAGTTTGCTCGACGCACACCGTGAGAGCGCGGCTGCTGCCGGTGCCCGCTTCGCTGACCTGGTTGGTCGATGTGACTGGCCCGGATGACCCGCCCGGAACGCTGGCGTTGCCGGCCATGCGGGGCTGGCAGGGCAAGCGAGCAAACTTCGTTCTGAGGTTGATCGTTCCAATGGTTATCGGCCCGCACTCTTGACGCGCCCCGGCGGTTGCTCCCAGCCGTCGTGCTCTGCCGTGGCCCTCGCTTTTTCACCTGCTCCCGGCCCAGTCTTCACCTAAGTTCTCAAATCCAAAAACAGAAGCGGGTCTGCCCTTTGGCAGACCCGCTTTGAGTGTCGACAAGAAACGTTGCACTCTCTGTGACGCGGGGCCGAGGCTCCGCGTCAGTGACCGACACGCCTGAGATCAGGCGCGACGGCGGCGGGTAGCCACGAGGCCGCCGATACCCACCAGCGCCAAAGCGCCGGGGGTCGGGACGGTCGCGGTGTTACCCGAGAACGAGGAGTTGGCGGTGAAGCTGGCGATCACGCCGTTCGGCCCGATGATCGGGGCGAAGCCGCCAGCCGGGTTGCGGTTGGTCAGCACGTCGGTGATCGTGAACACGGCTTCCTGGGGAACAGCGGGAACGCTGGCCGAGTTGCCGGTCGCCACGAGCAGGTTCTGCAGGATAGTGCCGAACGTGTAGGTGAAGCCGGTGATGTCCGACAGCAGCACCGAGTTGGTGCCACCGAAGCGGATGAACGCACCGCCGTTCGCGTCGCCGCGAAGAATGGTGGCGCTCGCGCCGGTGCCGACGCTGCTGTCATAGATGCGGAAGAACGAGTTCGGCAGAACCGCGGCCTGGGTGACGCCCGCGTTGGTCGTCGAGATGCCGATGAAGAGCTGCATCTCCATCCGGGCGGCCGTGTAGTTCTGGCCGGCGAACGGGGTGGGCTCAGCACTACCGTCGATGATGAACGTGATGTTCGTCGTCGTCGAGTAGGTCATCTGGCCCGTGCCGATACCAGATGAGTTGTCTTGGGCGTACGTAAGCTGGCGGCCGCCGACCGGGTCGGCAAACGAGAACGCCAGGTCGGCGTTCGCTGCCGAGGCAGCGAGACCGACAACGGATGACACAAAGATCGCAGTGCGAATCATGACGACACTCCCTATATCGAAGGTATTGGCCTTCGTTTCCTCGCCGCGCAGCGCACCGGTATGAGAGAGTCCGGTGCGCTCGCGATTCGCCTCAACAATACTGCGTGTTGCTCGCGTTGCAACCCTTGCAAGACATTTTTTTCGCATTTACAGCCCTCTTGGCCTTTTCTGCACAATCATCCCCGCTTCTGAAAGGGCTCAAAAACTTCCAAGCCATCGAGCATACAAACAAAACACTATCATCAGCCTCGTGAGCCATTTTTTAACCCAGCTTAGCCCAAAAAACGAACAAGACAAGCCGGCGTGAGCCGGCTTGTCTTGGAATGACTGAGATTGAGAAGTGAAGAAACTCGGGCCGTCAATCAGCGACGACGACGAGCCGCGAGCAGGCCGCCCAGACCGACCAGCGCCAGAGCGCCGGGGGTCGGCACCGTCGCAGTGTTGCCCGAGTACGACGTGTTGGCCGCGAACGAGCGAAGCACGCCGTTGGGGCCAATGATCGAAGTGCTGCCGGGGTTCACAACGGTCGTGATCGCGTCCGTGATCGTGAAAGTGCCTTCCTGCGGATCCGTCGGGACGCGCCCGAAGTTGCCCGCTGCGTTCAGCGCCGCCTGAAGCTGCGGGCCAAAGGTGTACGAGAAACCGTTGTCGCTCGAAAGCAGCAGCGAGCTGGTTCCGCCGAACCGAAGGAACGCGCCACCAATGGCATCGCCACGAAGGATCGTGTTGCCCGACGTCGCGTCGTAGATGCGGAAGAAGCCCGAGGCCGGCGCGAGGTACGTGCCGAAGAACGATGAACCTTGGAACAGCGTCATGTCCATTTCCATGCGCGCGTTCGGAAAGTTCACGCTAAACGGGTTCGGCTCGCCGCTGCCGTCGATGATGAAGTTGATCACCGCGTTCTGGTCGTAGGTCATCTGACCCGACCCAGGGCCGCCGATGCCGTTCTGATCAAACGCGATCTGGCGACCGCCAGTGGGGTCGGCAAAGCTGAACGCAAGGTCAGCGTTCGCCGCGGCAGACAAGCCGCTTAGTGCAACAAGGCCAATAGCGATATGACGCATTTCTCTCTCTCCTTCTCAGTGCGTGACTGCGGGCTTCACGCGGTGTTTGGCAGAACCTGCTGGCGGAGGGCTGACAGGCCCGTCGCTATACCAGGGTACTCTGTAAATGTCCGGCTGGCCACCCTGTGATTTCAAATTTGACGATGATCCGCGTAACCCGGGGTGTTTGTGGGGTCGCCTTAGAATGAAAACCCTAGGCCGAACATCGATTCTGACGCGCCAGGTCGTTTCACCCACCCAGGCAGGGCACCGTCCGCGTGGCCCACATCGCCCGTGACCACGCAAAATTATAATGTATTTACGTACAAGCTCACACCCCGGCGCTGATTGCGAGCCGCCCCATCAGCGACAGCATCTTGCTCGATTCGATCCAGACCGGCACGATCTGGCCCACCAGCGACTCGGGCGACCGGCCCGCCGGCGCGTCAAACAGCACAATCAGGTCGCCCTCAGTGCGCCCGCTAAGCTGCGTCGGCATCCCGCCCGTCTCATTTGGAAGGTCTTCGCTCGGCGTCTTCAACTCCGCCACTCCAACCGCGATCACAGGCGTCGACGGTGCCACGCGCCCCTCAATGCTCAGCGCGACGCCGCGGCTGGTCCGGGAATCCGCCCCAGGGCTCCCGGTCCCCCACGCCGCCTCCGCCGCCCGCCGCTTTGAATCTCTCTTGCTCACGCCCTGAACAAAGACCTGCATCGTCCGTCCGATAAACTCCTCGCCCACGCGCGTGCTGATCTCCAGCTGAAGCTTGAGCAGTTCATTGTTCCGCCGGCGCTTGGTCTCTTCGGGCACGTCATCCGCCAGCTTGTCGTAGGCGGTGGTTCCCGGACGTGGCGAATACTTGAAGATGAAGCAGTTCTTGTAGCGGGCGGTGCGCAGAAGCTCCGCCGTCGCCAAGTGATCTTCCTCGGTTTCGCCCGGGAAGCCGACGATGATGTCCCCCGCGACGGTCAATGGGCGGCCGATCTCCGGCTGATGCAGAAACTCACGGGCCCGAGCAAGGAAATCCAGGTATTCCTGCACGGTATAGCCGCGGTTCATCGCCTTCAGCATGCGGTCGGATCCGCTCTGGGCCGGCACGTGCAGATACCTGCAAATTCTGGGCGACTCGCGAATGACCTGCAGCACGTCGTTACCGAACGACTTGGGGTAACTGGTCACAAACCGCAGCCGCTGGATCCCCGGCACCTCGTCGTGAATCCGCTTCAGCAGCCCGGCAAACGTCGTCACCCGCTCGCCCGCGTACGCATCGGCGAAGTCTTCGCCCGTCCTGTACACCCGCCCCTTCTGCGGCTGCGTCACGCCGTCCACAGTCACCGCCGCGCCGTGCTCAAAGCGATAGTGATTGACGGTCTGGCCCAGCAGCGTGACCTCGATGATCCCGGCGTCTGCCAGACGCTTGCACTCGTCAACGATGTGCTCCGGCGGGCGGTGGATCTCGGCGCCGCGCGTGAACGGCACGACGCAATAGGTGCAGAACTTGTTGCAACCGCGCGTGATGCGGACATACGCCGAGCCGGAGTGATCGTCCGGCGACGTGGCTCGCGAAAGATCCAATAGCTCAAGCTGATCACCCGCCGCCGCGAGCGTCTGCGACCGCCGGCTCGACGTCCCCTGAAGCGCGATTTGGCCCGCTGAAACAAGCGATTTCTTGATAAACGACGGCAGCGAATCAACCTCCGGCGGCGGCGCGGCCGGCGCATCGATCGCCAGCGAAATTCGCGTGCGCACCGCGTTATCAAGCAGCGCCGGTAGCTTGTCCAGCTCCGCCGGGCCGACCAGAATGTCGACCACCGGCATGCGCTTCATCAGGCCGTCGCCCTCGCGCTCCGCCATGCACCCCAGCACACCCACGACCAGCTCCGGCTGGCGCACTTTTCGCACCGCCAGCTCGCCCAGGCGCGACCACACCTTCTGCTCCGCGTGCTCTCGCACCGAGCAGGTGTTGAAGAGCACTACTCGCGCATCATCGATCCGCTCCGTAAACCGATACCCAAGCGCCCGAAGCTGCGAGGAGACCAGCTCCGAATCCAGCTCGTTCATCTGACAACCGAACGTTTCAAGATAGACGTCAAGGGGCATGCTCAAGGATACGCGGCAGGGCGGCCGGCTCGTACACTCTCCACAATGCTCGGGCGATTATCACTGGCGACCAAGTGTCTGCTGCTCTTCGGCGCGGCCACGGTGCTGATCATCTCCAGCGCGCTCGCAGTGCCCTGGTTCAAGATGAACTCGATGGTCGACGAGACCGAGCTCGAGGTTGCCCGCCAGATCCTCAGCACCTGGGAGCAAGCGGTCGCTCGCGCCGGCCCCCAGCTCCTGAACATGCCCGGCAACATCCCAACGCCCGCCGCCGCCGCACCCGCCGACGCCGAGCCAAGCACCAGCCCCGGAGCGGGCGAGCCGCGCCGCACTCTCTCTACACCCGTCAGCGCCCGCCTGGCCATGCTTCAGGCCGGCCGGCGTCTCTTCGCCAGCGACGCGACGCTGCTGATCGTCGGCACGCAGGAATACGGAGTCGCCTCCCAGCGCAGCTCGATCGTCCAGCGCGCCTGGGGCGCTCTCGAGCGTGACAACAAGCAGGGCGAGTATGCTGAGGCCGCGTGGCGATTCACCGTCCGCGAGTATCGCATCGTTCGGGCAGTTCGCGACGCCGAAGGCAAGCTCGAAGGCTTGCTCATCCTCGAACGCTCCAGCCCCGCCGCCGCCAGCGAGATGCTGTTCAACACGCTGTACCTGTTCGCCGCGGGGTGTGTGGCGCTCGGGTTCGCGGTGCTGGTGTTCTACCTCGTAACCAACCGGATCATCCTCTCGCCGGTTCGCCGCCTGCGTGAGACCGCCGAGGAAGTCCGCGAGGGCAACCTCGACACGCGCTCGGACATTCAGACCCGCGACGAGTTCGAAGACCTCGCCGAGGCGTTCAACGAGATGCTCACCGCTCTCCAGGCCCAGCAGAAGCAGCTTCGCGCCATCAACGCGAGTCTCGATGAGAAGCTCAACGAGTTGACGGAGCGCAACGTCGCGCTCTACGAAGCCGCGAAGCTCAAGGGTGAGTTTCTCGCGAACGTGACCCACGAGCTGCGCACCCCGCTCAACTCGATCCTCGGCTTCGCGGAGCTGCTCGACGAAGGCTTCGGACGCGAGGTGGACACCGACGACACCGGGCGATTGGCGAAGCGCCGGCGCTACGTCGAGAACATCCTCACCGCCGGGCGCGCCCTGCTAGAGCTGATCACCGGCCTGCTCGAGATGGCCAAGGTGGAAGCCGGCAAGATGGAAATGCAACTGCGACCGGTCGATATTCGCGAGCGCTGCGAGCAGTTGGCCGCGCTCATGAAACCCGTCGCCGATAAGCGAGGCGTCGAGCTCCGGCTCGAACTCAACGATGACATCCCGCGCGTCGAGACCGACGCGCGAAAGCTTCAGCAGGTCATCTTCAATCTCCTGAGCAACGCCATCAAGTTCACCGCCGACGCCCACGAGGCCGAGCGCGAAGCCGCCCAGCTCCGCGAGTTTGCCGGCGAAGCCCGCGGCCTGGTCCGCGCGCCTCTAGTCACTTTGCGCGCCGAGCGCCTGGTCCCGCGCATGGGCGCGGGCGCGACCGGCAGCAGCGTCGGCGGTGGTGCGACCGCCGGGACGATGAGCGGTAGCGGCGCCGGAGCAAATGTCGGCGATGTCGCTGAGCGCGTGCGGATCAGCGTGCTTGACACCGGCCCGGGCATCCGACGCGAGGACATGGGCCGCATCTTTGAGAAGTTCACCCAGCTTGACACCGGCTACACCCGCAAGCACGCTGGCACGGGGCTCGGCCTCGCGATCTGCAAGGAGCTGACCAGCTTGCTGCAAGGCGAGCTGATCGTGCAGAGCGAGCCGGGGCTCGGGTCGATGTTCAGCGTGATCCTCCCGCTGACGATGGACGTCGCACGCGTCGCCGAGATGAAAGCCGAGGGCGAGTTTCGCGGCTCGCTCGCCGGCCAACGCACAGCATGAGTTGTCCCGCGTGGCCTTTCGTCAGTCAGAGACTTTCGCTGTCTGGTGCGGCAACGCGTCTCAAGTTCAAAGCCTCGCCGCTGCCCCGCTTCTCGCGCCTCAAGGCGTCACCGCGCTCTGATGATGCCGCAGCGACCGCAGCTCCCCGCGATCATCAAAGTCAATCGCAATGACGTCAATCCGCCGCGCGTGCCTTGACCAACGGTTGTGCGAGCCCAGATGGCGAAGAATCGCGCGAAGCGTGCGCCGCTTGTCCTCATCCACAGCGCTCTCGGTCGAGCGTTGCATCGGCGAAGGCGCCGCCCCCACGACGCGTGCCTTAACCTCCACCAGCACGATCGTCCGCCCGTCCGGTGCGCGGCAGACGATGTCCGCCTCACCCATCGGCACTCGCAGATTCCGGCCCAGAATCTGGTAGCCGGCGCGCCGAAGGTGCCGCGCCGCCGCCCGCTCGCCACGCCGCCCAAGCCGCTCCGTCGGCGTGAGCGAGCGCGTTCGAATCCCGATCGCCCGCAGCCAGCGGCTCACACGCGCCCGGGCTGGGGTCAACCACACAAGCATGGCGGCACGGGCACTCTCAACGCGATCAAACAGTTCGACCAGTTCAACCAGTTCAACGCGGTGCAGAGCTCGTCGGCGGCGTCGCGCCCGACGATGATGCGGGCGAAGCCGATGGAGACGCGTTGGCGACCGGCAGGAAGAAACGCTGGGCCGCGATGTTGACCAGCCGCGCGATCATCTCGTCCTCGCTCGTCGCAGTGCCCTTCTCCTTGATCCGCGAGACAAACCGGCGCGACTCTTCGTCCAGCTTGCGCGTCCGCAGTTCGCGATAGAGATCAAGCTGCGCCTGCTTCAGCGTCTTCGCCTCGGGGCGATCAACGCTCTCAAGCACCATCCACGCCGAGACATCGCGCCCGCGATCCGTATCGCGAAAGGTGATCGGCCCCGACGCCACCTTCTGCGTCAGCGAGGCGAACAGCTTGTTCAACTCCGGCTCCCTGAACGGCTTGACGTCCTTGATCTCGCGCCCCGTCAGTTCAAGCTCGTACTGCCCGCCAGTCGAGGGCAGGAACGAGTTCAGCGCACGGTCCGACGCGACAACCTTGAACGGCTTGGACGCAAGCCCGCTGGTGATCTGCTCCACCTTCGCAGTGTCGCGCGTGTCCGCCCAGATCATGCGGACGCTCGCCTTCCCCAGCGGGTTGAACTTCTCATACTGCCGCTCATACTCCACTTGCACGTCCCGCCAGCTCACGTTCACCCGCGGCAAAATAAACCGCTGATACACCATCTGCAACAGCGCCAGGTCGCGCTCGTTTCGCGCCCGAATGTCCAGCGACCCCTCCTCCATCTCCGCCAGCCGCGCGTTCGCCGCCTCCGCCGACCCGCCGGACTGGCTCACCAGGTTCTCGCGGATGTTGCTCAGAAAGAACAAAAGACCGCGCCGCTCCTCCGGCGACAAAACGCTGCGCGCCTCGGCCAGCATCAGCTCCTGCACCGTCTCGTTCTGCAGCTTGTTCCGCACCGCCGTCACTGCGTCGCGCTGCCAGAGCCGGGGCGAGTCCTTATTCTCCGCGGCTTGGGCCGTGAACCGCGCCTCAAACTCATCTAGAAACTGCGACGCATACACCGGCTTGCCATTGATCTGCCCGACCAACGCATCAACCACGATCGGCTTCCCTGCCGGACGCGCGCTCGGGTTCGGCGGGCCGTTCGGCGCGCCAGCACGAATGCTCACGCCCTCGGGCGAATCCGGCGTCGACGCCACCGCCATGCCCGGGTTCAGCCGCGCCAGCTCGCGCGGCAGCGGCCTCAGGCCCGTCCCCTCAAGCACCGAGACGCCCGTATCCGCCGCCGCCCGCGGCGGCGCCCCCGGCGTCTTGCCATTCGTCGCCCCCGCCACTGCGAGCTTGCTCACGGTCGTCCCTCCCGCCGCCACCCCCGTCCCCGTCGTCGCGCTCTGCGGATCGCGAAAGTCGTTCAGGTCCAGCGCCGTCGTCGCGTCCACCGGCTCGGCGCGCAGCGCCGTGAATGGCGTGACGTCGCTAGAGCAGCCCAGCGAAAACATCGAGCCAGCCATTGCCAGAGCAGCGATCAGGGGAGTTGGGAAGCGGTTCATATTGACCTCGATTTCGCACGCAACCGCCGCGCTGACGTTCAATCCGTTGTGCGCTCGCGCGGAAGCCTCAGCATATCCGCCGGCCCAACGGCGTGTGCGCCGCGCCAATCCCACACGAATCACGCCCCCCGGCACGCCACCCGCGCGCAAGGCCTCTATCGTTGTCTAGCGAAAGGGAGACCCATGAGCGATGCGCCAAAGCTGATCGTCGACGGAGACTGGAAGAAGCGAGACAACGAGCCCAAAGCCGCAGCCCCCGCGCCAGCTGCGCCCCCCGCGCCCGCCCCGGGCTTAGACCCGAACGCCAGCAAGATCGCCGTGGACTCCGATTGGAAGTCGCAGGCCGCCGCTGAGAAAGAGCGCCTCGCCTCGCAAGAACAGAAGCCCGGCGTTAAGGGCGCAGCCGCCCCGCGCGAGATTCCCCCCGCCGACTTTCAAGGCCTTATGAGCACGCTGGTCTCGCAGGCGCTCCTCTACATGGGCGCGTTCCCGGACCCTGCAACCGGCCGCGCGATGGTCTCCCTCGAATACGCCTCGTTCCACATCGATCTCCTGGACGTGCTCCAGCAGAAGACCAAGGGCAACCTCACCGAGCAGGAAGCCGAGGACATGCTCCAGGTGTTGACAGAGCTCCGCTCTCGCTTCGTTGAGCTTCAGGGCGCCGTCGCCCAAGCCGTGCGCGACGGGCGCTTCGGTCGCGCCGGTCCTGGCGCTGGCGGTGGCGGGGGCCTTGGCGGTGGCGGTCTGGGGGGTGGTGGCCTGACCGGCGGCGCCATGGGAAACTTGAAGATCACGCCCTGATTGCCCGTTGAAATCAGGACAGGTGCGCCTCAGGCGGGAATAATGCTGGAGTCCGGCTTTGGGCGTCGCCGCCACGTTGTCTCTGGAGTGATCAGTGTCGAACACCCCGGTATCGCAGATCAGCGTCTCCTTCCTTGATCGACACCACCTGCTGCTGCGCCGCTTGCATTCGCTCAGCGGCATCGTCCCCATCGGCGTCTTCCTCATCGCCCACTTGGTGACGAACTCCTCCGTGGTCTGGGGCCGCTTCGGCCTTCGAGGCGACGGCGCCGACATGAGCATCGCCGAAGGCGGCGCCTTCTACTTCCATAAGGAAGTCGTCTGGATTAACGAGGCCGTCCCTCACTTGCTGCTCATCGAGCTCACGCTCTGGGCCGCCATCGCCTTCCATTCAATCCTCGGCGTCTTCTACGCTCTCAGTGGTCGCAGCAACACCAGCCACTACGGCTACTGGGCCAACTGGCGCTACACCCTCCAGCGCATCAGCGGCTACGTCGGCATCCTCTTCATCTTCTACCACGTCGCCACCCTCCGCTGGGGCTGGACATTCATGATCCCCGGCGGCACCGCCTGGAGCCACAAGTACGCCTCCAGCACGCTCGCGCTTATCCTCCGCGGCGGCGCCGAAATCACCCCCGCCGGCGTCCTCGTCTCGCTCTTCTACTTCGTCGGCATCACGCTGCTGGTCTTCCACTTCGCCAACGGCCTCTGGACCTCCGCCATCACCTGGGGCCTCACCGTCTCCGCGCGCGCCCAGCGACAGTGGGGCTACGCCTGCGCCGGACTCGGCGCTGGCCTCATGCTCGCCGCGTGGTCCGCGCTCATTGGCTTCTTTATGCTCAACCCCGCCGACGCCACACGCGTAGAGATGGTGTACTACCAGAAGTACGGCCAGCCCATCCCCGAGCGAAAGCACCTGCTGAACGATCCCTCGATCATCCCGCTGAAGCAAGCGCCCACTGGCGTTGGCATCAAATGACCCCCGAGTCTCGGCGTCCGCTCCCCTCCCGGCCCGGACCATCCGATGACCAGACAGATAGATCTCGCCGCGGCCTGACTCCTCTCATCTCGCCGCGACGCTCGTAGTTTGTGAAAGGACGGTCCACATGGCGGCATCCGGAAACGAAAAGCGCGTCATCGTCGTTGGCGGCGGCCTCGCCGGGCTCGCGGCCTCCGCCCGCCTGGTCGAGAGCGGCCTCGCGGTCGACCTCTTCTCCATCGTCCCCGTCAAACGCAGCCACAGCGTCTGCGCCCAGGGTGGCATCAACGCCTGTAACGAAGTCGCGCGCCAACAGGGCTACAGCGAGTACGAACACTTCGACGAAACCGTCTACGGCGGCGACTTCCTCGCCGATCAGCACCCCGTCCTGGAAATGGCCAACTGGGCCCCGCGCATCATCGACGTCCTGGATCGCATGGGCGTCCCCTTCAACCGCACTAGCGAGGGCTACCGCGATTTGCGCCTCTTCGGCGGCTCGCTCTTCAAGCGCACCCACTTCAGCGGCGCGACCACCGGCCAGCAGTTGATCTACGCTCTCGATGAACAAGTCCGGCGTCACGAGTCTGAAGGCAACGTGACCAAGTACGAGCACTGGGAGTTCCTGTGGCCCGTGCTCGATGACGGGCGCTGCGTCGGCATTGTTGCGCAAGACACTCGCACCATGCAGATCCGTGCCTTCCGCGCCGATGCGGTCGTCATCGCCACCGGCGGCTGCGGGCTCGTCTTCGGCAAGAGCACCAACAGCGTCATGTGCAACGGCGCCGCCGCCGCGCGCTGCTTCCGCGCCGGCGTTCACTACGCCAACGCCGAGATGATCCAGGTCCACCCCACCGCCATCCCCGGCGCCGACAAGCTTCGCCTCATGAGCGAGAGCGCCCGCGGCGAGGGCGGTCGCATCTGGGTTCCCGCCCTCAAAGGCCCCGACGGCTCTTGGGGGATCCACCCGCGCAGCGGCCAGGACCCCAAGACCATCCCCGAGAACGAGCGCTTCTACTTCCTCGAAGAGCGCTACCCCGCCTACGGCAACATCGTCCCGCGCGACATCGCCACCCGCGAGATCTTCGATATCTGCGTCAACCAGGGCATGGGCGTCGGCGCCGGGCAACAGGTCTACCTCGACCTCACGCACAAGCCCAAGGAATATCTCCAGAAGAAGCTCGAAGGCATCCTCGAGATCTACGAGAAGTTCGTCGGCGAAGACCCGTACACCACGCCGATGCGCATCTTCCCCGCGGTCCACTACAGCATGGGCGGGCTCTGGACAACATTCACGCCCGGCTCATACACGCCCGCGACGCCCCGCACCAAGCACAAGAGCGGCACCCGCGCGCCAATCAACGCCGAGGTCGGTCAGGGCATGGCGCTCGGTGAGTTCAACAACTCCATGACCAACGTCCAGGGGCTCTACGCCTTCGGCGAGGTCAACTTCGCCTACCACGGCGCCAACCGCCTCGGCGCCAACGCACTGCTCAGTTGCATCTTCGACGGCCTCTTCTGCGGCGTCAGCGTCGCCAACTACGTTCGCAGCGGCCCCGCCAGCAAGCAACTCACCAAGGACATCAGCCAGTCGCTCTATGACGGGCTTGTCGCCCAGGAGACCGCCAAGGTCAAGAAGCTCGTGGACGCCGTGGACATGACCAGCGCCGACGACCCGGCGACGAACCCGTACGTCATCGGTCGCGAGTTGGGCATTGAGATGACCGAGGCCTGCACCGTCGTCCGCACCGGCCCGCGTCTGGAACGCTGCCTCTCGACGCTCGGCGAACTCAAGGCCCGCTACGCCAAACTCAAGCTTGCCGATGCCGGCGGCTGGACGAATCAGTCAATGGCCTACGCGCGCACCGTGGGCGACATGCTGATCCTCGCCGAAGCCCTGGCCAGTGGCGCGCTGCGTCGTCGCGAGAGCCGCGGCGCGCACTACCGGCCCGACTTCCCGGATCGCAACGATCAGGAGTTCATGAAGACCACCGTCGCACATTGCAGCCCTAGCGGCGATGTCAGCATCGACTTCGTCCCGATCGACGCGACGCTCATCCAACCCACCGCTCGCACCTACGGCAAAAAAGACGACAGGCCCAGCGACCCCGGCCGCAACCGCCCGCCAGAATCTTCCGGCGTCTCCACACCTACAGGCGCCCTCGCCGGCGCAGGGGTGTAACCGAAATCCGCTTGAACGCAGCACTCGAATCGCACTGAGACCGCAGTGGCAAAGCCTTCCCGCCAACCCGAGCGCGACCATCCCGACTCGACGGGAATGCCCCCGGGCATGGAGGAGATGGTCCGGCGCGCCAAGGCCGTGACCGATGCCACCGGCTGTCCGCTGGTCGGCGCGATGGCCGTCGTCCTTCACGGCGGCGGTCGAACCACGCGCGATATCGATATCTACAGCACAGACTTCTGGGAAACGCACGCCAAGCTCGAATCCGCCGGGATCACCTGGAACCCAGCCCGGCGCGAGCACGTCGTCGATGGCGTCCCCGTTCACATGGTGAAAGAGGATTCGCTCGGCGGCCCGCTCAAGCGGATCACCACCATCAAAGGAATCAAAGTCATCGGCCTCGCCGATCTCGTCCGCGGCAAGCTAACGGTCGGGCTTCAGAACATCGGTCGAAGCAAGGACATCGCCGACGTGCTGGAGCTGATCCGCGTTGTGCCGCTGGGCAAAGACTTCGCCCCGAAGATCCCGCCGAAGCTCCGCGCAGCGTTCAAGACGTTGGTCGATCAAGTACACGAGCCGCGACGCTCGCCTATCCCGACAATGGAGTTCTGGAGCCGCGATCAAAGACCCGCACGTCGCAAACTGGCGCGCGGAACGAAGACAACTCGAAAGACGATCGAACGCTGACGCTGAAGAACTGAATCGACGCGGGCGCGCACAGACGCCGCCGCGTGTCCTCATTGAGAACCCCCCATGCACACCGCCATGATCGCCAAGCCCGGCACCCGCACCATCACGATGAAGATCAAGCGCTGCGACGGGCCGGGCAAGCCTGATCGCTGGGAGACGTTTTCGCTCTCGGTCACGACCGGCCAGGGCATGAACATCATCGCTGCCTTGCAAGAGATCGCGGCCAAGCCGGTGACCGTCGAGGGCAAGCGCACCACGCCGGTAGTGTGGGATTCCGGCTGTCTCGAAGAGGTCTGCGGCTCCTGCACGATGGTCGTCAACGGCAAGGTCCGCCAGACTTGCTCGGCCCTGATGGACCAGATCGCACCGAGCGACGGCGACGTTGTCACCATCGAGCCCATGAGCAAGTTTCCGGTGATCCGCGACCTGAGCGTCGATCGGCGTCGCGTGTTTCATAACCTCAAGCGCGTGCGTGGCTGGGTTCCGATCGACGGCACGTACGCCCTGGGCCCCGGCCCGCGGGAGACGCCCGCTGAGCAAGAGGTCCGCTACACGCTGGCAACCTGCATGAGCTGCGCCTGCTGCCTCGAAGCCTGCCCGCAGTTCAATCTGGAGCCCGAGCCAGCTAACTGGGACACCGCGTTCCTCGGCGCGCACGCCCTTAGCCAGGCCCGACTTTTTAACCTGCACGCTACCGGCAAGGAACTCGCGCCGCAGCGCCTCGACGAGCTCAGCGGCCCCGGCGGCGTCAGCGAGTGCGGCAATGCGCAGAACTGTGTCAAAGTCTGCCCCAAGAAGATCCCGCTGACTGAGTCAATCGGTGCGATGGGCAGGGCGGTCACAATTCATGCGATCAAGAAGCTGTTTACGTTCCGGTGATTCGCATCGATCGCTTCGCTCACGCGCTCAGGTCTATTCGTGGCTTGTCGTCGGCATCCGTTCGCGGCACTGGCGGTGGTGCGTGGCGGCGGCGATCTTCGGCCGCGTCTTCTTGACCTTCGCCAGCGAGCTTCTTGCTGATCTCTGCGGCGTCCGCGGCTTCGACGGTGTTGACCAGCTCGCGCTCGCTATCAGAACCGGTGGTGGCATTGACCCGGCGCGTCGGCTTGGGCTTAGCCCGGTCCACGTCGCGCGGGCCGGGGCCGTTCGTGATGGACGGGCCGAAGAGGCTCACTTGAGA
>JBBQMD010000028.1:0-36621 GCA_038328575.1 Phycisphaerales bacterium | reverse complement strand
GCGGTGGCTGTGGTGGCGTGCATAAGCATGGATGAGGCTCCGGCGGGTGTGTGCTGGCCGCGTGATACGAAGATCACAAGGGCATCCGAAACGCGCGGCGGGGCCGAACATACCACAGAACCGTCGCCGCGTGAACCGCTGGCGTGACCATTTCGGCAGAATCTCTATGAAGTTCGGGGCCGGACGCACGCGGATGTGAAGGTTGGCGATGTGAGTGAGTGCAACCACTCGCGAGCGCCTGGGCTCGGCGAATGTTTGGTGAGCGGATGAGTGGTCAAGAATACGCGGCGAGGGATGGACGTCTGCATCAAACATGAACACCAAGAAAAAACCGCGGCACCGTGCCGCGGCTTGGGTGGGTTGTTGGTCTTTCAAGGCCCAATCTGATCGCAGGTCGGTGTGATGGTGTGCCTATCTCCGAGCAGAACGATCAGAACGCGCAGCCATCAAAGAAGATCGAGAAGAACAGGTTGTAATCACCTTCGGTCACGCCGTTGTTGGTGGTCAGCGTGCCGAATGGCGGCAGCGGGGTGCCGTCGTCGTTAGCAATATCGACCGCGAGGTCGGAGTCAAAGAAGCGGGCGAAGAAGAGGTTGTAATCGCCTTCGGTCACGCCGTTATTGGTGCCGCCGGCGGGGCCGTTGGGGGGCAGGGGCGTGCCGTCGTCATAGGCGATGTCGGCGGCGTTGCAGCGCGGCGTGGTGATGACGGTGAACAGGCCGGGGGCGTAGGTGGCGGCGCCGCTGGGGTTGACCGGGCCGATGCTAGAAGGCGCGTAAGACGGGTAGGGCGTCGCGATCGGGGCGTCGAAGGTGCCGGAGGCGAGGTCATAGATCCGGTGGAAGCCGCCGTTACCTTGCACGCCATCAGATAGGAGGAAGACCTTGCCACCGCCGACGGCGAGGCCGTCAACGTCGTTCACGCCAGTGGGGTAGGTGAAGACGATCACGAGCGGGGCGCTGAGGTCCGAGGCGGTGAGCGAGAAGACGTTCTGGCCGAGGGTGGTGTCGTCATCGGCCATGTAGAGCTTGTCAGTGGTGGCGTCGTAGTCGATGCCGTCGATGGTGAAATCAGAGGCAGGAGAGGTTTCGAACGTGCGAACGAGGGTGGACTGGCCGGTGGTGACGTTGATTTCGTAGATACCTTCGGGGCGGAGGGTGGCCCCGCTGCCGCCCTGGAGGCTCTTGGTGCCGTAGAGCTTGTTGCGGGTGGAGTCGTAGGCAAGGCCGGTGAGCACGAGGCCGTTCTGGTTGGCGACGGTGTTGGTGACAGCAGGGTCAACGCGGCACTGGGCGATAAAGGTGGCTTGGGCGGTGTCGTAGCCGATGGCGTAGAGGTCGCTGCGCAGGCCGTTGGTCGTGATGGCGAAGAGGCGGCGGTTGGCCTCATCGGCGGCGAGGCCCTGGATGCCGGGGGCGGTTGCCAGCATCACCGGTGCCGCCAGCGGGTCATAGAACTGTGTGCTTACGCCGGTGGCGAGGTTGAGCTTATAGACCAGGGCGGGGTTGGTGTTGGGGATGCCACCCAACGCGAGCGGCTGAGTGATGGCGGTGGCAATTTGGGCGGATGCGCTGCTGACCAGCGTGCCGCAGACGAGGACGAGCGCGGCGAGCTTTGCCGAGCGCAGACAGAGTCGGGAAGACATACGAAAACTCCTTTGATGAAAGACACTCACCGCCGCCGATTGGCGACGACGCCCAACCTGGGCGGTGGATATACGCCAGGAACTGGTCGAAGTTTCGAGTGTCAGAATAAGTCGGAGCCAAGGAACGGTGAATTGTGGCTCACGTTCCGCCGCTTGACCAGCGCGAGAAGAATATTGGCGATCACTTCGTAGGGGTTTCTCAGCACCCAGCCCAAGAGATCTCCACGTCAATGCAGGCGGGCGAGGGTTAAGCCCGAGTGTGGCTGAGCCCGAGGGCGATGGCGCGGCGCTGCGCGTTTGAGAGCGCCAGGGTGGACAGGTCGTCGATCGCGGCCCACTGGCGCATGGCGGACTTGCGGACGCAGACCACCGGCGATGCGAAGGCGACTAGGAAATGCACGGTGCGGTGGGTGGTCTGGTGGGTGAAGCGAAGCGCTGAAGGCGTGGAGTAAGCGGTCGGCAACGGGGGCACGAGGGTGAGCGAGCGCATCTGCGCGAAGGCGTGCAAGGCTTCGGCGGTGGGGAACTCGTCGAGCGATTCGAGCGTGGGCAGTTGCCACATGCTGGCCCACATGCCCGTGTCGGAGCGCTCCTCGATGAGCACACGCCCGCGCCGGTCCCTTGTCAAAAGGCTGACGCAGAAGACATCGGTTGGGGCGGGCAGTTTCTTAGGGCGAGGGATGTGTTGCCACGCGCCCGCGGCGGATTTGCAGAATCGCGCCAGTGGGCATTGATCGCAGCGCGGGCGCGCCGGAGGCGCGAGGCAGACGGTCGCGCCGAGTTCCATCAGCGCTTCGTTGAAGATCGCGGGTGCGCTTGCGCTGGTAACGAGCGTCGTGGCCTGATCCCACGTCCAGCGGATGGTGGCGGGTGATTCGGGGTCGGTCTCGCGGGCGTGAAGGCGGAGCAGAACGCGTTTGACGTTGCCGTCAACGATGGGGGCGGGCTGGTTGAAGGTGATGGAGGCGATGGCGCCGGCGGTGTATCGCCCGACGCCCGGGAGTGAGAGCAGGTCGTCAAGCGATGTGGGCACGCGGGCGTCAAAGCGGTCCATCACGGCCTTCGCGGCCTGATGGAGGTGTTTGGCGCGCCGGTAGTAGCCGAGGCCGGACCAGAGCGCGAGCACGCGCGACTCGTCAGCCGCGGCGAGGCTTGAGATGGTCGGGAAAGCCTCGATGAAGCGATTGAACGCGGGGATGACGCGCGAGACCTGGGTCTGCTGGAGCATGGCCTCGCTGACGAGCGATTTGTAGGGATCGCGGGGCGTGGTGCGCCAGGGGAGTTCTCGGCCCGCGGCGGGGAACCAAGGCTCCAAGGCCGTTGCGATGTGGCGTGCCGACTCGGGCGCGCCGGCGCGCGAGGGTTTGGGGGAAGTTGGGGGCTTAGGCGGTGCCAAGAGCGGCTTCCAGGGCGCGTTTGAGGGGCGGCCAAGGCGTTCCGGGCGCACGGGTGATGGTGATGAAGTCGTCGAGAATGAGCACGCCGGCGATACCCGGGACCGTCAGGATCGCGCGCGCCAGCGGGTCGCCCGACGCTTCGTCGAGCGAGCGATACGAGCGCAACCGCGCGAGCGGCGCGACGGGCTGGGCGGGATGTGACGGTTGATCGCCTTCGGCCACGGCGTTGGCAGTGCGCGTGACGGAGCGAGGCGCAAGAACGCACTTCAGCGCGTCGGGGTTGGGGGTCTGCTCAAACTTGGCGATCTTCAGTTGCATTGTGTTTCGAGCGCAAAGACTGCCCGATGGATTTCCGATCCTAGCCGAGGACCACGCCCAGTTGCGAATCTAAACTCACAGACCGACGGAGACATCGCGGCGGGCGGTGTCGGTATCGCGGTGGGCGTCGCCACCACGCCACTCCCTGAACCACTACGGCACTCCGCCACCTCGCCACTTCATTCCCACCCCTGCCATGACCCGCCCCTTGTTGAGCCGAGCACACCGATGGTTGATCGCTTCAGCCAGATCGCCGATCGCCTCGCTGGCTACTCATGGTGGCAGGTCGCCCTTGAGCTAGTGATTATCTGGTCGGTGGTGTATGTCGCGCTGCGATTCGTCGAGAGCGCGCGGGCCAGCCGCTCGCTCAAACTGGTCTTCATCGTGCTGGTGATCACCTCGCTCCTGATCCGCATCTTGGGCTCGCGCGAGTCGTTTCAGCGCCTGGGTTTTTTATACGACAGCGTGCTGCCGGTAACGGTGCTGGCGCTGCTGGTGATCTTCCAGCCCGAGCTGCGCCGGGCGTTGATCCGGGCCGGGGATTTCTCGTTCTTCCGCAAGCGCATGCAGACGCAGACGGCGGTGGTCGAGGAGATCGTCCTCGCGGTCAAGTACCTCTCGCGGGCCAAGTTCGGCGCGCTGATCGTCATCGAGCGCCAGACCAGCCTCAAGACGCTGATCGAAGCCGGGACGATCATCGACGGCAACGTGAGCGCCGCGATGTTGCAGACGATCTTCTTCCCGGGCTCGGCCCTGCACGATCTGGCAGTCGTGATCAACGACAACCACCTGGTCGCCGCGGGCGTCCAGCTCCCGCTTGCGGAGGCGGGGGAGATGGAGGATGCGCAGCTCGGCTCCCGGCATCGCGCGGCGGTGGGCGTGTCGCAGGAGACCGATGCGGTGGTCGTCGTCGTCTCGGAAGAGACCGGCACGATCTCGATCGCCGAGAAGGGCGAGCTCACGCGCGGTTTGAACGAAGACGAGCTGCGCTCGCTGCTGATCCTCAAGTTCAATCGCGGGCTGGTGACGCAGTTGACCGGCCCCAACGCGCCGACAGCGATCGAAGAAGCGCCGATGCCAGCACGCGACGACGACCCGGGCACGGATGAGCGCAGCGTGTTTTCCAGCGACATGCCCTCGGAGCGCCGCGCATGAACTTGATCGTTCGGATGCTGATCACGACGGTGCTCGCGCTGCTGATCTGGGCTTGGGCGGAGGGGGAGGGGCTGTCGAGCGCGCCGGCGACGCCGCGCCTGGTGTTTGCGGTGCCGTCGGGGAGTGATCTGGCGGCGCGGGTGGTGGAGCCGGGGTGGAACTCAACCGTGACGGTCGCGCTGCGCGGGTCCAACGCGTCGATCGGCGCGGCGCAGCGAGTGTTGCTGTCACCAATGGCGCTGACGCCCGGGGTCGGTGCGTTTCCGTCGGTGCCCGGTCCGCATCGGCTAGACCTGCGCGAGGTGCTGCGAAACTCGCCGGAGATTCGGCGCACCGGCGTGAGCATCATGAGTGTCGAGCCAGCAACGCTTGACGTGCGCGTGGACCAACTGATCTCCAAGCCCGCGGCGGTGCGCCTGCGCACGCGAGGCGGCGAGTTGGCCCAGCCCGCCGTCGTCTCGCCCGAGGTGGTGATGCTGCGCTTCCCGGCGGACGTTGAGGCGAAGTTGCCCGGCACGCTGGAAGTTGACGCGTTGCTGGACCTCTCGGTGGTCTCAATGAACCCCGGGGCCAAAGTCAACGGCGGGGCGGACGCGCGCGTGCCGATCTCGATCCCCGGCGCCTGGCGCGAGCTGGGCGTGCTGGAGCCGTCGCCCAGCGTCGTCAACGTGTCGTTCACCCGCGGCACGCCCAGCGAGACGATCACGCTGCCCTCGGTCCCGGTAGTGGTGGTGATTGATCCGACCAGCGGCGCGAGCGCAGCGTGGCAGGTGGAGCTGATTGATTCGCACGTCCGCGATGTCCGCATCAGCGGTCCCGGCGAGGCGATCGCGCGCCTGCGCGAGGGCAAGGTGCAGGCCCGGGCGGTGGGCGTCGTCACCGATGCAGAGGCCGGCGAAGGCGAGCGGCAGGTGGTGGTGACGATCAGCACCGGGGCGCCCGGGGCGCGAGCGGATGACGCCGATCGCGTGGCGCGGGTGCGGGTTGTGAAGCGAAACTGATTGCCAGAGCCTGACGGTGTTGGCCTGACGTGCGGCGGGACAGCGTGCCAGCGGCGCGGGCGGGGGGTGGTTCGCGCGTCGCGAGCCGAAGTTCGGCGGTTGAACGGGAGAGCAGTACCGGAGAACTGGTCGCGAGCCTCGAAATCTGAGTCGCGACCGTCTAACCTTGTCCCCCCGGAGCGCGGCGAAGCGCGGGGGGTTGTCGGCGAGCGCCGGCGCACACATTCTGGCCCTCTTGCCGGGCCCCAGTTCTGACCAAGCAAGGATCAGTCCATGAAGATCCGTACCGACGAAATCGCGTCCGTCATCAAGCAGGAAATCGAGCAATACTCGGGGGCGCTGGAGGTCTCTGAGGTCGGCCGCGTCGTTGAGATCGGCGACGGCATCGCGCGCATCTACGGCCTGTCGACCGCGATGGCCGGCGAGCTGCTGGAGTTTCAGACCAAGGACGGCTCGGTCATGGGCCAGGTCTTCAACCTTGAGCTCGATACCGTCGGCGCCGTCGTATATGGCGACTATCTGTCGGTCAAAGAGGGCGACCTGGTCAAGGGCACCGGGCGTTTGATGGACGTGCCGGTCGGGCCGGAGATGCTCGGCCGCGTGGTCAACCCGCTGGGCCAGCCGCTGGACGACGGCGTCCCGCTGACGACCAGCGAGCGCCGCAAGGTGGACATCATCGCCCCGGGCATCGCTGAGCGCAAGCCGGTGCATGAGCCGCTGCAGACGGGCATCAAGGCGGTGGACGCGATGATCCCGATTGGCAAGGGCCAGCGCGAGCTGATCATCGGCGACCGCAAGACGGGCAAGACCGCCGTCGCGATCGACACGATCATCAACCAGAAGCAGTTCTGGGGCACGCCAGACGCGGTGGTGTGTGTATACGTCGCGGTCGGTCAGAAGGAGTCCACGGTCGCAGCGACAGTGGACACGCTGAAGAAAGCCGGGGCGCTGGAGTACACGATCATCGTGAACGCGGGCGCTTCGGACCCTGCGCCGATGCAGTACGTCGCCCCCTACTCGGGCACCGCCATGGCGGAATATTTCATGTGGACGGGCAAGACCCCGGGCATGACGCTGCCCAACGGGATGCCAATGCCCAAGCACGCGCTGTGCATCTATGACGACTTAAGCAAGCAGGCCGTGGCGTATCGCCAGCTCTCGCTGCTGCTGCGTCGCCCGCCGGGTCGCGAGGCGTATCCCGGCGACGTGTTCTATCTCCACTCCCGCCTGCTGGAGCGCGCAGTGAAGCTGAGCGATGAGAACGGCGCCGGCTCGATCACCAGCCTCCCGATCATCGAGACGCAGGAAGGCGACGTCTCGGCGTACATCCCCACCAACGTGATCTCGATCACCGACGGGCAGATCTACCTTGAGCCCGAGCTCTTCTTCGCCGGCGTGCGCCCCGCGATCAACGCCGGCATCTCGGTCTCCCGCGTCGGCGGCTCCGCCCAGATCAAGGCGATGAAGCAGATCGCCGGCTCGCTGCGACTAGACCTGGCCAGCTATCGCGAACTAGAAGCCTTCGCGCAGCTCGGCACCGAGCTGGACAAGGCCACGCAGCGCCAGCTCGATCGCGGCGCCCGCATGGTCGAGCTGCTCAAGCAGCCGCAGTATCAGCCCATGAATGTCATCGACCAGGTCATCAGCATCTTCGCCGCGACGCGCGGCCTGATCGACGATGTCCCCATTAGCAAGGTCCGCGAGTTCGAGACCAAGCTCATCGAGTACATGAACGGCCTGGGCAAGGCGGTTCGCGACAAGCTGGCCGAGACGAAGGACATCAAGGCGGTGGAGAAGGATCTAGAGGCCGCGGTGCGGACGTTTAAGACGACGTTTAAGTGAAGCGGTTAAGCCCGGTGCCGGAAGCAAAGAGGTCGTCCTGAGGCCCACGAGTCGGGGCGTTGCGATTGAACGCCAGCCATCGCTGCGCCTAGGAACAAATATGGGGGCAGGCTTGCGGCGCGCTCACGTTCGGCGGTGCGTGGGGCGATCATCCAATCAAACACCGATCACACAGCCAGATGAGGCCGTCAATACGAAAGAGAAAGGGTGCGGAGTGATGCTGTCGGGTATCTTGAACGACCGCAAAGCGGGCAGGCGTGGATCGCCGCGGATCATCTGACGGTCGGTTTCTGGAACCGATGCAGCGCATTCGGCACGGATTCGGCTATGAGCACGATCAACATCGTACAACAACTTGGAAGGCTCCTTCGGTCAGCGTTGGCGCCGGTCGCATTGATGGGAGTCTCGTCGGCGTGGGGCCAGGTGACAGTCACGACGACCACCGAGCTAGTGAACGCTGTCAACAGTGGCGTTCCGGGCACGGCCATCAGCGTCGCGGCGGGTGTCTACGAACTGCCATCGACGCTTAGGCTTAAGAACGGGATGTCCATCATTGGCGCGGGCGCGGGCCAAACGATCATTCGGAACGCGCCGACGTTCCATTTCCCCGCCGCGGCGTGGTACGACGCCGACGTGAACTTCGAGTTCTCGAATCCCAACGCATACCTGATCGATCTCGGACGCGATCAAGCGAACCTGACTGTCCGCGACATGACTCTGAGCGGCCCGCAGGTCTACGGCGGCATCCATTACATCGCCTGCAACAACGTCACGATCTCGGGCGTGGAGTTTATCAACTTTCGCTGGAGCGGCATTCGCGGATTCATCGGCGACAACATCTCCATCACCAACAATCGCTTCCTCGACGCGGGTGGGCAGACCGTCAATCCCGACGGCTCCTTCGGCTCCACAGGCGGGTCGCTGTTCATCTCCTACATGGGACTGTCGCTGATCAACAACAACCGCTTCGAGCGCAGCGGCACCCGCGCGGGGAACGTCTTCGGCGTCAAGGGACGCGAGTTCCGAAACACCCGCATCAGCAACAACACCATTCGCTGTGATTTCGCCATCGAGCTTCCCTTTGAGAATGACTACTACGTCGATATCGAGAACAACTTTCTCGACGGCGTAATCTCGGTTCCTCGCTACGCCGGGGGGAACCTCCCACCCACCGGCGCAAACCCCTACACCTTCCGCATCCGCAACAACTACTTCACCAAGTCGTACTCGATCGAAGGCCCGCACAACGGCATGATCGTCGAGCGCAACGTCTTCGACTTTCCTGTCGATAGCGATTACGGCAACCTGTTCAGCACCTTTGACCCTGGAAGTGAAACGCCTGCTGCTCCCGGGCCGCTCAACTTCAATAACAACATTGTCATCAACCCGGGCCGCGGCGTCTTCTGGAGCGACGCCGTCTGGAATAACCTCTCATTCACGAACAACCACATCCAGGCCAACGAGATCGTCCCGTCGCAGTATCCCGAAGGGCTTTTCAGCTTCCGCGACTCCAGTCCCGCGATGGGCGGGCAACTGACCAACTACAACGCGATCACCATCGCGAGCAACAAGGTCGAGATCTTCGGGCAGCCCCGCAATCTCATCCGATACTCCAGCGCATATGCGGCAAACATCTCGAACAACGAACTCATCAACGTCGCTGACGCGGGCACCATGACCAACCCGCAGACCGGCGCAACCCGGGGCCTCGTGGCGCCGCTGATCTTCAACGTCGGCGTCAACGGCGAGTTCCCCGTCAACGGCGCCGCCTTCCTCGCCCGCGCCAGCCCTGGGTTTTGCCCCGGAGCGACGCGCTGCTCACCGGCGGACATCGCACGCGACGACGGCGCACCGCTGCCGCCGCTGGGCCCGTGCGACGGTGGCATCACCAACAATGGCGTCACCGAGGGCGACTACAACCTCTTCTTCGCACGATTCTTTGACTCGGACCTCGCGGTGGACATCGCCAACGACGACGGCACACCCTTGCCGCCCTTCGGCCCGCTGACCACCAACAACGGCGTCACCGAAGGCGATTACAACCTCTTCTTCTCGATCTTCTTCGACGGCTGCGCGTTCTGAACATAGTGATGAGTGATGAGTGACGAGTGCTGAGCCGATCTGAAGTCGGCGAGCGTCACGCGAGCCCCTCCGCCACTCCGCCACTTTGCCACTTCGCCTCTCTTTCCTACCCTCCGCAATGGCCCCCACCTCGCGCGCCCTCGCTCCGTTCGGCACCACCATCTTCGCGACCATGACGCGCCTGGCGCAGCAGCACGGCGCCGTCAATCTCTCGCAGGGCTTCCCAGACTTTGACGGCCCGGACTTCGTCAAAGACGCCGCGATCGCCGCCATCGGGCGTGAGCACAACCAATACGCCCCCATGCCCGGCATCCCCAGCCTTCGCGCCGCCCTCGCGGCTCGTTTCACGCGCGACACCCATCTGCCCTGCGATCCAGACACCGACGTCGTTGTCACCGCCGGGTGTACCGAGGCCATCGCCGCGTGCCTCTTTGGCCTGCTGAATCCAGGCGACGAAGTCGTCCTCTTTGAGCCGTTCTACGACTCGTATCGCGCCTGCGTCGCGATGGCTGGCGCCACCGCGCGCTTCGTGCCGCTCACGCCGCCAGCTATATCTCACGACCCGAGCCCAAACGCACCCGGGCACATACACGACGCTGCCTTTACATTCGATCCCGCCGATCTCGAATCCGCGATCACGCCGCGTACTCGCGCCATCCTGATCAACACGCCGCACAACCCGACCGGCAAGGTGTTCTCGCGCACCGAACTCGACACCATCGCCTCTGCCTGCATTCGTCACAACCTCATCGCGATCTGCGACGAGGTCTACGAGCGCCTGCTCTTTGACCAGCGGGCGCACATCAACCTGGCCTCGCTCCCGGGCATGGGCGAGCGCACCATCACGCTGAGCTCCATCGGCAAGACCTTCAGCTTCACCGGTTGGAAGATCGGCTGGGCCATCGGCAGCGCTCCGCTGATCGCAGCGGCTCGCGCCGCCCACCAGTTCCTGACCTTTTCCGTCGCGACGCCCCTGCAGCACGCCTGCGTCGAGGCGCTCTCACGCGAGCAGGAAGCCGTCGCGCCGCTTCGCGCCCTCTTGGAGCGCAACCGCGCCGCGCTCTGCCCCGCCCTGGCCAAGCTCGGCTTCGAGGTCTTTCAGCCCGAAGGCACCTACTTCGTCATGGCCGACCACACGCGCGTCTCCGCTCGCCTGGGCGTCAAGGGCGATCAAGCCCTCTGCCTGGCCCTCATCGAACGCGCCGGCGTCGCCGCCATCCCCCCCAGCGCGTTCTACCACACCTCATCCCGCGGCACATCCCTCGTCCGCTTCGCACTCTGCAAACGCGCCGAAACAATCGACGAAGCGATCCGGCGTTTAGAAGTGGCGGAGTGGCACAGTGAGAGAGTGGCAAAGTGCGTCAGCCGCCCCGCTGATCACTAATCAACCTTCACCAACTTCCACACTCCGCCACTTCGCCACTTCGCCACTCTGCCACTTCTCCAATTCACTTCATCTGCTGCTGGATCATCCGCCGTATCTGTTTGACCTCCGCGAACGACGAGCCGGCCTTCTTCAGATCGACCGTGATCGCGGGCGTCCAGATCTCGTTGATGACCGTCAGGTCCAGCTCCTTGATGAGCTGCGCTTCCAAGTCTGGCAGATGAGCCGCGCCATAGAACGCCGCGATGGACTTGACGCTCGGCTCGTTGGCGACGACATCCTTGAGGTCCTTGGCAACCACCGCGTTGCGATCGTGCAGGATGACCTGCATCATGGGGCGAAGCTGCTCCATCCCGCTCATCATGCCGCCGGCTCGCTTCTTGGCGGGCTTCGGCGTGCCGTCCTCGTTCAACACCGGCTTCTCCGGGCCGCCCAGATTCTCGGCCTTTGACAGCACCTCGATCATCATCACCGTCGTCATCGTGCGCATCTGCGGGCTCATCTTGACAAACCCCAGCAGCACGCCCGCGAGCCTCGCCATCGGCGAGCTTCCGTCGAGCATGGCCAGCAGCATCTCGCTGTCGGCACCAGACTTCTTGAGCCGGCGCTGCACCTCGTCCACCGCCATGTCGCTGTTGCGCCACGCCTTGCCGCTGGTGTCGATGCGATCAAGCTGAAACTCCAGCCCGAGCGCGTCGGCCAGTTGCTGCTGCATGTTCTTCGCATCCTTCGCGCCGCCCCCACCACCCCCACCAACACCCGCGCCGCCCTTGGTGTTCACCACCTGCTCGATGTCCGCCGCGCCCTCCTCGCCGCCAGGCTTCGAATCGCTCCCCAGGCTCACCAGCGTGATGGTCGATTCGCCGATCGGCGAGCCATCGCGATCCGACGGCACCGGCGCAACGCGCAGCGTGATCGGGTGGTTCCATCCATCAAGCTTCATGCTCCCGAGCACCTTGGCCAGGCGCGCATCACTCTCGAAGATCTGCTCGATCGTCTGCGCCCACTCCCCGCCCCGCGCGTGCGCCCGCTCAGCGAGCTTCGCCAGCAGCTTCATCCGATCGCGCGTCACGCTCACGCGCTCCTCGCTGCTGGCACTCGAATCCAGCGCGTCAGACCCCGCGGGCCGCACGCCCTCATACAGCACAACCTCCTGCGTGTTCAAGAACGCCTGCATCGCGACATAAAACCCCGCGTCGGCGATGTGTACCGCCGAGACGAGATTGATGTCTGGCCCGGTGCCGTCGGTACGCTTGAGCGTGCGGATCGCCAGCTCCAGCATCACCTTGCCGCTGACCTCATCATCGCGCGCTCGCGTGTAGTTGGCGCGAGCGTCCGCCACCGGCGTGCCCGGCGCTTGCGCAGTCGCTTCAACCGGCGCGCCGCCCTGGCTCGCCGAAACTCGCCCCATGCACACCAGCCCACCAGCGCACACCGCCAGCGCCGCCGCCATGCTCGCCACCCAGCCCGCCATCCCTCGCCGCACACGTCGTTGCTGATCTCGTTGCTGATTTCGTTCCTGATTGGTCATTTGCGTTCCCGATCCTTTGTCGTTTGAGGCCCGATCTCTCAGCATACTGCGACCCACCACGCCGGTTGCCGGTACGCCCTTGTTTGGAGACTTCTCGTGCGATCCCTCTTCAGCCTCGTTGATCGACTCACCGACCTGTTGACGTTTCCAGAGCCCAACGAGGCCTACCCGCAGACGCCCGCCCAGATCGATGCAGAGTACACCCGCCTCAGCCAGACCCCAGCGCCCATCGCCCGCCCCATCGTCATCATCGCCGGCTACCACGCGCCCGCGCTCCAAACCCGCGCCCTGCAAGCCCGCCTCACAACCCTGACCGGCGCACCGCCCAGCGCCTTCGCCTGCCTCGCCTACCAGCACCACACCATCACCGATCGCGTCATCGACTCGCTCTGCACCCAACTCACCCGCGATCACCCGCAGTTCATTGACCCGCGCGATCCGCACCGCACCATCGAAGTCGACACGATCGGCATCTCCGCCGGCGGCCTCTTCTCCCGAGCACTCGCCCTCCCGCCCTTCAACACCCAACGCCGCACCCTCACCCTCCGCCCGCTCCGCATCTTCACCCTCGGCACGCCGCACCGCGGCGCCATCCTCGCCCGCGACATCCAACTCGACCCCATGGCCCTAGACCTCCGCGAGCGCTCCGCCTTCCTGCAACACCTGGACTCAACCCCCTCGCTCGCGCCCTACGACCTCATCTGCTACGCCCGCCTGCGCGACGCGTGGGTCGGCGCCACCAACAGCGCGCCTTACGCCCAAGCCCCGATCTGGACCCCAGGCCTCATCGCCTGCTCCCACCTCAGCCTCACGCAAGACCGAAGAATCCTCGTCGACCTCGCACGCCGCCTCCGTAACGAATCCCCCTGGGCCACACCAACCACGCCTCCATACGACTAAACCAAAGAACACACCAGGCGGCCCACGCTCAGATCTGGCCCAACGCGGACTCTTCACTCCGCCATTTGGAAGTTTGGCTAATCCGCCACTTTGCCACTTCGCCACTCCGCCACCTCGCCACTCTGTCACTTCCCCTTCCTCCCCAGCCACCTCTTCGCCCACCCCTCATCCCCCTCATACCGCGCCGCGCGAATGTACTGCCGCCCGCCCCACCTTACCGGCCGCCCAGCCTCTAGATCGCTCGCGGCCTGCATCAAAATCAGAAATACAAACCACGCCCCCGGCACATGCAAAAACCCCACGTACTGCGGCGTCCGCCCCCACCAACACCCAATCGCCATCACTAGCTGCATCAGCACAATCGAGAGCACGCCCAACCCAGCGCTCACGCCCGCCACAGCCAGCGTCCACGCACCCACGCCCGCGCCCGGCGCAAACGTGACGCTCAACACCACCGCCCCGAACACCGCCGCCGCCACCGACATCAGCGGCAGCACGATGTCCGTCAGCATCAACTGCAGCGCATAGCTCCGCAGCCGTCGCGGCCGCCGATGCGCAAGCTCCGCAAAGATCCGCCGCCACCCGATCTCAAACGCGCTGTAGGAGTCATACATACGGCAGTACAACATCCCCGCCGCCGGGATGAACCCCGCCTTGAACCCATACCAGCGCGCCCGCTTGGCCAGCGCGATGTCCTCCAGCAACTCGTCCTTCACCAGCGGGTTCTCGTGCCCACCAAACGACCAATAGCACTCGCGCGTGAACATCATGAACTGCCCATTGGCCACGGCGCGCCGCTGCCCCGCCGCGCCCTCGCGATTCACCCGCCTGGGCGGAAACTGCCGCATCAACTCATACCCCGCCACCGGCTGCACCAGCTTCTCAAACCAATGCTCGCACGTCAGCGTGCTCATCAGACTCAACAGCCCATACCCCTCGCGCCGCAAAATCGCCACGCAGGCGCGCACGCACCCCGGATCAAACTGCGTGTCCGCATCGGCAAACGCGACGATGTCCGCCTCCTGCGCCGCCGGCGCCATGCTCACCGCGCGCCACACCGCGTTCACCTTCCCCGCCCAGTCTGGCGGGCAGTGCTCGATCTTGAGAATCGAAAACCGGGCGTCATCCCCAAGCGTTCGCCGAAGCACGCCCTCGGTATCGTCCGTGCAGCGATCCAGCGCAAACACCACGCGCAGCTTCGCATAATCCTGCCTCAGCAGCGATCGCGCCACGCACTCGATCGAGCGCTCCTCGTTATACGCCGGGATGATCAGGCATACGCCCGGCGAGGCCTCGCCAAGCTGCGCCTCATGGCCGACCAGCCCGTCGCGCGCCGTGGGCAGCTTGCGCACCATCCACACGACCTCGATCAGCACCACCAGCCAAAACGCGGCCCCCGCCAGCGACAGCACCCCCAACGTCGTCGCGATGATCAAGATCCCTGCCGCCACGCGAAAAGCCCCTGCACGCCCGCCCTGCCAAGCTCTCCCGCCGCCCTCTCCACAAACGCCGCCGATCGTACGCTCAATTCATGCCCTTGCGCCCCGACGACCCCACATCCGAACGCGCGCCGCTCGCGCCGCCGCTCTCGCACGCCGAGCCGCCCGCGCTTCGCATCTACACCCGCGCCGAACTGCGCGAGATCGACCGCCTGGCGATTGAGCACTACGGCATCCCCATCCTCGTGCTCATCGAGAACGCCGCGTTCCAGCTCGCGCTCGTCGCGAGCGAACTTCTCCCCGCGCCCTCGCGCTCCGCCCTCATCGTCTGCTCCCGAGGCAACAACGGCGCCGACGCACTGGCCCTCGCTCGCCACCTCCACAACGCCGGTTGGAATCTTCACCTTCTGCTCTCACATCCGCCCGAGGCCTTCCGCGACCCCGCCGCGATCCACTTGCACACCGCGCGCCAGATGGGCATCCCCATCCACGTCTCCACCGCCCACAGCGCCGCCTTCGACGTCCCGCATCTGCTCGCCTCGTTCGCCACGCCCACCCTCATCATCGACGCGCTCCTGGGCACCGGCGCAGAGCGCCCCATCGAACCGAGCACCAGCATCGCCGCGATGATCACCGCCATCAACGCCGCCCGCACGCCCACATCCATCGCGCCCCACACAGACCGCCCGCGCCCCATCATCCTCAGCATCGACCTGCCCAGCGCCCTCGACGCCGACACCGGCCTCCCCCTCGCCCCCGAACCCGAGCCCTGCGTCCGCGCCGACATCACCGTCTCGTTCCTGGGCCTCAAGCGCGGCTTTACCTTCCCCCACGCCCGCCCCTTCCTGGGCCGCGTCATCATCGCCCCCATCAACGCGCCCCGCGCCATCGAACACCAACTGGGCACACCCACCACCCGCTCCGCGCATCAATCGCTCTTCGAGTCCCGCTGAGCCGCAAGCGCGTCAGTCCGCTTGCGACCCCGCCTAGACTGATCGCCTCGCGAACAACGGAGTGGACGCTCATGGCCGTGCGGATGGAACTCTCTCGCATCCTGATTCGCGAACTCACCGACTATCAGTTGATCGAGCTGCGCGAGGCCGCCCCGCTGCCCGCCGACAGCACCGACTCAAGCGACCCCGACGCCAAGCCCGGCGAGCCGATCTACTCCCAGCTCGAAGGCGGCCGCTCGTTCCCCATCGTCATCGGCCTCCCCGAGGCACAGGCGATCGAACGCCGCCTCAAGGGCATCACCATCAAGCGCCCGCAGACGCACGACCTGCTGTCCAACGTCATCCGCGCACTGGGCGGCTCGCTCGAATCGATCTGCATCAACAACCTCGTCGAGCACACCTTCTTCGCTGTTCTCAACATCCGCACGCCCGACGGCAAGCTCGTCGCCGTCGACTCGCGCCCCAGCGACGCCATCGCCATCGGTATCGCCAGCAACGTCCCCATCCTCGTCGAAGAACACGTCCTCGCCGGCGCCGAAAAAGACCCCCCAGAAGACCCGGGCGCCTGAGGCCCGTCGTCAGTGTCTGCGCCTCAGCACTCATGCCGCAGCGCTCAGCACTCCTCCCTCACCGCTCAGCGCTCCCCCGCCCCCGCGCCATCTCAATCAGCGTGATGTGCTTCATCAGCGATTGCGCCCCGGTGCAACCCGCCGCGAGCCAGCCCGGCCAGCCATCCATGAACGCTCGCTTCAGCACAAGCTGCTTGAGAAATGAAGCCCCGGGTGACACCAGCAAGCTCGCGACGCTCCCGCGTTTGCCCGCCTCCAGCATCCCGCGCGCCTGGATCTCCGCGTAGCGCACCTGCTTCGCAAGTTGCTCGCTGAACGTCGTGAACGAGTCGTGCCGCAACGCCCCGGCGACCCGCACCTCGCGCCCGCGCTCCACCCGCAGCACGTCGTGCGGATCGATCCCGCCCCACTTCGCCGCCCCCCGCCTCACCACGCGGCACCTCCACTCCGGTTGCCACGCATAGTTCAACGCCCGCCCGCGATAAAACACCTTTCGATTCACCGCAAACCCGCCGATCGACTCATCATCCCCCGCCGCGATGATCGCCGCCCGCAACCCCGCCGCCAAGTCCGGCAGCACGCTCTCATCCGAGTCGATGCACAGCACCCACCGCCGCCCCGCGCTCTCCAGCGCCAACTGCTTGGTTCTGACGTGCCCCATCCACGCGTGCCGGATCACCCGCCCGCCTCGCGCCTCGATCATCTCGATCGTGCGATCCGTCGAGCCCGAGTCGATCGCGACGATCTCGTCGCACAGCCCGCCGAGCGAATCCAGCGTGCGCCCGATGGTGCTCTCGTTGTCCTTGCACACGATGGCCGCGCTGAGCGCAAGGCCCTTGCTAGTCTCGTTGGTTGCGCTCATCATCGCAGTTTAGGAGTTCTTGCGCCGCCCGTCGTACTCTTTGATTATGCCCCGCGCCATTGCCATCCTGGCGATCGATCGATCACTCGAGCCCGACCGCGCCCGATTCGCCCCCGAGCTGCGGCATCTCCTCGACGCTCTGGACCCCTCGCAACTCCACGCACCCGCGCCCATTCCCTCAAGCTTCCAACTGCTCAAGCGTGACGACCGCGGAGCCGTGTTTCGCGCACGCATGATGAATCGCGACGTCGTCATCAAGGCCACGGTCCTCTCGCCCTTGGCCCGCCTCAAGTCTCTCGCCCGCATCAGCAAGGGCTGGCGCCACCTGCGCAACGCCGCGTGGCTCGAAACGCACGCGATCCCGACCGCACGCGTCCTCCTGCTCGCCCGCACCGGCCGCAGCGAACTCCTGATCATGGACGCGCTCCCGGGCCGCTCCCTCCTTCATCACCTCGCCGACCCGCGCCGCACGCCCACTGCGGATCACGCCCTGGCCGACGCCGCGGGCGAGCTCGTCGCCCGTGTCACTCACGCCGGTCGCTGCAACCGCGACCACAAGCCCTCCAACCTCATCGTCACCGCCCTGCGCCCACCCATCGCCGAAATCTCCATCATCGACTGCGTCGGCCTCATCGCCCTCGGCCCGCTCACGCGCCCGATCCAAGGCCCCCTGCGCATGCTCAGCAGCATGGTCATCGAGCCCCTGGGCTGCAACGTCCTCCCCCGCCGGGCCCTGCTCATGCGCACCCTCCGCGCCTACCTCCGCGCCAGTTGGCACCTCGCCGAGCATCCCCGCGCCCACCGCCCGCTCACTTCAGAATCTGAGTCCTACACCTTTCCCATCCCCATCTCCGACGAGCAACGCGCCTGGGAGCTTGCCTCCATCCGCGCCTTCTGGTCCGAGATCACCCGCACCGTCCTGGCCCACGCGAACCCCGTCCCCGCCATCAACCCACTCGCCACGCCCCCCGCCCTGAACACCCCCATCGCCCCCGCGTAGAAACCCGGGCCCGGTCCCGCCCGCGACCGCTTCCACGCCTCGCGCGCACCTCGTGTACGTCATGATCACGTCCATCTTCATCCTCGAAGGCGTGGACGACCGCACTATCTTCGTGCTCGCGATCGCCTGCGCACTCTCCGCCATCCTCCTCATCGCCCTCACCATCCACCGCGGCCGCGCCCGCGGGCGCGACCGCTGCCCGCGCTGCTGGTACACCCTCACCACCAACCCCGCCCACACCCTCCCGCGCACCTGCCCCGAGTGCGGTCGCATCATCACCAAGCCCAGCCAGCTCCGCAAAGTCCACTGGTTCCGCTGGCCCCTCATCCTCGCCGCCATCCTCCTGCTCCTCGCTCCCTACCTCGCCGCGCTCCCCAACGCTCGTACCAACGGCTGGCTCAGCTTCGCGCCCAACTGGGCCCTGCGCGCCTGGGTCCGCACCATGCCCGCCGAGTCCTCATACTCGCCGATCAACCGCCTGCTCAACAACTTCACAGCCGCCTCCGAATCCGAACGAGCCCGCATCGCTGACGCCATCGCCCCCGCGCTCCTTCGCTATCGCCCGCGCTGGCCCAAAGACATCCCCGTTGCCATCTCGCAAGACCCCTCCTTCGCGGGTCTCGTGACGCTGGTCCTCGCGAGCCCCCCGAGCCCCCCCTCCCCACCAACACTCTGGCTCACCTTCCCACCCACCTCAAGCTTGCAGAGCACCTTCGCCCCGCCGTCGTTCGCCTCCGCCGAGCGCTTCTGGACCGAATCCGAAGTCGGCCTCACCACGCCCATTCAACTCCAGGGCCGCACGGTCGTGCCCGTCAGCGTGCTCTCCCGCGCGACCATAGACAGTAAAACCAGCAAGTCTGCGCCCATCATCACCCACACCGTTCATCTGCCGATCCAACTCGTCGACTCCATCGACGACGTCATCACACCCGTGCAGTCCGCCGAGATCGACGCCCTCATCCGCGACCACCTCTCCCCACGCTTCTTCCGCTCCCGCTTCTCCGAGCGCATCGCCATTCAGTTCCGCGGCTGGAAACGCGACGACGCCCTCAACCCCCTCGCCATTGGCATCCACATCCAAGTCCTTCACCAGGGCGCCGTCGTCGCCACCGCACGCTGGCGCGACGACAACAACGCCGCGGGATTGCTGCTGCCGGTCCCCGTCGAGCTTCAAGGCGATGAACAGCAGCTCAGCGCCCTGCTCCGCGCCAGCCCGAGCGACCCCTCCTGGATCATCCGTGTCAGCGCCGATCCCGAAATGGCCTTGCACGATCTGCGAAGCGACAAGTACTGGTCCGGCAGGTTTGACATGCCCCTGAGCGAGTTCTTCTCGCGACGCGTCTCCACGCCGTAACACGTCTGCCGCGTGCCACTGATCCCGCGCCGAGATCAGTGCTGCCCGACTCCCATCCAACCCGCAAGCACCCACCACCACGCCAACAACTCGACTCACCGCCCCGCCGCCGCGCCCGCGCCCGCGCCTCTCTTCACACCACGCTTCCTTGCCGTCGCACGCTCGCGCGTGAGTGAAGCCTCAGGTTCACGCCCCGGCTCGCCCTTCCGCTCCAGCCGCGTCAACAGCCCCGCCAGCTCCCGCTGATGGCCCATCAGCGAGATCAACGCCCGCGTGTTGTCCTCCAGCGCCCTCACCAGCACATCCAAGTGCTTCTGCTGCAACATGATCCGCTCGTGCGCACTACTCAACTGCTGCTCACGCTGCGCCGCCCCACGCCGCTCAGACAACCACATCACCCCCATCAACCCCGCGGCCCCCAACTGCGTCACCACCGCCAACATCTCAGGCTCAATCATCACTCACCCCCTCATCAGTGGCCTTCCCCACCGCCCTCGTTTCCCCCCCTCCCCCCTACTCAGCACTCAGCACTCATCGCTCAGCACTCCGGCTTCAGGTTCCAAATCGCACAAACGTCGCCTCCACCGCCAGCGACTTCACCCGCCCTGTCTGCATCGGCCCCGTCGTCGTCACGCTCACCAGACTCATCGTCTCCCACTCGCGCCCCGCATCATCCACCAACGTCGCGACCCGCGGCGGTTCACTCACCAGCCCCACCAGCGCGTCATACACCGACCACACCTGGGTCGCGCTCGCCCCGATCATCAGCCCTCGCGCCACAATCACCAGATCCTGCGGCCCCACATTCACCAGCCGCCCGTCCGACCCGCCCAGCCGCAGCGAAGGCACCACCAGCAGCCCCCGGCTCTGCACCACCAACTCGCACGGCCCGTTCTCAAAGATCTCTACATTGTCATAGATCACCATCACGCACCCCCTCGTCCTTCACGCCACACCGCGCCCCACTATCGCCCACACGCTCAAGCCACGTCGTAGCTCAACGTCCCGTTGCCGCTGCCATCGGGCGACACCGCGATCATCTCGATCCGTCTCAGCACGCCCCGCGCATGCATCAGGTCGTGCGCGATCGACGTGATCACCACCCGCGCCGAGACCCGCGCCCGCACGCTGGTCCGCCCCGCCTTGATGAAGAACTCCAGCGCCGCCACCCGATCAATCGCCCCCGGCAGCCCACCACTGGGCGTCGGCCCAAGCGGATTCGGCGCCGCCTCCTGCGCGCTCAACGACCCCGCCTCCACCCGCTGCGTCAGCTTCAGCGTCACCACCCGGTGCGCCCCATCAGCAAACACCACGTCCGGCGCGTCGCTCCGCCAGAACTTCAGCACGTTCGCGCACGAGATGTCCACCGAGATCGCCTCAACATCGCGCAGCGCCAGCCCATCCAGCAGAACCTCCGTCGGATCCACAAAGTACATGCCCGCCCCCTTTCACCACAAACGTGCCACTGATCCGTGCCACTGATCCCGCCGCGGGATCAGTGCGACTTGCGCTCTCGGCTCCCCGACTCCCATCCAACCCGCATCACCCACCACCACGCCAACAACTCGACTCACCGCCCCAGCTCAAACCGATTCAACGCCCGCACCACGTCCGGCACGCCATCGCCGTTGGTGTCCAGCTGCGCCCGCGCCCGCTGACGCTCCAGCCTCGCGCGCCGAGCGTACATCTCCGCCCGCGCCGCCCACGCATCGCCCGCGCTCCGCACGCTCGCAATCGCGCTGAAGACCAGCTCCAGCGTCAGCATCGCCTCCAGCCGCGCAAGCTCACCCGGGTTCGTCACCGTCGCCACCCGCCCCAGCCCACCACTCCCGATTACCTCCAAATCAACACCGATCATCGCCATCAACTGCGCATGCGCACTAGCGATCTGCGGCTCAAACGTCGTCACCCGAATCCCAACGTCCACTACGTCATACGGCACAATCTGAGCGCCGCTCGCCCCCGCCCTCACCAGCGACACCCGCGCCTGCGTCGCCGACACCCGCTCCAAAACCTCCAGCGTCGCCCGACGCCCCATCACCACCACGTGCCCCGCTCGCACTTCGCGCTCCGCCGTCAGCCCCGCCGCCGTCAACACGCCGCCGCTGATCGACCCCGTCTCCTCCGCCAGCGTCTGACCCGCCAAGACCGCCTCCACAAACAACTCCGGCTCAAACTGCAAAAGATCCCGATCACGAATAAACATCGCTCACCCCTTTCTCCACGCCTCACATCTCACACCCCTCGCGTTCCCCTTCCCCTTCACGACTCTTCTCCCCAAATCGCCCGCGCGGCCCGTCGGCCACGCGAGCGAGCTGGAGCGGGCCCCGCTCGAAGCCCGCCCAGGTCCGGTTCACGCTGGCGCTCAGCACGCACGCGCAGGCGGGCGGGGGCCTCTTCACTCCCCGCAAACAACACCCCGCGCAAGCGTCCGCCAAGCCCAACGCGCCCCGACAAGCCCGCGCTCACGTCAAGCCGCGGACCACCCCGTGCGCCGCCTCGTTGCGCAGCTCCAGCGTGTACTCACCAACCACCATCCCGCTCTCCCGATCGCCCGATGCCGCCAGCGGCTTGTACTGGAACGATCGCCCGCCCAACGGCAACACCTCCGCACGCGACGAATCCATCAACAGCACCGAGTCGCCCGGCATCCACCGCGAAAGCACCACGCGGCACACCCCAAAGTCGCTCTCATACACCCCCACCAAATCACGAAACCGCTCGTCCGACGGTCCATACTCCCGCAGCGACGACGAGAACCCGTTGATGCGCCGCTTCATCGACCCGTTCACCACGATCGTGTCGATCTTCCCCGAGCTCCCCTCCCAGATCAGCCGCATCGCCGCGTTCAACACCGCCTCGTTCAAGTCCGTCCCCGCGCCGCCGCCCGCCGGCACGCCCCCGCTGTTCGGCGTGAAGTTGTTCGTCGCGATCGACGGGATGATCCCGTTCATCGTGCGCCGAATCGTCCCGCTGCCCACCTGCGTCGCCGCCGGCGCCACGCCGTTCAGCACGCAGTTCTCCAGGTCGCGCAGCATCTCACGCAGCCGCTCCTGCTTCTGAAAATCTAGCTCGTCCGCCAGCCCGTGCTGTCGTGCCGCCAGCATCGACCCGCTCACCTCAACACCCGCCGTGAAGATCTGCGTGTAGTTGCGCTTGCGGCTTCGATTCGTGAACCGCACGTCCGGCCGATCGTCCCCTTCCAGCGCCGCGTTGCCCAGAATCGTCAGCCGCAAAGTGTTACTCAGGTTGCTCGCCGCCGTGCCGCCATAACGCCGCACCACCGTCAGCACGTTCGCCGCGACCGCCGTCACCAGCATCACCTCGCGCGCCGTCCCCGGTCGCACCTGGTCGCCCACACGAAACCGCCCGCCGTTGCTCACCGTCACGCTCGTCGCGTCCGCCGCCGTCGGCGTAAACGTCGTCTGATTCACCGTGTCAAAGTTCGGCAGCAGCTCGTCCTCGATCCACTCGTGGATCGTGCTCATCGCCTCGCGCCGCGCATCACCCAAATGATCCAGCAGCGGCGTTTCAAACGGCGAGATGATCCCAATCACGTCGCCCACATCCTCCACCAGCTCCGGCAGATCCACACCCGCCCCATACGTCGCCTTCCCAGTAAATGGCATCGCTTCGTCTCCTGTCTTCACCCATCGCCACATCAACCCAGCGCGCACCCACACAGTGCCCCGCCCACTTCACCCCGCACTCACCGCTTCCCAACTCGCGCTCACCCGCCGCGCCGCCGTCGCAGATACTCCGCGACCGCCTTGCGGTCCCCGCCCCTGGCCTCGCGAATCACCGCCTCCCCAGGCCCACCGCCCACCGCGCTTCCGCCGCTCGCGCCGCCACCCCGCGCACCCATCACTCCCGCACCCCCGCCCGCGCTGCCTCCCCGCGCACCACTTTCCCCCGCGCGAAACAACTCCGGACGCGTCGACCTCAGCTCCTTCACCAACTTCTCCACCGCCACCCCGGGCCGATCCTTCATCGCCGCCGCCAGCGCCCGCGCCGCCGTCAACGGCGCCACCGCTCGTGCCTCAATCAACGCCCGCTCTATCACCTGCTCCCGCTCCAAACTCGCCAGCACCTCCCCCGCACTCCGTACCGCGGCCTCCAACGCCCCCAATCGCGCATCCAATCCGCCTCCATCTCCACCCACACCCCCACCCACGCTCTCGCCCGCCCCATCCTCTTCATCACCCATTCAACACCTCCCCTTAACGACCACACTTGCCGCGCCCGTTCACGTCCACGCCCCCGCCCACTCACTCCACCCCGCGATCTCCCGACCCGATCCCCAGATCCGCCAGCACCCGGCCCCGATCAACACCCAGCGCCGCCTTCGCCTGCGCACTCCGCAACTCATCCCCCACATCCCGCGGCAGCGCATCGCTCCATTCCACATTCACGCCGCGCTCCATCTCCCCTGTCCGCAACACCCCCGCCGCGTCCAGCGCCTCCAGCACAATCGCGCACACACCCGCAATCCCGCGCCCCCACGCCACCCGCTTGCGCGCCGTCCGCGTCAACAACCCCTGCAGCGTCACCCGCAGCGCATTCTCGCTCGTCAGATTGCCGATCTTCGCCCGCACCACACCCGCCGCCAAAGGCGGCACCCCGCTCACCTTGTCCATCGCCTCGCGCACCTCGTCAATGTGCGTCTCCTCGCTCGGATTCGCGCTATCGCCCCCAAACGCCTCGATCTTCGCGTCCGGGTTCTCGCTCGTCCACACCGTCCCCGGCCCCACCGGCGTCTTCTCAAACCCCTCCACGCCCTTGGCCAGATACATCTTGAAACACTGCAACGTCACACGGTTCGCCCGATCACTCAGCCGCGTGTTCAACTCATCCTGCAGCGCGATCAGCGGCTCAACCTCGCTCAACCCCTCATAACGAAACGGCTGGCTCACGTTCTGCACGTGCACCACCGGCACGCCGTCGCGCCCGCCAATGGACCGCCCACGCTCAACCAACTCCGCCCGCCCGATCAACTCTCCCCGCTCGCTCACCCGCTCAGAAAACAGCCAGCGTTCGCCGCCAGAAAACACCTCAGTGAACACCAGCGCATCGCCCGCCTCGCCGCGCACCGCTCGCCGCGTCCGCACGACATACCCGCTGAAGCGCCGGTAGTCCTCATCGCTCAGCAGCGCCACCCCGCGCGTCGGGTCCACGATCTCAATGCGCACGCGCCGCGCCATCGCCTCCGCACGCTCATCCTCGCCCGCCTCAACCGCCTCAAGATCACCGCCCTCGCCCGCCTCGCTCACATCGCCCTTGGCCTCCTCCGGCGCGATCCGCACCAAAAAGTCCACGTGCCCATACACGTGCGCCAGCAACGCCGCGTCCTGCATCAACCCCATCCCCCCTGAGGCCTCCCACGCAATCTCCAGCACGCGCCCGATGCGCCGCGCCTTGCCCTCATCCCCGCTCGTGCTCGTCAACCGCACCGGCCGGTTGAACAGAAAATCCACCATCGCGTGTACCCGCCACGCAATGTCATTCTCAATCACAATCTCGCGCCGCCCCCGCTCGTCAAACCCCGCCTCACCCGCCCCGCGCAGCCGTCCGCCCCCAAAGAACCTCCGCGGCAGCCCCCGCTCCTGCGCCGCCCCAACCGCACCCTCTCCACCCAACACACCCCCGCGCCCCGACAACCCCTTGGCCGCCCCCGCCCACCACGCCGCGCTCAGCGGATTTCTGTAGTAGTTCCACAGCACCCGATTCCGCGCCGCGTGCTCCTTCTGCGAGTGCTCAAACGCCTCCTTCGCAGCGCTCAGAACCGCCAGCGCCCCGCCCTCAGTTTTCCCCTCCTCCGCCCGCCGCTCACCCATCGCATCCCAGTTCTGCATGGCGTCCCCCTTGAGCCCCCGCGTTGCACCCCAGTGCCCCCGCAGACGCCTCAACAAGGCCCGCTTACCACCACTCCCGCGCGCCACCACGCGACCCACCACCGCAGCCACCGCGCAATCCACGCCAGCCCGGCTCAAAAATCGCCCGCCACAATTCTCCCCGCGCCTCCCCTCCCACGCCGCATCGCGCGCCACCAAACGCCGCATCCAGCACAACCCGTTTGCCCACCATTCGGACTGCCCCCGCCTCTCCACCAGCCACATCCTCCGCTCCGCCTTGAAGCCTCCCACCAGCCCGCTCCCCACACACGTTTTCGCCCGGTTTCTATCTTGACACCCCATCCGTCTCGAGGCATACTGGTTCCAAAGACCCGCCGAGTTCTTCGGCAGGATCGTGGGGATCCAAAGGTCCATCAGTCCGGGTTTGAAATCTCCGCGCACGCGCCGATCATCGCTCCTCCAAAGCGCTGCCCGTCCACGTCCTCACGCGCCCCATTCACCACGCGCCGTCCCGCCCCCCGTCCTCCCTCGATCCCTCGATCCCTCGGTCCCTTCCCAATGAACACCACCAAGAAAGACCTCATCGACCGTCTGGTGCTCACCACCGGCTGCAAACGCACCGACGCTCGCGACATCACCACCGCACTCTTTGACCTCATGATCAACGAGCTCGCCCACGGCAAGCGCCTCGAGTTTCGCGACTTCGGCGTCTTCGAAATCAAACGCCGCCGCGCCCGCCGCGCCCAAAACCCTCGCACCCTCGAGCCCGTCAAAGTTCCCCCACGCCACACCGTCAAGTTCAAGCCCGGCCGCCTCATGCGCGAACGCCTCGACGAACTCTCCCGCCGCGCCATCGCCGATGCCGAAGCCGGCCTCCCACCCCTGGCCACCATCTCCCCCGCCCCACGCTCCGCCCCCTCCCACCAAAGCCACGCCAAGCCCGCCTGATCACAAACCCCTCACGCCGCGCGACGCGACTCAAGATGCCCCGACTGTCACCGCCCACCGCCTAGCGTCCCCTCCCAATGCCCCCGCTCCCGAGACTCAAAACCCCTGCACTCGCCCACATCGCCCAGCAGCTCCGCTTCGCCCCCAAGCCCGCGGCTCGCCGCCACGTCGTCAACCTCGAACGTCTCGCACTCACCCTCGACCCCGCCGCCACCTACCCCGCTGAGTGGCTCCTCTTCCAAATCACCGCCGCCCGCACCGCCCTCCCCGATGACGCGCTCCTCCCAGGCGACGTCCTCCTGCGCGATCTCCCCGCGCTCATCCACCGCCTCTGCCTGCGCGCCGCCTTCACACGCGACGAGCTCCTCGCCCAGCACTGGCTCGACCAGCCCGCCGCCTGCGCACGCCTCCACATCACCCCACGCTCTCTCCAACGCTTCCAACGCCAGGGCCTCCTCAGCCGCCGCGCCCTCGCCCCCGTCCGCGGCTCATGGACAACCCTCTTCCTCCCCGCCTCCATCGACCGCTTCCTCACTGCCCCCACCACAGCGCCGCGCACCCCAGCCCGCAAACCAGCCCCCACACGCATCGCACCCGCGATCGCCGCTCGCCTCGTCCGCACCGCCGCCCGCGCCTCCTCACGCTTCGGCTGGTCCATCGCCACCTGCGCCCGCAAACTCGCGGCCAAACACGCCCGCTCCCCCGAGGGCCTCCGCCAACTCCTCCTGCGGGCCGTTAAACGCCGCGAACTCGCCCCCCCGCCCACCACCCTCAGCGCCCGCCAGCGCCGCGTCATCCTCCGCGCCGATCGCCTCGCCATCGACCACACCCGCCTCGCCCGTCGCTTCGCCAAAAGCACCAGCGCCATCGAGCGCGCCCTGCTCATCGCCCGCGCCGCTCGCCTGCGCGCCATTCCCTTCCAAGCCCTCATCGCCCATGGCCTCATCACTGCCCCCGCCTCCAAATCACACGATTCGCTCCTGCAACCCCCCACCGTCCGCAGCGGCCTCGGCGCCGGGCGCGCCGCTGACCCGCTCGACTTCCTGCGCGACATTCGCGAATCCGGCTGGCCCGACCCCGCCATCGAGCTCGCCCGCGCCAAGGCCTACGTCCTGCTCATCGCCCGCGCCGCCTTCGCAATCCACGCCCTCAAGCCGCTCCCGTCGCCGCTAGATGTTGACGAGATCGAGACCAACCTCCGCTGGTCCGCCCGCATCAAGGTCGAGCTCGTGCGCTCCCAGTTGATGATGATGCTCCGCACGCTCGAAGTCCAGCTCGCCCGCCCGCCAGACTCCCTACCCCCCGCGCTCCTTGTCCCCCTGCTCACCCTCGCGATCAACGCCCTCGCCCAAGGCGTAGATCGCTTCGACCCCTTCAACCGCGGACGACTCGCCGCCCCCTCCGGCCTCGAACTCAACCGCGCCGTCGCCCGCTGGGCCGCCGCCCACGCTGAAGACCTCGCGCCCGCTCCCGTCTCCCCACCACTCTCCACGCCCTCGCGCCGCGCCACGCGCACAATCCCCGCACCCACCGAACCCATCACGCTCCCAGACTGGACACTCAGCGTCTCGCCCTGGCAGATCTTCCTCGAGCCCGCCCCGCGCATCCGCCGCGCCCTGCAACATCCAGCCTTCGTCGCGCCCGCGCACCTCCTCCTGGCCGCCCGCCAACATTTCGCCCTCCTCGGCGAAACCCCACACACCATCCGCCAAATCGCCCGCTCGCTCCAACTCCCACCAAACCTCGCCGCCCGCCGCGTCAAAGAAACCCTCCGCCTCGCCGCCCGCTGGTCGCCGCCCGCCTAAACGAAGAACATCGCCGCCGGTTCGATGAGAAATCTCAACAATCGACAGCCTCCGCTGGTAATATCCCCAAACAATAAATACCCCATACTCTAAGCAGAAAACAGCGGTTTCTCGCCCCGTTGTCGGCCCCTAAACCCGTATCCTGCTCTCCCCCATGACCACCGCCCCCATCAACGCCGGCTCCTCCGACTTCGAGCGACGCGTCGCCATCAAAAAAGAACAGTCCACCCGTCGCTCGCGCGAGCCCGCCTCCGCCTCGCCCATGGGCTCCATGTTCGATCGCCAGCCCCCGCACAGCATCGAGTCCGAGCGCGGCCTCCTCGGCGCCATGATCATCGACGGGCGCGTCATCGCCGAAATCATCAGCGTCGTCAAAGGCCCCGAAGCCTTCTACTCCGAATCCCACGCTTCCATCTACTCCGCCATCGTCAGTGTCGCCGATCGCCACAGCGATATCGACCCCGTCCTCCTCGAGCAACACCTCCGCTCACGCAACGAGCTCGAACGCATCGGCGGCTCCGCTTACCTTGCCGAACTCGCCGCCGCCACCCCCGGCTCGGCCAACGCCCTCCGCTACGCCCGCATCGTCACCGACAAGCACCGCCTCCGCAAGCTCATCGACGCCGCCGGCGAAATCCTCTTTGATACCTATCAACAGGGCCACGTCGAAGGCGAAGAGTGCAAAAAGCTCGTTGACGAAGCCGAGTCGCGCATCTTCGAGATCGCTCAGGACGACATCCAGGGCGAGATCGAGTCGATGGCCTCGATGATGCAACGCGAGATCGATCTCATCCGCCGCATCGAAGATGGTCACGTCCCCAGCCTGGGCGTCCGCACCGGCTTCCACGACCTCGACAAGATGCTCGGCGGCCTCCAAGGCGGCGAACTCATCATCCTCGCCGCCCGACCCTCCATGGGTAAAACCGCCCTCGCCCTCAACCTCGCCGAGCAAATCGCCACCGGGCGCGATATGCCCCGCTCTGGTCATCTCGACCGCACACCCAAGCCCGTCGGCCTCTTCAGCCTCGAAATGGGCAAGAACCAGCTCTCCCAACGCTGGCTCAGCGCCTGGTCCGGCGTTGACAGCCAACGCATCCGCGCCGGCACCCTGAGCTCCGGCAAGACCCGACACGGCTACGACGAGGGCATGGACGACTACAAGCGCCTCATCGAAGCCGCCATGGCCCTCGCCGACGCACCGCTCTTCGTTGACGACACCGCCAGCCTCTCGCTCACCTCCCTGCGCGCCCGCGCCCGACGCATGCGACAGCAGTACAAGGTCGAGTGCATCATGATCGACTACCTCCAGCTCCTCTCCTCGCCCCAGCAGGCCCGCGAGAATCGCCAAGTCGAAGTCTCCGCCATCAGCCGCGGCATCAAAGCCCTCGCTCGCGAACTCGAAATCCCCATCATCGCCCTCAGCCAGCTCAACCGTGGCCCTGAAGGACGCGAAGGCAATCGCCCACGCATGAGCGACCTGCGCGAATCCGGCTCCCTCGAACAAGACGCCGACGCCGTCCTCCTCCTCCATCGCGAGGAATACTTCCACAAGGGCGACCCCGCCTGGGACGTCGCCGGCCCGGCCTTCGACGAAAACAACCGCGACAAAGTCGGCACCGCCGAGATCATCATCGCCAAACAACGCAACGGCCCCACCGGCGTCGTTCACCTCAGTTGGGACGCCAACACCACACGCTTCCGCTCACACGCAAACTCCCAACCCGCCGACATCCCCAAGAACTATCAGCCCTACGCCCCCGATCCCGCGCCCCCAAACTACAACACCCCCGCCGCCTACGACCAACCCGCACCCACGCCCGCCCCACGCGCCACCGCCTGGCACGCCGGCCGCCAATCCGGCCCACCCACCAACCACCGCGACGGCGGCGGCCCCGAACGCACCACCCCCGACCCCTTCGCCCCCACCAACCAATCCGAACCCCTGACCGACGACCCACCCTTCTAATTCCACTCCCTGCCTCCCCCCTCCCCCCTGCCCTCTGCCCTCTACCCTCTGCCCCTTAGACGCCTCGATCCCCAGATCCCTCGGTCCCGTCCTCGCCCCCTCGCAAACTCTCCGAGATACTCACCTCATGCAGCCCCACGCTCGCGCGATCGAGCGTCTCCTTCGCGCGATAAAACACGTCCGGGTCCACGCCATCGCTCCGCGCCGGGTCCTTCGCACGTTCCACCAAATCACGCAGCTCGTTAATCGCCGACTCGATCGCCGCGCGCGTCCCCGGCGCCAGCTTCGCCCCATGCTGCGTCATCTGCTTGCCGATCCAATGCAGATCCAGCCCGCTATTCGCCACCAGATCCGCAATGCGATGCCGCCGCATGTCCTCGCGCGCGTGCGCAAAGCTCTCCAGCTCCAACCGCTCCACCTCCGCCCGCGTCAATCCATGTGACGGAACAATCTGCACATCCAACCGCTTGCCGCTGCGCCGCTCCATCGCCAGCACGCTCAGCACCCCGTTGGCATCCACGCGAAACTCCACGCGAAGCTGCGGGATCCCCGCCGGCATCGCCGGGATTCCTCGCAGGTGATACGTCCCCAGCGAGCGACAATCCGCCGCCATCTCGCGCTCGCCCTGCAGCACCTGCAACTTGATCGCGGTCTGCCCGTCCACCTGCGTGCTGAACATCTCGCTGGCCATCGCCGGGATCGTCGCCCCGCGCATCACGATCTTCGCAAACGCGCCGCCCGCCGTCTCAATCCCCAGGCTCAACGGCACAACATCCAGCAGCAACGCATCCCTTCTCGCCCCGCTCAATACCGAGCCCTGCACCGCCGCCCCCAGCGCCACCACCACGTCCGGATCCAGCGCCACATACGGCTCCACCCCAAACACCTCGCGCACCCGCTCTCTCACCCGCGGCACCCGCGTGCTCCCACCCACCATCACCACCGCCGACAACTCCTCCCCCTCCATCAACCGCTTCGCATCCCGCACCGCCCGCTTGCAGGCCACCATCGTCCGTTCAATCAACCCCTCAATCAGCCTCTCAAACTCCACCCGCGTCACCACCCGCGAATACACGCGCGCACCACCAGCACCAGCCTCCCCGTCCCCAAGATCAATCTCCACCCGCGCCTCATCAGCCTCGCTCAGCCGGATCTTCGTCCGCTCCGCAAAGTCGCGTAGCGCCCGCCGCACGCCGGGCGACAGCTCCGCGCCCACATCGCGCCCGCCAAAGAACCGCTCGCCGATCTCGCGCGTGAACAGCCCCATCAGCGCGTAGTCAAAGTCATCGCCCCCCAGGTGCGTGTCGCCGCTGGTTGACAGCACCTGAAACGCCTCCATCCCCTCGCCCTCATCTCCCCCCGCGCTGGGCGTAATCCTCAGCACCGAAACATCAAACGTCCCGCCACCAAGGTCATACACCGCCACCACCTGCGCACTGCGGTTCGCCCCGCTCCGCAGCCCAAGCCCATACGCCAGCGCCGCCGCCGTCGGCTCCGCAACCAATCGGACCGCCTCCAGCCCCGCCAGCCGCGCCGCGTCTCGCGTCGCCTGGCGCTGCGCATCATCGAAATACGCCGGCACCGTGATCACCGCCTTGCGCACCGGCACACCCAGCACGCGCGAGGCCCGCTCCCTCAGCTCGCGCAAGATGATCGCCGAGACCTCCTGAGGCGACACCTCGCGCTCGCCAATCCGCACCCGCACCGTCTCGTTGGGCCCCTCAACCACCTCGTACGACAAAAACTTCAGATCGCCCGTAGCGTCCTTGAGCGACCGCCCCATCAGCCGCTTCACGCTCACGACCGTCGCCAGCGGAAACTCCACCGCCCGCTCCTTCGCATCATCCCCCACCACCACCCCGCCGCCATCCTCAAACCGCACCGCCGACGGCAACAACCCACGCCCCCCCGCCTCCACCAACACCCGCGCCGCCTCCCCCGCCCCAAGCCAACCCGCCACCGCCACCAGCGAGTTCGTGGTTCCCAGATCAATGCCGACAATCGGCTCAGGCAAGGCCGGGTTATAAAGCGCTGGGCTCATTCCAACAGGCTCACCCCGCCCTTTGGCGCGACTTCAATACCGCGTCTCGCGAGCGAGAAAAGAGCTCGCGTTGGATGTCACTATCGAACTCCATCGAAAACCGCTCGCCATCCAAACCCGGCAGCTCCGCTGCGACAACGCTCAGCAGCACGTTCAAGAACGAACTCGGCACGCCGCGAACACCTCTCAGTGACACCGCCACAGTCTCGCCACGTTGAAGCGACGCAACCACGAGATCCCCCACCTGCCGCGCGGTCTCCACGATGTCCGCATCCGGCTTCACATGATCCGCGACTTGGATAACGCTCCTCTTCACGCACAAGCCTACGCGGGTAGAGTGATGAACAGCGCCGTGCCGGGATACGCCGCGCGCATGGCGCGAATCACCGGCCGCCGATTGCCGTCCGAGGCAAACGCAACGCCGTTCTGAGACATCAGCGTGACACGCCCGCCGTGTGCTGGAATCATCCCAAAGAGCTGGCTGATTCCAAGTCCCATGTTGGCCGGCTCTTGGCGGAATAGTTGCCCTCAATCACCCGCTCAAACGCGTGAAGAATGTCGCGCGTGTCGGGATACTTCGTGCGAAGTGACGCAAGCACCCCAACCCCACGGTCCACGATGGCCACGCGAACTTGGTTTGTTCCCGACATGAAACGCGCCGACATCGACCCACCCACGGGCGAACCGGAGTGATCGCAGACATTCTGAATCACCTCAAACAACGACCCATGAAGCACCTCCTCGCCCGTTTCGCCAAACTCTGGGCGGTGTCGCTTCACAAGCCGAACCAAAGGAACCAGCAGCCCCCAGTTCGCGGTAGAGAACTTCGTAAGCGGCAAAACCTCGTTCTGCGGGTGATCCACGTCAGGCGACGCCCCGCCGCGAAACTCGTGCTCCATGCCTGAGTAGCGGCAGAATTTCACAAGTTCGCCCGGTGAACCAGGCAAAACGATCTTTGGACTCTGGTCCCGACAACGACCGACCGCCCACGTCGCATGGACCATCGCCACGGCGAAAGGCCCCAGATACGTGCACTTCCGGCAGCTTAACGTCCAGCGTTGCGACACCGCCGCCCCATAGATGGGTTGCAGTTCCGCGATCAGTTGCTCGATGTCCTGATCCCGATCGTCAAAAGCACCCGCTAGATTTACTCGCATATCGCCTCTCCCGCCCTCACCGCCCCGGATCCCCCAGCTCCGGTCGTCGCCCCAACATCAGCGCCTCGCTGCGCTTATACAAACCCTCGAAGAACGCCGTCGGCCCGGTGACGAAACGACGCTCGCCCCGCCCCGCCGTGCGCAGCGACAGCTTGTAGTTCGTCTGCTCCTTCGTCGGCTCAACACTCGTCGGCTCAGCGTTCTGCGCGATCAGCTCCAGCACCGGCGCAAGCTCCTGCGCCGTCAGCTCCGCCGCCCAGTCCGGGTGGCTCAGGCCCGTCGCCTCCATCCCCGCGCCGATCCCGCCGGTATACCGCAGTTCCCCGCTCGTCCGCAGCTCGTAATAGGCCAGCTTGTTCTTCGCGTCACTGGCCCGCAGCAGATACGAAACGCCCCCAGTCACCCCCGGCCCGCTCGCCGCACAACCTCCAATTGACACTCCAACACATAACAGGCCGATGAACATCATCAAGGTCTTCATCCGCCCAGCATACCGCCCTCCACCCTCGCTCCAAAGACTCCCCATGCCCACCCCAACCCCCCCCACCCCCGCCTCCACCACCACCACCCCGCACATTGACCCGCGCTTCACCGGCGCCTTCACCGCCATCATCACCCCCTTCACCGCCGACGCCTCCGCCATCGACTTCGCACGCCTCAAAGACCAGATCGACTTCCAGGCCCAGGGCGAAGACTCCCACGGCGGCGTCAAAGGCATCGTCATCAACGGCACCACCGGCGAATCGCCCACCCTCTCCGAGAGCGAGTTCCGCCAACTCGTCACCACCGGCGTCGCCCTCGCCCACGCCCGCGGGCTCATCGCCATCATCGGCACCGGCAGCAACAGCACCCACCACGCCGTGCAGCTCCAAAAGCTCGCGTACGACGCCGGCGCCGACGCCACGCTCAGCGTCAATCCCTACTACAACAAGCCCGTGCAAGACGGCCTCTATCAGCACTTCATGCACGTCGCCGACGCCGCCCCCATCCCCGTCATGCTCTACAACATCCCCGGGCGCACCGGCGTCGCCCTCGCCCCCGCCACCGTCGCCCGCCTCAGCGCGCATCCCAACATCCGCGCCATCAAAGAAGCCACCGGCTCCACCGACTCCGCCGGCGAGATCGCACTCCGCTGCCCCCGCCTCGCCGTCCTCAGCGGCGACGACACCATGACCCTCCCCTTCATGTCCGTCGGCGCCGTCGGCGTCGTCAGCGTCGTCAGCAACCTCCTGCCGGGCAAGATCGCCCGCCTCTGCGCCGCCTACACCAAAGGCGACCACGCCGGCGCCCTGGCTATTCATCGCGAGCTCATCCCCATCGCCCGCGCTCTGTTCGTCGAGACCAACCCCATCCCCGTCAAGGCCGCGATGAAGCTCCTGGGTCGCGACAGCGGCAGCCTCCGCCTCCCCATGACCGAAGCCGCGCCCGACACCCTCCGCCAACTCCAATCCCTCCGCTTCATGGCCGAAGTTTCTCAGCCGGTCACCGCCTGAACCACGCCATCTCAACCTCCCCGAAGCCTCCGCCCACCGCCGCTCCCACTTTCGCCCGCCGTTCGCTATGCTGGCTCGCATGGAAGCGGCCTTGCACTTGCTCAGATCCGCCGTCGATCATCCCTGGGAATCGCTCTACAGCGCCCTCAAGCAGAACCCGCGCGCCGACCTGGGCGACCCCACCACCCCCGGCACCGCCGCCTGGCACCTCCGCCACCTGCTTGAAACCTTCCGCGCCCACGCCCTCACCGCCGCGCCCGAGCTCGGCCCCTGGCCCGACGTCCCCTACACCGCCAGCCCCTACGCCGTCGCCGACGCGCTCCTGGCCGATCTCGACCAGTTCGTCGCCTGGTGGGCCGCCCGCCCCATGGACGACTCCGCCCTCCGCATCCACTACGGCGGGCGCACCATGGACCTCGAAGAGCTCATCGGCATCATGACCCGCCACATCACCTGGCACGCCGCGGCCGTCCACTACTGGTGCCGCTGGAAAATCAGCGACACCACCGCACGCTGACTCACGCCGCCAGATCCAACAACTCTCCCACCGACAGCCGCCCATCGCTGTTCTGATCCCTCGGCGAAAACAACCCACTCGGCCGCAAAAACGACAACGTATCCGGCAGCCCGCCGCCGCCAGATGCGCCGCTGAACGACGACCCAAAGCTTCCCCAGAACGAGATCCCAAAGTCGCCGCTGAACGAATCGTTGAATGACGAGATCGCCCCAAACGCACTCGAAAACGCGCGAGCCTGCGAACTCAACACAATGCTGTCAATGATCGCCCGCGTATCCCTCGGATCAGTGCTGTTGGCAAACGCCTCCGCAAACGGATCCGGAGCCGCCACCGCAACGCCCGGCAAATCAAACGAAAACCCCCGCGTCGACCACGCCCCAGCCAACGCTCCAAACGACAAGGCAAAGTTCGTGTCCATGACCTAAACATCGACACGCCCGCACACAAGCGATCGCCGTACACCGAGTTCTCGGGCGTCGAAACCCATAGCCCGCGATAATCTGATCGCCGTCCGCGCTCGCCATCAATGTAAAGTTTTTGTATGGCCGATTGCCTGGCGCACGACGGTCGACTACCATCAGTTATCGCCCCGGGCACCACGCCCCGGGCACCACGCCCCGGGCGCCGCCACACCCGGAGGCCCGCCATGCTGCATTTCGCCCAAAATATAATGACCGTCCGCCTGACACTCGCGCTCGCGATTTCAGCAGGCACCTTTGCCCAGGTTGCGTGCGAGAACGCAGTCCAAGCTCAAACGTCGTACGCATTCCCACCCAGTTGGCAAGCCCAACCGCCTGTTAGCAGCAACCCGTTCCAGCCCAATCAGGCACAGAGTCAGCTCGCCCAGTGCATGGATAACGTTCCGGAAGTTGGCTCCCCTGCGCCGATACTCTTTGACGCCGCGGAGTCGAGCCAGACATTCACCGTCGCGGGCGTAGATGGAGAGACGGCGACGCTTCCATGGGTAGAACTTCGGCGGCTCGAACTGCCGTCTGAAACAGCTCTTTTCTCAACTGAGCTTTCCGTAGCCACTAATTCCAGTGTTTCCGACGTTCGATTGGCACTCGTTTCCGGTTACCTCCTTTCAGAATCCGCTTGCACACAACAGTATTATAACGTCCTGACATATTCATTCAAGACCGCCTGTGGAGGCGGCGGCACCGTTGAATTTGCATACGGAACTCTCTTGTCGAGCGCGATGACCGATAAAGGTGCTTTGGCATTGGCCGATCTTGCGTTTGCGCAGTACGAAGAAACAAACACCTCGCTTGAGGACTGGTGGTGGTTTCAACTCTACAACTTCCCATACTATGAACTTCCATCGGGTCAACCCATCCCCTTTGCAACCTCTCCGTTTGCTGACTGCGTGACTAAAATTGGCCCACGCCCGAACGCAAACAGCGACGACAT